>DASXZJ010000126.1:0-84780 GCA_036502025.1 Acidimicrobiales bacterium | reverse complement strand
TCATACCTCGTCACCTCTCTGCTGTGGGACCAACCCGGTACGGCCCGGTCGAACCGGCCCATATGTTGGCTTGGGGTTCGTTATACCCACGGTCGAGTCCCACGAAATCGAGGAGGCAGCCATGCCGGCTAAGGGCAGTGCAGAGTGGAAGGGTGACGTCCCGTCCGGGACAGGAACGTTCACCGCCGGAGACACCATCAGCGGGGGATACACGTACAAGTCCCGCTTCGAGGACGGCCCGGGCTCGAATCCCGAGCAGCTGATCGCGGCCGCGCACGCGGCGTGCTTTTCGATGGCCTTGTCGAACATCCTGGCCCAAGCCGGGACCCCGCCCAACTCGGTACACACCGACGCCACGGTGACCCTGAGGCCCGTGGACGGGGCACCCACCATCACCAAGATCGACCTGGTCACGGTCGGCGACGTGCCCGGACTCGATGAGGCCGCCTTCGTCGAGCACGCCAAGTCGGCCAAAGCCGGGTGTCCGGTCAGCCGGGCGCTGGCCGGTGTGCCCGAGATCACACTCGAAGCCTCGTTGGCGTCATAAGGAGTTCGCCCGGGGGGAGGATCAGCTGCCGAGGCTGAGATCATCGATCACGCGGACTCCCGCGAGGCGAGATACAACCGGGCCCGGGAGCAGGATCTTGGATCGCCGTAGGCCCGAGCCGATGACCACGACCTCGGTGTCGACCACGCCGCGGTCAACCAGGATCGGCCAGTCGGCGGGGAGCCCGATCGGGGTGATGCCGCCGTACTCCACGCCGGTCAGCTCCACCGCGCGCTCCATCGGGAGGAACGAGGCCTTGCGTACATCGAGCGACCGCTTGACCACGTTGTTGACGTCGGCCCGGCCGGTGGCCAGGACCAGGCAGGCGGCGATGCGCTCCGTCCCCTCCCGCTTGCCGCCGACGATGACGCAGTTGGCCAGGGTGTCCATCGACAGCCCGAACACCTCCTGCGTGGTGGCCGTGTCGGACACCGCGGGATCGATCTCGACCACACCGACTTCGTCGAGCAGGTCGGCGGCCTCCAACGCGGCCAGGGCCGGCGGGGCGAGCAGGTCGGTCCGGGTGGACGCCGGGACGGCGACCAGGCGGCCGAGGGTGAAGAGCGCCATCGGAACGACGCTACCGACGATGAGCTCTCGACGCTCCGCCTACTCGGGCTCGGTAGTGAGATAGACCAGAAGGCCAGCGTCAGTTTGTCGGTCTTCTACTTCGAGGCATGGTCCCCGCTGCGGCCATCTGCCTTGGCAGCGAGCCGGCCTCCACGAGGCGCTGACCGGCGGCCACGGCATCCGAAGTCTTCTCCATGATCGACATCACATCAGCCGAAAGCTGGAGGTGTTGGCGCATGTCCATACCCTCCCAGGCCAGCGACTTCGTGCCCATAAGGGTCGAGAGTGCGGCCTGGGCAGTGCGAGCCGCCACCTCCTCGACCGTCTTCGCAGTTCGTTGAACCCGCACGCCAGTCCCGGAAAACCACCTGGTTTCGCCGAAGTCGCTCAGAGAATGGCGCCCGACTCCTTCAGCGCAATGATCCGCTCCCAGTCGTCGCCCATTTCCAAGAGTATCTCGTCGGTGTGCTCACCGTGATTGGGCGCGCGTCGTAGTTGTGGCGGCGTCTCGTCGAACTGCACCGGATTCGAGACCAGGCGGAACGTCGAGCCGTTGTCGTCAGTGAGCTCGGGTAGATAGCCGTTGGCGATGACCTGGGGGTCATTGTGTACTTCGAGGGCATTGTGAACCGGTCCCCACACCCCGCCGATTGCGTCCAGTCGCTCCCGCCAGTAGGCCAGTGGTTGTGAAGCGAAGATTTCATCGAATATCTCGATGCATTCCTTGCGGTGTTGAAATCGCACCGCCGCAGTAGCAAAGCGCTCGTCTTCAACCAGGTCCGGCCGTTCCAGCACCTTGTGACAGATTTCCGACCAGAATCGATCGGCCTGGAGATAGACGAGGTAGAGGAACCGGCCATCACTGGTCTTGTAGACGTTAGTCAGCGGGCTGGGCATCTCGGAGCGGTCGTATTTGGGCACCCGCTGACCGATGACGCCCGATGCCACCACGTCAGCCGAGAGCTGCCAGAGGCCGAGATGGAGTAGTGAGACGTCGATGACGGACGGCTCACCGGTGCGTTCCCGTTTGAGGAGTGCGGCGGCTATTCCCCCGGCGATGGTCTGGCCGCCAACGACGTCGCCGAAGGCGGCACGTTGGAAAGGCGGATAGCTACCTTCCGTCACGGTCAGGGCATCGGCAATACCCGATTGAGCCCAGTAGACAGCCAAGTCGAACCCGCCGCGCCCGGCCCGGTCGCCCCGCACACCCTGGCCATGCCCGCGGGCGTAGATGATCTTCGGGTTGCGGGCCCGGATGGCATCGAGCCCGATGCCCAGGCGCTCACACGACCCGGGCAGGAAGTTGGTGACGAAGACGTCAGCCGTCTCCACCAGCCGCAGCAGGATCTCGAGGCCGTCGGGTGTGGAAATGTCGATGCCGATGCTCCGCTTGCCGCGGTTCGGCTGCTCCATGATGTAGTTGACGCCGCCTGCAGAAGGCACGATGCCCGAGGCAATCAGTCCGCGCTGCGGATCGCCGGTTTCGGGATGCTCCACCTTGAGGACGTCGGCGCCCCAGTCCGCCAGCACTGCCCCGGCGGCAGGGACAAAGGTCCATGCGGCGACTTCGACGACTCTGTATCCGTCCAGCGGTCCGGCCATCGCCGTTCCCCCCGTTCTGTCCTTCGAGTACCCGGTCCCTGTGATGCTTCCGGTAAGTCTTTCTATAACGTATCCACCACGCGACAGCCGGTCAATCGAGCAGGCCATTGTGGGTGCGGGCCGCAGTTAATAGGGTGCCATCCGGGAAGGGCATCGAGAAAGAGTGGGTCAGACAAAAGGGGCTTCATCGGCAAGCTCGTGGGCAAGGTTGCCTTTATCACCGGCGGGGCCAGGGGTCAGGGTTGCTCGCACGCCGTACGTCTGGCATGAAACCGGCTGTGTCGGGCGGTGCTGATCTACCGCTCGCTCAATCGACCTTCCGGCTGCCGATTCGGGGCGATTGAAGGTCCGACCAGTTCGACGCTCCTTCGGGATTTCTCGTGCCACCGCAGTGGTTCGGCTGGCGGGTTCGGCCAACTTCCAGAGTGGCCCGGGCGGGGCGACCCGGGACGACCCAAGCGAGAGGTGCGCCCGCTCGGGACGCCCTCTGCTTTGAAAGCGCACCGGGTGTCGCCTGCATGTGCGACTGCTTCACTTGCACGGTGATTGCGACCATGGAGGGCTAGCTGTTGGCCAGCGTTGATCGGCGTGGCCGTGTGGCCGATGAACAGGCGGGACGTCGGGGCATTGCCGACAGGAGGAACTCCTCCTCATAGCCGTGCACCCTGAGGTCGATTCCCCTATGGGATCGGGGGCCTTGCCAGCCAGCGTGTCCAACCGCGTCGTTTTCGAACTCATCGCACGCACCATCCGACATCTGCGGGCAGTGCCAACCCGGTGATCCATTTGGCCGGATCCGAATGGGGGAAGGCCGCTGAACCGGCGACGTTGTCGGCTCAAGGGTGTCAGCTCCCTCCCGGGCCCGTGGAGTGGCGTAGTCCCGCCCCTGGCCGCGCCCAGCACCGGTCATGAGTGCCACCTTGCCCTCTCGTTCAGGCATACAACTCCCTACTTGGTCAGATGACGTCCGACGTATCAACGCTGTTGACGGAAATTCGATATCCCGATACTGTAAGGGATACGAAAGCGAATGCCGTAAGGGTGGGCGTATTCCGGTAACGGCTTCGAAGATCTCGGCGATGGGGGATTACGGGGCGGGATGAAGAGACACGAGGGCTGGGCTCAAGGCGGAAGACGCTGCCGCATCGCGTCAGGCTCCTCACGTATCGGGGCCTTGGTCCCCCGGAGCCACCCTCAGAAATCGGGTGAACGACTTTCATATCAGGCGACTGCTCTCGAATCGTCGCAGATGAAGGAGATCGGACCCTCCGAGAGGCGATTGCGGTGAACGGCGGGACGCTCGTGTTGGGTGTGCTTTCGGGGATGTTGATCGGCCTCTTGGCCGTAGGGCTCGTTCTGGTCTACCGATCTGATCGATTCTTGAATCTGGCCCACGGCCAGCTCGGAGCGTTCCCTGCCGTCTTCTTGGCGAAGCTCATGCTCGATTGGGGCTGGGGCTACGTGCCGGCCATCCTGGTCTGCCTCGCCATCGGGGCGGTAACCGGCATCGCGGTCGATCGCCTCTTCGTTTCAAGAATGCGTGCCCGCAGGGCGTCGAGCACGTCGCTGCTGTTGCTCACGCTCGCGGTGTCGCAGCTCCTGGCGGCCCTGCTGTACATCAACGCCTTCGGTCCGAGCCCGGTCAATCTGATCGACAAGGGATTCCCCGTGCCGTTCAACCTCCACTGGAGCGTCGGCGGCGTGATCCTCCACGGCCAGGATGTGGCAGTAATGGTCGTATGCCCGATTGTGGTGGGTCTGCTTGCAGCCTTCCTGAGATTCACCCTGCTCGGTAGGAAGGTCCGGGCCATGGCCTCCAATCGTGATGGCGCCCGGCTCTGTGGCATCTCCCCGACGATGGTCAGCACACTGACGTGGGGCCTGGCCGGTGCCCTGTCAACGCTGTCAGCCGTGCTGATTGCTCCGTCCCAGCCAGGACAGTTCGATGCCGCGACGCTCGGACCGGACCAGTTGCTCCTCGCCCTGGGCGCCGCCGCCTTCGGTGCCTTCGTCTCGATTCCCATGGCCCTTGTCGGGGGAGTGACTCTCGGAGTGGTCCAGCAGGTCACCCTCGCCGAAACGTCCAATGCGGGAACGGCGCAGGTGGTTCTCTTCCTCGTGATACTGCTGGTGATCCTCGTACGGGGTCGACTCATCGCGTCGGTCTTTTCGACGGAGGGAGCGGTTCTCGGGGAGCCGGCGCGAAGCCGCATACCGTCCGCAGTCACCAGTCGGTTCGTTGTCCGCAACCGTCGGCGCCTGCTCGGCTTCGCTGGCCTCTTCCTGGCGGTTCTACTGCCGCTGCTGCCAGGATTGCGCTCGGACGCGAATCGGTTCGACCTCACCCTCGTGGTGCTGTTCGCCATCGTGGCGATATCGCTCACCATTCTCGTCGGCTGGGCCGGCCAGCTGAGCTTGGGTCAATTCGCGGTTGTCGGTGTCGGCGCCTTCCTCGCGGCGAGGTTGGCTCATCATGGGTGGAGTCTGGTGGCCCTTTTGGTGGTGTGCGGGCTGGCAGGTGCGGGAGTGATGCTCATCATCGGCCTTCCAGCGCTTCGCATTCAAGGTTTGACCTTGGCGGTCACCACACTCGGGTTCGCCGTGGTGGCCTCAGAGTGGGTGTTTCAACAGAGCTGGTTCACGTCGTCCCCTGGCACGATATTGGATTTGCAGCCGATGGCGTTGCTCGACGGCCTGGGGCATGTACGCACGCAGCTTTCGATCTATTTGATCTCCGTCGCCGTCTTGGTCCTCGCGGCGGCGGCGGCGCGGAGTCTGCAAACGTCGACTCCGGGACGCCTGATCGTTGCCGTGCGGGACGACGAACGTGCCGCCGCGGCGCAGGGCATCAATCCGACGACGGTCAAGCTGGCCGTCCTGGCGGTCAGCGGATTCCTCGCCGGCATGGTCGGTGTCCTCTGGGCCGATGCGTGGCTGGTGGCAAATCCCGGTCAATTCGCGCCGGCAGTCTCCCTCTCGGTCCTGGCGATCCCGGTCGTCGGCGGACTGGGGTCCATCAGCGGCGCCATCGTGGCCGCGATGGTCTTGTACCTGCCTACTTATTTCCTGTTGGGCTCACAGCCGGCCTTGCAGATTGCCTTTCCCAGCTTGCTGATGCTCGTTGTCCTCATGATCTACCCGACGGGTATTGCCGGTGTCGCCGTCAAGCTGTGGAATGCGTTCTTGAAGAAACTGGAGGCCGCGCAGCTCATCCACGACCATGCTGCGATCGGGCGTGGCGTTCTCGAGGTGGCCGATGTGCACGTCCGGTTCGGCGGGATCCGGGCCCTCCAAGGCGCGACAATGGAAGTTCGCTCGGGCGAGATCATTGGGTTGATCGGACCAAATGGTGCGGGTAAGAGCACTCTGATTGACACCATCTCCGGGGTCATCCGACCGGCCAGTGGCTCGATCACGTTGCTGGGCGCCGATGTGACTACATTGCCGCCGGATCTTCGGGCCGGACTGGGCATGGGCCGGAGTTTCCAATCAGCCCACCTCTTTCCCGGGCTGACCGTCCGGGAGACCGTGCAAACGATGATCGGATCACGCAAGGGGATCGGCATCATTGCATCCATATTGCGGGCACCATGGACTCGCAAGGCGGAGAATGCCTGCCGCCTGGAGGCGGACGAGCTGATTGCTCGCATGGGTCTGAGCGACTTCGCCGACACATCGACGGGCGATCTCTCCACCGGCAGTCGACGCATCTGTGACCTCGCGCTCCAGGTGGCCGGCAAGCCGAAACTCCTCCTCCTGGACGAGCCAACCGCCGGCATCGCGCAACGCGAGACGGAAGCCTTCGGGCCGCTCCTTCGTCGCCTCCGTGAGGAATTGGACTGCGCCATCGTGATTGTCGAGCACGACATGCCCTTGCTGATGGGACTGTGCGACCGGGTCTACGCCATGGTTGAGGGCCGGATGATCGCCGTCGGTACACCGGAGGAGATTCGGGCCAACCCGCTCGTCGTTGCCAGTTATCTCGGTACCGACGAGACCGCGATAGCCCGCTCCAACGGATCACAAGTCACTCCAGTGACGGCTGGCGTGGCGTCCAGCGATGAGCAACGGTTAGGGGAGGAGTAGCGATGAAGGCGTTCCAAGAGTTCCGCTTGTGGTCGCGGCAGGGGCCGGTGCCAGAGAGAGCCTTCACTGCCGTCGCGGCGATTCTGGCGGTTGGTCTGTTGGCGTGGGCCCTGGTGCCGGCTTCGTCGAACCCCCTCTCCGCCGCCGCGAACGCCGGAGTCGCGGGACGCACGTCTGCCCAGCCCACGACCACGACAACTCCCGGCGCGGTGACTCCCGGTTCCACCGTGCCCGCGGGTTCCTCCAGTGGCTCCCAGGCGTCAACCGGGGGTGTGATCGGTGCCGCGGCGCCACCGGACGCATCGGGCTCATCGGGCGGGGTGGCGACCGCTCCCGCGGTTGGGGGCTCGAGCGTCACCCCCACCACGCCGGCGTCGCCGAGCTGTCTGTCCGGCTCCACGACCGGAATCTCCTCCACCCAGATCAAGGTTGGCGTCGTCGTGGTGAACCTTGGGGCCCTCAACGCACTGCTCGGTGTCCCCTCGGCGCAGGACGAAGAAGCCATGTACAACGCCGTATTCAATCTCTACAACGGCTTCGGCGGCATCCAATGTCGGAAAGTGGTTCCCGTGTACTACGGCGACAACGTGCTCTCGGCCAGTGGCGAGCAGGCACTCTGCTTGCAGATACAGCAGGACGGCGATTTCGCGGTGATCAACAATATGTACAACCCGCAGGAGTTCAACTGCCTTGCGCAGGCGTCCGTCCCCAACCTCTTCTATACGTCTCCGCAGACGCCCGCCATGCAGCAGTTCTATCCCTATGTATTGAGCTCGACAACGGACTACGACCGATTGATCAAGGACTACATATTCGGTGCTCAGCAGCTTGGGCTGCTCTCGGGCCAAAAGATCGGCATCATCGAGCAGAGTTGCTACCCCGAACAGAATACGGCGATTGCCGCAGACCTGGCGTCCATCGGAATTAGCATCGCATCGACCTTCAATTACGGGTGCGATACCTCGTCCGCGGAGCCGGACACTCCGGCCCAGGATCTCTCTGCCGTTGAGCAGTTCCACTCCGCCGGGATCACCACCGTCCTCGAAACGGCCAGGGCGATCATCACCGACTTTGCCACCTATGCCCAGCTGCAGAATTACCATCCCAAGTACGTGATGATGAACGATCAGTCCATGGCACTCATAGCTGATAATTCTGGCGCCATTTCTCCAAATTTCAACGGTGCGATCGCCATCACCACCGATCAGGAGGGTGGGTCCAACACACCCGGCTACCAGCCCAACGCCGCCACCACGAACTGCGACAAGTTGGCGAGTGCGGCCGGTCAGGCGCCCGCCGATGATCAGCACCGCCTCGCCGGTCAACTCGATGGCGAGGCCTGTGGCCAGGTGGCGATCCTGGCTGCCGCAATGCAGAACCTGACGGCGCTCTCTCGAACTGCCCTGGCCGGCGGCCTGGTGAAAGCGGGGCCGCTCACCCTCTCGTACCCCGACGGTCCGATGGATGTGACCAATGCTCAGGATCCGACCGGAGGACAGCAATGGCGGCCGGCCGAGTGGTACACGAGCTGCACCTGCTGGAAGGTCACGAACCTTGCCTGGAGTGACGGATGGAACTAGCCATGGCGGCACACCCGGAACTACGCCGGGAGGTCGAGGGCGATGCGCTGCTCACCGTGCGGAAGCTTGACTTCTCCTACGGGTCCGTACAGGTGCTGTTCAACATGCATCTGACGGTGCGGCGAGGTGAGGCGCTCGCCCTGCTCGGCACAAACGGCGCCGGCAAGTCGACCTTGCTTCGCACGATCTGCGGTCTCGAGCGGCCGAGGGTGGGGGAGATCTGCTTCAAAGGCAAGGACATTGCCGGCGTGCGAGCGGAGAAGCTGGCAGACCAAGGCATCGCATTGGTGATCGGTGGGCATGGGGTCTTCAACGACCTGACGGTGGCTGAGAACCTGGACATGCAGAGTCTCGTGTTCCACAAGAGCAGGCAGGAGCGACGCAAGCGGCAGGCGACCGTCATGGAGTTGTTCCCCGTATTGGGGCGCCGGCAGTGGCAAAAGGCCGGCAGCCTGTCTGGTGGCGAGCAGCAACAGCTGGCCTTGGCGAAGGCGGTCCTACAGGACCCCGAGCTCCTGTGCATCGATGAACTGTCTCTCGGGCTCGCGCCGGTCGTGGTGCAGGAACTCCTCGAGGCGGTGCGGCGAGTGCATGCCAGCGGTGTCACCATCGTCATGGTCGAGCAGAGCCTCAACATTGCCGCCGCGATGTGCGAGCGCGCCGTGTTCATGGAACGGGGGAGCGTTCGATTCGAAGGATTGACGGCGGAGCTCTGCGAGCGTGATGACATCGCTCGTGCCGTCTTCCTTGGTGGGCCATGAGCGCACCCGGCTCTCGTCGTCAGGCTGCGCTCCCTTGACCGCCCGGAGGCAGCATGGCGAGACCGCGTGGCCTCTCGCACTCGCCAGAGCGACCCTTTTGATCGGCTCGTGAACCTCAGTTACCGACGATCCGTTTCCCCGGCCGGTCTGGGAGCTCGCCGTCGGGGGTCAGCGCCCGGATGACGAGGGACTGCGACGTGGTCCCGAGCAGGCCACCCGTTTGGGACCAGAGGTGGGCCGTCCCGTAGCCGAGCCCGCCCGACACCGAGTGGACGGATGCGTCGAGCAACACCCACTCCGTCTCGTCGAGGCCGGCCACGCGGACCGTGTTGTCGAGGCTGGCGCCCGTGCACGGCACCCCGAGGGCGTCGGCGAACTCGACCATCAGGAAATCCCCGATGAGGGCAAGGTCCCCCGCGCCGACCATGCGTCGGCCGTTGGGCAGCCTGAACCAGCTGGCCGAGCGCCCGGGGCCGGGGTGCCCGTCCACCTCGGTGTAGGACCGGCCGACGGCCGCTCGGCGATCGAAGGTCTGGAGGATCGAGGGCCCTGACTTCCCGGGCACCAGGCGTTCGGGGCAATCCTCGGGGGCCGGAACGTCCGGGGGGACCGGCCAGAGGCCGCCGAAGGGGAGCGGGCGTTCACCCAGGGCGGCCAGCATGGTCAGGATCTCGCTCCCCTCGCAGTGCATGACGGCGCGGGCCTGGCTCAGGTGGTGCCCGTCCACCGGGACCGTGATGTCGATGTCCACCTCCGATCCACGCTGGACATGGGAGATGAATTGCGCGGTGGCCCACCGGAGCGGCCGGCCCGTAGCGCCCACAGTCGCCTCAATCGCCGCCGCGAACGCGGCGCCCCCCTGGAGGGCTCCGGTCGTGGTCGCCACGGCGGTGCCGACCATCTGGTGCCAGCGGTGCCGGTCGGTCGTCGGTCGCAACCCGAGGAGTTCGTGCAGCACCGACCGGGCGTGACCGCCGCTCACGAATCGGCCATCTCCCAGTAGTGGCACCACCAGTCGGCTCCCACGAGGATCTGCAGCTTCTCGTGCCAGCAGAAGGCGAACTCATCACCCGGCTCGAGGTAGTAGAAGCACCCGGCGCAGCGGTCACCGTCGGACGGACCCGCCTGCAGTGCCGAGACCTTGACCGCCCGTTGAGCCTGGGCGAACCTCGCCTCGTCTATCTCGGGCTCGCTCACTTCCCGTTGCCACCGGGCGCGACCATCAGGGATCTGAGGCCGCGGAACAGCGCGTTCGGGCTGTACCGGAGTTCCTGGTCGGGAACCAGCTCCATGTCAGGGGTCATCGTGGTGAGGAGTTCGAGGGTGATCTGGGTCTCCAGCCGGCCCAGGGCCGCCCCGAGGCAGAGGTGCGCCCCCTTCCCAAAGGCGAGGTGCAACTCGGCCTCCGAGCGGTCCACCCGGAATGTATCGGCATCCTCCCCGAAGTGGGTGGGATCGCGGTCGGCCGAGGCGAAGCACATCATGATGCGGGACCCGGCCGGAAGGTCGACATCGCCGATGGTGGTGTCGACTTTGGCCACGCGTCGATGATTGAGCACGGGGCCGTCGAAGCGGAGGATCTCTTCCACCGCGTTGGGGATCAACGCGGGCTCGTCAATAAGGCGCTGCCACTGCTCCCGTTCTCGCAGGAGGGCGTAGACGCCGCTGCCGATGGTGTTCATGGTCGTCTCGTGGCCGGCCAGTGCCATGGAGTACACGATGTTGACGATGTCGAAGGTACTCAGCTGGTCAGGCCTGTCATGGGCCAGTCTGGCGAGGTCACTGGTCAGGTCATCGAGCGGGTCGGCCGTCCGTTGGGCGACGAAGTCCTCGACGTAGCGCCACATGGCCACGACGTCCTTGGCCGTGGCCACCTGTTCTTCCTCGGAGAGTCGACCGTAGGTGAGCAGGACCCGCGTCCGGCTCCACTCCTTCAGCGTGTCCGTGTCCGAGTCGGGGAAGCCGAGCAGGCTGAATCCGGCGAATCCCGGAAACGGAAAGGAGTACTCCGCGACGAAGTCGATCTCCGGCGCCGCCTCGAATCCCTTGACGAGCGAGATGGCGTAGGCGCGCAGGACGGGTTCGAGCGCCCGGAGGCGACGCGGGGTCATGACGGCCAGCACCGACTTGCGCATCGGGCCGTGACGCGGCGGATCCGCGTTGTTGAGCGTCGGCACTCGCTTGAAGCCAGCAGTCAGGATCTCCTGCGCCGCCGGGCCCACCGGGATCAGGGGGGATGACGCGTTGGCGGCCGACCACGTCTCCCGGTCCTTCAGGATGGCCTCTATGTCGTCGAACCGGGTGACGATGTAGTGGTCGAGTTCCACCACGTAGAAGACCGGGCCCTCTTCGCGTAGGCGTCGCAGGACCGGGAAGGGATCCGCGACAACCGCTGGATCGAGCGGGTCGTATCCGTGGGCGATCGGGCAGGTGCGCATCGGGGACGAGCTTATAACTTGACAGTCTTGTCAACCACCGGGCCGAGGAACGATTTCAGTTCGATGTCGCCCGCCGCGTCACGGCGCCGCCAGGCCGGCCACCCGCGCCGAGAACACCGCACACATGGCTCGACAGAACGCCATGGCCGGTTCGTCGAAGGGCTGGCCCGAGCGCCGGACGAGGCCCAAATTGCCCCACACACCATGGCGTCCTTCAATGGGGAAGAAGTGGCCGGCGCGCACGCCCTCGTCGACCAGCTGTGCCGCGGTGGCCCGGAAGTGGCCACCGACCGCGTGGATGTCGCCGAACTGCACGGGCTCGCCGGTCAGGACACTCTGCACACTGGCAAAGGACGGGTCGAGCGGGATGCCGCCCGCCACCCGCTCCGTCCAGGCGTCCGACATGCCGCGGACGGCCACGAGGCGCATCACGTCCTGATCCACGCGGAACACCGCCATACCTTCCGCGTACCCGCTGGCATCAAGCGCATCGAGCAGCAGCTCACCGGCGCCCACGACGGAGTCACAGCCCATCAGCTCGAGGGCCAGCCCCTCCACCCAGTTGAGGGGGTCGTTGGCCTGGGAGGGCTGCGGCGGGTTGGCCCGGTCGCCCATCTCGACCACGTCGGCGATGAAGCGGTAGCCGACGCCCCGCACGGCTGCGATGTACTGGGGCGAGCGTGGATCGTCCTCGAGCTTGCGTCGCAGCCGGTTCACGATGATCCGCAATGCGTTCCGGCCATCGGCCGCGCTCCACCCCCAGACCTGGCGCACGATGGTCTGCACCGGCAGCGCCTCGTGCGGACGGGTCATGAGAAGGGTCAGCACGGCATACTCGGTCGGCGAGAGCGCCAGGGCAGCTCCGTCGAGTGCGCTTTCTCGGGCCAGGAGGTCGATGCTTAGCGTGTCGGCGCGCAGGAAGCGCACGCCGGGAGCAGAGGCGCGGTCAACCCGCCGGAGCAAGGCGCCCAACCGGGCGAGGACGTCATCATCGCCGGCCCGGGGATCGATGACCGCATCGACCCCCGCCTCCACGAGGGAGATGACGCTCCGGGGCGAGGGGTCCCCCAAGACCACCAGTGGCGCGTTCGATACCGGCCGGATGGCGTTGGCCGCGTCGGGTTCGCTATGGCTGTCCGCGATCAGGATCAGCGCAACCTTTTGAATCGACGCCAACCAGCGCGCCCGGTCCATGTCCTCGGCGACCAGGAGGGTCCACCCTCCGGCTCGCATGGTCTCGCACAGCCGGCTGATCTCGGCACTGCACGGTCCGACCACCAGCACCGGCTGCTCGGGAATGCCCACGACAGTGCTCATTCGCGCCCCCACTCCGCTACCGAGTCAAGAGCATGCACCCGGCGATCGGCCCGCCTCCATTCGACACGACCGCCACTTCGGGCTGGCCGCCCACCTGCCGCGCCCCCGCCTCGCCCCGCAGCTGCAGGCAGGCCTCGTGCAGGACCCAGTAGCCGTGCATTCGGCCAGCGGAGAGCTGGCCGCCGTACGTGTTGAGCGGCAGTTGGCCGTCCAGGGCGATGCGCGACGCGCCCTCGAGGAAAGGGCCGGATTCGCCGTCGCCGCAGAAGCCCAATGCTTCCAGCCACGCCATCGTGAGGTAGGTGAACCCGTCGTAGAGCTCGGCCACATCGACGTCGGCCGGCCCCAGGTCGGTGGCGCCCCACATCTCGCGCGCCGCGTCGGCGGAGGCCATCTTCGGGTAGTCGGGTCGTTGATCCCACCCCCCGGCGCCGTCGGAGCCGCCGACCGCCTCAACTCCGATGGGCTTCGCGCAGGCGTCCGCATGCTCGGCACCTGAGACTACGACCGCGATGGAGCCGTCGACGGGGACGTCGCAGTCCAAGAGCCCGAGTGGATCCGAGATCATCCGGGCCGAGAGGTAGTCCTCCATCGTGATGGGATCGCGGTAGGCCGCGTTCGGATTGAGCGCGGCGTTGCGCCGGCTGTTGATGGCCAGCCAGCCGATCTGTTCACGGGTAGTCCCGTAGAGATGCATGTGACGCCGCAGGTGCATGGCCAACCAATTCGGGGCCGAGTACGCGTGCATGGTCAGGATCCGCGTGATGTCACGCATGGCGGGCGGGACCTCCATCTGGCTGCCGTCGGACCGTGCCTGTATGGCCTCGCCACCCATCATGTTCACCGTGCGGTACACGAGCACGTGGCGAGCCACGCGGCTCCCAACGGCCCCGAAAGCGTCGACGACCGGGGTCAGGAGCCCGTAGTGCCCCATCGACCCCCCTGTCCAGGAGGGCGAGATGCCGAGTTGCTCGGCCGCCACCGGTATCGGCGTGTCCCCAATGGTGGCGATGCCGTCGATGTCAGAGGGGGACAGCCCGGCATCGGCGATGGCCGCCCGCGATGATTCGAGGGTCAGCTCGGTGGCGGGGATCCCGGTCTTGCGGCCGATCCGTGACATGCCGATGCCCGAGACGATCGCACCACGAACAACACCGTCACCGGTCATTGCTCCGTCCCTCCCGCCGGGTCGGGTTCGAAGAGGGGCACGAAGACGTCGCCGTGTTGCTCGAACACGACCCGGACGGGCATGTCGATGGTCACGGCGTCGATGGGGCAGTTGACGACGTTCGTGGTGAACCGCAGTCCGTCCTGCTCGACGAGCTCGACGATGGCGATCACGAACGGCACTGGCACCTCGGGATGGAACTGGTGACGACTCACCGAGTGGGTGAAGACGCGGCCCCGACCGCTGACCGGCGCGTACGCCGCCGACCCACTGCAATCAGGGCAGCGGCGCGCGGGGGGGAAGACCCAGCGGCCACAATCGGCACAGCGGGGCAAGTGCAGCTCCCCGCTGGCGCCGCTCGTCCAGAACTCCCGGTTGTCGTCGTCGAGTGGCGGGAGTATCCGTGGCGCGACCGTCGTCATGGGCGACCCATGGCGGGGGACCAGACCAGGAAGTGGGCGTCGGACTTTTCAGGCGATCTGGCGCGGTGGTCGGCGGCGCTGACCAGGTCTTCGACGTGCATTCGGCCCCCCAGGCTCAATCTTGACAATTCTGTCAGGATACCCAGATACTTCCCGATGGCAAATGAAGGGGCCAACCGGATGAGAGCACCCCGAACCCAGGGTCCACACCACCGACCTGACCTGGCCGGGGCACCAGGAGGGCGCCGTGCTGCTTGACGAGATCGAGTTCCGGCGGGTGGGAGAGGGGGTCGCCGAGATCGTCCTCAACCGGCCCGAGACGTTGAATGCCGTCTCCGGTCGACCCGGAGGCATGCGGGACCAGCTGCTGCACGCCCTCGGCTTGGCCGAGAGCGATCCAGCGATCGGGTGCGTGGTCCTGCGCGGGTCGGGGCGAGCCTTCAGCGGCGGCGGGGACATCACGGGCAACGAACGTCGAGACCGACCCGAGGACCATGAGCGGTTTCTTCGCTCGGCAGTCGAGTTCCACGATCGGGTCCGCATGAGCGAGGTTCCGGTCATCGCCGCCGTCCACGGGTATTGCCTCGGGGCCGGGCTCACGCTCGCCGCGGCCTGCGACGTCGTCATCGCCGGCCAGGGTGCCCGTTTCGGCTTCCCCGAGGGACGCATCGGCCTGGCCGGTGCCACCGCCGTGGTGCCGGTGGTCGGGCGGCAGTGGGCGAAGTTCCTGATGATCTCGGGCGAACTTGTAACCGCGTCCCAGGCGCGTGAACTCGGCCTCGTCCTGTCGGTCGAGCCGGACGAGGAGCTGGTGGCGCGGTCCCTCGACCTGGCGGCCCGCGTGGCGCGGATGCCACGCCAGGCGGTGCTCCTAAACCGCAGGGCCATCGACGCCACGGCTGATGCCGCCGGGGATGCCGCGGCGCGACTTGCTGCCCTGGCGGCCGACACCCTGACCACGACCATGGCGGCGCATGCGACCGCACCAGATGGGCGCACCTTCCGCTCCATCATCGACACCGAGGGGATGGCGGGACTCAAGGCGGCCCGGGCGGCGCAGTTCGCCGAGCCCTGGCTGCGCGAGTAAGAACCTCGACAACCAAGGAGACACGGATCACCATGGCAGCACTCCTCGAAGGTCGCACCGCTCTGGTCACAGGTGCGGGTCACGGCATCGGACAGGCGCATGTACTGGAACTGGCGCGGCAGGGCGCATCGGTCGTGGTGAATGACCTCGGGAGTTCGGTCAGTGGGGAGGGCTCGGGTCGCGATGCCGACCGGGTGGTCGACGCCATCACCGCCGCGGGTGGAACGGCGATCGCCGACTACGGCGACGTCGGCGACGAGACGGGTGCTGAAGCGATGGTCGCGGCGGCCATAGACGCCTGGGGACGGTTGGACATCCTCGTCAACAACGCCGGCATCGTGCGCGACCGGGCCATCTGGAACATGGAGGCAGACGACTTCGATGCCGTGATGCGCGTGCACGTCCGCGGTTCGTGGCTGACCTCCCGTGCGGCGGCGCGCCATTGGCGCCAGCGGGCGAAGTCCGGGGAGGCGGTGGCCGGTCGCATCATCAACACCACGTCGGGCGCCGGGCTCCAGGGCAACTTCGGGCAGAGCAACTACGCCACGGCGAAAGCCGCGCTCACCGGCCTCACCATGACGCTGAGTGTCGAGCTCGCCGGTATCGGCTGCACGGCCAATCTCATCGGCCCGGGCGCCCTGACCAGGCTGTCGGCGACCACCGGCCTGCCCGACCCCGTCGAACCGTTGGACCTCGCGAGCGACGACTGGTCCCAGTTCGATCCCCGTATGAGTGCACCGGTGGTGGCCTGGCTGGCCAGCCAGGGGTCCGCGGGAGTGAGCGGTCAATGCTTCCGCGTCATGGGGGAGCACCTGCACTGGATGCAGGGCTGGCGGGAGCATGTGACCATCTCCAACGGGGGCCGCCACTGGGATGCCACGACGCTCGGGCGCGCCCTGGAAACCGATGTGTTCGGCACCCGTGCGTCCGGTCTCCGCCTGGGGGGTTAGCAGTCGGCGGCCAGCGCGACCTTGTCCACCTTGCCCATGGCGGTGAGTGGCAGGGCGTCGACCACCCGGACCTCGTCGGGAGCCTTGTAGTCAGCCAGGCGGTCGGCCACCCAGGTGCGGAGAGCGGCGGTGCCCGGGACGAGTGCACCCGGCACGGGCACGACGAACGCGACGCCGATCTCGCCGATGACGGATCGCTCGGCGCCGATCACCGCGGCGGTGGCGATCGAGGGGTGCTCGGTCAGCACGTTCTCCACCTCGAGCGGGTAGACGTTGTACCCGCCCCTGATGTACATGTCCGAGGCGCGACCAACGAGGATCAGGTTGCCATCGCCGTCGAGGCGACCGAGATCGGTGCTGAGGAGGCGGCCTTCCCCATCCAGGACCTCTCGCGTCGCCTCCGCATCGTGCCAGTAGCCGCGCATGACGCAGGGACCCTGGATCCGGACCCTTCCGACTTCGCCGGGTGGCACGGCGCCACCGTCGGCTCCCACCAGGTCAACCGACGTTTCGGCCTGCGGCTTCCCGACGGTGCGGTACTGGATCTCGGGTGGGTCGAGGGGCGAGGTTCCGGTGATCGACGGCGACTCGGTCATGGCGTAGCGCACCACCACGGGGCAGCCGAGGAGGGCACGCATCTGGGCCACCAGCTCGGGCGCGGCCGGCGCGGTTGCCGAGAGGCAGATCCGTAGTCGGCTCAGGTCCGCGGCGGACGTCTGGGGCAGCTCAAGGAGCTTGGCCCACTGCGTGGGGACGCCGGCGCCGACGGTGACGTGCTCGTCGACCATCACGCGGAGCATGGAGGCTGCCGTCCACGGGTTTGGGGTCAGCACGAGCGTGACCCCCATCGCCCATTGCTCCCACAGTTTCGCCATGTAGCCGGCGTGGGCCATGGGGACGGCGCTCAGGCGGCGGTCGAGGGGCTGGGTCATGGCGCCCGCCGTCCGAACCGCGGCGGCCAGGTTGCGGTGGTCGAACCAGGCCCCCTTGGGGAGGCCGGTCGTCCCGCTGGTCCATATGATCAGGGCCGGATTCTTCGGATCCACCGGTGCCGGTGGCGGCGACGGGCCAGCCGGACCTCGCAGCATGGCCGGGTCGTCGACAACGAGTCGGGGCCGGCAGCGGGCGACGATGGCGGTGGTCTCGCGTCGCCCGAGGCGGGTGTTGATGCCCGTTGCGACCGCGCCCAGGCGCATCACGGCGGCGCACGCCACGGCGTAGTCGATCGACGGGGGTAGCGCGACCGCCACCACGTCGCCGGCCCGCACCCCGTCCCCGGCCAGCCGCCCCGCCGCCGCGTCCGCGGCGCGGTGCCACTGCCCGAAGGTCAGGCGCCTCCCAGCGTCGACGTCGACGTAGGCCTCGTGGTCGTCGAGCTGCTCCGCTGCGGCATCCATCAATTGGGCGAAGGTGTCGAACGCGCCCGTCACGGCGGTCGCCGGACCGGCCGGAGTCACGAGGCCCGGATGTGGTCCGCAATGAAGCGGGCGATGTGGTCCAGCGCCTGGTCCAGCAGATCAGGGCGGCCCTCGAAGTAGTGCGTGCCCCCGGGCACGAAGTGCAGGTCCCGAACCGGAGCCCGTAAGGCGGCATCGTGCATCTGCTGGGCCATGGCTGGAAGCACGGTGACGTCCGCCGTGCCCTGGATGACTCCCACCGGCACCTCGATTTCGGGGAGCCAACGCAGGGAGTCGGCATTCGTGTCGTCGATCGACCACTGGTTGATCCAGGATCGCAGCGTGGTCACCCGGCTGATGCCGGCGGGCATGTAATTTGCCACCGGTGGTGATCCCCAGAGGGTCACGCCCATTTCGCGGTCACCGGGGTCGATGGATGCATCGAGAAACCGCAGGTCGGCGGCGGTGCCGTGCACCACGAAGGCCAGGTCCTCCAATCCGGACGGCCCGTGGCCAGGGGTACCGAGTTGGCCGAGTTGCGCCCGGGCCCAGGCGGCGATGCGCCGGTTACGGGCGAGTTGGGCGTCCCGGTATCGGGTGACGAAGTCCGGCGAGAACGGCGGTGGGTTGCCCTTGTTGTACATGTCCAACGAGGGGTCCCGCTCGAACGGCCGCAGCTCGTCGACGATGGCGGGGTCGAGCCACTCGCTGCTGAGCGTGGCCCGGGACGGGTGCGCGTTGAGCATCATGATGCCGTCGACGGGGCGCAGCGCCGCCTGGGTCAGGTCCGGGCCGCCGCCCGGAGGTTCGGCGACCGTGGGGTACCGGGCCTGGGCCTGGTAATAGGGGACGATCGAGGCGCCACCGGAATTCCCGACCAGCACGACGTAGCTGTAGCCACGCTCGTAGAGGAGGCGCACCATGGCGCCCATGTCCAGGAGGCAGTTCTCCATGATGAGGGAGGTGTCGTTGCCCACGTAGCGGGTGGTGAAGCCGATGGCGCCCAGACCCCGTTGGGCGAGCCCGGCCAGGGCGTAGTGGCCGAGGAAGTTCGCCGTGGGATGGCACAGCATCACGGCCACGTCCGGCTCGGTGCCGGCGAGGCGCACCTCGCTCGCCCACACCGTGCGGGCGAGGCGGGCGACCCCCGAGTAGATCTCGACTTTGTTGTGTTCCTCGGCCGGTGCACCGAGGAGGTTGCGTTCCAAGTCCGTCGGCATCACTCGGGCCCCGGCAGGAGAACGAGGCGTGACAGCGCCAGTCGGACCGGCGCCAGTAGCTGGGTCAGCAGGAAGACCCGCTTGACGTAGAGCTGGGCGTCGTGCTCGAACGTGAACCCCATACCGCCGAGCACCTGCACCGTGGCTGCACCGTTGCGCTCCGCCGCGTCCGCCGCCACGACGAGGGCACTCAGGCACTGCAACTCGGCATCGCGGCGGCCCTCGTCGGTCGCCAGCGCGGCCACGGCCGTCTGGGCCCACGACAGTTCGGCCCGCACGGCCATGTCGGCACAGGGGTGCTTCACGGCCTGATGTACGCCGATCGGCCGCCCGAACTGGTTCCGGCTCTTGGCATGCTCGGTGGCGATTGCTCCGGTCGCCTCCGCGATGCCGGTGAGCAGCGCCGCCACCAGTGCCGTGGCCCGCCGGCCCACGGGGTCGACGCGTGCTTCGACGGTCGCCACCGGGTGCGGATTCGCCGCCGTAGCGCGGGAGAGCCGGGACGTCGGATCGAGGCATTCGAGGGTCGTCAGGTCCCCGAGTTCGGCCCGATCGAAGAGGCCCGCACGCTCGTCGGTCGAGACGAGGACCAGGTCGGTGTCGTCGCCGTCGACCACGTAGAGGGTGCCGGTGACACCGCTCGAGGTGAGCGTCGCGCCCGCTCCGAGCGCGCCGAAACCCACCCGGCGGCCCGCGCTGATCTCCTGCCCTAGCTGGGCTTGGCCGGCGAAGGACGCCACCCGGACGGCCAGGGTGGTGGCCAGGAACGGCCCGGGCGCCAGGGACCGCCCGATCTCGCGGAACAAGAGGGCCTCGTCGGCCAGTCCGCCCCCGACGCCGCCGAGCTCGGAGGGGAGACCCAAGGCGAACCAACCGAGGTCCGCCGCGGCCAGCCACGCCTTGGCATCGACGTTGGACGGCTCGCCGAAGAGCTCGCGGGTCCGTGCTCGTGGCAGTGCACGGGCCAGGAACGCCGCGGCGGACGAGGCGATCTCTTCTTGTTCGGGCGTCGGGAGCAGGTCCATGCGCGTTCGTCGACTATCGAGGGAGGCCGAGCACCCGCTCGGCGATGATGTTGCGCTGGATTTCCGACGTGCCCCCGGCGATGGTGCTGGCGTAGGAGAGAAGGAAGAGCTGGCTCCAGATAGCCCCGCCCTCTTCGTCGAGGGACACGGAGGCGGGCCCGAGGATCTCCACGGCGAGGCGCAGTATCCGTTGGTTGAGCTCGGCCCACTGGAGCTTGAGCATCGATCCCTCCGGACCGGGTTCGGCCGAATGGAGGTTCCGCGAGACGCTCAGGTAGGTGAGCGAGCGCAGCGCGGCGACGTCCGCCCGAGCCCGGGCCAGCGCGTGGGCGATGTCGGCGTCCCCCAGCCTTGATCGCTGCTGGGCCAGCTCGATGAGTCGCTCCACGGTGGAGGAGAGCTGCACTTGGTCGATGGTGAAGGCGGTGCCGCGTTCGAACGAGAGCGTGGACATGGCGACGCTCCACCCGTTGTTCATCCCACCCACCACGCTGGTGACGGGGATTCGCACTTCGTCGTAGAAGACTTCACAGAAGTCCTCACCGTTGTCCATCGTGCGGATGGGGCGGATCTCGACCCCCGGGCTCCGCATGTCACAGATCACCCAGGAGATGCCCTTGTGCCGGGGGAGATCGGGGTCGGTCCGCACCAGCAGCTCCTGCCAGTCGGCGAGATGCGCGTAGCTGGTCCAGATCTTCTGCCCGGTTACGACCAACTCGTCGCCGTCGAGCTCGGCCCGTGTGCGCAGCGACGCTAGGTCCGACCCGGCTTCGGGCTCCGAGAACCCCTGGCACCACACCACGTCGCCCCGCAGAATCTGGGGGAGGTGGGCCGCCTGCTGCTCTGTCGTGGCGCGGGCCATCAGCGTCGGCCCGGCGTGTGAGAGCCCCACGAACCGGGTGTCGATCGCCTGCATGCCCAGCTTGGCGTACTCCTCGTACCAGATCAGTTGCTGGGTGAGAGGCAGGCCGCGGCCGCCGTGCTCGGCCGGCCAGGAGACGCCGGCCCAGCCGCCCTCGAACTGCTGGCGCTGCCAGTTCAGGTCGAACTCGCGCATGGCCCGCCCCCCGGCCGGGCGACGTTCCCTCGGAGCGTTCTCCGCCAGCCACGTCCGTACCTCGTCGCGGAAGGCTGCATCCTGTGGCGAGAAGGCCAGTTCCATCAGAGGTCTTTGGATTTCTGTCGGCTCGACGACGACGACATCCCCCTGGTGAGCCGCATTCGTTAGCAGAACCCCTGAAGCTCGAAGAGATCGATCGCGTTGCTCCGGAGGATCCGGGTGATCGACTCGTCATCGAGTCCCTGGAGCAACCGGGTCGCCACGTCCCGGGTGTCGGGCCAGGTGGAGTCGCTGTGCGGGTAGTCGGTCTCGAAGGTGATCCGGTCGATTCCGATGCGATCGCGCATGTCGACGCCCGTCTGGTCCTTGAAGAAGCAGGCGTACATGTTGCGATGGAAGTAGGTGCTCGGAGGCTCGGGGATCTGCTTGGTCTGCGCCCAACCCTGGTTGTCGTGCCAGACGTCGTCGATCCGCTCGAGGACGTAGGGGATCCACCCCATCTGGCTCTCCGCGTAGGCCAGTTTGAGCGTCGGGAACCGCACGAGCACGCCCGACCAGAGGAAGTCGACGACGGATGCCATGGCGTTGCCGAAGCCGAGCGTCGCCGTCACCGAAGGCGGAGCGTCAGGCGAGGTCGCCGGCATACGCGAGGAGGAGCCGATGTGCATGCAGACGGCGGTGTGTGTCTCGGCACACGCCTCGAAGAACGGGTCCCAGTAGCCCGAGTGGATGCTGGGCAGGCCGAGGTGGACCGGGATCTCGCTGAAGGCTGCGGCCCGCACCCCGCGGTCGGCGTTACGCCGCACCTCCCGCGCCGCGGCCTCCACGTCCCAGAGCGGGATCAGGCAGATGGGGATGAGCCGCCCGCCGGAGTCGCCGCACCACTCCTCGACCGTCCAGTCGTTGTAGGCGATGACGCAGGCCAGGCCCAGCTCCTTGTCCGCGCCCTCGGCGAAGGTCTGTCCGCAGAAGCGCGGGAAGGTCGGGTAGCAGGCCGACGCCTCCACCCAGTTCACGTCCATGTCCTCGAGCCGTGCCTTGGGGTCGTAGCACCCGGGCCGCATGTCGTCGTAGGTGATCGGCGTCATCGTCATCTCTTGCCGGGGATAGCCGACGGCGGCCACCATCCGCTTATGGGTGTAGACGATGCCCTCGTACAGCCAGGTGTCCGCTTTGAGCGGTGACTCGTCGTCGAACTGCTCCTTGTAGGCGGCCGCGCCGGCAAACTCAATGGCCCGCACCCCTCGCCGCTCGATCCGGGGGCCCCGCTCGCGGTACTTGGCGGGGAGCCAGGTCTGCCACACGTGTGCCGGCTCGACAACGTGGTCATCCACGCTGATGATCTTCGGGATCGTCGCTTCGTCCATACCGTTGCCCCGTTCCTAGTCGATCATTGTGCTCGAAGCGCGGCGATGACTGCGCTCGTGCGTGAGCTCCTTGAGCACCGTGACCATGTCGCGTCCGCTCCGGCGCGCCTCGGCCTTGACCTGTTCCCATTCCTCGAGGGACGCTCGCGCCTTGTCGGCCATGTCGTTCCAGTGCGGGTCGAGCGGGGTGGTGATCTCGAGCCGGAGGCCATTGGGGTCGTGGAAGTAGATGCTGTAGATGATCTTGTGATCGACCGGGCCGAGCACGTCGACACCGTTCTCCACGAGCCAGGCCTGCCACGCATCGACGGATTGCTTGGAGTCGACTTGCAGCGCCAAGTGTTGGAACACGTCGTAGGCCGGGTGAGGTGCCGGAGACTGTGGAGGTAGCTCGGGTGCCTCGAAGAAGGCGACCGTCGAGCCGTCGGCCATCTTGAAGAACGAGTGGAAGTACGGGACCGGGTCACCGGTCGACGGGATCGAATCGTCGAGGACGGCGTTGACGAGCTCCATGCCCAGCAGCTCGCTGTAGAAGTGCACGGTCGCCGCCGTGTCATGGGTGATATAGGCGACGTGGCTCAACATGGTGGGGGATCCAAGGTTCACGGTCTCATCTCCTGACGTCGACGACGGCTCGACCGGTAAGCGAGCCTTCCCGGATGCCGTCGAGGAGGCCGTCGAGGTCCGCCAGAGCGACATCGACACCCACTTCGTCCAGCGAGGCCGGTTTCAGGTCGGACCCCAGGCGCCTCCAGATGGCCCGGCGGGACTCGATGGGCGTCTGGACGGAGTCGATCCCGATGAGGGTGACGGCACGCAGGACGAACGGCATAACGGTAGAGGGCAGGTCGATCCCGCCCGTCAGGCCGCTCGCCGCCACGGCGCCGCCGTACTGGATCCGGGGCAGCACGTTGGCCAGCGTGGAGCCACCGACGCAGTCGACGGCGGCTGCCCATGAGGTCGATTCCAGAGGCTTGCTGCGACCCTCACTCAGGAGCGAGCGGTCGACGATGTCCTTCGCCCCCAGCGTCCGCAGGTAGTCCTCCTTGTCGGACTTTCCCGTGCTGGCCACGACCTCGTACCCCCGGCCCGCCAGGATGCCGACCGCCGTGCTCCCCACCCCTCCCGTTGCACCGGTGACGAGCACCGGCCCGTCTCCGGGCCTCAGGCCGCGCTCTTCGAGGGCCACCACAGAAAGCGCGGCTGTGTACCCGGCCGTGCCGATGACCATGGCGTCGCGGAGGCTGAGCCCCTCGGGGAGGGGGACGATCCACTCGGCGGGCACGCGGGCGAACTCAGCGAAGCCCCCATGGCGGGACACGCCGAGGTCGTACCCGTGGGCCAGGACCTCGGTCCCAGCCGGCAGGCCGTCGGCGCCGCCGTCGACGACCCGCCCGGCCAGGTCGATACCCACGACCAGAGGTGAGATCCGGGCCACCCTTCCGGCGGGGGTCGACGCCAAAGCGTCCTTGTAATTGACACTGGACCAGTGCACCTCGATGAGGACACCGTCGGGGGGTAGTTCGTCGGCCGACATCGTGGTCACGCCGCGGGACGGGTCGTCGCCAGTCGTGGTGGACACGTAGGCGCGGAACGATTCTGGTGGCATCTGCGGATCGTACCGAGGACTTGATTTCGGTCTCATGTCGTCGGTCCGGGTCCCTGGGCGGCGGCGACGAACAGTGCGTCCACCGCCGTCACGCCGGTCTCGCTGACCACCAGTGGGTTGACGTCGAGCGAGCCGAGCCAGGCGCCGTTGTCGCGCCAGAGGCGGTCGAGGGCCAGCACCGCGTCCACCAGCGGGGCGGTGGGCCAGGGAGAGTGCCCCCGCAATCGGGCGAAGACCGGGACACCGGCGATCTCCTCGACCAGGGACTGCGCCGCATCGTCAGCGAGGGGTAGGAAGCGACCGGAGACCCGCCCCGACACCTCGACGAGCACGCCCCCCATCCCGAGCAGGACGAGCGGCCCGAGGTCACTGCGGACCTGGAGCCCGGCGAAGGCCTCACCTAGGCCCGGGACCATCGCTTGGACGGCCACCGCGACCGGCAGGCCCTCGGCCCGGGCCAGTTGGCGCAGCTGCGCGACGGCCTCGCCGAGGCCAGAGACCGGCACATTGAGCAGGACAGCTCCGCTCTCGGTGCGGTGGGGCACGTCCGCCAGTTTGACGACGAGGCGCCGGCCCAACCCGGAGGCCTCGGTCGGATCGTCCCGCTCGCCGAGTACGCAGTAGGGCGCGACCGTCAATCCGGCCTCGGAGAGCAGCCCCATGGCATCGCCGAAGCCGACGATCGGTCCGGCGGCCGTCTCGATCAGGGCCGGGGCGCGGCCCGTCGGAACTACGTCGTCCCGGGGGTGGGCCGGCGGGCGCGATGCCCTAACCTCGATGGCCGCCGCGGCCCGGTACATCGAGTGGAGGCCCCGCGTGAAGACCAGGCCACGCGCCCTCCAGGCATCGACCCACGGACCCAAGGAGGTCGCCTCGACCGGGCTCACGATGAACGGGGTGGGGTGCTCCGCCGCGGCGGCCGCGAAAGGCTCGAGCATCGTCCTGCTCCACGCCTCGTCGCCATCTCCGAGCCACCACGCCAGGACCAGCGCATCGACGGCGTCGGCGTAGGTGTCGAAGAGCTCGCGCATCACGTCGGGCTGGCTCATGACGAAGCCGGTGAGGTCGAGGGGGTTGACCGTGTCGCCGGGGACCCGCTCGCGTACCCAGGGTGCCAACTCATCGAGAGCGGGGAGCTCGACGCCCTCGGTCTCCGCCACATCGGTGGCCAGGGCCGCCACGCCGCCCGACGTCGTGATGATGCCGATACGGCGCATCGGGGCTTGTCGCTCGAGCGGCAATTGCGCCAGCAGCTGCGCCCGGTCGAAGAGGTCGTCGATATCCCGGGCCGACACGATCCCGTGCTCGGCAAAGGCGAGCTCGTACACCCAACTCTCACCGGCGATGGCGCCCGTATGCGACTGCATGATCGCTCGGGACCGGTCGCTGCGCCCCAGCTTGAGGGCCAGCACCGCCATCCCGGAGCGGTGGGCCCGCGCCACTGCGGCGAAGAATGCCGATGGCCGGCGGATCGTCTCGACGACGAGGCAGACGACCCTTGTGTTCGGGTCGTCCACCAGCGCGTCGACCAGGTTGGCCAGGTCGCACACCGCCTCGTTGCCCGACGACACGGCGATGGCGACACCGAGGCGGCGCTGGACCGCGGCGGCCAGGGCCGAGCGGGTGAGGAATCCGCTCTGCGAGATGATCGACACCCCGCCGGGCGGGGGGTCGATGCGGCCCCCCGTGAAGAAGTTGACTCCCAACGTCACGTTCTTGAAACCGCTGCAGTTGGGGCCGATCACGGCCAGCCCGGACTCCTTCGCTATCTCCCAGAGCCGGTGCTGCAGCGATTCGCCGCCCATCTCGGAGAACCCGGCGGCGGCGATCACGACGCCACCGCATCCGAGGGCCGCCGCCTCCTCGGCCACGGCCACCGAGCGTTCGGCGTTCACCAGGGACAGCACGGCATCGATCGGTTCTCCCACGGCGGCGAGCGATGGCAGGGCGGGCTGCCCGTAGAGCTCGTCGCGGGTGGGGTTGACGAGGTGCACCGTGCGGCCGGCCTCGAGCATCGGCAGGATGGCGTTGTTGGACATGCCCAGCTTCTCGTTGGCCCCGACGACGGCCAGGCTGGCCGGCGCGAGCAGACGCGAGAGTGCCGTGGGGTCGGTCATACGTTGGCTTCCAGCGTGGCCCGTAGTTCGCGCTTGACGACCTTGCCGTAGGCGTTGCGGGGCAGGGTCTCGACCGCCACCCATTGCCGCGGGACCTTGTAGCCGGCCAGCGACGCTCGGCAGTGCTGCTCGAGCGAGGCGACGTCGAAGTCCCGGCCGCCGACCGGGACGACCACCGCGACCACCGTCTCGCCCCACAGGTCGTCGGGGACGCCGACCACCGCCACGTCAGCGACGTCGGAGTGCGCGCTCAGCACCTGCTCCACCTCGACGGCGTACACGTTGGACCCCCCGGAGATGATCATGTCCTTGGTCCGGTCCAGGAGATAGAGGACGCCGTCTTCGCTGAGGCGGCCGAGATCGCCGGTGTGCAGCCAGCCACCGCGCAGCGCCTCGGCGGTTGCCTCCGGCCGGCGCCAGTAGCCCCCCATCACGGGCGCCCCGCGGACGACCACCTCCCCGACCGTCTCGGGAGGTAGGGGCTCGCCGTCCTCATTCTGGATCGCCACCTCGACCCCGGGGCGAGCGCGTCCGGCCGATCCGTAGAGTTCGGCTCGGTGGTCCTCGCGCCGGAGCACCGTCGCCGTCATCGGTGTCTCCCCCTGGCCGTAGAGCTGCACGAAGACGGGGCCGAACGTGCGCACGGCCCGCTCGGTTGCGGCCGGTGTCATGGGCGCGCCGCCGTAGACGATGAACCGGAGGGTCGGGATGTCGGGCTCCCCTGATACGGCCTCGGTCAGCATGACGATCTGGGTCGGCACCATCCAGGTGTTGGTGACACCGTGGCGCCGAATGAGATCGAGAATGGGTTCGGGTTCGAAGCTGGTCGACTCGGGGATCACCTGGTGGGCCGCTCGGGCCGTGGCGGCCAGCGCGTGAAAACCGGCGCCGTGGCTGAGCGGCGCCGCGTGCAAGGTCACGTCGGCCTCGTTCATTGGTGTGAGGTCGGCCAGCCACGACACGGTCACGAACATGAGGATGGCGTGCGACAGCATCGCCCCTTTGGGTTGCCCGGTGGTGCCGGACGTGTAGAAGAGCCAGGCCAAGTCGCCGGCCTGGACTACAGGGGGGTCAGCCCCGGTCTCGGCGTCCAGGATGGCCTCGAGCTCGGGGCCGGCCACGCACACGGTGGCGCCACCCGAGGCGGCACGGGCGATGGAGGAGTGCCGCTCGTCGGTGATGATGACCGAGGCCCCCGAATCAGCGACCAGGAACGAGAGCTCCTCCGCGGTGAGGCGGGCGTTGCAGGGTACGAGCGCCGCTCCGGACCGCCAGGTGGCGAACATGGAGATCAGGAACTCCGGGCGGTTGTCCATGTACACCGCCACCCGCGTGTCAGGCCCGGCGCCTCGGGAGCGGAGCCAACGGTCGAGGACAACGACCCGGTGGTCGAGCTGCCGGTAGGTGAGGGTATCGGCACCCCAGGTCACCGCAGGACGGTTCGGGAACGAAGTGGCTGCGTTGGTGAGGAGGGAGGCGAGGTTCACGGTCACCAATTGGTCCGGAACGGATCAGCGGCCGCCTGGCGCCGTGCCGAGGGGCACCGAAGGCCAGGCGATCTCGGGTTCGAACCCGGACACATCGTCGTACTCCTGCATCGGGGCCTCCGAGAATCGGAACAACCCTTTGGCGACGGTCAAGATGCCCTCCCTCTCACCAAGCGACGGCATGGACGGAACCCGCATGCCAAGAGGCTGGATGTCACTTGACTATAGTGTCAACTCCATGGGCCGCGTTGTGGCATTCGTTCCTCCGCTGCCCGTACACGGCACCGAGCGGCGCGCCCCGTTCCGGCGGTTCCGCTGATGGCGTCGGTGAGCAAGGACGAGAGTTTCGAGATTAGGCCGATCCTCCGTCAGCCCGCTCCCGAGCTCGGGACCCGGGCCCGCCGGACCATTGACCTCATTCTGCAGGCCACGGGTGAGCTCATCATGGCCCGGGGTTACGGGGGGGCACGGATCGATGACATCGTGCAGGCGGCCGGCGTGTCGCGGGCGTCCTTCTACACGTACTTCCCGTCCAAGCGCGACGCCCTCCTCATGCTGGGCGCCGACGCCAGCGCCGCCTTCGATCGCATCGTCGACACCCTGCCGGCCCGGAGCATGGACCCCGCCGAGAGAACGGACTCGCTGGCGGCCTGGGTCCACGAGTACTTCACCTTCATGGACGAATACGGGACGTTCATCGTCGCCTGGTCGCAGGCGGCCCACGAGGACGAGGAGCTGCGCGAGGCCGGCATGAAACGCCACCTGGCGTCGTGCCGCCGGGCCGGTCGAGTCCTCGAGGCCCTGCGTGGCCGCCCTTTCGCCGACCGGACGCAGATCGGTCTCCTCTTTACCAGCATGCTCGAACGAACGTGGTCCTACCGGCATCTCTATGGAGATGCACTCAACGACGCCGATCTGGAGAGGAATGCCGCGCTGGTCTTCGTGGCCCTGCTCGAGGCACCCGAGGAGGTGGCCTGACCGGCGTGGGATTCCTCGATGGAAGGGTGGCGATCGTCACCGGAGGGGGACGGGGCATCGGCCGTGAACACTGCCTGGAGTTGGCCCGGCAGGGCGCACGAGTCGTCGTGGTCGACCCCGGCGTCGGTCTGCGGGGCGAGGCCACCGATGAGGACCCGGCGGACCAGGTGGTGTCCGAGATACGGGCGATGGGCGGTGATGCCTATGCCGAGAAGCGCTCGGTCGCCGATTGGTCGACGTGCGAGCAGATCGTGTCAGCGGCGGCGGACCATTTTGGCCGGCTCGACGTGGTGGTGAACAACGCCGGGATCCTGCGGGACCGGATGATCACGTCGATGGTTGAGGACGACTTCGACGCAGTGATCGCCGTGCATCTCAAGGGGACATTTCAAATGACCAAACATGTCTGTGACCACTGGCGGTCCCGGGCCAAGGCGGGCCAGGGCTCTGGGGGCCGGATCATCAACACGACGTCGGGGGCGGGGTTCAACGGCAACGTCGGCCAGGCCTCCTACGCGGCGGCCAAGGGCGGCATCATCGCGTTGACGCTCACGACGGCCCTCGAAATGGCCCGCTACGACGTCACGGCCAACGCCGTGTCACCGGTAGCCCGAACCCGCATGTCCGCCGACCTCTCCGATTTCGGCACCTCGGTGCCCGGGGGCGACGACTTCGACGCTCTCGATCCCGGCCTCATCTCGCCCGTGGTGGCCTACCTGGCGTCATCACATTCGGGCTGGCTGAGTGGCCAGGTGCTCCGGGTCGAGGGCAACACGCTCTTCCGGATGGAGGGCTGGCGCAAGGATGATCACGGCTACCAGTCTCGTGGCGGCAAGCGGCTGGAGGCCGAGGAGCTGGTCGACGGCGTGCGGCTGGTGTACGGCGCGTTCCCCGCCGGGATCTGAGGGATCACTCAGCGGTCAGGACGGTCGGCCCCGAGGATGGTGACCGCCGAGACGGCCGTCGGGCCACCGATGTTGTGGGCCAATGCCACCCGGGCCCCGTCGACCTGGTTGGTGGACTCGCCGCGCAGCTGCTCGAAGAGCTCGACCACCTGGGCCACCCCCGTCGCCCCCGGCGGGTGCCCCTTCGCCTTGAGTCCGCCGCTGGGGTTGATGGGGATCCTTCCACCGACGTAGTGGTCGCGGGCCTCGACCAGCTCGTGGCCACGGAATCGCTCGGCGAAGCCCAGGTCCTCGTAACTCATGAGCTCCACCCCGGTGAAGCAATCGTGTACCTCCGCTACGTCGATGTCCGCGGGACCGACCCCCGCCATGGCGTAGGCGGCCTTGGCGGCCTTGACGGTGGCGGGGAACGTCGTCATATCGACTTTGTGCTGGTGCATGACACGATCAACGCCGTTGCCCATCCCACGCACCCACACCGGCCGATCGGTGTAGCGATCCACCAGTTCCTCGCCGACGACCAACAGTGACGCGGCCCCGTCGGATTGCGGCGTGCAGTCCAACACACCAAAGGGCTGGGCCACCATGGGAGCGGCGAGCACCTGCTCGACGGTGATCTCGTTGCGCAGCTGGGCCTTGGGATTGGTCACGGCATGTTTGTGGTTCTTGACCGCGATCATGGCCAGATGCTCCCGGGTCGCCGGTGCCTCGTGCAGGTACCGGCGGACGTGCAGCGCGAAGTTGGCCGGCGCCACCAGCCCGAGGGGGTAATCCCAGGCCATGTCCCTGGTCATGGACATCCAGTCCCAGAAGGTGGCACGCGCCGACGTCTCGCGCACCTTGTCGGCGCCCACGACGAGGGCGACGTCGACATAGCCCGAGGCCACCCCGAACACCGCGTTGCGCAACGCATCCTGACCGGTGGCGCACGCGTTCTCGACTCTCGTGACGGGGATGTCGAGGAGTCCGCAGCTGTCGGCCAGGATGCCGGACGGGAAACCGTCGGTGGTGGCCAGCTCGCCGAACCAGGCCGCTTCGATGTCGGCGCGGTTCAGGCCGCGATCGACGCTGGTGGCCATCTCGGTGACCGCCATGGGCACCAGCTCCTTGATGCCGAGGGCGAAATGCTCGGCGAAGGGCGTCATGCCCGCGCCGACGATGGCGACTCGCCGCCGCATCACGCCCCTCCGTGCGGCGCGAAGGCATAGCCGTAGTCCGAGATGCCGCTGCGCGTGGCCATCCTGCGAAAGACCAGGCGCCCGGGCTCCCCGATGTCCGCCGTCGCCGCCACCGTATCGGTGACCGGGACGAGGGCACGGACGTCGACCCCGTCGAGCTGCACCACGGCCAGCGTGTAGGGCGAGGCCAGTCCGGGAACGGGCACGTGGATCGTGGTGGCGGTGTAGACGGTCCCGGTGCGGGGGAGCGACACCAAGGTGGAATCGCCCTCGGCTCCGCAGCCGAGGCACCGGTAGCGGGAGGGAAAGGCCAGCATCCCGCACGCCGGGCACGACCCCGCTTCCCAACGCAGCTTGGCGTCGAAGGCGCGGTCGTAGGCGGAGAACGAGAGCTTGATCTCCGGACCCGGGGTCGAGCGACGGGCGGGCAGATGGCGCGCCGGACGCTCCAGGCGCAGCACCGCCACGCGGCCGGGCTCCCAGGTGCCAGTGGAGACCGTAGCCTGGTCGACGGCCGCCACGATGCCTCCCGACCGCTGCTCAGCGAGCGCGGCCAGCGCGAACAGGGGGGCACTGGCGCCGAGCGTCGCCAGCTCGGGCGCAACGCCCTCGCACCAGCTCGCCGCGTCGCGCGTCGAGAGTCCCGCCACCGAGACCGGCTTCCCCGTGAGCTCGGATGCCTCGAACGACGCTCGCACGCCACGCTCGCGCTGCAGGCGGGGATCCTCGTCCTTGTGGACGACGCCGTCCTGGCCCCGCGCCCGCAAGGGCAGGCTGCGGTGCACCCGGGTGAGGGACGTGAACGTGCCGCCGGGCCCGCTCCAGGCGGCGGCCGCGCCGGCCGGTTCGGAGGCGTCGGCGCCGATCGTGAGGGTACCATCGGCGGCCGCGGCGAGCGCGTCGAGCATCGCCGGTGCCGCGCCCATCCGTTCGACCACGTGGGTCGTGCGGGGCAGGCCGAGGCCGGCCAGAAGCGCGGCCGCGTTGCCGCCCTCCATCAGCGGGAAGTCGCGGGTGACGAGCTCTACCAGGCGCACCTCGTCAGGTGCGAGGTTCTCGAGGGCGGCCCGGCCGGCCTCGACGGCCATCGTGACGGCGTCCTCATCGGGCCCCATCTGGCGGCCCGGCCGGCCCGACCACAGCGGGAGGTAGGTGGCGATTCGGGCGATCATGTCCTCACGACCCGAGGGACCGTTCGACGTACTCGACCATCACGCCGTCGGGGTCCCGGAAGAAGGACACCCACAGGCCTCCGAGTCGGGTGCCGGGGAGTGGGATGAACGAGGCCTCACTGGCGTCGATGCCACCCGACTGCCGCGCCGCGGCGACGGCGGCCCGCACGTCAGGCACGGCCAGTGCCATGCGGAAGAGCCCACGGTCGTTCGCCTGCCCGTGTGCCGGTGCGGTCGGGTGTGAACCCCACCCGGTGAGCCGCAGCTCGAGCGGCGGCGGCCCGGCCAGCGCCAGCCGGAGCTCGGACACCGTCGTCGCTTTGCCGGCGTGGTGCCACTGGAGCGGAGCCTCGTGGCCCAGCGGGTCGAAGCCCAACCTGGCGTACCACTCGGACGATCGCTCCAGGTCGGCGCACACGATCCGGGCGTAGCGCAGGACGGACGATTCCACCGCCGCACCGCGGAGCTCGAGCGCCACGCCGTCAGCGTCGAGGACGACGGCATCCACGCCATCGGGTCCTCCCGGCCGCACGCGTGCTCCCTGGGCCGTGACCGCGGCGATCGCCGCGTCGAGATCGGGTACGTCGAACCCCAGCGCCTGCATGCCGACCTCGCCGGGGTGCGCGTAGGCGTTCCCGGCCGTCTTGGGTTCGAGCCACTCGACGAGCTCGACGGCGGGTGCCCTTCGTCCGCCGCGGCCGTCGTAGAGGAACCACGCCTCGCTGTCGGTGGCCTGGCCGAGTCCCATGGCGCTGGCGTCCTGGCCCTCGGCCCGGCTCTGCATCGTGACGCGGAGCCCGAGTGCCTCGTACACGCCCGACGCCCCGGCGAGGGTGCGGACGTTCAGGTTGCAGTGCAGGGCTCCGGCGGCCCGGAGTCCGGCGGCATCGGTCATGGCACCCCCTCGGCAGGACGGCATGACAGTATCGCAAGTCTTACCGAAAGGACAACGAGTAAATCGGTCAAGGCGTGGCGGCGCCGTCCGGTGTGATGTAGTTCCGGGCGAACGACTCCAGTAGTTCGGCCGTCGCGGGGTAGACACCGGGTGGGCCGGGCAGGATGATCCAGGTGGCGCCGACCTCACCCAACCGCCCGAGTGCGTCGCGGTGGCGCTCGAGGTCGACCTCGGGTTCGGCGACGGTCGGATCCGTATAGGCGACGGCGATGTCGATACCGTCCGCTCGGTCTCCCGCTTCGTCGAGCAGCGCCCGGATGCGGCGCCCGAGGTCGTCGACCGAGTCGATGCGGGGGGTCCGGGTCGTCGCTGAAATGTCCACGGCGCTGGTGAGCGGCATCCAGCCCTGTGCCTTCTGCGCCACCCTCCGCCGGGTCAGGGCGCTGTTCCCGCCGATCCAGATCGGGATCGGGTCCTGCGCGGGCCGGGGGAGACCGATGACCTGGCGCGCGCTGAAGCCGTGGCCTTCGTAGTCGAACGGCTGGCCGCTCCAGTGCAGCGGCAACACGTCGAGCGCTTCGTCCATGAGCTTGTTCCGGTCGTCGAACTTGACGCCCAGCGCGTGGTACTCGGCCTTCATGTAGCCGGCGCCGACGCCGAGGATGAGCCGCCCGTTGGAGAGCCGATCGATGGTCGTCGCCGCCTTGGCCACCAGGTTCGGGTTCCGGTACGGCAGCACGGTGAGGAAGGTCAGCAGCCGGAGACGGGTGGTCACGGCGGCGACGTGACCGAGCGCAACGAACGGGTCGAGGCTCTGATGGCCGCCCGATTCGAGCCACTTCGATCCCGGAACCGGATGCTCCGTGAAGGCGAATCCGCTCCATCCAGAAGCCTCCGCCCGCTGGGCCAGTTCGGCGACCGGCCCGGCATGGAGCATGTCGCCTTCACTGCCGTACGTCTCGGGGTACTGGTAGATGAACCGCACCGGGGCGACCGTACTCGACAATTGTGTCAAGTTTCCAGGGATACCCACCCCTCGCCGGCGCTCGAGCGGATGGCGGCCTCGATGACCCGCTGCACCCGGTGTCCGTCGACGAGCGTCGGTACCGAGGTGGGCTCGCCGTGGAAGGCGGGGAGCCAGTCCTCCAGCATGAGCGCCAGCGCACGTATGGCGCTGGCTGAACGCCGTGGTGGGAGCGCGGCGCCGCTCGCCGGCATGCGGTGGTGGAGCGGAAGGTCGATCATCGCGTCCTGACCCACCGTGCCGGCACGGAGCTCGACCGTGCCCTCGCCGAGGAGGGGGCCACGGAAGTGCACGGAGCCCGTACTGCCGAAGGCATCGAAGGATCGGTCGGAGCGCCCGAGGGCCACCGCGGTGGCCATGATGGTGACCAGCATCCCGTTGGCCATCCGCAGGACCAGCGCCGAGGTGTCGTCCGCATCGACCTCGAGCGTGGTTCCGTCGTCACGCCGGCGCTCGGTCACCGTCGTGCGGACATCGGCACAGACCGCCGCCGGCTCGCCGAACAGCGCGCACACGAAGTCGATGTCGTGCGACGCCATGCCCATCAGGTACCCGCCGCCCTGATCCTTGCGGTACATCCATTCGGACTGGGTCCCGCGGCTGGGATGCCAGAAATCGGCGGTGGCCGAGCCGCGCGCGAGATACGGCACGCCCAGGCTGCCCGAAGCGACGGTTTCCCAGATCCTGAGGCGAGTCGGCTCCCACCGGCCCTCGAAGCACACGGCGTGACGGGACCCCGCGGCCTCGGCGGCCGCCAGCATCTCGGCGGTCTGTCCGCTGTCGAGGGCGAGTGGCTTCTCGACCAGGACGTCCTTGCCGTTGGCGAGGGCCGCCAGCACCTGCTCGTGATGGAGATCTACCGGCGTGCAGACCGAGATCAGATCGAGATCGTCGCGAGCCACGAGCGCCTTCCAATCCGTCGACACGTCGGTGATGCCGAGCCGCTCGCCGGCCGCCGCCACACGGTCGCCCTGACGGGAGCACAGCGCGACCACCTCGAATGCGGGAACCATTTGGAAGGCCGGTACCTGGACCAGCGATCCCCACCCGACCCCGATGATGCCGACCCTGATCGGCGTAGGGCTCATCGCGACCCGTCCCGAGCGGTTGTCATGTGCTGCCCCCTTGCCTTGGTGCCGGTGGTTGCACGTTAAGGACCGCTCCACCATACTTGACACTTCTGTCGAGTTTGGAGACACGATGCCCTACGCCCCCATCCCTGAGCTGCAAATTGAGCACGATGGACCGGTGGCGGTCGTCACCTTGAACAACCCCGAAATGCGCAATGCCTTCGTCGATGCCATGCATGAGGGCATGCGGGACATCTGGGGGTACCTGGCGGCGGACCGTTCGGTGCGTTCGGTCGTGCTGACCGGAGCCGGCCAGGCGTTCAGCGCCGGAGGTCACGTCCCGAACTTCATCCTCGACTACGAGGACCCCCAGCGTCGGCGCGAGTCGCTCCGGGGGGCTCGCCGCCTCCTGGACGCGATGGTCGAGTTCCCCAAGCCCCTCATAGCGGCGGTGAACGGTCCGGCCGTCGGCCTGGGGTGCAGCGTGGCCGTCAGCTGTGACATCGTCTACATCGCCGAGAATGCCTTCATGTCCGACCCTCACGTGAGCATCGGGCTGGTAGCCGGGGACGGTGGTGCCGTCACCTGGCCGCTCCTCATGAGCGTCTTGAAGGCCAAGTACTACCTGCTCACGGGCGACCGGATCCCGGCGTCCGACTGCGTCGACCTCGGGTTGGCGAACTTCGTCACCTCCCCCGAGGCGCTGATGGAATCGGCCGTCAGCCTGGCCCACCGGCTCGCGCAGCAGCCCCAGCAGTCCGTCGAAGAGACGAAGCGGGCCATCAACCTCCATGTTCAGGCTGCGATCCAACGGGTGGCTCCGTTCGCGTTTGCGGCCGAGAGTGAATCCTTCTCGACCGACGACCTGCGCCAGACGATCGAGAAGTTCAAGAGCAAGAGCTGATCGCGCCCTCTCAGCGACCCGACAGCCCGCTCAGGTTGTCGCGCAGGACCTGGCGCTGCTCATCGGGCTCGAGCACTGCGAAATCGGTGAGGGCAGACCGTGGCTCGCGGAGACCCTCGGGGTGGGGCCAGTCGGATCCGACCAGCAGGTGCTCCACGCCCATGACGTCGCACAGGAGTCGCATGTCGTCCTCGTAGAAGGGCGCCACCCAGACATGTTCACGGAAGGCGTCGGACGGATCGCGACCGAAGAGCTGGGGCACCTTGCCGTAGGCGGCACGGAAACGGCGGAACAGTTCGGGCACCCAGCCCGCGCCCAGCTCGACGGTGGCCACGCGCAGGGTGGGATGACGATCGAACACGCCGTGGCACACCAGCGCGGCCATGGTGTCGAAGACGGGACGCTCGATGTGGATGCCCAGCACCTCGGAGAAGGGGGAGAGTCGCAGCCCACTGAAGTGGCCCGAATCGCCCCAGTCCGCCGCGTACCTCCCGTAGCCCGAGTCGGCGGCATGGAAAGCCACGACGACGCCCGCTTCGGCTGCCATCGCCCACACCCGGTCGTGGGCCGGATCACCGAGCGAGCGCGGGCGCCCGGGGACAGCCACCGGCGCCGGCCTGAGCGTGATGAACCGGGCCCCGAGCTCGATCACCCGCTCGAGCTCGGCTTCGGCCGCCACCGGATCCAACAGGGTGATCATCGGACCGGTCTGGATTCGGCCGTCGAGGTCGTAGCCCCAGTCCTCCTCCAACCATCGGTTGTAACTGCGAAAGACGGCGGACGCCGTTTCGGTATCGTCGGTCAGCATCTCCTCGAGACCCAGACCGAGGCTCGGGAGTAGCCAGGCGAAGTCGACCCCCTGGGCGTTCATGGCGGCGACGCGTTTCCCTCGATCGCGGTACTCGGGCTGGATGCGCTGCACCTCGATGAGGTCACGGAGCTCCTTGCCCTCCTGGTTCCGCCCCCGAAAGTACGACTCGAGTGACCCCGGTACGCCCACGGGGTCGTACGTCGGGTTGGGAATGAGCTTGAGGAGCCGATCGTTTACGAGCAGCGTCCGGCGGCCGTCGAGTTCGATCCACCTCACGGCATGCCGGTACTTGGCCTCGAGGTGCCGGGAGACAGCGTCCTCCGGCTCGTAGTAGTGCTCGTCGGCGTCGTAGATGCCGTAGGTGATGGCCTCGGCTGCCACGGGTTGGTCGAGAACAGCCACGGCCGCACCTCCTCGGAACCTGATCGCGGGCGCGTAGACCTTCTCGCGCCCGAGCCTTGAGTTTCGCCTAACTTGACAACTTTGTCAACTTAATGGGCGGTGATAAGGGGGAACAGTCCGTTCGCCCCGGCCCCGAGGGCCAGCGCACCCAGCTGCCGGTTCCAATTCCTCGCGTGGTCGTATTCATGGCGCCACGACCACAGGGCCCGAGTGAGGCGATGGAGCGGGTACTCCTGTGTCAGACCCATGGCGCCATGGGCCTGGTGCGCCGCCCGCGTCGCGGCAACGGCAACCTCGTCCGCGATGACCTTGGCGGCGGCGATCTCCAGTTCAGCCGGTCCTCGTTCGAGCGCTCTTACCGCGAGGTCCGCCGCCATGGAGAGTGCTGCCGCGCCCTCCGCGGCGACGACGAGGTGCTGCTGCACCGCCTGGAACCGGGCGATGGGTTGCCCGAACTGGTGGCGGCCCCGGGTGTACTCGATAGTCAGCTGGCTCATCGCCTCCACCGCACCGGCCATGAGGAGGATGCGGCTCAGGGCGCCCCTTCTACGCAACGACGCGGCATCAACCCCCGTCGGGGCGGGGGCCCAGCGTGTTCGCTCGAGTGGCACCTCGAATCGGACCGTCTCCCTGGACTCTCCGGCCATGTTGAAGCCGGGTGATATATCGGCCTCCGCGGGATCGATCTGGACGACCAGCGCGCCGTCGGGGCCCGATACGAGCGCGACGATGGCCGATGACCGACCGGCCCACGCCACACGGGCCGTTCCCGCAATTTGGCCCGCGGTGAGTGCCAGGTCATCGGGCACCACGGTGAGGGGACCGTCCGGCAGGGCCAGGCCCGCCCGGGCGAGCAGCCATCCACCCAGGAACGCGGTCTCGGCGAGCGGCACCGGGGCGGCCCACCGACCGACGACCCGCAGCACATCGGCGGCGTCGGAGAGCGACCCACCCGAACCTCCGACCGTTTCGGGGAGCGCGATGCGCGTGAAGCCGGCTTCGACGAGACCGTCCCACGCCGGGCCACACCACCCCTCGGCCTCGGCGAGCTCCAACGCCTCGGGTGTACACCGCTCGGCCAGGAGGCGGTCGACGGTCTCGACGAGCAGTCCGGCGCTCATCGTGCCTCCCCTCTGGGCGCGAGGCTCTTGGCGACAATGGAGCGCAGGATCTCGTTCGTGCCACCACGGATGGTGAACGAGGGGGCCGTCAAGGTGGCCGTGATCAGGAGGCGCTCGAAGAGTCCGGGAGCGGCCAGGTCGGGCTCGAAGTCGATGAGGTGCAGCATGGCGTTCACGACGTCCTGTTCGAATCGGGTCCCCATCCCCTTCACGAGCGCCGCCTCGGCTCCGGGCGACCTCCCCTCATCAATGGAGCGGGCGACGGAGAGCGAGAGGGCGTGCAAGACCCAGTAGTGGGCGACCGCGTTCCCGAGCATCTCGAGGACGTCTTCTGATGAATTGTTCTCGTCACACCCCCGTAGGAACTCTTCCACGACGAGGTACGTGCTGAGAAAGCGGTCCGGCCCGCCGCGCTCGTAGACCAGTTCCGACGCGTTCTGGGTCCATCCGGCGCCCAACTCGCCCAGCACGAGGTCGTCGGGGACGAAGGCGTCATCGAAGACGACTTCGCAGAAGTCCGCGGTGCCGTCGATGAAACGGATCGGTCGAACCTGGACCCCGGACGCGGTGAGGTCGACGATCAGTTGGGACAGGCCCGTGCGCCTGTCGCTGACCTCATCGGAGGGGGTCGTACGGCACAGGACGACGATCCAGTCGTGGACGTGCGCGCCTGTTGTCCACACCTTGGTGCCTGAAATCGACCAGCCACCGTCGATGCGTTCGGCCCGGGTCCTGAGCGACGCCAGGTCGCTGCCGCTGTCGGGTTCGCTCATGCCGATGGCGAACGAGAACTCGCCTCGACAAATGCCAGGCAGGAAGCGGCGTTTCTGGGCCTCGGTTCCGAAGCGGGCGATCAGCGGGCCTATCTGTCGATCGGCCACCCAGTGATGTCCTATCGGTGCCCCCGATCGGAGCAGTTCTTCGACGACGACGAAGCGATCAACGGCGGACCGGTCGTGGCCCCCGTATGCCGAAGGCAGGGTCATGCCGACCCAGCCCCGGGCCGCCAGCCGCTTGGAGAACTCCGGATCCTTGGCACTGTTGAACCCGAGTCCTGGTGCGACTGCGGTACCTCCGAGCTCCGCCGACAGGAACGCCCTGACGTCGCGTTGGAGCGCACGTTCGCTTTCGGTCAGCTCGGTCGCGTCGAAATGCACGACCCACCCCTCTCCGACGTCGTCCGGGCGGACGTTGCTACGGTACACCTGAACTTGATGAAAACGTCAAGTTCACGGCCCTTCCCTTCGGGCAAGCTCCGATGGCCCACGTTCGGACCTACAGGGTCGGTTGCGGGACGACGCGGTGCTGTGTGATCCATGATCCGGCGGGCCCGCAGAGCAGGCGGGCCCGATGCAGCCGTCGGTGGAATAGCTGAACCAGTTCGGCGTCTCGACGACCATCGTCGCGCCGCACGAACTGCTCGAGTTCAGTTTCCGACTCTTCCCAGCTCTGGGGTCGGTGACCTAGTAGTCGTTGCACATCGTCGAGATCAGCCAACATCACCGGGGTGCCCAGCTCGTCAATCCGTTCGAGGTGCCGAACCAATCGTACGGACATCCGGTGTCGGTATCGGTTGTACCCCGAGTCCGCTGGGTAATCCTCCAGGCTCTTGGTGAGGTGCCGGTGAGCCGGTCCAAACGGCGAATGGATCGGATCGGGCTCCTCTACATCCTTCAGCTCGATACTCATGGCGTCCGCAATGCCTTCGAGAGCGAGCAGATTCGACTCTATGACCCAGTGGAGATTGAGCATGTAGTCGGCTCCCGGCACCGGATCCGCCAAAACGGCATGAAATTCGAGCGGGTTCGACAGCGCCCACAGGATGTAGTGGTACCGGACCGAAGCGAGATCAACCGGTCGGCCGCTCCGGTCCTGATAGCGGCGGAACAATGCGGGGAGGTCGCCGAACGGGATAAAAGCGTTGCGAACCCACATGCCCCCGAGGTCCATCATTGGGTCGCCGACATGTGCGAACTCGAGGTCGAGCACTGCCCCGATTCGCCCATTGTGATGATGGAATTGGCCGGCATCCCAGACAACCGCGGCCTCTCGACCGTGGTTGTCGACCCGGTTGCGGGCCAGCCATGCGAGTGCAAATTCCAAGAACGGATCAGGTCGCTTCTTGATGGCGCGGTACGCCACCTTCTCAAAGCATTGAAGACCGATCTGATCGGACTCCCCAGGTCGAGTGGCCCGCATGATTCCGGCGTCGGCGAACTGCTGAACGTCGAGCTCGTGGATGCGGACGAGGACATCGATGTAGTCCTCCATCACCTGGCGTCGCTCGACGTCGGGCACTCCTTCGAAGTTGTCCCGCCCCGGAACGCGATCCATCACGATGGACCGTGGCTCATCGCACCAACCGTGGACCCGTGCTACAGGGATGTCGTTGTCCTGGAGGATGGACTGGAAGGCCATTTCGTGCTCGAGTGGAAAGGCCGACGGAGAATCGATGCGGTCGCCGCGTACACACAGTTCGAGTATCTCGTGTTCCTGTTCAACGCTGACCCACCAGACCGGTCGCCACCGGGCTTGCCGCTCGATCCGGCGCACCTTCCCCCGGAATTGGCGCTCGATCCAGGTCGTGATCGCCGCGTTCGTGTCCCCAGATCGATCCATCAGACCGCTTTCTTGACTTCGCCCATGGGTCGAATCCGCACCGGGTACGTGTGCGCCACCATCTCGGGAATACCATCGCCTCGCCGTTCGGACACCAGCAGTCGCACGGACGGGCGAGCCAGAAGCTCCGCTGGTGACTGGGTTCTGGCTTTGACGGTCAGGCGGGCTCCCACTCGACTCCTTCGAGCGGTTGCGGGCTGATCCGGGTCAGGTTCTCGTGGTGGCAACCAGTCCCTTGGATCAAGAATTGCTGACGCTGGGTCCAGCGGTGGAAATACTGCACGAGCGGGACGTCCCAGTCGGGGGAGGCGTTCAGAACGAAGCGTTCCAACGCTGCCTCCGCCGCGCCCAGGTCGGATTGAGGGGTGCCGAGGATCTCGGAAATGTCGTGCACCGCTGCCAACTCGAGCTCACGCCCGAAGGCGTGAACGTGCTCGACGAATCGGCTTAGGGCTCGAGCGCCGCCGGCGCGGAAATCCTCGAACTCGCTGCCGGTCGGCCATTCGTCGATCATGGAAATCAGATTCCTGTAGGACGCGTGCCAGTACGACGAAGACGAGCCCTCAGGCGGCTGGTCGATGACCTCAAGTTCGGCCCCGGTGACTTGCGCGACGGCTTCGAGCGCCCAGCGCCCGCAACCGACGACCCAGGTGAAGTACTCCAGCCAACTGTCTCCCTGCACTGGGTGCCGGACGGAGTCTTCCCATTGGAACGGAGTCATCAGCGACCAGCCGGCCGTATGGAACTCGACGTCCTTCTTCTCGATGTGATCGCCCGTCAGGGCTTCGTATTTCCGTGCGATGCGCCCGATGTCCCCGAGCGGCTCCGCACAGTCTCGGCTGCGCATGGCCGCGAATTCCGCCACGGGATCCCCGATGTAGGCGGCCTCGAAGTCAATCAGGCCGGTCAACGTGCCGTTCTCGTACAAGAACTGGGCCGAATCGCCCTGAACGAGTGCCCGTTGTTGGCGCCCGGCCGGGATATTGCGCTGGAGCCATCGCCACACGAATTCGATCATCGGGCTTGGTGACGATTTTGCCCGACGATAGTTGGCTTCACCCGTGGCGTAGAGGTTCATGGCGGCGCCACCGTTGTCGGCGGGCACCGGCAGACCGATGGCGCCGAACTCCTCAACGTCGATCGCGTGCATCCGTCGCATGGCCTCCACGTACTGATCGAGGACCGTGTCTTGCTCGGCCTCGTCGACCGCGGTTGCCAGGTTCACCCGGCCGGGTAGGCGATCCATCACGATGGCGGGTGGGTCATCGATCATCCCGTGCACCGCCGGCACGGGGACACCGTGCCTGTGCAAGACCCGATTGACTTCGGCCTCCTGGCGAAGGGTGATCAGCTCTCGAAAGTTGCCTCCCCGGCTTCCGCGTACGTAGTAGTTGTGCGTGGAGTCCGCGCCGGTCACTTCCGCGAACCAGGCTGGCCGCCAGCGATCCTGCCGTTCGAAACTTACGACGGTGCCGCCGATTTCGTTTTCGAGCCAGGCCCTCACCTTCTCATCGGCGTCCATTGGCTCCGGTCCGTGTTTCGGCGATGGGTTTCGGTGGCGTTGCCGGGACGGGTAGCGAGGAAGGTGCCGCGAACCTGTCGGTGTTCACCCCTCGTTGGCTCAGGGCGACGATCCCCATGACCTACGATCCTTCGATCCGAGGAAGGGTGGCGCCGGTATCGAGGAGCCCGATCAGCCATCCCGGGGTGGCGCCCAGGTAGAGCGCGTTGCACATCACGGCGAGCCGAGCTGCCTCTGGATCTTGGTTGAGCAACGCCGCCAGGGCCGCCAGGCCAGCCGCTTCCATCCCGAAGGTCAGGACCGAACTCCAGCGGATGGTCTCCTCCCAGTACGCGGTGCTCCAATGGTCCTGCGCATCCCCGCCCCACGTCAGGTTGCCGAAGTCCACCGCACGCTTCCACACGTCTCGGAGATCATCCTCTCCCTCGGCGCCAACGAGGATTTCTTCGTAGGCATCGGAATGGGCCGTCACGGCCCGTTCAAATTCGGAGCGCCATACCCTCAGGTAATCCGGTGTGGGTAGTTCGAAGTCCACGCGCATGAAATGACGCCCGTTGATGCGCACCGTCGAGGGCCTGGGATCGCGGTTGGGGCGTCGCTGACCGATTGGCGGGTCCTCGGTCTTGACGACCTGGACCCCTGCGTTGTAGCCGACGCCATGGATGGGTCCCGAAGTGGAGGCTTCACGAAGGATCGACGGCAAGATTCGCAGGCAGGCGTCACCACCCTCGCGGACCGCCTCCATTCGCTGGGCCATGAGTGGGACAAGACCCTGCTGCACTTCCGCGAATGGCGGCGCAGGGGGCGCCATGCCCAGGTTTTTCAGGGCCGGCGGCATGCCCCAGTGTTCACGCAACTCCATTCCGCCCCAGTAGCTGGAGGCGTAGATAGCCCACGCCCCCTCTTCGACCCCGTCGACGCTCAATCTGCCCTCCATGACCGAGCCGGACAAGGCGTTGGTGATCCATCCGTTCAGCCCATCCCAATACGCCTGTGGGGTGGAGAGCAGCGCCGCAGTTGGCGCGAACTCGCTGGCCAGACGGTCCATGAGCACGGGCGCCACCGGCATGAGCGCAGCGAGGTCGGGCAGCAGGGGAGGAGCACCGCCTTCGAGGTGCACCATTTTGGCATCCGACGGCGCTTCGTCCTGCATCCCTTTTCCCTCCAGTGGCTCGTCCCGGACTTGGTGGGGATCCATTCGCTCGTCCGGTCAACGCTGTTGACGGGACGAGTCTGCCAGAGAGATCCGGGATGATCCACCGGGTCTGCGAACGCCAGGGTGTCCGATGTGCCACGGGATCGTGGGACATCGACTGAAGAAGGAATCGTCTGGCAACGCGCACTCTGTTGCCTCGTAAATCCGCCCAGCCGGCCAGCGCCACGCCGGTGTCGGCCACCCGCCTGAAGGGGCTCGGCGGGAGCCAACTTCCGCCAGAGCTTCAACGCAGGTCGGGGAGCGCCGGCGAAATATCGCAACCTGAACCCGGTTACGTTCGGCCGGATTCGCTCTAGACCTCCAAGTGGAACACCCTCGCCGCATTGTCGTGGATCATCTGCATGACCTCGTCTTCAGGTACTCCGGCGCGAGCCGCCGCGCCACGGTCGCCTCTGGGCACCACAGACCGCCCGCCTCTGACGGAACTCGGGTGACGCCGACGACAAAAGTCCGCAGAGCGCCTTGCATGCCCGATGCACGAGGAATAGTGTCCCATTCGGTAACAAGATCGGTAAGGGACTCGGGGGGGACCGTGAATAGTCGGGGGTGGCAATGAATCCGGACGTCAGCGACCTGCGGGACCCGCGCGGCCTGAGCATTGCCATGGTCGGTCCGTGACGTGACGCAGGTCGCTGAGGCAACGAGCCTGTCGGAGGCCGACGACCCGTCTGAGCAACCCATGCTGGAGCTCACGGGCATCACCGGCGGCTATGGGTCCACGACCGTCTTGCGCGGCGTTTCGTTTGCGGTTCCACGCGGGTCAGTGGTGGCTCTCTTGGGTCCGAACGGAGCCGGAAAGAGCACAACTATGCGCATGGCATCAGGGCTACTCCGCCCACAGCAAGGGCGCGTGATGCTGGAAGGCAAAGACGTTACGCGGGCCAGTCCGAGTCGTAGAGCGCGACTCGGTATTTGCCATGTCATGGAGGGCCGAAGCATTTTCCCGTCGTTGACGGTGCGCGAGAATTTGCGGCTCCAAGCCCCCCGCCATAGCTCGACTTCGGATGCCCTGGACCGAACCGAGGAGGCCTTTCCTCATCTGGCCAAGCGGCGCCGGCAGATAGCCGGAACGCTCAGCGGAGGCGAGCAACAGATGCTGGCTCTCATGAGGGCGTATCTCTCGAACCCGAAGGTCGTGCTGGTCGATGAGGCATCGCTCGGACTTGCCCCGGTGATCGTGGATCAGATTTTTGATTTTCTCGAGCGAATTGCCCGCGATGGGGTGTCACTGTTGATTGTCGAGCAATACGCCGAGCGAGTCCTGGCCATCGCCACCACGGTGCATCTCCTCAACCAGGGCCACGTGGTGCACAGCGGACCGGCCCGCGATCTCGACGAGGAGCAAATTTTCGCCCTGTATGCCCGATAACCAACGTATCCCACGCCAACAAGGAAGCCCCGCTTCTCAATGCAATACAACATCTGACAGAACCGATACCAGGAGGCCAGAATGAAGGTTGGACGAATCGTCAATGTGGTGCTGATGTTCGCGCTCGCATTTGGCGCGGTTGCGTATGGAAGTTCGCAGGCGGGCGCGGCCAAGCCGAGCGGGGCTCCCATCGTGATCGGCAGCGTCGGCACCTATTCGGCCACGACCGGCAACTTCACGGACGTGGGTAGACCGGCGCTCGAGGCATGGGCCAGCTGGGTCAACGCACACGGGGGAATCAACGGCCATCCCATCAAGCTGATCATCAAGGACAACCAGAACAACGAGGCCGAGGCGGTTTCGCTGGTCAAGCAGCTGGTGGAGCAAGACCACGTGGTCGCATTCGTCAGCAATCAGGATGGCTCGCTCAATACGGGATATCAGAGCTACCTCGAGCAACTGAAGATTCCGGTTGTGGGTGGCAGCGTCTTCACCTTGGAACCCTGGGACTCGAGTCCGGTCTTCTTCCCGCAGGGCATGACGGCCGTTCCGCAGCTGACGGCGATCGTGCAGAGCGCCAAGAAGGCGGGCTACAACAAGATCGGTTCGTTGGCGTGTTCGGAAGCCACTCAATGCGCCCTGGCCAACTCGTTCTTGAAGCCGCTGGCGACCAAAGGCGGCGTCCAGTACGTCTACGGCGGCCTGGTCAGCTCGACCGCACCCGACTACACGGCGAGCTGCCTGGCGGCGCAGCAGGCAGGCGCAAAGGCCATGGTGCTGCTGGTTCCCACGGCAGCTGAAGGCCAGACCATTGCCAGTGATTGTGCTCGGCAGAACTACAAGCCGGCCTACATCATTCCCGGTGAGGCCATCGCCGCCGGGTACCTGAAGCCCGACTTCAACAACGCCATCAACAACGCGCCGGTGCAGCCCTGGTTCTCGACCGCGCCGGACATGAAGGCTTTCCACACGGCGATGTCGAAGTACACCCACGTCAATCTCTCGACCGCTGAAGAGCCGATGGACTCAGTTGATGCCTGGGTTTCGGGACTCATGTTCCAGGAGGCCGTGAAGCTCAGCGGAGCCACCGGGGTGCCGACGAGCCAGGACATCTTGACGGGACTCGGCAAGTTCAACGATCAGAGGCTCGGCGGCATGACGGGCGGGCTCACGTTCAACAACCCGACCAGCAAGAGCGAAGGGTGCTACTTCACCATCGTGATCAAGAAGCAACACTTCACCTTGCCTGGAGGTGCGAAGCCAGCCTGCGTTCCTTCGTCCTAGTCCCTAGGTGAGGGGAGTCGGCCCAGTGGGGGAGAGGATAACGGGACGGGGGTCAGGTGGCTGAGTTCCTCCCGTTCATCGTGATCGGTCTTACGATCGGCTCGGTCTACGGGTTGGCCGCGACCGGACTCGTCCTGACGTACAAAATTTCCGGCATCTTCAACTTTGCCTACGGCGCACTGGCTTCGGTGTCCGTATTCACGTTCTACGAGCTCGTCGATGTGCACGGATGGCCGTGGCCGATCGCCGGAGCTCTGTGCGTCTTCGTTCTGGGTCCGGTCATGGGCGTGTTGCTCGAACTCCTGACCCGGCAGCTGGCGGCGGCGGACCGGACACTGCAGATCGCGGCCATGGTGGGACTCATTTTGTGGGTGGTCTCCCTGACCACCGTCCTGTTCAGTTCGGTCAGCGGCAACTTCCCATCCTTCCTGTCGACCAACACGGTCCGGATCGCGTCCGTCAACGTCGAATGGGAACAGATAATCGTGGCCATCATCGCGCTGACGTCCACGGCCGCCCTGTACGGTTTCCTTCGATTTACCCGTCGTGGAACCGAGCTGCGTGCCGTCGTGGACGATCCCGACCTCCTGTCCGTGTCCGGGAGCAGCGCCATCGGGGTGCGACGTCTGGCGTGGATGATCGGCTCCGCCTTCGCCGCCCTGAGCGGCCTGCTCATCGCCCCGAATCTCAATCTCACCGCGTTGGTGCTGACGCTGCTCGTCGTCCAGGCATTCGGGGCTGCCGCCATCGGGTACTTCTCGAACCTCCCGCTGGCGTACGTCGGCGGGCTGGTCCTGGGTGTGGCGGGCGCGCTCGCGACCAAGTACGTGGTGAACGTGCCGTGGCTCATCGGCTTGCCACCGAGCCTGCCCTTCATCCTTCTCTTCGTTACCCTCCTCGTCACGCCTAGGAACAAGCTCGTGACGCGCAGCCTCGTCACGACGCGGACGATTCCACATCACTGGCATGCGCCGGTCCGGGTCCGCCTGGCCTCCGGTGCCGTGTTCGCTGCCTTCCTGTGCTTCATACCCGCGCTGGTTGGAACGAACCTGTCGAATTACACGAGCACCCTCATCCTCGTGATCCTGATCCTCTCTCTCGGGCTGCTGGTGCGGACATCACGGCAGGTCTCCCTCTGCCAGTACGCATTCGCCGCCATCGGAGCGTCGTCGATGGCACACTTCACGAGCGCCGGCATCCCGTGGTTGGTGTCGCTCATCCTGGCCGCGCTGGTGGTGGTCCCCGTCGGCGCGCTCCTGGCCATTCCGGCCATACGGCTCTCGGGAGTCTTCCTGGCCCTGGCCACACTGGGATTCGGCATCCTCCTCGAGCAGATGCTGTACACGCAGAACTGGATGTTCGGTCCGAGTTCCAACGGACTGGCGACTACCCGCCCGAACTTGAGCCTGGGCGCGATCCATTTCGGGAGCGACGAGAGCATGTATTACGTCGTCCTGTTCTTCGTCGTGATCGTGGCGGTCGGTATCGCCATCCTGTCGGCCACCCGACTGGGCAAGCTCCTGCGCGCCATGGGCGACTCGCCGCTGGCGCTGGATACCTACGGTCTGAACGTCAACGTCATTCGGGTTGTCGTCTTCTGCGTCTCCGCCTTCATCGCAGCGATCGCCGGCGCCCTGTCGGCCAGCGTGAACACGTTCGCCATCGGTGACAACTTCCCCTCGTTCAGTTCGATCACGCTGGTCGTGGTCGTCGTCGTGGTCGTCGTGGGCGAACCCTGGTACGCCTTCATCGGCGCGGCCATTCTGACGCTCGTCCCGGTGTACTTCACGGGCAGCAACGTCGGTAACCTCGTGCTGGTCGCCTTTGCGATTGCCGGTGTACTCGTCCCGGTCTACCGGCACCGGGTTCATCTCGCACCCCGCCGGCTCACCGACTTCATCGACCAGGTGGGTGCGCGCCCGGCACGCCAGCGGCCGGCAGTGGTCGAGGCGAGTGCCACCTCGGCAAGCCGGGCCGCCCGACCCGCCCTCTCGACGAACCTTTCGGTCGAGAACCTCACGGTCCGCTACGGAGGGGCAATGGCCGTCGACAACGTGACCCTGGCCGTCCGTGCCGGCATGATTACCGGACTCATCGGACCGAACGGGGCGGGCAAGACGAGCACCTTCAATGCGTGCTCGGGGATCATCCGGCCCACCCGCGGGCGGATCATGCTGCACGACGTGGATATCACGCGGGCCAGCCGATCCCAACGGGCCCGCCTCGGACTGGGTCGAACGTTTCAACGGGTGCAGTTGTTTGATTCGCTTGATGTGCGCACGAACGTTGCTCTGGCCCGGGAGTGCGCACTGGCCGGGAGCAGCCCGCTGCGCCAAGTTGTGGCGCTGCGCCGCGACGCGCGGCTTATCGACGCCGCCACGGCCAGGGCGGTGGAACTGACGGGCATCGAGCCCTATCTGGACCAGCGTGTCGAGCATCTCAGTACTGGACAACGGCGACTCGTCGAACTGGCCCGGGTCCTCGCCGGCCCCTTCGACACGATCCTCCTCGACGAACCGTCGTCCGGACTCGATGCGACCGAGACCGAGAACTTCGGCCAGATCCTCCGAAGCGTGGTGGACGACATGGGGGTGGGGCTGTTGCTGGTCGAGCACGACATGGCCCTGGTCCAGCAGACCTGCAAGCAGGTCTACGTACTTGACTTCGGCGAGATGATCTTCGAGGGGACGGCCCAGGAGATGCTGGGCTCCGGCGTCGTCCGGGAGGCCTACCTGGGGAGGAAGGGCGTCGATTCAAGCCCGTTGTTACCGAGGTAGCTGCCAGAGGGGCGCCGAACCCGATCTAGTCGGTTGCGATTTCGAGAACTAACTGACGACGATTCGAGCGGATGCGAGGTTCGGGAGACGCCGGAATTCGGCATCGACCTTTCCCTCACGATTGGAGTGGACCAGAGCCGTCACGAAGTAAGTGCCTGGCGCGTCGTAGATATGCGTCGTCGAGAACTGCACTGAGGTGTCCGATCCGTCGACCTCGTGATGGAAGGGGAACGAGCCCCAGCCGTCGAAGTCCCAGGCGACGGAGACGATCGTCCCGCCGTTGGGAGGCACCTCTGCCATGAGCTCGAGCTGCACCGCCTCACCAGTCTTGACCTCGGCGCGAGGTGCGCCATTGGCGGTCACACTCACCAGCGGCTGGATACCGCCGCGCTCGGCGGCGGACGCCGGCAGCTGCACCTGTCCGTCGACGAACTCGAACGAAGTGTTGGGCGGCGCCACCCCTTCTTCGACCCATTGGATGAGGTCGGCCAGGCCCTGCTCGATGATCGGGAAGTAGTCGATCAACCAGGTCGAGGTCGCCCGTTGCGAGGAGTTCGGAAGGAACGTGGGCGGGATGTGCTCGGCGTTCTGACTCCACTGCAGCCGGAATTTCTCGGCGGCCCCCTTTGGGCCCTGCGCCTCGAGCACAGCACCGCGGTAGATGATCCCCTGCGTGGGCCACAGCGAGGAGTCGTGGGTGTGGTGGATCCAGAGCAGCTTGCCCTCATAGTGACCGGTGTACGACACGCCCATCAGTGGGGACATCAGCGGGACCGGGTGTTGCTCGTAGACGGGCAGCCCGTCGAGGCGAAGTGAGTCGAACTGGGCGTCCTCCATCAGGTGATGACGATGGAAGTAGCAGAAGGCCAGGAACTTGCGGTTGTCGACGTGGATTTCGTCACCGACCTTCACCCCGCTGAACCGCTCGATATTGGCTTCGCCGTGACCATCGCATGCGAAGATGTCGCCGGCGTTCCCAATGCAGTACAGCTGTCGCCCGGCGGCTCCGCCGGTCTTGAGCTGCAGTCCGGCGCCCAGCCGGTAGCCCTCGGGGAGCCCTTTCACCTCGATTGCGTACGCCATGTCCATGCCGCGCTCGCCGGCCATGATGCCGGCGATCATCTTCATCAACATGAACTCAGGGGCCTCGAACATCGGGTCCGTGAGCAGATCCTGTACGGTCACGACCCGGCTGACGGTGGTCACGACGTCAATGACATCGTCTTCGACGGCGGAGGGAAGGTCGTGGCCGATGTAGCCGGGCTTCGTCCAGAAGTCCTCGAAGTACGAGGGGTCCTGCTCCACCAGGAGATCGGCGATGGAAGACCAGAGCCAGATCTGTCCCATCGGGGTGGCGATCATGAATTCGTCGCCCCGGGGGAAGCCCTGACGGTAGAGGCTCGCCAGTTCCTCGCGCGCGTGTGAGTCGAGGCCCTCGAATGGGTTTCCGCTACCTCCGGGCTGCATAGCGTCGATTATCTTCGCCATGGTGTCGCCGTGTCGAAGCATGCGCTGCACGTTGAACATGCAGGCGAAGCTCATGACCTGGGCTCCCTTGATGCGCTCGGTCGCCGGGAAGGGCCGGACATCGCCGCCACCCATGAAGGGGAGAGCGCCGTCGAACACGTCAGGTGCGTTCTCGAGCACGAGAGGCGACCGCCGCCCACCGCCGCTGCCTCCCCAGACGTAGGCATGGTGGGGCGCCGCCCCGTAGACCTGGATGGCCAGGAACTTCGAAAATCGAGCGCTTTCGGCCGCGGCGCGCCAACCGTAGAGGGTCGGGTCCTCGCCCCCCTTGGGGTCGATGTCATCGCCGATATGCCCCATGTTGGACTCGACCATGTACCCGCCCAGGCGGGCGGTGAGCCCGATCCCACCCATGGCATCGCCCAGGGCGCCCCCGAAGAAGTCCTCGTGTCCCGCGTGGGCGCCCTCCAGCGGCATGATCAACCGTCCCTGCCATTCCTCCGACGGCGGGAAGTAGAAGGTGAACCGGGTGTCGCATTCGGCAAAGCCGCCGTGCACGCGCCGGTGTCCGTGCGGTTCGTCGTGCCACTCGTCCCGATCGACGTAGGGCGCGCCGAAGTGCGGATCGGTGACCGCGTAGCCCGTGCAGTCGAGTTCCGAGAGTGTGTCAGTCATGAGGTCCCCCTAAGGACGAGTCATTCTTCCTACGCGTGGACTGTAACGACCTGCCCCCCGGAAGTCAACGCTGTTGACTGGCGAGCGCCACGGCTCCCGCCAGGAGTAGATCGATGCCGCGGCCGTAGGCCGCTTCGGCCTGCACCTCGAGCAGCGGATCCACCCTGACGAGCAGGGCGCCGGCCGTGAAGAGCACCAGGGCGAGCACGAGCTCCTCAGCTTCGTGGGGGCTGAGACCACGTTCGAGTAGGGGACTGAGCAGCATCGTCGTCACCGCGGGGGACTCGAAGTCGGACATGTGTGCGCTCACATAGCTCGCCATGCCCGGATAGCTGGCGAACATCCTCCTCACCTGGAGCATGACGGCCTTCACCCCCGCCAAACCGTCGCTCTCTTCCTCGCCGTGGGTGATATCGGCATACAGGGAGCGGGCCACGAGCTGGAGGAGCTCGTGCTTGTTCGGGACATGGCGGTAGGTCGCCCCGAGCGCCACTCCCAGTCGGTCGGAGAGGGCCCGCATGGTCAGACCGTCGACGCCGCTCTCGGCGAGCAGTCCCTTGGCCGCCTCAACGATGATGGCTTCCGAAAGACCGGGCCGTGGTCCGCTCATAAATGGGTACTCCGCTCCGTTGGCGAGGTCGGATGCAAGCTCTCCTCCGCACGGCATCGGATCACGATGCCCGGGGCAGTATCGCGCCGGGCCGGTCGGTGGGCGTGACCAGACGGCTCAGCAGTCAGGAGGGGTGTGGGCCCTGATTTCGGATTAATTTCATTCGTCCCGGCCCTTTCTCCATCGCAAGTATCTGAGTAACCTGACATAATTGTCAACTTCCAGTCTGGGGGCCATATGAACGTCGAAGATCTCATCCTGGTCAGCGTCGATGATCACATCATCGAGCCCCGCGAAATGTTCGAGGCACACATCCCGGACCGGTACCGGGACCGGGCACCACGGGTGCTTACTGACGACGACGGTAGCGAGTACTGGCTCTTCGAAGGCGAGCGCGCCGCCTACATGGGGCTCAACGCGGTGGCCGGGTGCCCGCCAGAGGAATATGGACTCAACCCCACCCGCTATGACCAGATGCGCAAAGGGTGCTACGACGTTGACCAGCGCGTGCGCGACATGAACGCCAATGGGGTGCTGGGCTCGCTCAACTTCCCAACCTTCCCGCACTTCTGCGGGCAGCTCTTCGCCCGCCAGCAAGACACAGACCTGGCCCTGGTTGTGGTCCGGGCGTACAACGACTGGCACATCGACGAGTGGTGCGGTGCGCATCCAGGCCGCTTCATCCCCTGCGCGATCACCCCGTACTGGGATCCGGACCTCATGGCCGACGAAGTGCGGCGGATCGCGGCCAAGGGCTGCCACGCCGTCACGTTCTCGGAGAATCCAGAGAAACTGGGCCACCCCAGCTTGCACAGCGATCACTGGGACCCGTTCTGGAGCGCCTGTCAGGAGAGCGAGACAGTCGTGTGCCTGCACATCGGTTCCTCCTCGAGCCTGCTCTTGACGGCGAGCGATGCCCCTGCAGACGTCATGATTTCGATTACACCAATGAACTCGTTCCTCGCGCTGAACGATCTCATGTGGACTCCCATCTTCCGGAAGTTCCCGCAGATCAAGTTCGCGATGTCGGAGGGAGGAATCGGCTGGATCCCCTACGCCCTGGAGCGGATGGACTACGTCTACGAACATCACCACAAGTGGACCGGTGCCGACTTCGGCGGGCGCAGACCGAGCGATGTGTACCGAGAGCACATCGTGACCTGCTTCATTGATGACGCCAGCGGGCTGGAGTTACGCCACCGTGTCGGAGTCGATTCCATGACGTGGGAATGCGACTACCCGCACTCCGACAGCACGTGGCCGCATTCGCCGGAGCTGCTCGGCAAGACGCTGGGCGGGATCCCCGACGACGAGATCGACAAGATCACGCACCTCAACGCGATGCGGGTCTTCCAGTTCGACCCGTTCGCTGTCCGGCCCAAGGAACAGTGCACCGTGGGCGCCCTGCGGGCAGAAGCCTCAGATGTTGACACCTCCATTCGCAGCCTCGGCCGCAAAAACGAGGGCGGGATGAAGGCAACCGAGCTGGCAGCCCTGGCCCGACCAGAGGCTATCGATGCCTGACGGGACATCACGCGGAACCTGACCAGCGGCGTGTCGACTGAACTCAATCCCTCGGCCGTTGCCGCGGCCGATTACGCTCTGGCCGGCCTTCGACCGTTTCCGGTGGCGGTGACGACCAGCCTTGACGGTCGCTCCAATGGACTGATCTCGCTCTCGGCCGGATCGGCTGGAATCATCCGGGAGGCCCCCCGGGCCACCATCAGCCTGACCAAGTACAACCTGACCCATGACCTGGTGCTCGAATCCGGTGTGTTTGCCATGCACCTGCTCTGCGGCGACGAAGAGGTCTTGAATGAGTCGCTCCGAATTTTCATGGTGCTCGGAGGGAGCTCCGGGCGTGACGGGGACAAGATGAGCTCACTAGGCACCAAACCCGGCGTGAGTGGGATTCCCATTCTTACCGACGCGCTCGCCTACGTCGAAGCACGCGTATCGGGGACACTCGACAACGAGGAGAACACGATCTTCGTCGGCGATGTCATCGCCAGCGAGCGACTGCGGCCAAAGGGTCGGCGCCTCCACATCACCGAGGCCTGGGACAACCTTCCGCCCGACTGGATCGAAGAATACGAGCGCAACCATGCGGGGCAGCTCGAAGACGCCAAGCGTCGCCGGGGATTTGCGCCGTGACGACAGAGGGGACCCCATGACGAGCGACTACAGCCGCGGCGAGATCGAGGAGGCCTTCCGGCACTACTTTGTGACCGGGCCGGTCCTCGAAGATTGGGCGTCGTGGTCGCAGCTCTTTACCGATGATGCGGTGTATTTCGACCACTTCTATGGCCGGTTCCACGGGCCGGCGGAGATCAAGAAATTCCTCGAATCGACGATGGGTTTCGCGCCGCAGGTGTACTCGCCTCTCGAGTGGTACAACCTGGATGGCAACCGCATCGTCTACAAAGTGTGGAATCGGGCCGACAATCCGGATCCGGCTGGGCCTCCGACCCAATTCGCGTCGCTCCAGATCATTGAGTACGCCGGTGACGGAAAGTGGTCTTCCGAGGAGGACTGGTGGCTCGTCAAGGAGATGAAGCAGTTCAACACCGACTACGACGCCATGTGCCAGGCGGCGGACAAGCCACGCTTCAAGGAGGAGATGTCACGCCGCGACTGGGGACCGATTGGCTGGGCGCGCCCACCCGAGGGTACGGAGGCAACCCCGTCATGGCAGCGTGGGGAAACGAAACTCGTGACCAGTGTTCACGAGATGACCTTCGGCGAGCGGGTCTGAGCACGTCCTTCCCGGTGGCTGTTACCCTCCACCGGAGGCGCAGACTGGTGACGGCGGGTGTGATGCGGATGGCCCCGGCTGGTCGATGGCGTCATCCGGCCTCTCTCGACCGAAGAAGCGTCACATGAGTGCGAACCCTTCCCTTCCGCATGCCCGCCGGTCGGCGAAGTTGCTCGGCTGCTACGTCCTTCCAGGAGGGGTCCGCGATCCGCGGCCGATCGTGGCACAGGCACATGACGCGGAAGCGTTGGGGCTGGGGACGGCGTGGATCGGCGAGCGGTATGACACCAAGGATCTGCCGTCGCTCGCCGGCGCCCTGACCCAGACCACCACCGCTCTGCGCATCGGCGCCGCGGCCACCCACACGCAGCTTCGCCACCCGATGGTCCTCGCCTCCATGGGCCAGACCCTTCAGGCCCTGTCCGGCGGACGCTTCCTTCTCGGCTTCGGTCGTTCGGCGGCCTGGCGCTGGCGCGACTATGGAGAGCCGATGCCCACCCTGGCCTCGCTTGGCGACGTTGCGCAGATCCTCCGTCGCCTCTGGGCGGGCGAGACGGTGGGGTACGACGGCCCGGCCGGGCGGTTTCCCCGCCTCCGCCTTCCGCAGCAAGCGGACATCGACGCGCCACCGCTGCTCCTGGCGGCGGTCGGACCAAAGACGCTGGCTCTCGCCGGGGAGCGCTTTGACGGGGCGATCCTTCATCCCTTCCTGACCCCCGAGGCTGTCGCCGACTCGGTGAAGATCGTGCGGGAGGCGGCCGCGCGGGCTGGACGCGACCTGGGTCGAATCCGCTGTTACGCCGCCGTCGTCGCCGCTCCGGACCGATGGGCCCGGGACGTCGAACTAGCTGTCTACGCCCGTGGCGCCGGCTACTTCCATGTCCATGGCCTCGGAGACGCCCTGGTGGCGGCCAACGGTTGGGACCAAGCCGAACTCATCCGCTACCGGAACCAGCCGAGGCTGGTCGCCCTGGGGGACCAACAGGCTGACAAGGCATTGCCGCGCGACGAACTGGTCGAGATGGGCCGAAGCCTTCCCGACCACTGGCTGCCCGCTTCCTCTGCCACGGGCACGGCGGCGCAGTGCGCGGCCCGTCTCGCTGAATACCTGGATGCCGGCGCGGACGAACTGGTCCTGCACGGCACCACCGCGGCGCACCTCGGTCCACTGGTGAAGCAGTTCGTCGTCCTCCCGTGACGCTCGCCATTGAGGACCTGACGGCAGCCCTGGCCGCGTGGCTGGCGGAACGGATGGGGACCGATCACGTGACCGTGTCGGGGTTCGCTCGTCCCGCCGCCGGCCAGTCGAACGAGACCGTCCTGTTCGACGCCTCGGCGGACGGACACGTCGAGCATCTGGTCCTCCGTCGGCAGTCGGGCGGCACCACCATCTTCCGCCAGCCAGACGTCGCCCGGGAGGCTCTGGTGTTGAAGGGTTTGGCGGCGGCCGGACTGGCGGTCCCCGCCGTGCGGTGGAGCGAATCTGATCCGGCGGTCCTCGGGGCGCCGTTCTTCGTTATGGATCGCGTCGAGGGGAGGGTGCCGCTCGGTAAGCCCTCCATCCACACGGTGGGTTGGCTCCCGACCCTGACGCGGGCGGAACGAGCGCGACTCTGGTCATCGGCGCTCGATGTCCTCGTCTCGGTTCACGCGGTGCGGTGGCGCTCTACCCACGACTTCCTCCTCGAGGGTGACCCGAAGGCAGCCACCGTCGGCGCACACCTGAGCGCTCTGGCCGACTGGTATCGGTGGAGCACAGCCGAACGCGTGTACCCGATCACGGACGCGGCGCTCGAGTATCTCGAGGAACGCCGGGGCGAGGTCGATCCCGGCGAGTCGGTTCTGCTGTGGGGGGATCCCCGGGTCGGCAACATGCTGTTCGCCCGCGACAACACGGTGGCGGCGGCTCTCGACTGGGAGACGGCCGGCGTCGGCCCGGCCGGTCGCGACCTCGCGCACTGGCTCTTCTTCGACGAGTTCCAGACCGATGCGGTCGGCATCGAGAGGCTGCCGGGGTGGCCCGATCGGGACACGACGGTCGCTCGCTACGAAGCGCGTGCGGGGCGTCGCCTTCGGGATCTCCAGTTCTTCGACGTCATGGAGACGCTCTTCATGGCCACCACCCTCATCCGGCAGGCCGACCGCAGGGTGGCGATGGGACTGGCCCGACCGGGGAACCGGATGGGGCACGACAACACCGTCACGCAGATGCTCTCCCGCAAGTTGGGGCTGCCCGTCCCCCCGCTCTCACCTGACTATCTGGCCCACCGGGCCTGACCAAGACGAACCGAGTACAACGGAGGTGACTGGCCATGCCGTCGCACATGCTGCTGGAAGGAAAGGTTGCCATCATCACGGGAGCCGGGTCGGGGATCGGCCGGGCGAGCGCCGTGCGCTTCGCGGCCGAGGGTGCCGCGGTTCTGGTCGCGGACGTACGCGGTGACGCGGCCAGGAAGGTGGCCGACCTCATAACAGGTTCAGGTGGGGATGCGGTGCCGTGTGAGACCGACGTGGCCGACGCCGCCCAGGTCGAGGCCATGGTCGCCACGGCGCTGAGCATGCTGGGTCGCCTCGACATCGTCTTCAACAACGCGGCGATGTCGCGCCGGGGAACGGCGGTCGATCTGCTCCCCGAGACCTGGGATCTGATGTGGCGTACGAACGTCTCGTCTCTCTTCCACGCGGCCAAGCACGCCATCCCGTACATGGTGGAACACGGTGGCGGCTCCATAGTCGCCACTTCGTCGGTCTCGGGGCTTTTTCCCGACGCCGACGCCGTCGGCTACGCGGCGACGAAGGCGGCCGTCCTCGGCCTGGTCAAAGCGCTGGCCGTCGACCATGCTCGCCAGGGGATCCGGGTCAACTGCCTGTGTCCAGGCGTCACGGCCACCCCCTCGATGCTCGGCGCCCTCGGTGGCGGCGCGGGCGCCCTGCACGATGCCGTCGTGGAGTCCCAGCCCCTCGGTCGCCTCGGACGACCCGAAGAACTGGCCGCGGTCGCCGTCTGGCTGGCCAGCGAGGAAGCGTCATATGTGACCGGCCAGACGATCATTGCCGACGGCGGTCTCACTTCGGAGTCCCAGTTCTCCAGAATCCTCCGGATGACCTAAGTAGACGGGTCGTCCGAGGCGCGAGATGCCGCCCGGATTTGCCGGTTCACATCCTCGGGGTCGAAGTACTCACGCCACGCCGCGATGCGCCCGTCCTCGGAAATGTCGAAGACCGCAACGAGGTGATGATCGATCTGGACTCCATTCGAGCTGAACCGGTCCAGCCTCTCGGTAAACACGTGCCGATCGCTCGAGGCCACGGCGATCGGCCCACATCGCATATGCGTGGCGAAGCCCAGTTGGCGCCCGATGTCGGCCTGGATGGCGTCGCGCCCACGGAGGGTCGGCCCACCGGGCACCCACAGCTGCCAGACCGCATCCTCGGTGAACATCGCGATGATGGTGTCGACCTCGGGTTCGGCCTGGGTACCGTCCCCCCAGGCGGCCATAAACGTCGCCACCACGGCTTCTTCGGCGGCGCCCATCAGAGGATCGAGCCGGAACCGTGGACCGCCCCGCCACCTTCATTGTGCACCCGGCCACCCTATCCAACGGTCTCGTCTCGGTAATCCATACCGTAACTTCGTCGGCACGACCCGGTGACCCGCGGCGTCGGCGAAGAGTCCATGCCCAGGCACCGCGTCTGGAGGGCGGGTTCCCCGCTGCCGCGTCAGATTCGGGGTGACGTATATCTACCGGATCCACTACCGAGTGCGATACGGTAGACACCAATGGCGACGAAGGGCCGGACCAAAGCGAGCGCCCCCCGCAAGGACGCCTCTGCATCCACCGGCCCCAAGGGGCGGACCACGCGCCGGGCCCGGGGCTCGCTCAGCCGCAAGGAGATCCTCGACGGTGCGCAGGAGTTGGTGGAGGCCCAGGGCCTGCAGCAGCTCAGCATGCCGGCCCTGGCCAAACACTTGAAATCCGGTGTGACGAGCATTTACTGGTATTTCCGGAGCAAGGACGACCTCCTCGAGGCGCTCACTGAGCGCGTGACGAAAGAGATGTACCTGAAGCTCCCCCCGATCGGCGACGGGGCCTGGGACGACGAGCTCGTCGACTACTTCACCGCCTTTCGCAGCCTGCTCGAGCGAATGCCGATCTACCGGGAAGTGTTCGCCTACCGGGCGCGGCTGCTGTTCACTCGTTCCGCGTTCGCTCCGGCCATCTTCCGCCGGCTCGATGACGGCCTCTCGCTGTTCATGCGGGCCGGGCTAAGTGCGGAGCAAGCAGCCGAGGTGTTCAATGCCTGTTCCAACTTCACGCGCGGCTTCGTGATTCTCGAACACGGACTCGAGTCCGAGACGGTCGACCCGGCAACGACCGAGAGGCTCCATCACCTCGACCCGTCCAAGTTCCCCACGCTGGGCCAGTTCGAGGATTTCGAGCGGGTGATGTGGCTCGACGACAGCCAGTTCCAATTCGGCCTGCGCCTTCTGATCGCCGGCATCCGCCAGCAGTACGCACTCCATTGACACCTCCGCCCCCGTCCCAGCGCTCGTCGACCGCGGCGCGGACCCGGCGTCCCCGCGGGTCGTTGAGCCGTGAGGAGATTCTCGAGGCCTCCTACCGGCTGGTGGAGCACGACGGGCTGACGGCACTGTCCATGCCGGCCTTGAGCCGCCAGGTGGATGCGGGCGTGACGAGCATCTACTGGTATTTCAAGAACAAGGAGGAGCTCCTGGTCGCACTGGCCGAGCGGGTGACGGCCGATGTGTACCGCCGGTGGGCGCCGGTGGGGGACGGCCCCTGGGACGAAGGGCTCCGGACGTCGTTCACGTCGTTCCGCACCGAGCTGAGCCGCGTCCCGGTCTACCTCGAGCTCTTTTCCCTGCGATCGAGGTTCGTCCTCGTGCAGCCCGGGATCTTTCCCGTCGTGATGGAGCGGCTGGAGGCGGACATCTCCCGTCTCGCCTCCGCCGGACTCGCCCCCGTCGACGCCGCGCATGCCCACACCGCCTGCTCGGTCTACGTGCGGGGGTTCGTCACGCTGGAGCGGGGCCTCCAGCAGGCGCCCGAAGAACGCGACGAGGCCGTCCGAGCCGACATCGCGGACACGGTGGGCCATCTCGACGCGGCGGCCTTCCCCGTCCTCACGCTGCTGGGCGACCTGGAGCCCATGACGGCCTTGAACGACGAGACGTTCGCCCGCGGGTTGAATCTCGTGATCGACGGGATCCGCAGCCTGCTCGGCGGTCGCGCCGCCTGACGGGTCAGAAACGCTCGATGATGGTGGCGGTCCCCATGCCGCCTCCGGTGCACATCGCCACGAGCGCCGTGCTGCGGTCGGTGCGTTCGAGCTCGTCGAGGGCGGTCTCCAGGAGCATCGCGCCGGTGGCGCCGATCGGATGCCCGAGCGCCATGGCGCCGCCGTTGACGTTGACGAACCCGGGATCAAGGTCGAGGTCGAGAATCGCCTTGAGGACCACCGAGGCGAAGGCCTCGTTGATCTCCCACAGGTCGATGTCGTCGGTGGTCATGCCGGCGAGCTCCAAGGCACGCCGCGCCGCCGGGGCGGGAGCGGTGAGCATGATGACGGGCTCGGCGCCGGCCGTGGCGGCCATGATGATGCGCCCCCGGGGAGTGAGGCCGTGGGCGCGGGCAAAGTCCGGCGAGGCGAGCAGCATGGCCGAGGCGCCATCGACGACGCCCGAGGAGTTCCCGGGATGATGCACGTGCGCGAGCGGGCCGACGGCCGGGTAGAGCTCGGTGATCATGGCGTCGAAGGACCGGTCCATCCCGGGGAGAACTTCGGTCCCCATGGCTTCGAACGACGGTTTGAGCCCGGCCAGCGTCTCGAGGGTGGTCCCGGCCCGGGGATGCTCCTCATGGTCGAGGGCCACTGATCCATCGGGGTTGTGTACCGCGATCGTGCTCCGGTCGAAGCGACCTTCAGCGATCGCCTTCGCCGCCCGTTCCTGACTCCGCACCGCGAGCTCGTCGCAATCGGCGCGGGTGAAGCCCTCGAGCGCCGCGATGGCATCGGCTGAGATCCCCTGGGGCACCATCGGGTAGCGCTGGCGCAGGTGAGGATTGTCCCCGTCGATCAACAGCGGCGTCTGATCGGCCGGCCAGCGCGACATCGACTCCACGCCACCGGCGACCACCAGCTCCTGGAACCCCGCCCGGATCCCCATGGCGGCGAGGCTGACCGCCTGCTGCCCCGAACCGCAGAACCGGTTGATGGTGAGGCCGGGGGCCTCGACCGGCCATCCGCAGTCGAGCACCGCCAGCCGGGCGATGTCGGCATTGTGGTCGCCCACCGAGTTGCCGTTGCCCATGATGACGTCGTCCACCTCGGAGGGGTCGAACCCGTTGCGTTCGACCAGCGCATTGAGGCACTGCCCCAGGAGATCCTGGGGATGGAGGTGGTGCAGCCCTCCGGTGGGCCTCCCTTTCCCCCTCGGGGTGCGGACACCGTCGATGATGAGCGCGTCTCTGACTTCAGTCATGGTTTCTCCATTCAGGTTCGGGTCATCGTGTCGTCTCCGGCCTGAGCTCGGCCAGCAACTGCTGGCTGGTGGCGACGCGGCCGGTGAGGGCCGCCGGATCCCCCGTGCACAGCAGAAGGGCGGCCTCCGCCATCAGGTCCGGGCTCTCTAGCGCGAAGCCCTCTACCAGGTCGTGCGCCACCGCCCCCGGCGTGGCCACGTTGTCCCACGGTGCCAGCGCGTTGACCGCCACCCCGTGGGGGGAGAGCTCGGCCGCCAGGGCGGTGGAGAACCGGTCGAGGGCCGCCTTGACCATCCCGTACGCCGTCCACGGGGCGACGTGGACGGCGGGGAACGGCGGACCCTCGGGGTGCAGGCCGGCCCGCGACGAGATGTTGAGGATCCAGCCCTCGCCCCGTTCGACCATCCCGGGCACGACCAGCTGGGCCAGCTCGTACGGGGCGCGCACCTGTACCTCGAACATGAGCCGCCACCGCTTCTCGGGAAAGTCGGTGAACGGGTACATGAAGGTGACGGCGGCGTTGTTGACCAGCACGTCGACCGGTCCCAGCTGCCGGGTCGCCTCATCGACGATCCGCCGGCGATCGTCGGGGACCGAGAGGTCGGCGCCGACGGCGACGGCGGTTCCCCCGGCCGCCCGTATCTCCCCGACCACGTCGGAGAGCGACCCGTCGCGGCCTGCCCCGGGTTCGAGCGTGCGCGCCGTCAGCGCGACGTGCATGCCGTGCGCCGCCAACCGCAGGGCGATGGCCGCGCCAATGCCGCGGCTCGCGCCCGTGACGATGGCGACTTGTGCCATCAGATGACGTCCTCCATCCTCGTGCGAGGGCGGGCGTCGGCCAGGAACTTTCGGGCGAGCACCTCGGCCTCCCCGGGTGTGGCCGGGACGTCGACCGTGGAGGGTCCGCGGCGCCAGCCCTCGGCGACGCCGAAGACGACGCCCGACGACTCGAACACGTGACCGGTGATGTCGTGTGACCGCGGCGAGGCCAGCCACACCACGAGCGGGGCCACCCACCGCGGCTCGAACCGGTCCAGCATCTCGTCGGGCAGGGTCATGTCCTCGGTGAGGCGCGTCAGCCCGCCGGGGGCGACGGCGTTGGCGGTGACGCCGTAGCGGCCGAGCTCGAGCGCGGCGATCTGGGTGAAGGCGGCGATGCCCGCCTTGGCGGCGCCATAGTTGGTCTGGCCCGGATTGGCGTAAAGGCCCGCCACCGACGATGTGTTGATGAGGCGGGCATCGTTTGTCGCGCCGCCCTTGGCCCGGTCCCGCCAGTAGGCGGCGGCGTGGCGCGACGTCACGAAGGTCCCCTTGAGGTGAACCCGGATGACGTCGTCCCACTCTGCTTCGGTCATGGAGAAGAGCATCCGGTCACGCAGGATCCCGGCGTTGTTCACCACCACATCGAGTCCGCCAAAGGTCTCGATGGCCTGGCGGAGGATGGACTCGCCACCCTCCCACGAGCTGATGTCGTGCCTGTTGGCGATCGCCGTACCGCCGCCCGCCGTGATCTCGTCGACCACCTCCTGGGCCGGCCCGTCGTCGTGCCCCGTCCCGTCGCGGGCGCCGCCGACGTCGTTGACCACGACCTTGGCGCCGTGCCGCCCCAGCAGGAGGGCGTACTCGCGGCCGATACCGCGCCCGGCACCGGTGACGATGCACACCCGGTCCGCGCAGGTGAGGTCACTCATGTCGTCTCCTTGGGTCGGTTCAGTCTGATGACGGAAGCGGCTTGGCTTCCTTCTGGGGGAGTGCCAGGCCGCCGACGGCGAGCGTGCCCAGCCCGGCCTTGGTGGCCAGGATCTCGATCCCGGACGCCTCGTCGGCGTAGCGCTTGCCGATCTGGGTCCCGCCAGCGAACTCGGGATGAGGCGGCGTGCCGTTCGCGGTGGCGTCGCCGGTCGGGACCATGGCCAGGCCACCGCACTCGAGGGACACCGGGTCCGAGGGCGCCCGGACGACGACCACCTCGACCTCGCACGTGGCGCTGGCCCATCTGCTTCCGGGTTTGAGTTCCACCGGCTGCCGACCCCCTATAGAAAAAGCTACCGGAAGGGAGTCTATATATCCGTCCGACCGGGTGCCACTGCGCCGCTACCCACCCGAGACGAGGCCGGGTTGGGCGGAACTCACATCGCCGGGGATCTGGCCGGTCTGCACGACCGGTCCGACCTGCCCGAGGGTGGACGTGCTCACGATGCGAATGTCGCCGTCGCCCCGCACGAGCGAGAGTGCAGCCACGACGAGGAAGACTGCCCCGAGGTGCGCGCTGAGGGAGGCCGGTCCGCCCTCGGCGAGGTAGGCGTACTTGCTGTCCCTGCTGAAGCTGATGTACAGGTCCATTCCGTTGGTGGGGATCACCTTCATCACGGAATCGGTCGCCGTCGAGATCACCACGGCGCCGTAGCTCGAGGCCCCGTTGGCGATCCAGACCTCCTTGCCATCGGGCGTGACCTTCGCCGTGATCGGGGCCGTACCGAAGGGGAACTGGATGGTCTTGACAATCTTCATGGTGTGCGTATCGACCACGCTGACGCGGTCCGAGCCCGTGTCGGCGAGGTAGAGCTTGGATCCGTCGGGTGTCGCGGTCAGCCACGTCGGTACGAGCCGGCCGGTGAAGAGGAACGGGGCCACTTGCCGCCCGGTCATCGGGTCGAACGTGAAGACGCCCTCCGCCGTGACGGCATAGAGACGGGTGCCGTCGGGGCTGAGCTGCGCCCCCGCGATCCCCGGCACGAAGTACTGCTTGACGATTGTGTTCGTCCAGGTGTCCACCACATTGACGTCCTCGTCGGCCAGTGAGCTGACGTAGAGGTACCGACTGGCGAGTGACCCGGCCGGTCCGGATATGTAGGTGGCGATCGAGAAGGAACCGACCGGGATGAGCGCGATCGTCCGGAACGTGCAGGCGTCCATCACGCGTAGTGAGCCCGTCCCCCAATCGTCGATGTAGAGAGTCCTCCCGTCCCCGCTCGTCACCATCTCGGCCGGGGTGCCGAGGCCGCCTACCGTCCCGATCGTGTGCAGGTTCTCCCCGGAGAAGACCTGGAGCGAGTTGTCCACGTACATGGGTGAGTACAGGCGGCTGGCCAGGGTGGCGGGCGAGCAGGTGGTGCCGTCGGGGGCCTTCGGCGGCGGCGTCGTTCCGGCCGATGGGGGAGCGGAGATGCCGGCGAACACCGACAGTCCCGTCACGGCCACCGTGGCGATGGCCACGCGGTGGGCTCGCCCGATGACACCGGGATTGTGCCGGCTCGAGGTGCGCCACGCCATAGGTTCCGCCCCCACTTTCGATGTCACTACGCGAAGAGCTCGGCCCGGGCTGGTGATCGGGAGGCCTCTACCAGCCCGGCCCAGGTCGGGTCGTCCGCGGTGAGGAGGATGCCGAGCAGCACGCCCCGGCGGATGAAGCGGTGCATGTCGTGCTCCCAGGTGCAGCCGATGGCCCCCATGACCTGGTGGCAGTGCTGTGTCGCCGTCTCGACCGCCCGGCGGGCCGCCAGGTGTGCCGCCGCGGCGACGTTCGGGTCGCCGTCGATCCACGCCGTGCGTGCGATGGCACGGGCCGCCTCGAGGTCGACGTGGACGTCGGCCAGCCGGTGCTGCACGGACTGGAACGTGCCCAGCGCCACGCCGAACTGGATCCGGTCGGTGACGTGGCGCACGGCCAGGTCGAGCACCGCCTGCCCGACGCCGATCAGCTCGTGGGTCAGCACCAGCCGGCCGGCCGCCACCGCGGCGAACCAGGCGTCGGGGGCCACCGCGGTGCCTGCGTCGGCATCGAACGCCCCGCTGACCCGGGTCCAGGCCGCGTCGGGGTCCACACCGGTGACGGGAGCCGAGACGAGGGTGGCGGGCGCCAGCGGGCACAGCCGGACGCCGTCATCGGCGCGCACGGGTACCACGACCGCAGGCGCCTCGGCGGCGTCGGGGAGGAGGATCACGTCGGCGGGCGACCCCGTCACCGTGGTGCCCTTACTGGGCAGGCCCAACGTCGCGGCGGCGGGGTCGATCCCGAGCCGGCGGCCCATCTGGAGTTCGACGAGCCGTGAGGTGCCGAGGTGGCGTCCCTGCGCCTCGGCCATGGTGCCGACGGCGAGCGCGGGTTCCTCTCTCACCAGGTCGTCCCACCCCAGTTCGACCAGCTGGGTCACGGTCAGTGGCCCGGATCGCCCCGAGAACAGATCGCCAGCGGTCCGCCGGAGCTCGTTCTCGACGAAGGTCATCGTCCACCCGCCCGGGGCAGACCGAGGACGCGCTCGGCAATGATCGATCGCTGGATCTCGATGGCCCCGCCGTAGATCGTGGCCATGCGGGAGTAGAACCAGTCGGCGCGGTGCAGGTCGTCGCGATCGGTGTGCCCGAGCACGAAGGCGGCGGGGTCGAGCAGGCGGAACAGGTCCTCGACGGCCTGCTCGGTCGTAGCCAGGAGCACCTTGTCGACCGAGATCTCGGGTCCGGGGTTCTCGCCGGCGGCCAGACGGCGCACCGTGCGGGCGGCGGCGGAACGCAGCGCGGTCACCCGGACCCAGGCATCGCCGATGGCGGCGGCCTCGGCGGGAGTCGGGTGCGGGACGGCGCGGGACGCCTCGGCCAGGCGGGCGTGGAGGACGGACTGGCGCTGCCAGGCGTACATGCCGCGCTCCCACTGCAGGAGGGTCATGGCGATGCCCCAGCCGGCGTTGACCGCCCCGACGATCCGGTCTCCCGGGACGAACACGTTGTCGAAGAAGGTCTCGGCGAACTCGTTGCGGTCGCTGCTGGCCCGGGTCGGCCGCACCTCTATGCCGGGGGAGTCGAGGTCGATCAGGAACATGCTGATGCCCCGGTGACCCTCGGGTCCGGTGCGCACGAGGGCGGCCGATTTGTCGGACAGGCTGCCGAAGCTCGACCACATCTTTTGCCCCGTCACCCGCCAGCCGTCGCCGTCGGGCACGGCCCGGCAGCGCAGGGCCGCCAGGTCGCTTCCCGCCTCGGGTTCGGAGAATCCCTGGCACCAGACCTCGTCACCTCGGATGCAGGCACCGAGGAAGCGTGCGCTGAGCTCGGGTGCCACCGACACCATCACCGGTCCGAGCACCTCGAGGGTGCCGAGGGGGAGGGGCACGCGGTAGCCCTCGAGGCCCAGGTGCTCGTAGAGCGTGGCCCGCAAGGCCGCGGTGCCTCCGGATCCTCCGACGGACTCGGGCCAGCCGTGGCGGGTGAAGCCGGCGTCCCACAGCGCCCGCTGGAACTCGCGGTCGACCTGCATCGCCTCCTCGATAGGCCGCGGCTCGTTCTCGGCGCGTACGGCGAGGAACTCATCACCCCGGCTGCGGAGCCACGAGCTCAACGCCTGGCGCAGTTGGGCCGGTGACGGCGGTGCCGCGACCGTCATCGCCCGGTCCGGCTCCGGCGCTCGTTGGTCACGCTCACCCCCCGCCCCCTCGGCGACAGTCGACGCCGATATCGTAAGGGGCACTATAATGACGGACCGGTCAGCGCACAACCGGCCCTCACGGCCACAGCGCGGCCAGGGCGGCCCGGCGGCCGGCCCGGTCGAGGCCCCGGAGATCGGCCGTGCCGCGCTCGGTCACGACGAGGTCGACGTCGTGCGACGGTGTGGTGGCGGGGGCGGAGAGGCGGTCGACCAGGGTGCGGTGCGGCCCTCGCTGCGTGGGCAGCGCGACCACGCTGAGCCCGACGAGCGAGCGAGCGGCGCCGAACGCGTAATCGGGATGCCCCCCGATGCCGGCCACAGCGGAGCCGCCGACCGCCTCCACGTTGACCTGGCCGTCCGGGTCGATCTCGAGCGCGGTGTTCACCGCGACGAGGGGCGGGTGGCCGCCGAGGCGGGCGGGATCGTGGGTGTGCTCAACGCGGTCGACGAGAGCTCGGCCGGGGGCCCAGTCGTAGAGGACGCCAGTGCCCCCGCTGTAGGGCGCGTAGGCGCGCCCGAGCAGGAGCCCGCGCCGGTCGAGGTCGACAACGGCATCGGAGAGCATGCCGGTGTCGACGTGCACCGGACCATCGAGGGCGTCGAGCACCGCCGTCCCCACGGGTCCGGGGCCGTACTGGACCCGGGCGCCCTCAGGGATGAGCGCGACCACCCGTTCGGCGACGGCGCGGTGGATGTCCTGGGGCTCGCCCCAGTGGACCTCGGTCGCCGGCGCGTCGCTGCGCCCGACGATGCGGACCCGATCCGAGGGGATGGGCGGCCCGGCGTCGAGCACGGGCACACCCGTTCGCTCGATCCCGTACACCTCGGCGCCGGCGTCGATGACGGCGCGCACCCAGGCCGATTCGGTCGTGAGGAGGAAGCCGCCGCGCCCGGGCGCGAGCGGGACGACGAGGATGTCGGGGCGAAGCGGCCCCCCGAGCAGCGCCGGCACCGCCCCGAGGCGCACCGTCATGTACCGCACGTCACCGCGGTCGATGGGGCCGCGCAGCGCGAAGCCCCCCATCACCGTCGCCACGTCGGCGTAGCGCTCGAGTCCCGGCAGCAGTTGGCCGTCGGGGACCCAGCCCAGGAGAAGGTCGACCGACGCCGGATCGAACCCGTCGAGGACCTGGGCCACGGTCGTCGGGTCCCCGCCCACGCCATCGGCCACGGCCACTCTGGTGCGGGTGGCCGGCGGCGGCATGGGGGCGATGGTAGCGCTACCGGAAGTCTTTCGGTACAGTCGTCGATAATGGAGCTCTCGGTGGAGCGGTCGGGGGGCGTGGCCCACTTCGTCCTGAACCGCGCCGACGCCTACAACGCCATCGACGCCGCCCTGCGGGACCAGCTGCTGGCCGCGCTGAGAGCGGCCGAGTCGGACGGCACGTCCTGCATCGTGCTGCGGGGAGCGGGTCGGGGCTTCTGCGCGGGGATGGACCTGCGGGCGGGCGGTGGGAACCGTGGCGTCGACCTGGCCCAGGCCATGGCGCGGTCGTCCTCGTGGCTTACCGAGCGGTTCCTGCGCTCGAGCGTGCCGATCGTCTCCGCCGTGCATGGGGCGTGTGCCGGTCTGGGGCTGACCCTCGCGCTGTCGGCCGACCATTGCGTCGCCGCCGACGATGCCCGTTTCGTGGCCGCGTTCGTGAGCCGCTCGCTGGTTCCCGACGGGGCGATCTCGCTGCTGCTGCCCCGACTGATCGGCACCGCCCGGGCGCGCCGGATGCTGCTCTTCGGGGACCAGGTCGGCGCGGCGGAGGCGTACGAGTGGGGGATGGTGGGCGAACTCACCGGCGCGGCCGACCTGGTGGAGCGCGCCCAGGCGCGGGCCGAGACACTCGGCGCGCTCCCGGCACACGTGGTGCGCTATACCCGCTCGCTACTGGCACGATCGTTCGATATCGGGCTGGACACCGTCCTCTTCGAGGAACAGCTGGCCCAAGGGGTCGTTTCGACATCGGACGACTACGCCGAGGGTGCGGCGGCCTTCTTCGAGAAGCGGCCCCCTCGTTTCACCGGGCATTGAGCCGATGGACCCCCGTTACTCGCCCGAGGCCGAAGAGTTCCGTACCCGCGTCCGGGCGTTCCTGGCGGACAACCTCCCCGCGGACTGGCAGGGCGTCGGGGCCATCGCCGCACGCGAGGAAGCCGATGCCTTCGTGGGCAGTTGGCGGGCCACGCTGTACGCCAACGGCCTGCTCGGCGTGGCGTGGCCGCCCGAGTATGGCGGCGGCGGGTTGACCAAGCTCGAGCAGGTCGTCCTCACCGAGGAGATGGCAAGGGCCGGCGTGCCGGCCATGGGCTTCAACGACAACATGAGCATCAAGATGCTGGGCGGCACCCTGCTGCGGTGGGGCACCGAGGACCAGAAGCGCCGCTTCCTGCCCCGCATCCTCTCGGGCGAGGACCTCTGGTGCCAGGGGTTCTCCGAGCCCGGGGCCGGTTCGGACCTGGCCTCGCTGACCACCCGTGCCGTGTTCGACGGTGACCACTGGGTACTCAACGGCCAGAAGCTCTGGACATCAAAGGCGCGCGAGGCCAACTGGATCTTCGTGCTGGCCCGCACGGATCCCGGCGCACCCAAGCACAGGGGTATCACCTTCCTCCTGGTCGAGATGGACCAGCCGGGCGTCGAGGTACGCCCCATCAAGGCCATGTCCGGCGAGAGTGAGTTCAACGAGGTCTTCTTCCGCGACGCGGTCACGCCGGCCGATCTCGTCGTGGGCGAGGTGCACGGGGGCTGGGCCGTCGCCACGTCGCTGTTGGGGCTCGAACGCGGTGAGGAGGCGGCGACCAACCCGATCCTGTTCCGGGCCGAGCTCGACCGGTTGGTCGCCATGGCCGCGGCGCGCGGGCGACTGGCCGATCCGGTGGTCCGCGACGAGGTCGCCCGGGCCTACGCCCGCTGCGAGATCATGCGTTACCTGGGCTTGCGGATCCTGACCGCGGTCCTGCGCGACGGCGATCTGGGCGCGGAGTCCTCGATCTCCAAGCTCTACTGGAGCGAGTACCACCAATTCGTGACCGGCCTGGCGCTGCGCATCCTCGGCCCAGACGCCCTCGTCGTGGACGGGCGGGGCCCCCTGCGGTCCTGGCGGGCGGACGATCCGGGCGCCCCCAACACCAGCGGGTCGTGGCTGGGTGCGTTCTGGAATGCCACGGCGGGCACGATCTACGCCGGCGCGACGCAGATCCAGAAGAACATTCTGGCCGAGTCGGTGCTGGGCCTGCCCCGCTGACGCGGGCTACAGCTCGGTGCCCACGGTTTCCGCGAAGCGGCGCAACTCCTCGACCACCCGGGCCGCGTCGCCCCACACCATCAGATCGCAGTCGTGCACGCCGAGTTCGGCGTAGGCGCGCAGCACGCCGAGGTCGTCCTTGGGCGAGGCCGCGGCGACGATCCGCAGGTCCTCGTAGGGCCGACCGACCTCGCCGCAGGCGGCGCGGAGCTTGTCCAAGCGCTCGGCCAGCGCGTCGGGGGACGCCGCGACGTGGGGATTCCTGATCGTCTCGTCGTTGCGGACGATGGCCGCCCAACCGTCGCCCCATTCGGCGACTCGACGCAGGGCAACGTCCCCGTACCCGCCCAGCAGGACCGGGATGGAGCCCCGCGGTGGACGGGGATGGAAGCCGGCCTCGACGTGGCGGTAGAACTCCCCGTCGTGCACCGCCACCCCACCGGTCCAGGCCGCCCGCATCACCGCCACGTGTTCGCGAAGGCGGGCGTGTCGGCTCTCGAACGGCACGTTGACGGCGTCGAACTCTTCCCGCAGCCAGCCGGCACCGACGCCGAGCACCATCCGACCGCCCGCCACGGCGTCGATGGTGGCCAGCTCCTTGGCCAGTACGACCGGCGGCCGGTAGGCCGCGATCAGCACCCGTACGCCGAACTCGATGGTGTCGGTCACGCCGGCGAGGACGCCCATGAGCGCGACGGGATCGAGGTAGGGATCGACGGGGTCGAGCGGGTAGCTCCCGTCCGCCGCGAATGGGTACGAGCTGTTGAGCCCCGTCGGCGTGAAGAGATGATCGAACAGCCACACCGATCCGTAGCCTGCTTCCTCCGCCGCCCGCGCCGCCTCGATGACGCCACCGGCCGTTGCGTGTCTGCCCGCGTGGGGCAGGTGGACGCCCATCCGCATCAGGCGGACCACCCCGCGAGCAACTCGTCCACCGTGGTGAGGCGGGCCACGAAGGCCAGGCTGTGTTTGAGCATGGCGGCATGGTGCTCGGGCGGGGTCCCGATGGACCCGTCCATCGGAATGGTCACGGCGAAGTTCTCGTCGGCGGCGGCCACGGCCACCAGCGGTATGGCCAAGTTGGTCGACACACCGGCCACCACGATCTCCTCTACCCCCATGTTCCGCAGCATGGCCAGGGTCTCGGTGCGGTGCACCGGGGAGATCCCCTGGTGCCGGGTCAACACGAGGTCGTTGGGGCCGACACCGATCTCGGGGACCACTTCGGCGGCGGGGTGCGAGTCGTTCCACTCGGCGGTCGACAACGTGGCCCGCATCAAAGGCGACCGCCGGTTGGTCGATCGCCCGCCGGCGGCCGAAACGAAGGTCAGGTGGGCGACGTGGACCCCGGCGTCCCGGGCGCCCGCCGCCAGCCGGCCCATGTTGGCCAGCACCGGACGGGCTGATTCGGCCAGCGCGGGAAGCACTGAGAGGTCCCCGACCACCCCGCGCTGGCACTCGATGAAGAGGACGGCCGTCTTGTCGGGAGCCGTCACGAACCCATCCCCGCGCCGAGTGTGACGTCATTGATGTCCATGGTGCTGGTCCCTCCCCGTTCCTTGGTGGTGCCACCGCGGTATGCCGATAAGCGTACCGGAAGCCTTACGAGTCGTCATCTGGAGTGATCCGTTGCCTCAAAGACCTGCCATCTGGCGCACGAGGGCGATATACGTCCCCACCTCGGCCCGGCTGGGACGGTGCCGGACGGCGATCCAGGTGGCCTGGCGGCTCATGACCATCTCGAAGGCCGCCGTGGCGATCGTCTCGGCCTCGGCCACGCCGCCCGAGCGGAACACCTCGGTGAGCGGTTCGCGGAGGGGGGCGGTGAGCACTGCCTCAGACTCTGGAAACGCATGGAGGATCCGGTGCCGATCGAGGGCGAACGGCAGGGTGGCCGCGGTTGCCCTCGCGGTCGCGGCCCGGCTCATGAGCACCTCCACCCACCGTGCGACGGCGTCGTCGGGCGACGCGGCGGCGCCGACGCGGCGCCGCAGGACCCGGGCGGTGCGTTCGACGGCTTCGGCAACCGCCGCCATCAGGAGGCCCTCCTTGGATCCGAAGATGCGGTAGAAGGCGGCGTTGTGCCCCCCACAACGATGGACGATCTCGCTCACGCGCACGTCGAGCGAATCCGAGCGCTCCAGCAGTTCGAGCGCGGCGTCCACGAACGCCCGACGCTCACTGGCGAGGGTATCGGGGTCGTCGAGGTAGCGCAGCGGCCGCACACTCGGGCCGGTTCGTGGACGCTTGACAGGGCTGGGTTTCATCTGTAGAACGTCATTCTACGCAGATGCCCCAGCGGCGGGGGTGACAAGAGGAGTTGGTCCGTGCGCACCCACCTCAGCATGAAGCCGACCGGGTGGTTCCAGATCGGCTGGTCCTCGACCGTGCCCGAGAAGGCCGTCGTCCCGTTGCGCTATTTCGGCCAGGACCTGGTGGCCTGGCGAGACGAGGGCGGGGCGGTCCACGTGCTCGACGCGTACTGCCAACATCTCGGGGCGAATCTCGCCCACGGTGGGTGCGTGGTCGACTCGGGCATCGAGTGCCCCTTCCACGGATGGATCTGGGATGCCGACGGCCGCAACGTCTCCATTCCCTATGAGGACCGGTCCAACCAGGCCCGGCGGATCCGATGCTGGCCCGTCGCCGAGCGGAACGAGGTCCTGTACCTCTGGCACGACGCCCAAGGACGCCCGCCCTCCTTCGAGGTACCGGACTTCACCCATGGCCTCTTCGCCCAGCTGGACGGGGTGAGGTTCCAGCCAGCCCTGCCCGATGGGGTGTCCCGCTTCTGCGACCTGCAGGTTCACCCGCAGTACGTGGTGGAGAACGCGGTGGACCGACACCACTTCCGGTTCGTCCATGGCACTTCCATGAGTCCGGTGATCCTGCGAGAGGAGGTATCCGAGTCGTCGTGGCATTCGGTGGCGGGGTTCGGTCGCCGCTGGGCCGACGGGATAGACCGCCCAGACGACCGCCGCAACACGATCACCATCCACTGGGTGGGCGTCGGCTTCGCCTTCAACGCCGAGCACACGCCGGACGGGTGGCGGGTCGTCCTCATCGGCACCACCCCGGTCGACGGTGAGCGGACCGAGATGTTCGGGACGTATTGGCTCGAGGATGTCTCTGGCCGCAGCGCCCAAGACCGGGCGCGACTGCTCGACCTCATCAAGACCGCGTCACCCCAGGATATCGAGATCTGGAACAACCAGCGCTACCTCGACCGACCTGCGCTCGGGAAGTCGGAGGTCCCAGGGTTCAAGAAGCTCCGGAAATGGTCGAGCAGGTTCTACCCGGACGAAACACCGTCGCCGGCCCGGGCTGATTGACGGGTCTCATGCTCGCACGGGGCCTGCATGCCGCCTATTTGGGTGCGAATCGTTGCCCGGCGTCGAGTCGGATGCAGCAGCCGTTGAGCATCGGGTTCTCAACGATGGCTACCGCGAGCTTGGCGTACTCCTCGGGTCGGCCCATGCGCTTCGGGAAGGCGGCATCCTTGGTAAGGATCTCGGCGAATTCGTCGGGGATGCCCTTGGTGATGCCGGTGCTGAACAGGCTCGGCGCGATGGCGAGCACCCGGATGCCGAGGCTGCCAAGGTCACGGGCCATCGTGAGCGCCATACCGGCGATGCCCGCCTTGGCCGCGGTGTACGCCACCTGTCCGATCTGGCCTTCGAAGGCGGCGATGGACGCGGTGTCGATGATGACGCCGCGCTCGCCGTCTTCGGGATCGTTGCTCGACATGTGGAACGCTTGCAGGCGGTTGAGGTTGAAGGTGCCGATCAGATTCAGTTCGATCGTCTGGCGGAACTCGTCGAGGGGGTGGGGACCGTCCTTGGAGAGGGTGCGCCTGGCCGTGCCGCCACCGGCCGTGTTGACGGCGATATGCAGGCCACCGAGAGCAGCAACGGCGGCGGCGAGTGCCGCCTCCGTCTGAGTGTCGTCGAGGATGTTCACTTCGTGGAAGGTGCCGCCAAGTTGCTCGGCGACCTCGGAACCCGCCGAGGTCGGCAGGTCCAGGATGGCGATGTCAGCGCCCTTCTGGCGCAGCAGCTCGGCGGCGGCCCGGGCCATGCCAGATGCTCCGCCGACAATGACGGCCTTCTTCCCCTCGATTTCCACGCCACCTTCCTTTACGTCTCTTTGGACTCTGAACGGTGCCGACCGTCGCGGGGACGTGGCTCTACGCAACGCCTGGGAGTCGGGAGCGAAAGAGTAGCATTTGACCCCCGCCGGCCAGCGGGGCCCGCCGGGAGGGAGCACAAACGCCATGGGGCTCGGAGCCATCACGTTCGATGTCGCGGACAACGTTGCCACGATCACGCTGAACCGACCGGACAGCCTGAATTCGTTCGACGACGTCATGGCAGCCGACATGTCGTGGGCGTGGGAAACCGTCCGGGAGACCGACGAGATTCACGCGGTGGTGTTACAGGCGAACGGAGAGCGGGCTTTCTGCACAGGCATCGACTTCAAGGACGGTGGCACGTGGTTCACCAAGGACAATGTGTGGAACAGCTTCGACCCGGGCGTCCTGCTCGCTCCCAAATTCCATCACCGAGTGTGGAAACCGGTGGTCACCGCGGTGCACGGGATGTGTGCCGGAGGAGCTCAGTACTTTCTCAATGAGTCAGACATCATCATCTGCTCCGACGATGCGGTGTTCTTCGACCCGCACGCGAGCATCGGCATGGTGTCGGCCCTCGAGCCGATCGGCATGCTCCATCGGGGCGTGCCGTTGGGCGACGTCCTCCGTTGGGCTCTCATGGGCAACGAGGAGCGCATTACAGCCGAGACGGCGCTACGCATCGGGCTCGTGACCGAGGTGGTACCGCGGGACCAGTTACGGCAACGGGCTCAGGAGATAGCGCTCTCCATCGCCCAGCGCAACCCGACGGCGATCCAAGGAACCATACGGGCCATCTGGGAGTCGATGGAGATGTCACGGACGACCGCAATCCACAATGGGCTTTCCTATACACAGCTCGGCAATTCGGGCCCCCCGGCGATGGCGCCGCCTGCGAAGAAGGAGACCCAGTACCGATAGCGGTTGGCCGGATGAGCCTTGCCTCCAAGGTCAGTCGGGTTGGCGCCGAAGGTCGACAGACTGGCGTTCGAACTCGTGGCAGACGTCGATCAGGGCTTGGTGGAAGGCGATCCCCATGCGAAGCGTCAAACCAGGAAGCGCGTTTCCTTCGCGCTCGCTCAGTCGGGCGGCCGGCTCAATAGAGCGCAGGGTGGCGACTCGTTCCTCGCTTCGCTTGATGAGCGAGCGGAGGAGCGTGAGCGCTTCGTCTGCGTCCAGCGCATCGGCGAAGAAGAGCTTCACCATTCCGATGTCGCGCAGTTCGAATGGCATCGGCTCGTCTCGCCTCAGCCACTCTTGCAGCGCGGTCTCCCCGGGTCCGGTGATCTGGAAGGTGCGACGTTGGCGCCTGCCGGCCGGTTCGGAGGCGCCTTCGACGAGCCCCGCCTCCTCGAGTCGCTCGAGGCTCGGGTAGATCTGTGCCTGGGAGATGGTCCAGAAGAACCGGATCGACAGCTCGACCGCCCGCTTGATCTCGTACCCGGACCGGGCTCCCAGTCGGATCATTCCGAGCACTACGTAGTCAGGTCGGCTGAGCTCTGAGACCCGGCCCGATTCCTCGTTGGGGGTTGCGATTGCCATACCTATCAGGATAACATATTACCTCAACAGGTCGGGGTGATATGTAGGAGGCTCGATGACGAATCACACACCGGTCGAATCAGCCCTACGAGTGGCCATGGAGGCCCGAGACCTGACGGCGATTGTCGGCACGTTCGCGCCAGAGGCCGAACTTTGGTCGCCGCTCACCGCCCAGTTCACGTTCAAGGGCTCCGAGGAGATCACCGCCATCATCGAGGTGATCCTCGATGTCTTCGAGGACTTTCACTACACCGATGAGTTGATGGGTGAGCGGAACGGGTTTCTGGTTGCTCGCGCCCGTGTCGGCGGCGTGGACATAGAGATGGTCGACCACATCATCTACGACGCCGACGGCAGGATCGCGGAGTTCACGGTCTTCTTTCGTCCGTTACCAGCGGCGGCCGTCGCGCTACGCCTGATCGGTGCCGGACTTGCTCGACGCCGGAGCCCGGCTCGGGCCGCCGTTATCTCCACCTTGGCCCGCCCCCTTGGCTTCATGACCAAGACCGGCGATGCCATCGGGGCCCGGCTCGTCCGTTCCGTCGTGTAGCCATCAAGCGGGCGCCCGCGAGGCCCTTGACGGAATCTTGGTGGGGGAGGCATCACACCGGGAACACGCGCAGAGTCCGCGCCGGCTATTTCTTGGGAGGAAGTGAGCGGGCATAAGCCCGACCCAGCTCCGACCATTTGGCGAGCTGCCGCTTCGTTCGGAGATGTTCTGGAGCGACGCGCAGCCAGCCGTCCATCGGGCGACCACGCATCACCGCCACCTGGGCCTTGGATGTCTCCAGCAGCTTGCCGGACTCGGCCGGATCGACCCGGACGAGGACTCCGCCCTGACCGCTCGCCGAGATGGCCATGTTGCCGCCGATCAGGAAGGCCAGTCCTCCGAACATCCTCTTCTCGGTCAGTCGCGGCTGGGTGCCCAGCAACTCGCGCAGGCGCTCAGCCAACTCCTCGTCGTATGCCATGACAAATCGTAGCGGCGCCATCGACACTCCGACAGTTGACACTTACGTAAGGGTCTGCTTACATAGGGCTGGTGGATACGTTGTTCAAAGCCCTGGCGGAGCCCAGGCGGCGCGAGATACTCCGTTTGATCTGGTCCGAGGAGATGCCGGCGGCGCACATTGCCGCCAACTTCGAGGACATCACGCGGTCGGCCGTGTCCCAGCATCTCGGCGTCCTTCGGGAGGCCGAGTTGATCCTGGAGCGGCGGGACGGGACCAAGCGGCTCTACCGGGCCAACCACGCCGAGATGGCCCGGCTGCGCAGCTTCCTCGACGGGTACTGGAGTGACAGCCTCGAGCGCCTGCGGGAACTGGCCGAAGCCACCGAAGACATCTCAACAGAAAGGAAGCGCAATGGCTGAACTAACCCGAGAGGTCGTGATCGTCGCCAGTCCCGCGACCATCTTCCCGTTCCTGGTTGATCCCGCGCAGCACGTCCGCTGGATGGGCACCGAGGCCGAGATCGACGCCGTGGTCGGGGGAACGCATCGCGTCCTCGTCCAGGGCCGGCACCCTTCGGTGGGCGAGTTCACCGAGATCGTGCCCGACGAGCGGGTGGTCTTCACCTTCGGGTGGGACGAGCCCGGTCACCCCATCCCGGCTCGCTCCACCCAGATCGAGATCACCCTGATCCCCGACGGCGACAAGACCACCGTTCGCCTCGTGCACCGCGGGCTGCCGGACGACGCCGTCTCGGACCACTCGAGCGGCTGGACCCACTACCTCGAGCGTCTCTCGGCCGTCGTCGGCGGGGACGACCCCGGTCCCGACGTCCCCCGGGAAGATGCGGCCTGACCAGAAGGCTCGTTCCGGCCCAACCACGCCCGAGTCCACCACCACCACCACCTCCACCTCCACCTCCACCTCGTCCCGGACCGTCCAGGAGTGCCCCCGATGTCAGCCCTAGATCGTGCCCCCCGTGCGAGCCAGCGGAGGGACACGCGCCTGCTTCGATACGGCGCGTTGACCCTCACCCTCACCCTCGCCGCGGCCTGCTGGGTCGTGGCGGTCCGGGAGATGAGCGGGATGGATATGGGCGTTGCCACCCGGCTCGGCTCTTTCGCCTTCTTTGTGGTGCTGTGGCTGTCGATGATGGCCGCCATGATGCTGCCGGGCGCCGTACCGGCGGTGTTGCGATACACCCAGGGCCGCCAACGGGTCCGGGCGACGCCGTTCTTCCTGGCGTCCTACCTGGCTGTGTGGCTGCTCGTGGGCCTGGCCGTCTACGCGCTGTACCGGCCACATGGGACGACCGTCGCCGGTGGCGTGGTGATCGCGGTTGGTCTCTACGAGCTCACACCGCTCAAGCAGCATTTTCGTCGACGCTGTCGGGAGAGCGTCGGCTCTGGATTCGGGTTCGGGCTCTACTGCGTCGGCTCGAGCATCGGGCTGATGCTCATGATGGTGGCGGTCAGCGCCATGAGTGTCTTGTGGATGTCCGTGACGGCCGTGCTCGCCATCGGCCAGAAGCTCCTGCCGGCGAAAGCGACGATTGATGTCCCGCTGGGGCTGGCGATCGTCGTCCTGGGGATGGTCATCGTCGTGGCGCCCTCGGCAATCCCCGGGTTGATGCCATCGATGTGACCGGACTCGAGTCACCGATGTGAAACGCCACCGGTGGGCCTGAGCCACTCCACACGTGACGGCGAGAAGGACGAGAACGACGAGAACGACGAGAACGACGAGAACGACGAGAGGAGACAACAATGACCGACCATAAGACCGCCACCCGGGACGAGTGGCTGACAGCGCGACTGGACTTGCTCGAGGCTGAGAAGACGCACACGAGGCGTGGCGACGAGCTGGCCAAGTGGCGTCAGGAGCTGCCCTGGGTCCGAATCGAAAAGGACTACCGCTTCGACACCGACGAGGGCACCGGGTCTCTGGCCGATTTGTTCAGAGGGCGCTCGCAGCTCCTGATCTACCACTTCATGTTCGGACCTGACTACACGGCCGGATGTCCGTCCTGCTCAGCGATCGCGGACGGCTTCAACGGCTCGGTCATCCACCTGGCGAATCATGATGTCACCCTGTGTGCGGTGTCGAGGGCTCCGCTGGCGAAGATCCAGGCGTACAAGCAGCGGATGGGCTGGACCTTCCCCTGGAACTCGTCGTTCGACAGCGATTTCAACTACGACTTCCAGGCGGGAGTAACCAAGGAACAGTGGGAGTCCGGCGGCGTCGAGTACAACTTCAGCACCTCGGACATGAAACCATCCGCCGAAGCCGGTCCCGGGCTCGACGAGTTCGCATCCAGCGTTGTCGGCACCGACTGGGAGACCTACCGAGAGGAAGGGCCCGGCGTGAGCGCGTTCGCGCTCGAGGATGGGGTGGTGCATCACACCTACTCGGCGTACGCCCGCGGGCTGGACGGCCTCTGGGGCATGTACCAGTGGCTCGACCGTGCGCCACTCGGCCGCAACGAGGACGGCTTCTGGTGGCACCGCCACGACGAATACGACGCCGGCTAAGTGGTAGAGCAGCACGGGGGTGGCTCGTAGCACGCCTTCACCTCGACACGGCTGTGATCGTCATTTCGACCTGCTTCGAGCAAGTGAGCTCGTCTTGGAGCGGGCCTGCTGCGCCGGTTCCCCCAGTTCCCCCTGGAGGGTGCCCCGGTCGGGACCGATACAATCGACTCCTCAGTCTCCGAGGAGGAATGCAGAACATGTCGGGTCACTCGAAGTGGGCGACGACCAAGTACCGCAAGGGCGCCCAAGACAAGGCCCGGGCCAAGATATTCGCCAAGTGCATCCGCCTGGTCGAGGTGGCCGCTCGGGAGGGCGGTGGCGATATGGACGCCAACGCCACCTTGCGCACGGCCTATCAGAAGGCTCGCAGTGCGTCGGTCCCGCTGGACACGATTGAAAAGGCCATCAAGCGGGGCACGGGCGAGCTGGAAGGCGTCCGCTACGAGGCCATCAATTACGAGGGGTACGGTCCGGCAGGTGTGGCCGTCATGGTCGAGACCTTGAGCGACAACCGCAACCGCACGGGCTCGGAAGTGCGGAACCTGTTCAACCGCAACGGCGGCAACATGGCCGAGCCGGGCGCCGTGAGCTGGCAGTTCGAGCGCAAGGGTGTGGTGGCCGTTCCCATCAGCTACGACGAGGACAAGGTCATGGAGATCGCCATGGAGGGCGGCGCCGAGAACCTCTCGAGCAACGGTGAATCTTGGATCGTCACCTGCGCCCCGGCTGATCTCGAATCGGTGCGCCAAGCCCTCGACGAAGCGGGGATCACCCCCGACTCGGTCGACCTCTCTCTGGAGCCGACGTCGCTCATCCCGGTGCCCGACGAGGGTGACGCGAAGCGGGTGCTGCGCCTGTTGGAGGCCATCGACGACCACGACGACGTCCAGGCCGTGCACGCCAACGCCGACATCGCCGACGAGGTCCTGGCCGCGTTCGAGGGCTGAATCCGGGGCGGGGGAGTTCCGCCTGGACCATCTAATTCAATCGGGCCATTTCAATCGGGCTGATTCAATCGGGCTGATTCAATCGGGTGTAGGTCAGGTTGAAATCGGGCTCCCAGCCTGAGCCGTCTCTCGAGATCTCCCAGGCTCCGACAATCGAATTGCCGTCGTCGGTGAAGCGCCCGGTGAAACGCTGTGAGAAGTCGGGCTCCGAGGCGAATCGCTGCAGCTCCCAGACTCCATTTGAAAAGGTCATGTCGTACACACGCGCCACGCCTCGGGAGTCGAAGTAATGCTGAAGGTACGTGGCCTTGGTCGGATCGAACCCGATGATGGCGATGCCGTCCGGGGCCTCCGGATGGTCGACCTCCCATCGCTGGACCAGGAAGTGCTTTCCCGCCAACCACTCGAAGGTGGTGACCGCACGCGGAGGAGTCGATTCAGGGTCGAACTCCGCCGCCATGGTCCACCGTCCGACGAACGGCTCTAACGCCGCCATCTTCATTGGATCCGAAATGTCTGACATGTGGCTCCTTTTGACCCGGACCGCACTCATGGTTGTTCTAATCGTTGACAGACAACCCGCCGAGAATACCGGCGACCTGCGAAGCTATCGGCGTGCGGTATCGGTCGGCGCCGTTGGATCCAGAACTGCAGGGGCACTACTTGCGGAGGCTCGGTCTGTCTGCTGAGCCGCCGTCTCTCGACGCGTTACAGCGCCTCCATCGTCGCCATGTTGAACGCGTGCCGTACGAGACGATATGGATCCACTCAGGCGAGACATGGGGCATCAATCCGCTCGATTCCGTCGTGCGGATCGCGCTCGAAAGCCGGGGCGGTTACTGCTACCACCTCAACGGCGCATTCGGTGCGCTTCTGCGATCGCTCGGCTACGAGGTCGCTGACCACGCGGGGGGCGTGCACGGTCCTGAAGGCCCGAACTCGGGAACGATGGGAAATCATCTGGTTCTCACGGTCAGCCGCCTCCCGACGATTGAGAACCCATCGGGCGTCTGGTACGTCGACGTGGGGCTCGGGGACGCCTTGTACCAGGCGTTACCGCTGGTGGCCGCCACATATGAGCAAGAACCGTGGTGCCTGACTCTCGATTCGAATGGTACCGACGAATGGCACCTTTCCCATGACCCTGAGGGCGGATTCGTCGGCATGAGCTGGTCCACGGCCGAGGCATCGGTGGGCGACCTCATCTCAATGCACGAGTGGTTATCGACCTCGCCCGCTTCTGGATTCGTGCAGGTCGCGATGGCCCAGCACCGCGATGCGAGTGGCGTCGATGTCATACGTGGCCTTGTGCCGATCCGAGTTGGCAGCGGTGCGCATACCGGTGAGCCACTGACCAACCGAGACGACTGGTTCGCGCTGCTCGCGGAGATGTTCGATATTCGCTTCGACGGCGACTCACCCGAAGTGCTCGACCACCTGTGGAATCGCGTCTCTACACAACATCGATCGTGGGAAGCGGGTAAAGGATGAGCCGGCGTACCGAGGCGGACGGAAAAGCGTGCTGACGTCTGCGATGCCATAGGAGAAGCCTTCGAGTGGGATGACTCTCAGCTGTCCCCCTCGTCATGGAATGAAGGGGAGTAGCAGACGGCTACCAGTAAGCCTTCAGGGCTCAGAAGCCGGGCGGTGATTTGAGCCCACGGCTCCGTGCGGGCATCGTGAATGAGTCGATAGCCCTTGGACGTGAGTTCAGCGGCTGCGGCAACGACGTCGGGGACCTCGAACTCGATGCTGGCCTGGGGGATGGGAATGTCGGCGGGCCATTCGGTGGTGCCGAAGCAGGCGCTGGCCGCTTCCGAAAGGGGCCACAGGCCGAAGTGTTTTGTCCCCGCGAGTTCATGGGTGAACAGGTAGTCGCCCTCCTCGCCCTCAAAGGAGAGGCCCAGGGCGTCTCCGTAGAACGATCGGGCGGCGGCAGCGTTGGGCACGATCGGGGCGATGCTGGCTACGAACTGGACGTCCATCGGATGGCACCTCCGTCGGTTTCACCGGGTTGATCTCGTTCGGCGAGACGGCCTTCCCGTCGTTTTCTTGGGGCCGGGCTCGTCGTGAGTGCTGGGCGATACACCCCTACCGTACGGTGCACCCACGCCTCGTGCGGCCGGCGCCTCGAAAACGGCCCTCACAGAATCATGAGTCCGGTTCATGGCCCGGACCGCTCTCCGTGGGAGCCCGTTGTGCTTGCTTCTATTCCCTCCGCCACCCTGCACGGGGTCGACGGTCGTCCCGTTGTCGTCGAGGTTCACGTCGCCAACGGCTTGCCCGGTTTCACCGTCGTCGGGCTTCCCGACGCCGCCGTCCGTGAGTCACGCGATCGCGTGCGGGCGGCCGTGTCGTCGAGCGATCTGAGGTGGCCGCTGCACCGCGTCACGGTGAACCTGGCGCCGTCAGGGATCCGAAAGGGGGGCTCGGGCCTCGACCTGCCCATCGCCGTGGGTGTCCTGGTGGCCGGCGGCGTTGTGCCCGATACCTGTGTCGCCGATACGGCCTTCATCGGCGAGCTCGGCCTCGATGGCTCTCTGCGCCCCGTGCCGGGGATCGTCCCCATGGTGGCCGCCCTCGGCTGTCGCCGGGTGGTGGTGCCGGCCGCCTGTGCTCCTGACGCCGGTCTGGTCGGAGGGCACGAGGTCCGGGGAGCCACCCACCTGGGTGAGCTCGTGGCCGCCCTCACCGGCCAGGCCCCGTGGCCCGCGATCCCACCGGCTATCGCCGGGCCTGCCCGCGAGGTGCCAGGCCCGGATCTGGCCGACGTGCGGGGCCAGATCGTCGCTCGCCGCGCTCTCGAGGTGGCCGCCGCCGGCGGCCATCATCTCCTACTGGTGGGACCTCCGGGTTCGGGCAAGACCATGCTCGCCGCCCGGCTCCCGGGCCTTCTGCCCCCGCTGCGACAGGACGAGGCCCTAGAGGTCACCCGCATCCATTCGGCCGCCGGCGTCACTCTGGTGGGTGGGGCCCTGGCCGAACGTCCGCCGTTCCGGGCCCCGCATCACAGTGCCACCGAGGTGTCGCTCATCGGAGGGGGAACGGCCTGGTTGCGGCCGGGCGAGATCTCGCTGGCCCACTGCGGGGTCCTTTTCCTCGACGAGTTGGGGGAGTTCCCCGCCGTGGCCCTGGACATGCTGCGTCAGCCTCTGGAAGAGGGGGTGGTGCGGATCCGACGGGCCCGGCGCTCGGCCGACCTCCCGGCTCGTTTCCTTCTGGTCGGAGCCATGAATCCGTGCCCGTGCGGCGAGGGGAGCATCCCCGGGGCCTGTCGCTGCACCGAGGCGGCCCGGGCCCGCTATGGGCGCCGACTGTCGGCCCCGCTGCTCGACCGCTTCGACCTGGCCATCTCCCTCGGGCGTCCCGACGTCGAGGACCTGATGGGCGGCCCACCGGGAGAGTCATCGGCCGCCGTGGCCGAGCGGGTGCGCTTCGCCCGGCTGGTGGCCACCACCCGGGGGGTGCGGTGCAACGCCGAGATTGCCGCGACCTCGCTCGACCGGTTCGCCCCGTTGTCGCCCGACGCGGCAGCGCTGTTGGAGAGGCGTCTGCGAGCCGGGGCGTTGTCGGCCCGGGGCTTGCACCGGGTACGTCGGGTGGCCCGGACCCTGGGCGACCTCGACGGCACCGGCCCCCTCATCAGTGCCCGCCAGATGGCCGAGGCGCTGCACCTGCGAGACGCCCGGTGCGCCCCGACGGCGGGCGTGCCGTCGTGACGAGCGTCCGTCCTCTGAGCGAGGCCGAACGTCATGCCGCCGCTATCGCCGCCCTGGGGGCGGGGCCCGCTCGGACGCGTCGTTTCCTCGAGGGCTACGAACCGGTGGCGGCGTGGGAGGACCTGGCTACAGGCCGACATCGGGCTGACCCTCACCGGGCCTATCAGAGCAAGGCCCGGCCGTCTCTCGTCGACGCCGTGGCGTCGGCCTGTACCCGGTCTGGGATCGCGGTCCGTATCCACGGCCGACCCGGCTATCCCGAAGCACTGATCGACGACCACGAGGCTCCCGCCATCCTCTTCACCCTCGGTGATCCGTCGTTGGTCGATAGCAGGCCCCGGGTGACGATCGTCGGTACCCGCAGCGCCACTCCCTACGGCCTCGGCGTCGCCTCCGAACTGGGCCGGGGACTGGCCGAGGCCGGTGTCTCGGTGGTGTCGGGCCTGGCCCGGGGCATCGACTCCGCCGCCTCGGCCGGGGCTCTGGCCGTGCCGGGAGGAGCGCCGACGGTGGCCGTCATCGGCACCGCCCCCGACGCCGCCGTGCGCCGGGCCGATCTCCAGCTCCAGGCCGGCATCGCCGGCCACGGGGCCGTCCTGTCCGAACGGGCACCGGGGTCGGGTGGGGCTCCGCCCTGGTGCTTCGTGGTCCGCAACCGGATCATGGCGGCCCTGGCCCACGTCGTCGTGGTGGTCGAGTGCCATCGCCAGAGCGGATCGCTCCACACCGTGAAGGCGGCCGCCGACCGGGACGTCCTCGTGGGGGCCGTTCCCGGATCGGTGCGGAGCTCGGCTTCGGCCGGGTGCAATGCCCTCCTGGTGGACGGGGCCGCCCCCGTACGAGATGTCGGGGACGTCCTCGCCGCTCTGGAGCTGGTCATCGCCGGCCGTCCGGGGATCGTTCCCCCCGATGTGGCCACCGCCTCCTCGGCCACCATCTCGACTACGACATCCGTCGTCGGCGAGGCTCCGGGGCCGTTGGCCGCCCGCACCTTACGGGCCCTCGACCACGACCCGGCCAGCCTGGACACCGTGGTCCGTCGGTGCGGGCTCCCGGTGGCCGATGTGGCTGAATCGCTCGAGCAACTAGCCGCGGTGGGACTGGCGGTGGGACCCGGCGGCTGGTGGTCCCGGCCGAGTCGATAGCGACAGAGGGGCAGCGCCGCCGCCGCGGCGCTGCCCCTGGTTCGACGTCGTTCCCCCCGGTTCGACGTCGAGAACTAGACCTGGGCCTCGAG
>DASXZJ010000125.1:0-4040 GCA_036502025.1 Acidimicrobiales bacterium | reverse complement strand
TGGTCCTAGTCGGTGACAAGGTTGGGCTCCTTCCACTGGGGACCAAGCCGGTCTCGGAGCTTGACCACACCCCGGGCAACGTGTTCCTTCACCGACTCGGGCGATATCTGGAGATAGCTGGCCACCTCGGCGGTGCTGAGGCCCGCGAGGTAGCGCAGGACGATGGCCTCCCGTTGGCGCCTGGGGAGGGCCCGGAGAGCGGCCGACAGCGCCAGGCGTAGGACCGCGATGTCGTCGTGGGCCTCCACCCAAGCATCGACCGGCGGGCCATGTCGATGCCGACGAGCCTGGTCGATGGCGACGTTGGCCACGACCCGCAGCAGCCAGGCATCCCGGTAGGGCAGGCCTCGGATACGCCGCCATGCCACAAGGGCCCGGGCAAAGGCCTCGGCGACGGCGTCCTCAGCCTCAGCGGGGTCGCGTAGCAGGCGGCAAGCGACGCCCAAGGCAGACGAGTAGAGAGCCCGGAACCAATCCTCGAACTCCGTACACTGCTCGATCCCACCGGCCATCGAGGAGTAATCGTCTCAGGACATCTGTTCGGGGGACATCAGCAACGCAGATGCCGACAGCGGCATGTAAACGGATTCGCGGCCGGGGTGGGCGTCATGTGTCCCCGAAGATCCGGGGCGACTATCGGCCGGATCCGTCCCCGATCGTCGGAGCTGAGCGACGATAGGGTCAGCGGAGACCCGCGAGGAGCTACCCCGGCATCCGCGAGATGTAGCGAAAGTGGAAGCCGGCGACGTCGATCGTCGTCGGCCCAAATCCGACGGCGCTCAGCCGGTCGGCCAGCGTCTCGGGATCGACCGGCACGAACGTGTCGCCGTCGTGACCGGCCCGAATCATCTCGAGGTCGAGAGAATCTTGGCCCACGAAGATCCCCCTTGGCCGTAGCACTCGGGCCAGCTCGGCGAAGAGTCGATCCTGGTGCTCAGCGGAAGGCATGTGATGCAGGACGGAGAAGCACGCGGCCGCCGAGAACCGCCCTAGGGGCAGTCTGGCTTCGGTCGCGTTAGCCACGATCACCTCGACGTTGGTCCCCGCCAGCCGGTCCCGGAGGGCCTCGCCCAAGGCCGGGTCAACCTCGACTGCGGTCACCTGTCGGACTTGGCGGCGGAGCAGATCAGTCGTGAGGCCAGGGCCGGGACCGATCTCCAGCACGTCGTCGCCTAGGTCGCCCGCCGCTTCGATCCAGGGCAATAGCTCGGTCTCCAGCAGGCGGGCCCAGTCCGGGCTGGCGAGGAACTGCAGGTGGGTTTCGTTCACCGCGCAGTTGTACGATGCTCCCGCCATGGCCGTCTCTGCACAATCGGCCAAGAAGCTGCCTTCCGCGGCCAGTTCCAGCCCTGTCGACATGCGCACGGGCGGCCGGCCCGCCGCTGGCAGCTTCACCTACGAGGGTGATGAGCTGATCACAACCTGGCACACCCACGACCTGCACCAGATCGAATACGCCGTCCAGGGCGTCGTCGAGGTGGAAACCGCAGCCGCCCACTTCCTTCTTCCGCCCCAGCAGGCTGCCTGGGTCCCCGTCGGCGTCGAGCACCGGAGCACTATCCGCACCGCCGTCCGGTCGATCTCGGTCTTTTTCGAACCGGGGATGGTTCCCGCCCCCGGGGACCGGGTCAGGATCTTGGCCGTTCCCGGGGTACTCCGGGAGATGATCGTGTACTCGCAACGCTGGCCTATCGGGCGGTCCGATTCGGAATCAATGGCGGAGAGCTTCTTCGCCACCCTCGGCCAACTTGTCTCCGAGGGTCTCGACCGAGAGACTCCCCTCAGCCTCCCCACCTCGCCCGACCCGGTCCTTCGGGCGGCCATGGATTGGACCCAGGAACACCTGACGGGTGCGACGGTCGTAGCGGTCGCCCGAACCGTGGGCCTCTCGGAGCGCTCGCTGCGGAGACGGTTCCAGTCCGCCGTGGGCATGACCTGGCGCGACTACCTGCTCCAGGCACGGCTGCTGCGAGCCATGGCGCTCTTGGCCGAGCCGGTGCCCTCCGTGCTGGAGGTGGCCACCCTGGTTGGGTTCGATAGTCTCAGCGCGTTCAACCGTGCCTTCCGTGCTCGCACGGGCGAGACACCGTCCGGGTACCGACGCTGGCGGGTCCGCTTCCATGGGGACAGCCGAGGCCCTTCATGTCGCAGCTAATTCGCTCGCTGTTCCAGTCTTGGACAGCTACGGTCCAGCCCGACTCATCCAGAGCGACCTGAGGGACCTGGCCCCACGACGGTCCGGCACCCGGCTTCGGCGCGGTGCCAACGCCAGGATCGATGAGGAGACACGATGTCTAAGACCGAGCATCTCCAGTTGCGTCGCGCCGGTTCTCCTACGGACGTCGAAGAGATCGCTGCACTGCATGCCGACAGCTGGAGGCGGCACTACCGGGGTGCATACTCGGACCCTTACCTAGACGGCGACCTGCAAACCGAACGACTGGCCGTATGGCGGGAGCGTTTCGAGACACAGCGCGAAAGGACGGCCACGATCATGGCCGAAACCGACGGTGTGCTGGTCGGCTTCGTCCACGTGGTCCTGGACGATGACGCGACATGGGGATCTCTGATTGACAATCTGCACGTTCGGTACAACTGCAAGCGGGCCGGGATCGGGCGCACCCTCATGGCCGGGGCCGCCGACGTCGCCGTGGAGCACGGTTCGGGTGGCCTTTACCTCTGGGTCCTCGAGCAGAATCAGGCCGCGCAGGCGTTCTATGGGTCACTCGGCGGTTCCAGGGTGGAGCATTCATTTGCTGGCGCGCCGGGAGGTGACCTAACCCATCTCAAAGGTCGACCGATGAAGTTGCGCTACTTCTGGCACAATCCGTCGGTGCTCCGAGACCGTCGACGGCTGCACAATGAGAACGTGGTGGGCCGGCATCACTGAGCGCGGGTTCCGATTGAGCGTCCGTGGAACGTACGCCATATCGGTCGCATGTCCCATAACCGCGCTGCAGACCTGGGAGGCGGTTGCCACCTAACGCCGGAGCGGGGGGATGACCGATGGGTAGCCTTGCAGCCGTGTCAGGGGCCACGGAGAACTTTCGCTTCGGTCCGGGTGTCAGGGCTTGGCAGGAGGTGCTCGGCAAGGTTCGCGACGTTGTCCGTCAAGAGCTGGTAGCCCTCCAGCTCGCTGCGCATCTACCGGCGGTTACTGGGGGTGGGCGACTGGCCGTGCTGGATGTTGGTTGCGGTCAGGGAACCCAAGCTATCCGCTTGGCACGAAGCGGCTATGAGGTGACGGGGATTGACCTCTCTGCCGAGCTGCTCGAGACGGCCAAAGAATTGGCAGCCGGCGAGCCATCAACCGTCAAGAGTCGGCTGCAATTCGAGCGTCGCGATTTGCTTGCTCTAGACGAGGACTTCATAGGGAACTTCGACGTAGTCTGCTGCCACGGGGTGCTCATGTACATGCCCTCGCTAGAATCGGCAATACCCGCCGTGGTCGCAGCCGCCCGCTCGGGCGGCCTGGTCTCGGTACTGACCCGTAACCGGGCGGGTATTGCTATGCGGGCCGGGATGAGCGGCCGCTGGGCGGCGACGATCGCCGGCTTCGACTCCCGCCACTACAACAACCGGCTCGGGATCGAACAGGTGCGAGCCGACGAACCCGGCGAAGTCGACGACGCCCTAAGTGCCGCTGGTGCACAGCGGGTCGCCTGGTACGGCGTGCGCCTCTTCACCGATCACTGGGGGAGCGTCGAGACCCCGGCAGACATCGACGAGATCGTGGCAGCCGAAGCAGAGGCGGGACGGCGAGATCCCTACCGGGCTCTCTGCGCACTCACCCACACTGTTGCTGTTCGCTCCTCGTAGGAGCTCAAAGACTCCGCAACCGAGGCTGCCCCAAAATGTCATCCCATTCCAGATGGTCCAACCTGCCCCCGATCGGGTATCGGGCGGCGTGGGGCGGTCGAGTTACCTGCCAGGCGAGACGCAGCGAGCAAGGATGAAGGCTTGTGGGGTCGACTCGTACTCGAGTTCGGGCGCGCGCACTGCTCGGGCGTGGACCTCCAGCCCGGCTGCGACCAGGGACC
>DASXZJ010000124.1:0-1815 GCA_036502025.1 Acidimicrobiales bacterium | reverse complement strand
CAGTTCGGCCCGAATCCGGTCGATGGTCGCCGCCGGTGCCCATACGCCCCTGGGGAAGGTCTTCCGCCCACGCTTCTCCTGGACGACCCAGTGATCCCCGGCGACTTTCACCCGTCGTGTCAGTCCAGCGTCTCCGGGCGGCAGGAGTATCCAGCCCTCCGGGACGGTGAGGACCTTGCCGTTGGTGGCTCGGACGGTGTTCGGTGTGGGGCCAGTGGCGAAACTCTGAGACGTCACGTGCGTAGACTCCGTTCTTCAGCCACGATACCCGGTCCCCTGCGCACGCCGCTCGAACTCCGGGCAGAGATAGGTTTCCTGGACGAATTCGGTCAGGGTATCCACCCCTTCCAAGGTGGCAAACCTACTGATAACCTATTGCTATACCAGGGGATAGCTCTCTCATCCAGGGACGACAGCCATGCGACTCGGCGACGTCTTCGAGCGGTTCATCCAGCAGGCGCCCATCTCGGTGATGTTCCGCACGCTCTTGGAGCACACCCTCGACCCCGCCGAGATCGATCGCCTCTTCGAGGAGAACGCGGATCGTCAGTACACACGCGAGATCCTCTTCTCCTCGATCGTCGAACTGATGGGCTCGGTCGTCTGCGGGGCTCACCCCTCCGTCCGCGCCGCCTACCTCGCCTCGCTCGGTGAGGTCGCCGCTTCGCTCTCGGCGCTGTACGAGAAGTTGAAGGGGCTGGAACCCGGCGTCTGTCGCGCCTTCGTCCGGGACAACGCCGGACGCCTGGCCCCGTTGGTCCGTCAACTCGACGCCGAACTCCCCCAGCCGGTGCCGGGCTACCACGCCAAGATCCTCGACGGCAATCACCTGGCCGGCACCGAGCACCGTCCCCGGGTCACGCGGACCACTCGCGCCGCAGCCTTGCCGGGGCAGTCGCTGGTGGTCCTCGACCCGGCCGCCATGCTGGTCGTCGACGTCGTCCCATGCGAGGATGCCCACGCCCAGGAGCGATCCCTGATCGATCAGGTGCTGCCCGGGGTCGAGCCCGGCGACCTCTGGATCGCCGACCGCAACTTCTGCACGACGCGGCTCATCCTCGGCACCCACGCCCGCGGCGGCCACTTCCTGGTGCGGCAACACAAGTCGACGCTCTACTGGAAGGAAGTGACATCGTGGACCGTGGTGGGCCGGACGGCCACCGGGATGGTGTCCGAGCAGACCATCACGGCCACCGAGGCGGATGGGAGTGGGGCGATCACCTTGCGTCGCATCCGCTTGGAGTTGGACCGACCGACGCGGGACGAGGAGAAGGAACTGTTCCTGGTGACGGACGTGCCCGTGGAGCGGGCCGACGCCGTGAGATTGGCGACCGCCTACCGAAGCCGGTGGCGGCTGGAGAACGTCTTCCAGACGTTGACCGAGGCCCTGACCTGCGAGATCGACACGCTGGCCTACCCAAAGGCGGCGTTGTTCGGGTTCTCGGTGGCGTTGGTGGCGTATAACGTGCTGGCGACGATCCGGGCGGCGCTTCGGGCGGAGCACGGTGGCGAGGCCGTCGAGGCCCAGGTGTCGAACTACCACCTGGCCAACGAGGTGGCCACGACGTACGAGGGGATGATGATCGCGCTGCCGCCTTCGGAGTGGGCGCCGCTGGGCCGACTGAGCCTGGCCGATCTCGCGGAATTCCTGCGGGAAGTCGCGAGTCAGGCGTGGCTGGCGAAGTACCCCCGAACGGTGCGCGGCCCGAAGAAGCCCCCACCGAAGCGCACGAGCGGTCGGACCAACCACCACGTCTCCACCGTCAGACTCTTGCATAGGCAAATTCAGCACAAATAGCACCTTGGAAGGGGTGC
>DASXZJ010000123.1:0-8070 GCA_036502025.1 Acidimicrobiales bacterium | reverse complement strand
CCGTGGGCCCGAAGGTTGGGCTGACGGCGGACACGGTCGGCAACGCCTGATAGGTGAACTGAGACGAACCGGCGGAGGCGGCTCCCCCGGGCGGGCTCACCGTCACGGTGACCGCACCGGCCGCGCCGGGCGGCGCGGTGGCGGTGATGGTGGTCGGGCCCGACACCACCACGTTGGTGGCGGCGTTCGCTCCCAAGAGCACGGTGGAGCCGGGGGCGAACCCGGTCCCGGTGATGGTCACCGGCGTCCCCCCGGTGATGGGTCCGACCGCCGGACTGACGGCGGTCACCGCGGCGTACAGGGGCCAGTACGAGGTGGGGCTGAGGGCCATGGTGTCGGAGAGGAAGGCCGGTCCCGTGGTCGCACCATCGAGCGTGGTCACCTGGGCCGCGGTCAACTGGCTGGGGATGACGGCCAGGTCGGCCAGGTCACCGTTCCAATAGCCGTCGGCCGGCGTGTCGGTCCACCCACCGAGGTCCTCGCCGGCAAAGCCCAGGTACCACCAGCCGCTGTAGGCCTCGGCCGTGGTCACGCCGGTGTTCCGGGCCACCAGATGGCCGTCGACGAAGAGCTCCATGCCGCTCGCGCCGACCGAGGCGACCACGAAGTGCCAGGCGCCGTTGTTGTAGGCACTGGTGGTCTGGGTCGAGATGATCTGCTGGGCCCGGACCCCGGGGGCGACGGCGAAGTCGAGGTGCCCGGCGTTGTCCATCCAGACCATGCGGTCATCGGCGGTGCTGCCAACGCCGTTCTTGGTGTTGGTGAACCCGATGATGGAGCCGCCCGAGGTCGACGTGGACTTGAACCATCCCTCCAGGCTGAAGTTCTGAGGCGAGGCGTAGGAGACGGCGGTGTTGACCTCGGCCTCCAGGCCTCCGGTGAAGCTCGCGCTCTGGGTTCCGCTCCACGGCCCGCTGACCCCGGCCACCACCCCGGCCGCGGCGGACCCGGTGTTGCCGTGCCCCGAGTTGTCGGCGAAGGTCGGGGTGACCACGTAGGTGAACTGGTCGACCGCGCTGGTAGCACTGGTACCACCGGTCGTGGTCACCGTCACGTTGACCACACCCGCACTCTCGGCGGGCGAGTAGGCCACCAGCGTGGTGGCCGAGATGTAGATGACGCCGGTGCCGGCGCTGGACCCGAACCGCACGGTGGTGGCGCTGGTGAAGTTCGTCCCGAAGACCTCGACCAGGGTGCCACCGGCCGTGGTGCCCGAGGTCGGGCTGAGCGAGGTGACGGTCGGGGCGGCCGTGGCCGCACCCGCGGTGGACGGGACGACGAACGCCATGATGGCCGATCCGGCCAAGACTCCTCCAAGAAGGCTGGAGATGATTCGGTTCACCTGGTTCACCCGGTCTCTTTGCGATTGCCCAGAGAGGCCAGCCCCAAAGAGGTCCCCGTGGCCGTCTTTTGGTCAAAACAGCAAAAGAAAACAGAGGAAGGGCCCGCGTCTACTGGTTCTGATGGTACGCCACTCGGGTGCCGAAAAGGGCTCGCAAACCGATTGTTGGGCTGCACTTGATCGACAATTGAGCAGGGATTGCCCGCCACGATGATTCGAGACGCGCCGGGCCGGGCGGCGGCCTCAGAAGGTGGATTCGGCCATACTGCGTCGGTGGGCCTCTACGGCGACCAGATCCTGCCTCGCCTCATCAACGTCCTCCTCGGCGGCGCCGAATTCCGTGAGGTACGGGCCCGGGTGGCGTCGGGGCTCGAAGGCGAGGTCCTCGAGGTCGGCTTCGGTTCCGGCCTCAACGTGCCCTACTACCCGCCGCAGGTGCGCCGGGTGCTGGCCGTGGATCCGGCCACGGTGGGACGCAAGCTGGCGGCACGCCGGGTGGCCGAGAGCCCGGTGCCCGTGGAGTACGTCGGTCTCGATGGGGGGAATCTCCCGGTGTCCGACGGCAGTGTCGATCACGTCCTCATCACGTGGACCATGTGCACCATCCCCGACATCGAGGGCGCGCTCGGGGAGATCCGACGGGTGCTGCGACCCGACGGTGCCTTGCACTTCGCCGAGCACGGCCGCTCGCCCGACGCCCAGGTGGCCCGGTGGCAGGACCGGCTCAACCCGATCCAGGGCCGCCTCGCCGGAGGCTGTCACCTCAACCGGCCCATCGACGGGCTGCTGGCGAACGCCGGCTTCTCCATGAAGCAGATGGAGAACTACTACCTGTCGGGTCCCAAGTTCTTCGGCTACATGTACGAGGGCCTGGCCTCGAAGACCTGACCGGCCCAGGCGGCGAGGAGCTCGGCGCCGGTCGTCACCGTCGCCACCAGGGCCAAGGTGTGCTCCAGCACCTGGGCGCCGTACTCGAGGGGGACACCGGCCACGGCATCGGCGACCACCACCACCTGGTAGGCGCGGTTGACCGCGTCGAAGACCAGATTCGGGATGGCGATGTTCAGCGAGACACCCACGATGACCACGGTGGTGACGCCCTCGTTGCGCAGCAACTGGTCCAGAGAGGTGCCGCTCATCGGGCTGAGTCCGTGGAAGCGAGGAAGGACGAGGTCACCGGGCTCGGGTCCGACCGCGGGGACCGGCTGCACCGAGGCGGACCCCGGCGCGTTGTGCAGGCCGGCCTTGCGGGCGGCGGCAAACAGCCGAGCGTTGCGATTGCTGCCGAACCCATCGGGCAGGTTCTCCGCCGTGCAGTGCACCACCGGAACGCCGGCACGTCTCGCGCCCCGCGCCAGCTCGGCCACATGCTCGACCAGTCGAACCTCGGCGGTGGCGGCGGCCAGTTCGGGCAGTCCCGAGTCCGCCCCGACCACGCCCTGCTGGACCTCCTGGATGAGCAGCGCGCAGTGGTCGGCCGCCACCAGCTGCGCCAGGCGAGCCGCGTTCCCCTCGGGATCACTCACCACGGCGCCCCAGTGCGCTCAACCAACCACCGCGGTGGCGCGGAGCTTGGCGATCTCGTGCTCGTCCAGACCCAGCTCGGTCTGGAGGATCTCGTCGGTGTGCTCCCCCAGCCACGGGATACGACGATCGCCACCTTGAGGTGATCCGACGATCTTCACCGGGTTGCCCGGGACCAGCACGGGCTCCTCCCCGCCGTCGCACCGTTCGATCCCTACCAGCATCTGGCGCGCCAACACGTGCGGGTCGGTGACGACCTCCTCGCCGAGGGCACAGGGGCCGGCGGCCAAGCCGGCGGCGCTCAGGGCCTCGCACACTTCGAGGCGCGTCCGCCGGCCGGCCCAGGTCTCGATGGCGGGTCGGATGACGGACTCGAGATGGTCGACCCAGCCCTGCCGGTCGGCGAACCGGGGGTCGCCCACCCACTCGGGATGACCGACGATCTCGGCCAACCGCTCGAAATGGTGCTCACGGGACACCTGCATGACGAACCAACCGTCGCCCGCCCGGAAGCCGTGGTTGATCACTGCCCCCAGCTCGCCGGACTTGAGGCCCATGGACCAGAAGTTGGTGACGATGTCGGTCATGGCGATCACCGAGTCGAACATCGCCACGTCGACGTAGTTGGCCCCGCCGTGGCGATCGCGGTCGCGCAGCGCGGCCAGGATCCCGATGGCCACGAAGAGGGCGGCGCCGATGTCACCCAGCGCCCCGACCGGGGAGACCGTCGGCGGCAGGTCGCCCTGCCGCTTCATCTCGTAGATCCCCGACATCGCCTCGACGATCGGGGCGAAGGCCGGCCAGTCGCGGTACGGCGTCTCGGTCGAATTGCCGAACCCCGATACCGAGGCGTACACGCACGTCGGGTGCACCCCACGCAGGGCCTCAAAACCCAGACCCAGGTTGTCCATGGCGCCGGACTTGAAGTTCTCGGCAAACACGTCGAACTTGGGAGCCAGGCTCAGCACGAGCTCACGGCCTTCGGGCTGCTTGAGGTCGACGCACATGCTGCGCTTATTCAGGTTGTTCCGCAGGAAGGTCGCCCCGACCCGTCGACCCTGGGGGTCCGCCATGGCAGGCAGGGAGGCCCGGCCGAGATCACCGGTGATCGGCTCGATCTTGACCACGTCCGCCCCGAAGCGGGACAGGAGTTGGGTGGCGTAGGGCAGCGCCTGCATCTGCTCGACGGCCAGCACACGGATCCCCTCGAGCGGACGGCCGGCCGCCAGCGCCTGGCCGGCGTCGCCCGTCACTAGCTCCATTTTGCATATGATATCCGAAGGATCCCGAGCCCCCGAGCCCCCGAGCCCCCGATCCGGCGAGCCGGTCAGGCCGGCGGGTCGGCCCGACCCAGGCGGGCGCGCAGGTGGGCCAGCCGGGTGGCGAACTCCTCCCGCCCCATGGACCACCGTTGCGCCGGGAGCTCGAGCGCCAACGCGCCGGCCCTGTCGTGCACCGCCGCCCCTTGGTCGAGCGTGGCGCGGGTGCGGGCCACCAGCTCAGGGTCCAGCCGCGCCGCCCGACCGGCCAGCCCGACCGCTTCCTCGAGCAGATCCCCCTCCTCCACGCAGCGCCAGGCCAACCCCCGCTGGGCGGCTTCGACTCCCCCCAGGCTCGCCCCGAAGAGGGCCATGGCGGCCGCGCCCTGCCGCCCTATCCGCTGACGCAGGAGCCAGAGGTGCCCGCCGCCGGGATGGAGACCGACATCGAGGAACCGGGTCTCGAAGCGGGCCGAGGGCGAGCAGATGATCAGGTCGGCGGCCAGCGCCAGGTTCAGGCCGGCTCCGAGCGCCGGCCCGTTCACCGCCGCCACCGTCGGCACGCGGCAGGTGGCCACGGCGACGAACCCGGCGTACATCTCCTCGAGGGGAGCCCTTGGACTGAGGAGATCGTCGACGGAGCCGCCCGAGCAGAACACGTCTCCCGCCGACGCGATGACGAGCCCGCGGGCCTGGCCCTCGGCGTCGACCCGGGCGACGGCGCGGCTCAAGGCCCTGGTCATGGCCAGCGACAGTGCATTGCGATCCTGCGGGTGCCCGAGCGTGAGGACGGCCACGTCACCGCGGTAGGCCAGCGCGACGAACTCGGCGTCGCGGCGCCCGCTCGACTGAGGGCCCGCCATTCTTATAATATATACAGTTGATGCCCGATCGCCGGTGGAGCGGAGCCCAGCCCGGCGACGAAGAGCCCGGCACCATTCCCGAAGCCCTGGCCCGGGCGGCCGGGCGTTTCGGTGAGGCCGAGGCGCTGGTCGACGGGGCCACCAGGCTGACCTTCGCTGAGCTGGCCGAGCGGGTGAGTCTGGCGGCGCGGGCCCTGATCGCCTCGGGCATCGAAGCCGGAGACCGCGTGGCGATCTGGGCGCCCAACGGCGCCGAGTGGGTCGTGACCAGTTTCGCCGTGTACTCGGTCGGCGCCGTCCTGGTCCCCCTCAACACCCGCTACAAGGGGGTGGAGGCCGGGCATGTCCTGCGCACGTCGGGCGCGCGCCTTCTCTTCTCGGTCACCGACTTCCTCGGGGCGGACCTGGTCTCCCTGCTCGACGGCGTGCCGGGCCTGGCGCTGAAGGAGACCGTCGTCCTGAGCGGGCCCGTCCCGCCAGGGTGCACCGCCTACGACGACTACCTGGCGCGGGCGGGCACCGTGCCGCAGCGCGACGTGGATGCTCGCCGCGCTGCCGTGACTCGCACCGACCCGTCCGACATCATCTTCACTTCGGGAACCACCGGTCAGCCCAAGGGCGCCGTGCTCGGTCACGGGGCCAGCGTTGCCACCTACCTGGCATGGTCGGAACTGGTCGGGCTCCGGCCCGGTGACCGTTACCTCGTGGTCTACCCCTTCTTCCACACGGCCGGGCTCAAGTCGGGCGTGCTCGCCTGCGTGCTGCGCGGCGCCACCATCATTCCGCACGCGGTCTTCGAGGTCGTCCCGGTGATGCAGCGGGTGATGGAGGAGCGGGTCACCATGCTGCCGGGCCCGCCGACGGTGTTCCAATCGATCCTCAACCATCCCGACTTCGCGTCATTCGACCTCTCGACGCTCCGCCTGGCGGTCACCGGCGCGGCCACCGTGCCCGTCGAGATCATCCGGCGCATGCGCGAGGAGCTGCGCTTCGAGACCGTCGTCACCGGCTACGGGCTGACCGAGACCACGGGCACGGTGAGCATGTGCCGTCACGACGACTCCCCCGAGGTCATCGCCACCACGGTCGGGCGGCCCCTTCCGGGTCTGGAGGTGCGACTGGTCGACGACGCCGGGGAGACGGTGGCCAGCGGTGAGCCGGGCGAGATTCTGGTCCGCGGCTACAACGTGATGCAGGAGTACTACGAAGACCCGGCCGCCACGGCGGCGGCGATGGTGGACGGCTGGCTCCACACCGGCGATGTCGGGGTGCTGGGAGCCGACGGTAACCTGCGCATCACCGACCGCAAGAAGGACATGTACATCGTCGGGGGTTTCAACGCCTTCCCGGCGGAGATCGAAGGGATCATGGTGACCCATCCCAAGGTCGGCCAGGTGGCCGTGATCGGCATTCCCGACGAGCGGCTGGGGGAGGTGGGCGTCGCCTACGTGGTCCCCCGACCCGGAGCTTCCGTCGAGCCCGACGAGATCATCTCGTGGTGCCGCGAGCACATGGCGAACTTCAAGGTGCCCCGCCTGGTCGAAGTCGTCGAAGCGCTGCCGCTCAATCCCACCGGCAAGGTCATGAAGTTCGAACTGAGGGCGCGCTACGTCGCCTGATCGGTCTAGGTCCAGGCCACGATGGATCCGGCCGCGTCGATCATCTCGAGCAGCTGGCTCCCGTCGGTGGCCAGTGACTGCGGTTCCGGCGGCGCCGCGCTCCCCCCGCCCATCAGCCGTCGCAACCGTTCCCGATGCGCCTCGGCATCAAGCGGTGGCCCTGCGGCGTCCCAGACCTCCACCGGCACCGGCACGCCGAGGGACCGGGCCGCGTCCACCACGAGTGCGGTGTGCCGGTCGTCGGAGGCGTCGATAAGGGCGAGGGCGGGGCGGTCCGGTTGCCTGAGTAAGGCCACGGCGACGCAGGCCGCCGCCCAGCCCGGCCGGGGCGCGGACGGCACGAGGACCCCGCCGAGCCTGGTGGTCCCCAGGGTGCGCGCCACCCAGTACCCGACCAGGCCCGCATCGGCCGCGATCAGGCCCCCGGAGGCCAGGCATTCGGCGTAGTGCAGCGTGACCCGGGTCGGGGGCAGCGGGCCGCGTTCGACGGCCCAGCCCCGTTGGGTGACGCCGGCCAGCCGGGTGCGGAGCGGGGGGACGACGATCTCAGTCGAGACGGGCTGGCACCGCTCGGCCAACGCGGCGAGCGCGCCCGGGGGAACGACCAGCGCGGGGGCCAGGCGCCACCGATCCTCGGGCGCCTCGTCAGGGTCGAGACCGGTGGCGACGATGAGATCGACCTCGCCCAGGCCACTGAGGGTGAAGTCGTCGGCCTGAAGGCCGACGGTGGCCAGGTGATGGCGGCTGCGCCAGTGGAAGACGCCTTTGGCCCCCCACGTATTGAGGACACCGAGGTTGGCCACCGCGGCCAGGTCGTGCAGCCCGGGGATGGCGGCGGCGCGCCCGACGCCGGGTCCGGCCAGGACCGACACTTTGGTGGCGCCGCGCCAGGCGGCGGCGGCGTCGTCACCCGGTTCGAGCCAGGTGTCGTCGCCCCCGGCCGGCTCCGGGACGAGGTCCTCCACCGGCTGCGACAGCGAGAACGAGAGGCGGAGCTCGACCGCGGCGTCCGAGGCGAGGCCCGCCAGCGCGGCCGGCAGGTCGGCCCCGTCGTGGAGCTCGATCACCCGTGGCGGCGACGGCGAGGCACCCGGGACGGTGAAGACACCGTCCCCCACCGAGACGGCCGCCCGGGTGCCGTGCACCCGTTGGTGGGCCACGGCGAACGTCTCGGCCACCGTGGCGGGCACCGCGGTCACCGGGAGCGGGGGACACGCGGCGCCGTAGACGGCGTCGATGCCGGCAGAACGGAAGACCCGCCGCAACATCTCGGCGGCCTCGATCGGCATCAGCGTCGACTCACCCTCGAGGTTCGAGGGGCGCCCAGGCGGCCTCGCGCTTCTCGGCAAAGGCCAGCGGGCCCTCGATCTGGTCGGGGTGCCCCCACATGGAGACCAGCTCGTCGGCCCCGGACCGGCAGGCGTCCGTCAGGCCCTGCTCGAGCGCGCCCCACAGCGCGCGCT
>DASXZJ010000122.1:0-8465 GCA_036502025.1 Acidimicrobiales bacterium | reverse complement strand
AGGTCTTCTCGGTGCGGGCCAGGTCCTCGGCCATGGCGGCGCAGTCGTCGCCGGTGAACGCCTGGGGCTGCAGGCCCCAAAGCGCCTCCCGCAGGGCCCGGCTCGCCACCGTGGGGCTCTCGGGCATGCCACTCCTCGCTCTTGGGGCGCGCACTGTGGGCGCGCTCGGCTGATCAGAGGAGGGCGGTGACTGCCTCGCCCACGAAGGCACGGGATCCCAGATCCCGAACGTGTGTTCGACGTTAGCAAATGGGCGCGACAGGCGCAACACCGCAGGCTCGACTTTTTGCTCGAACCCTTGCTCGCCCCGTCAAGGAGAAAGCCGAACGGTGACCGGCCGACGCTGACGCCGATCATGCGAACTTCCGGGACAGCGGCGTCGAGGCTGACGAGGTGCTGCGCTGGCCGGGAGTGCCCGTCATGTTCGCCTTCCGCGACCAGGACGGCAACGGTCTCGAGATACTCGGCAGCGCCTGAGCGTCGCTCACTCCGCGGAGGAAAGGAGGATCAGATGAGCACGTTGAGGAAGCGCTTCACGGCAAGGCTGCAAAAGGGCCCGAATCGGGGCGGCGGGACCTTTGTGGTGATGCCAGATTCAGCAGAGATCTTCGGGACGCCGGGGCTGGTTACGGTCCGAGGAACCGTCGATGGTCATCCGTTCCGAAGCTCCTTCATGGTCATGGGTGACGGCACCCACAAGCTGCCGATCAAGGCCGATGTCCGGAAGGCGATCGTGAAGGAAGCGGGCGACTCCGTGACCATTCGCCTGCAGGAAAGGTTGCCCCTTGATCACGCTCGATCCGTAGAGCAAATGCGCTCAGCCGTACATGAGCGATCCTGGCGTCGTCAGCAACTCTCCGGTCTCGAGCCATGTCTTCAGACCGGAGAGGATCATCGGCCATCCACCGTAGAGCTGGTCGTTGGCGTCATCGCCCAACTGGTCGTGGGTGACAGTCAGACGGCAGGAGTCGTCGACGGGCTCGATCTCCCAGGTGACTCTCGAAGTCCCCTCGGCCTTCACGTCATCGCCCCAGAGGGCAGTCATGCTCTGGACAAGTCGGCGACGGGGCTCGACCACGAGGTTCTCGCCCTCGCCCAGGGAAACCCAGGACCGTAGACGAGTCGATCCTCGGCGACACCGTTTGGTGGGCCGTATCTGCTCTACCGCCCGACACCAACGGCCGCGCCGCCAGCGAGCTCTGCATCTAGGTGCCTTCTTGGCCGGCGAGCTCTCGCGATGGCTGACCGCGGCAAACGCCGCCCGAGTGCTGCGGCTTCTGGGGGCCGGCCGCCATGACGACGCGGCTCGGGTTCTCGACCGGGCCGTCCGCGAAACCTGCGCACCTCCGGGCCTGCGCGAACGGAAAGGGCAGGCTCCGTATGGCCCAGGCACGCCTAGTCGGAAACCCCGACGCGCTGGACGACGATGACCGGCGGGTGCTCAGAGCCTCGAGTTGGACTCCATGACCCCGGCCAGCAATCGGAGGACCCCATGAGCCAGCGATGCTCGGCGACCAGCAAGCGAACCGGCGTCCAGTGCGGCCGGATAGTCCCACCGGGCGAGCTGGTGTGCCTGTGGCACGGCGGCAAGGCTCCCCAGATCCGGGAGAAGGCCAGGGAGCGCCAGGTCGAAGCAGAGGCCCGCCTGCTTGCTGAGGCCGAGGAATTCGCCCCGGTGAAACAACCCGCTGGACGTCCTCATGGCACTGGCAGGCGAGGCGGTCGCACTGATCGATGTGACCCGCGACTGGTGAACGACCTTTCGTCGCTCCGTTTCTCGACCCTGACCGGTGAGCACTTGCGGGCCGAGGTGGCGCTGTACGAGCGCGCTTTGGGCCGTGCTGAGAAGTTCTGTCACAACCTGGCCAAGCTCGACCTCGCCGTCCGAAGGGTCAGGCTCAGTGAACGGCAGGCCGACATGATGGCGTCGGTGCTCGAAGCCGCACTGGCAGCGCTCGACCTGTCGCCCGAACGGGACGACCTCGCCGCAACGTCATGGTCTGTGAGTTGCGGGCAATCGACGCAGCGCCGTGACCGCCTACTCTCACGCGCCGGCCTGGTTGTGAGGCACGCAGGCTGGCCGTGTGGCGACTGTGGCCGACCCCAACCCGCCGATGTCCACGACATCGAGGGCAGGACCGAGTCGCCGTGCGCTTCCTCGTGCTGTCACGGCCGATTGGGGCGAGTGGTTCGAGCGAACTTCCCGCACCTCATCGACCGCCGGGGCGTAGTTACCGAGGCCGCTGTACTCGACGAGATACGGCGCATCGAAGCTGAGTGGGAGAGCCACAATGGTGCCCATGCTGACCGCCGACGACCCCTCTCCCGAGCAGAGGTGCCAGACATGGCCGACAGACCGCATCCGTGGTGTGCTCTCCGACCCCCACGCCGGATTGAGCACGGCCGCTCGGCACCGCTACGAAGGCGCTCTCACGGCTCTGGAGGCCGTGCTAGGAGAGGCACCGAGCCTGATCCTCGACGAGCCCGAGAGGTTCCTGCTGTAGAGATACTCGGAGACGACGCGAGGTGACGAGTTAATCGCTCCAGACGACGGCGATCCCTCGATGAGCAGCGGGCTTCCCCCGTTGCTCTAGTTTGGGATGCCGGAGACTGACCCTGGAGGCGACGGCTAACGGGAGTGACTCTCGAAGGTCGCTCTCCGTCACCCATTGAAGGTGGCGATCCTGGCCAAACCCATCCGATCGACCAAGCGGCTGTCATGGCGGACGTAGGCGCCGGGTGCTACGCGGTCATACCCATAGCTCTCGATCTGGGCATCCGCCTGTGTCGCCGGCCAGGAGAACACGAGATCGGGACGGAGCTTACCGAGGCTGTAATGCAGGTCTTGCTTGTCTTGGCCGGGAACGAACACCGGAAAGGACGGTGGTTCACGAGCCACGGTTCGGTCCGACTTGCCGCTTAGGTCGACTGCCGGACGGTCACTGAAATAGCCCGCTCCGCCAGCAACCGCTAGAGCGATGACAGCGTTCGGTTGGGTCACGGCGGCGAGAGCAAGGCCGGCTACGGCAGTCTCGCGGTCAGGAAGAAAGGCGTTGTGCTGACCCCACCACCTCAACTCCCGAGTGCTCATGGCCAAGCCAACTAGGACAACGATGGCAGTTGCCATAGCAAGGGGCTTGACGTAAGACCGTGGGCGCGTCCACCAAGCTAGGGCAGCAAGGCCAGCGCCCACTACCAGTGGCGTGCCCACACGGGTGAGCCACCACTCTGTGGGGAGGCGTCCCAGCTGCATGTTGGAGGCAGGAATGAGGTCGGGCGCCCGCAACACGACCACGGGAATCGCTATGAAGGCCACTGCTGCCAGGATCCGGGAACGAACAGCAGCCGGCGCCGAGACGACGTAGTCGATGGCCATAGCTGCTACCACGAGCAACGCGGTCGCCTGGGAGGCGAGATACCGGTTGGCAAGCTGGGTGCTCTCCCAAGCGTCGCCTCCGACATAGGCAGAGTAGGCGCAGGCTCCGACGAAGAGCCCTGCCAGCAGCCAGGCGCCGGGGGGTACTCGCCGCCGCCGGGCCACCAGGTACACGCCGGCCACCGCCACCGGGGCCCACAACTCGAGCTCGCCTGTAGCTACTAGACCGAAAACTCCCCGGTGGAGACGGGTCCACAGGCCGATGTGCGCCAGTTTCAAGTAGTAGGTGTTGGGGAGCCAGTCGCCGTAGTAGGCGACTCGAAACGCGGTGTGGGCGCCAACCGTCCCTACCACGAATGCCGCCAGGATGGCGACAAGTTTGAACCGATCGGTGGGTTGTACGCGCCAGGCCAGCCACGCCACCACGATGATTGCTGGAATGATGAAATCGTCGCGGGTCAGCAGGCCGAGCGCCAGCAGGGCGCCCAAGCCGACGACGGCACCAGTCCCAGCACGCGGCGACCTGCTGACGCGCACGGCGATAAGAGCGGCGGCAGTCCCAATCACTGCCAGCAGGCCCACCTCCATGCCACGCAGGGTCCAGTAGGCGAGCGGGTAATAGATGGCCACCAGCCACATGGCGATGACCCTTGCTCGCGGCGAGGAAGGAGCGAGCTGCGCTACCAGGCTCCGCACGAGAAGCAGATTGACCACGAGCAGCGCGAGCCCCGAAACCGAGACGGCGAGCGAGATTTTGGACTCCGGGAAAGGAAACAGGTGTAGGAAGGCCATCCACAGTGTCCACAGGAAGTTTGAGTAGCCCTCAACAGGGTGACCGGTTGCGTTCCAGGCGAGTCCATGGCCATGGGCAAGATTGCGCGCATAGCGCATCGACATCATTGAGTCGTCGAACAGCGAGAAGTACCGCTGGCCAGCGACGGTGAATGATGTGCGGGCCAGGAACACAACGCCGAAGATCACAGTGATGGCCAGGGGTAGCCGCTCTAGCCACCGAGAACGTCGAAGCTGGATCTCGCCTGAAGTCGGTCGCGAGGGCTCAGCCACCGTCCTGGTAGAGGACTCAGGGGCGTTTCGTACCTGACGCTGCTCAACGGCCACGACCAGGTATTCCTCGGGTGCCTCCTGGGCTCCTGCAGGCTGGATCAAGATCGAGGACGAGGTAGTCGAGCTATGCCCGAACGTGTTCGACGCCATAAGCGCTACCGACCACGAGAGGTGCCGTCGTGATAGGCCACGGTGAGGTGGTCGAGACCGACTGCACCCATGAACCACTGAGCGAGGGAGGGGACGGGTGAACGATCAGGTGATTCTGGATGAGCAGATTCCGGGGAGACAATGGTCGCCATGGCTGACCGTCGCCGGCCGCTCACCCGGGCAGAGGTGACCGACATGGCCGAGCGGATACGCGCCGTCCTGTCCGACTCCGACGCCGGGCTGAGCACGACCAAAACGGCACCGCTACGAAAGCGCTGTGACGGCGGTGGAGGCCACCCTGGGCGAGGCGCCGAGCCTTATCCTCAATGAGAACGGTTCTTGCTCTTTGGCGATTCCCTACGCGGTGGGAGGAGTTCCCCGGGTTGAGGGAAGGCCTCGGGTCCATCGTCCAATCAGGTTTGTCAGGCCCGGCTACGGGCTCGCGGCCGCTCAGTTGGAAGGGTGGCCACCCGCAGGCTCACGGGCCTGGCCTCGGCCGGCCGAAAGGCACGCTCGGCTGGACGCTCCACTAGCCGGTACAGGACGGCGGCGGCGCCCAGGCACAGGACGAGGACGAGGGCGGCATTGGCCAGCCCCCCGGCCAGCCCGAGGTGGACGGGCCCCTCGACCAGCGCCAGCGCGACCATGACCGGGAAGTGCGCCAGGTAGAGGGCGAACGACCACATCCCCAGGCGGACCATCACCGGCGAGTTCCACAGCGAGGGCCGGCCGGAGAGGTCGCGCTGGGCCGCGGCCCCGATCAGCATGATGAACGGGACAAGGGTGACCGCCACCACCCGGTACGACGTCGGGGCCCAGCCGGCGGCTGCATAGGCCGCCCCCGCCACCGCCAGGGCCGGGCCCAGCCCTATGCGGGGCCAGCTACCGCCGGTCACCTCGAGGGCAAGTAGCATGCCGATCACGAATTCGATAAGTCGCGTCGGGGGGAAGAAGTAGAGGAGCCAGTAGCCGGTCGTGCCATAGCTGGCCGGCGCGGTCACGGCGGCGATGACGAGCACGGCTAGAACCCCGCCCACCAGCAGCGCCCGGCGGCTCCGGGATCCGAGGCGGAACAGGCCCGCGGCAAGGAACGGAAACAGGGCGTAGAAAAAGACCTCGCACCCGAGCGACCAGCTCGGGACGTTCATGGCGTTCCAGTAGTGGGACGAGGGTATCCAGGGCTGGAGCAGGAACAGAGAGCCCCCGACTGGCCCGAGCGCCCGCGGGACGCTGGCGGCGACGAGCAGGACCCCTATCACGACCCAGGTGACGATGTGGCTAGGGCCGATGCGAGCCAGGCGCCGACGGTAGAAGCGAGCGGCCCCGTCTTCTCGGCGCCGCGACCAGGTCAGCACGAAACCGCTGATGACGAAGAAGAAGGACACGCCCGTCGGCCCCTGGCCGAGGAAGTGAGCGACGGGACCGTAGGGCGCGGAGGGGAAGAGAAGGACCAGGTGGAAGCCGACTACCACCAGGGCGGCCATGAAGCGCAGGCCGGTCAGCGACTCGAGACGGTGGCCGGCTGTCGTCCCCTGTCGATCGGTGTGCACGAGTCCGTCCTCTTTCGAGACTTGGTGGGTGGTTGGCACGAGGCTCCCCAGCCAGCGCTTTCTCCATCACGGCAGGGGTTTCGCCCTCTTCGGCGTCAGCTTCAACGGCTGACCGCCACGTAACTTGCGGCTCGGCCGCGGAATTGGCCGGCAGGTCCTTCCACTCGACGGGGGTGTGATCTGCTGGCAGGCAGGTCCTTTGTAAACGCAGGACCGAGCGTGCGCCCGAGCGCCCCGTTGTCACCATCGCTGAGCTCGGGGCGCTGGCCGATGCCATGCCCGAGCGCTGGCGGGCGCTTGTGCTGCTGGCTGCGTGGTGCGAGTTGCGCCGTGGCGAGTTGCTGGCGTTGCGCCGCGGCGACCTCGACTTGTTGCACGGCACGGTCCGCGTCGACCGCACCTATGCTCACAAAGAGGACGGCAGAGTCGTCCAGGGACCGCCTAACCCAGGTCGGCCGACGTACTCTCGCGATCCCGCCGCACATCCTGCCGGCTCTCACTGCTCACCTGGACACTTACGTGGGGCTGAGCGAGGCGCCCTCCTGTTCACCGTAGTAAAGGGCGGCCCGTTGCGTCCGCACGTGTTCAACGTGCGTTGGAGCGCCGCACGTATCGCGGTTGGCGTTCCTCACGTCCACCTGCACGACCTGCGCCACGCCGGCAACACGTGGACCGCGGCTACCGGTGCGAGCACGGCCAAGCTAATGGCTCGTCTCGGTGATGCGAACCCCGGCGCAGCCTTGCGTTATCAGCACGCGACGGCCGACAGGGACCGAGTGCTGGCCGAGGCACTCTCCTCATTCGCCGAGCCGGCGCCGTACGAAGTATGGCGGTGAGGGCTGAGCCCTCGTGAGCTTAAGACCCTCCGCAAGAACTAACTATGGGGCTCTAGGGGACCTGGAGTCCTCGCAGCTCATCATTTGTCAGCTTGAGGTCTTGCGTCGGGTGCTTTGCGCGTGATCGGAACGAGCCCGGCGACTCGAGAAGCAAAGGCCTCATGTCGGCCATCGTCGCTTCCTAAAATTCTCCCGCGCGCTCCGCATCCATGACTTTCCAGCTGAGTCCCTAAACAGAAGGTGAAGTTGTTGCCCAATCGGCTCGATCAAGCGGGGTTCTTGCGGGCTCCGCTTGACCTAGGGAAAACCATCTCGATCGTCTCGATAAAGCCGGGGATCTCACTGGGGCCCCTTGGCCTGGGGATCGGGATTCGAATTTCTCTCATTTCTTCGGGACCGATGGTCTGCAGCGCTCGGACAAACCGCCCATATTCGTATGTGCCAACCACCGCCTTCACTTGCACCGAGATGACCACCCCGTAGCCGGCTCTTCATTGAAGTTTCGAGCTCGGATGAGCAGATAAGGAAAAGGCTCACTCTCACCCCCGTCCCTTAAGGGGAAGGGCTCGGGCTCGAGCACTTGCTCAGCTATCCATGCATCGACCCGGCGCGCCTGGCCAGACCTTCGACCTCCCGATCATGCGCCTGCTGGCGGAGAAGCCACAGCGAGATGCCAAGCGCAGCGGTGGTACCCAAGGCCGCGAACCACGAAGGCAGGTTCCCCAAGTCCACCCCGCTCAGGTGGATCCAGCTGTTCCCCATCGGCAACCAAGCGCTCACGGCAAGTCACTCCCCTCACAACGCCTTGTTTCTTCCGGGGGAACGGACCCCGCTGACTCACCAGTGACTAACGACCGACTCACACATCGGTCGCCACCTGCGCGCAGAACGGGCAGAAAGGGCCGATGACCTGGTGTCTATCTTGGAGCGGGTGAGGGGAATCGAACCCCCGTCACCAGCTTGGAAGGCTGGGGCTCTACCGTTGAGCTACACCCGCGGACACGTGCACACTACCGATCGACGACGAGCGAATCCGCGGTCGTGGTTCGGCGCTGACCAGCAGGTTAGTGGAGGCCGCGGCTGGGCCCTCGATGCCTCGCCGGGCCTGGCTGGCCGGCGGTTGTTCACCTGGTGGACACGAGGGAGACATTCGTCGCCGATAACCTCCGGGCATGGTCCGGTCGGCCACCAGCGATGAGCGATTCGTCGGCCTACAAGGTTGCTTCAACTTTCGCGACCTCGGCGGGTATGCCGCCGCGGGCGGTCGGACGATCCGGTGGGGTCGGCTGTTTCGGGCCGACGGGCTTCACCGCCTCACCGATGCCGATCGTCGGGACCTCGGCGAGCTGGGCCTACGCACGGTCATCGACCTTCGGAGCGGTGACGAGCTGACCGAGCGCGGTCGAATCGAATGGCCTGCCCCAGGCCTCGCCTACCACCACGTGCCCATGATGGACGTGCTGCCGGACCGTGAGGAGCTCCCGACCT
>DASXZJ010000121.1:0-8877 GCA_036502025.1 Acidimicrobiales bacterium | reverse complement strand
AGGGCCTCGCCGGTGGCATCGGCGAAGCAGAACATGGGGTGAAAGCCCCAGCCCCCCTTGTAATGGGCGCCCGTCCCTTCCTTGGTCTCGGTGTGGATCTCGACCAGCGAGGCGTCGATGTCGAGGACGACCGGGGCCTTGTGTGGACGTTGCCGTAATTCCCCAGCCGGAAGTTCACGTAATTCCCCACCGGACTCCGGAATGCATTTTAGTCGATGGCGACTCCCTTCGATCTGCGACGTGTGGCGAGAAGGCTGTTGAGTTGCCCCGCCAGATGGTCAGCTGAGGGCCGACCGAGCTCTGCAGCGATGACGACGGCTTGGTCGCCGCGGCGTAGGCGGACCAGCCAGATCCGTCCGGCCGGACGTTCGTCATCGAGGGTCGGTTCGTGGTCCACTTCGACGACGACGTGCACACCGCTGCGCCCACGGCCTGCGGGTCGACATTCCGGTGAGCAGTAGAGGGCCGGTCGTCCGCGTCCGCTTCGGGGAAGGAGTTGGTTGTCGCAGCCCGGAGCGGCGCAGACGTCATTGCGGTGCTCAGTCATGGCCCTTCTCCGTGCTCGGCGCACCAGGACGCTTGTTGGGCCGATAGGACTTGCCCTCCATAGCGATGTGGTGGGCCGCGTTGACTACCCGATCGAGGATCGACTCGGCCACCACCGGGTCGGGGAACAGCGAGTACCAGTCAGAGGCCGACCGGTTGGCCGTGATGATGAGGCTCTTGCCAGTCCGCTCGGTGACCAGCTCATAGAGGTCATCGGCCTGGGTGACGGTGAACTCACGCATGGCGAAGTCGTCAATTTACTCCGATATCGGAGTAACTCGACTTATCCCGACCTCGCGATTATCCCGATTGGTGTTTGGTCTCAGGCGGAGATCGGGCCGAATTGGTCGGGGTAATCACAGGGCCTCGAGGAAGGCGAGCAGCTTGTCGCCCGGATGGAACCGACCCGGCCGAGAGGTCGACGGCGTGGTGCGCGCCAGTGCCCGTTCCTTGATGGTCATGTCGGCGTGCAGATAGGCATTTGTGGAGCGCAGATCGGCATGCCCGAGCCACAAGGCGATGACGGCAACATCGACTCCCTGGCGCAGCAAATTCATGGCGCAGGTATGCCTCATGACGTGGGGGGTGATCCGCTTGGTAGTGAGTGAGGGGCGGTGCTCGGCGGCGATGTTCCCATAGAGAGTGACGCGTGCGGCAACCGCGTCGCCACTCAACCTGCGTCCGGTGCGCGTCGGGAATAAGGGATCGTCAGGATCCCCACCTCGTTCGCGACACCAGACGCGCAGGATGGCGACGTTGGCCGACGTGAGTGGGACGCAGCGCTCCTTGCGGCCCTTCCCTTTACAGCGGACATGAGCACCGCTGGCCAGTTGAATGTCAGCGCAACCTAACCCGGTCAACTCCGAGAGCCGCAAGCCCGTCTGCACCGCCAGAGCAAGGAGGGCATGGTCGCGGCGCCCCTCCCAGCGCCCGCGATCTGGTGCAGCGAGGAGGGCATCGACCTCCTCGGGCTCGAGGAAGCAGATCTGCTTCTTGTCCGAGCGCTTCTGTGGGATGGCGAGCACCTGGGCGATCAGCTGGGCGTGCTCGGGATGGCGCAATGCGGCAAAGCGAAACAACGAGCGCACAGCCGCCAGGCGGGTGTTGCGGCTCCGCGCCGTGTTATGGCGGTCGGTCTCGAGGTGGTCCAAGAACGCGGAGATCGTCTCCGCGCCGAGGTCGTCCCACTCAAGTGCCGAAGGAGCCTTCCCAGTCCGGTCCTGCGTAAAGCGCAGGAGGAGGACCATGGCGTTGCGATAGCAGCGGACCGTCTCGGGGCTGGCCTGGCGTTGCTTGGCCAGACGCTCCGTGAAGAACAGCTGGAGGGTCGGGGCCACGGCGCTCATCGTCTCGTCCGCTTCTCGAGGCGAGCTCCGGCGAGTTCGAGCAGTTCGGGGGCAGCTGAGAGATACCAATACGTGTGGCCCGGACTGAGATGGCCCAGATAGGTCGACAGCCGCGGCAACAAGGCGCCGACGTCTTGGTCCTCCCGATACCAACCGATGAGGGTCTTGACGGCAAAGCTGTGTCTGAGATCATGCACACGAGGCGACGCCGGCGATCCCGAACCGACCCCGGTCACGCGCACAAGTTCTCGGAACTTCACCGAGAAGTCGCTATAGATCACTGCCGTGCCCTTACGCGAGAGGAAGAACGTCGGGCTCGACGGCTCGGCGACAGCCCGATCCCGCAAGAGGGCATAGGTGCTCAGGGCCTCGACGGTGCTCGGGTCCAGCGGCAGCTCCCGGCTCTTGTTGAACTTGGCGCCCCGAACGACCAGCACTCCCTCGGCCCAGTCGATGTCTGCCCGGCGAAGGGCGATCGCCTCACCGACGCGCATGCCGGAGGCGGCCAAAAGTCCAATCATCGTCTGGAATGTCGCCGCCCGCAGCGGCGTCGGGATGAGGCCAGGGATCCCTTCCATCAGGGCAACGACCTCGGATTCGGAGTAGATGAACGGCGCCCGCCAACGTTTGCGGAAGGTGACCAACCCGAGCGGTGGTATCTCTGTTTCCGGGTCCAGACCCGACATGTAGCGGGCGAAACCACGCACGGCCGTCATCCGTCGAAGCCACACCGAGCTCGTCGGGTCGGCGTCGGGGCGCTGCACCCAAGAGAGGGCGGTGTCAACGGTGATGGTCGAGGTGCCATGGACCTCGAGATGTTCGACGAAGCTGGGGAGCAAGCGGGCGGAGTCGGCCAGCTGGTGACCGAGGCCACGGCGGAGACGCAGATAGTCCTCCAGATGCTGAGAGAGGGTGCTCATGCCGCGCTCCTTGGCCAAGGTTGGGCGACACTGCGCAGGGCGACACGATCGACCTTCGCGTAACCCGCCGTGGTGCCGAGGTCGGACTGGCGGAGCACCTGGGCGATCTCGAGCAGGTCGCCACCTTGATGGAGCATTTCGGTGGCCAGAGCATGGCGCAGCCGATGGGCCCCGACTTTGGGCAGCCCCGCGGCGCGGCACGCTCGATGCACGATGTTCGAGATCGAACACGGACAGATGGGGCGGAAGGGCGCATAGAGAGTCAGGATCACCCGGCGTGAGGTACTCGACGGTCGGCCGTGAGCCAGGTAGTTCACCAGCGCCTCGCCGACCTCGTCGGGAAGCGGTAGCCGGTCGCGCCGTCGGGCCTTGCCCCGCACGACCAGCTCCCCGATCCGCCAGTCGAGGTCATCCAGCTCAAGGGCCGCGACCTCACCAGCACGTAGGCCCAGTCGAGCGAGCAGGACCAAGACCGCGAAATCACGGCGACCAGTCGTGCTGGAGCGATCGCAACTGGCGAGGAGCCGCTCCACGTCGCTGGGGCACATCGTCGGCACGAGCGCAGTCCCGCGCCAGCAGGCGACTGGAGGCATAGCGGTGCCGAGATCGACGTCCAGCACGCCGGATAGGTAGAAGTAGCGGAGCAAAGCCTGCAAGTCGGCGGCCTCTCGCTTGGCGGACTCGACAACCAGGCGAGAGCTGGCATCGAGCATGAACATATTCACCTCAACCGACGTGAGGCCCTCGAACCCGCCCTGCGTGCCGGTGCGATCGGCCCTCTCGGTGAGGAACCGACGGGCGAAACTCTCGTAGCGACGCACGGTCGTGGTGGTCAGACCACGATCACCGATGAGATGCCGTCGATAATCCGACAGCAGACTGTCGAGCGGTGTCGGTTCAACCGGCGCCTCGGGTGGCAAGACACCCGCCCGCTCCAAGCAAGAGAGGAGCGGCCTCAACGATGCCAGCGTCAGAACCCGCCCCTCACCGGCATCCCGCCTGCTGTCCAGGAACACCTGAGCGACTGCCGTGGTGAGGCTCTCCACACCAATCACTTCAGCAACAAGCCAGCGATTGAGCCGACCCATCAACAACAGGTAATGCTTCACCGATCCGGGAGGATGGCCTGCTTCTTCCAGCTCGATCCTGAACGCCTCCGCGAACGGCACCAATGGCCCATCCCCACGGATCCAGCAGTCCTTGCGCACCTTGTCCTCCTTCCGCGGAGCACCGTGCTCCGGACTAGAGGATTGTGGATGGCGTGGCAATTATCCCGATCTCAGCATCCGCGCGGGTGCTCTACATCGCTATTCGATGCCCAATCGCGCCCCAATCGGGATAATCGCGAGGTCGGGATGAGTCGAGGATCAAGACGGTCGGCCGGGCCCAGTTGTGCAGCCTGGTCTCCCACGTCCGGTCGGCGTGTCCACCAGAGAGGTCGGCCAGCAGACGCGAGGTCTTGGTGAACGCGCAGCTGTAGCCCCGCCGGCAGGCCTGGTGACCGAGGGCCTGGGCGATCATGGTCTTGCCGACACCCACGGGGCCATGGAGGATGACCGACTCCGAGGCTTCGACGAAACGCAGTGTGGCCAGGTCGCGGATATGGGCGGCTGGGATCTTGGGGTTGTAGTTGAAGTCGTAGTCCTCAATGGCGCAGACCTGCTCGAAGTGGGCGGCGCGCACCCGGCGCGTGATGCCGGCCGCCTGGCGTCGGGAGAGTTCGTCTTCACAGAGGGCCTGGAGGAACTCGACGTGCCCAAGATCACCGGCCCTGGCCTGGGTGAGTCGAGCTTCAAAGGTCTCGAGCATTCCCGAGAGCCGCAGTGCTCTCAATGTGGTCTCCAGCTGATGTGTCCTGGTCATCCCGCCGCCTCGGCGTCACCCAAATGGGCGAACAGCGTGTCGGCGCCATGGAGGTGGGCCGGGGTCTGCGGTGCCTGAGGCACCGTGATCCCCTCGGACTCGGTGCCCGCCACCAGGATTCCCTTGACGGTGCGATAACCGGGGTCGCCGACGTCGATGGCCCGACGACAGGCCAGGTCGAGTCGCACATCGCCATGGCGTTCGGCCAGGCTCAGCACCCCTTGGGCCGCCCGCAGGTGGTGCAGCGCCCCGTCTTCGAGCAGGCCGAGCACCAGTTCAAGCACGAAAGGACCGAGCTCACCGGCCCGACGGCGACACCAGGTGGGTGTGCGCATGAAGAAGGCCACCTTGTGCGGCGGGTAGTCCGCCCAGTCGGTCTGGCGTCCCCGCTCGATCTTGGCCCAGGTCTTGATCACTGCACCGTCGAGAAAGACCTCGACGGTTCGTTCCCCGGCACGGGCGTCGACCTGACGACCAATGAAACGCCAGGGCACCGAATACAGCGCCTTGCCCACCTTGATGTAGCAGTCCGGCCCGACCTTGGGCCGGGACCAGGCCGCCAGCTCGAAGGTCATGATCGGCAAGGAGATGAGTGCCGGTCGCTCGAGCGCCTTGAAGATGGCCAGCGGAGAAGCACCGTCGAGCGAACGATGTGACCGTCGACCGGCGACCTCTGTGCACCAGATCAGCGCGCCAGCTTGCATGTCGGAAAGATCCACCCACTCCCGGCCGGCAAAATAGGAGTCCCTCACATAGGACATGGGCCGTTCCACCCGAGGCTTGTCCTTGGGTTATCCGGCTAATTCAAGGCGAGGCTCCGCCACAGACACGTGAATGTGCTGGTCAGGCCCTCTTTGAGAGCTTTCGGAGTTGCTCCTCGTGTCGCCGGACCCGTTTAGCCATCGCTTCGAGGGCCAAACGCTGGTGTGCGAGTTCAGACGCCAGCCCCGAAAGGGTCGTCGCTGCCCGAGATCGGGCTCGGTGCTCATCGACCGATGCCCGCAACGCTGGGTTCTTGTAGAGCGTCACCCTCGGGATGCCGGTCTGTTCGGACACCGCGACAAAGGTGATGGTCGAGCCGCTCGAAGCTAACTGGCCGCAGGCTCGCTCCACCGCGTCGAGCCGTTCGTCGCTCACCCTGCGTCTGCCCGCGCCATCATGAGGTCGAGACGTTCGACCAGTCGGCGATGTCGGTCCGCCTCGGCGACCCAACCGCGGCGATCAGCATCGGCTGCCAGTGCCTCGGCGTCGACCCGTTGGGCGGAGAGCACCGCCAGGTGGCTGGCATCAGAGCGGAAGTTCGGACAGTGTTCGCAGATGTTGGCGTAGGCGCATGCCCCCTGAGCTTCCGAACGAATGCAATATCCACCAGCGAGCCGCGCCTTGATAGCGGGTGTCTCTCGCCAGTCCGTATGCAGACGCACCGGGACGGCGGCCGGCATCACGGCCCCCATCTGCTCCTTGGCCAGCACGAGGGCGCGTTCGTATTCGGCTCTCACGGTAGCGTCGAACAGTCGCCCGTAGCGGAGGCTCATCTCTGCCGAAGTGTGGCCGAGGAGCGCCATGAGGCTTTGCAGCGACACCCCGGCGTTCACCAGAGCGGTGGCGTAGGTGTGACGCAGTTGATGTGGTGTGGCGTGGTGGACGTTCGCAACCGCCGCAGCCCTCGCAAGCTCGTCGCGCAGTCCGTTCTGGGACAGTCGTCGACCGTGGTGGGTGAGAAGGAACTCGACCATTCGTCCCGTTCGCGGATGCGGGAGCGGACGGCCCGGAGAGCGATGGGCAACTATGCGGTCCACCAACGTGATCGTCTCGTCGTCGAGCGGGACCATCCGCTCGGTATCGAGCTTGCCCAAGGGAACCTTCAGCCACGAGCCCTGGCCGGGGACATCGTGGACGCAGTCGAGCTCGAGATCGATCAGCTCTCCGATCCGCAGGCCGCAGGCTCGCTGCAAGAGGAGCGCGCTCGCGGCCAGGGTGTTCTCAGACCCCTCCAGCGCCTCGGCCAGGCGGCGATCGGCATCAGGGGGCAGGTAGCGAGGCAAAGGACGAGGTAGTCGCGGAATGTCGGAACGAAACAGGAGGCGCCGAGGTGGCGCTTCGGGCCATTCCCATTCGGTGATGTTGTTGAGCAGCGTGTTCACCGCCAGCACCCTGCCTCGGCGCTCCGACGCGGAGATCGGCCCACCGTCACGGGATGAGCAAGCTTCCGCCACTGCGGTCAGGTAGGTCTCGATATGGCGTCGGCGATCCAGTTCGGCGAGCGACGCCATCGCTGGGTCGACGCTTCGTAGGTGACGTCCGAAGTGGGCCATCCGAGTGGCCGTCGACGTGACGGTCCCTCGGGTCTGGGTAGCCGTGAGGCGCTCAAGATAGGCCACAAAGCTCGGGCGCAACTGTGCCGGCACGTCCGCCATGCGCCGTTCGAAGCTCTGACGGAACCGAACGGCCGGATTGCTTGGCGCCTCGGTCAGCACCCCCAGGTGGTAGAGGATGCCGCGGGCACAGCCGATTGCCTTGGAGTAGTGGCGCCACCCGACACCCTCGACCTGCTCACGCTCGCGGCATGCCTCGGCAAGATCCTCAAAGTCGTCGCCGTCGAGGGCGTCGAGTTCCTTTCCGGTCTGAATGAGGAGCCGGGCAATCACCTGTGAACCGATGGCCAGCCGGGTGCGGTGGGTGAACCCCAACTCGGCCGCCCCGGTAAGAAATCGGTCGAGCTGGGGGGCCATCGGGCTGCGGGCGGCCTCGCGCCAAATGGACGGCAGCTTGCGGCGCACCAAGAAGTCGTAGCCGGGCCTGAGATGGCCGTGCAGCATGAGGAACATCACGAAGGGCTGGGCATGACCATCGCCGCGTAAGCGACGACGGAGGGACTGATCCGCCCACGCCGAGGGCGTGGGCCAACGGACGAGGAACTGCCGAGCAGCGTTGGTCGACAGCTCGTGCTCTCGACCGCTCGCCTCGATATCGGCGACGAATGCGTCGTAAATCGACGCGCTACATGCGGGAACGCTGCCGGGCACGCGCGGCATCGAACTCCTTTCGAATATGCCCAGGGGCGAGGTGAATGTAGGCGGCCGTCGAGTCGACGTGGTCGTGGCCGAGCAGCGCCTGCATCACCGCCAGATCGACGCCAGCCTCGGCAAGGGCCGTGCCGAAGGTGTGCCGCAAGGCGTGCGGATTGCCAGCGGGCACTCCTGATCGTGCCCGGTGATAGCGAAAGACGGTGCGCAGGCCGGCCGGGGTGAGCGGCTGGCCGCGGTGTGGGCCTTTGGCCACCACGAAGAGGCTGGTGGACGTCGTGTCCGGGCGCTCCGCCAGCAGGTAAGTCTGAATGACGCCCGCCACTTCCATGTCGATGGGTACGCGTCGTTCCTTGTCGCCCTTGCCCACCACTCGAACCCAGCGTCGACCGATGTCGACGTCGCGGACCTGCAGCGACAACACCTCTGCCGACCGCAGGCCCGAGTACAGCATCAGCCCCGCGATTGCTCGATCCCTCCATGTGCGCAGGCTCCCGACGAGGGAAGCGACTTCTCCTCGGTCGAGTCCTCGCGGCAGTCGACGGGGCTGGCGTAACCGCAGCGGGGAACGCCCCTTCGGCCGCGCCAGATGGCCAAGCATGCCGCTGCGCTCCCCTCGTGCCATGACACGTCCTTCCCTGCGCCGGGGCATCGGGTTGACACGACTTGGGTCGCGCATCGTGATGAAGCCGAAGAGGGCCGAGATGGCGGCCATCCGACGGTTGATGGTCGAGGGCGCGAAGCCGGCATTCTGACCATCACGGATCGAATAGACATTCCCGCCGTTGCGCCCGCGCACCGACGCTTCCCGGCACCAAGACAGGAAGCGCAACAAAACGTCGGTGGTGACGCCATCGAGTTTGATCCCCTCTGACTCCAACCAACGGCACAACGCCAGCAGGTCGTAGGCGTAAGCGCGGAGCGTCCTCGGCGAGTAGTTGCGATCAGCGAGGTGACCGAGGAACTGATTGACTTCACCAAATTGCTCGGCACCAGTCAAAGACCAACGATCGCCGGTCGCCTCCGCTCTGAGTCCTGCTTCCGCCATTGGATACAGCTGTATCGAATTCGGCTCGCCGGTGTCAACCTCTTTCTCTACGAAATTGGACTTATCCCCACAATCCACAGTTTCCACAGCCAACCAACACATCTTGATCTTTAGCCGGATAAGGGGGG
>DASXZJ010000120.1:0-68259 GCA_036502025.1 Acidimicrobiales bacterium | reverse complement strand
GTTCACCTTCAAGGGCGTGCAGGTCGGGTTCGTCACCACCGTGGCGACGGGTAACGGCGACGCCGACCTCTCGCTCGACGGCGGCACGACCGCGGTCGTGCACACGCACGGGCCGGGGTCGTTCGGCAAGGTGCGCTACGTCACGAAGGTGACGGCCGGGATCTCGCACAGCCTGGTCGTGACGGTGGTCGGAACCACCGGCCATCCCAAGGTCGACGTCGACGCGTTCGTCGTCATCAGCTAGGCGGCGCGGCCCTTGTGGGTTACGACGCGCCGGAGAGTGCGGCGGTGATCTGCGCCATGTCGAAGTAGTCGCGCCACGCGGCGATCTTGCCGTCGCGGATTTCGAACGTGCCCATGACCGGCAGCGGCGCGACGACGTCGCCCACCGTGAACGTGTCGATCCGCTCGGTCAGCACGACGTTGCCGCGCACCGCGAGGTTCAGCGTCTCGATCGTCATGCTCTGACACATTGCCAGGAACCCCTGCGCGAACGCGATGGTCGCGTCGAGGCCGACGACCGGATCCATCGGGATGTTGTGGTACACGACGTCGTCGGCGAGGAACGGGCGCAACGCTTCGGCGTCGCGCGTGCTCACCGCGGCACAGAAGTCGCGCACAACCTGCTCGGCGCTGGACATGGGCTTCCTCCAATTGGCTCCGTCGGCCGCCTCGGGCTGGGCCGCTCCGCCCACGCTACCGACTGGTCCGCCATGATGGAGAGGTGAGCACGCCAGAGGAGCCGACCCGACGGGTGGCCGTGCTGGCCCCCATGCGCCCCGAGTTGAAGGCGGTGGTGCGAGCCGGTGGGTTGGCCCGCACCGATGGTGACGCCGTGTTCTCCCATCGGGGGACGGTGGGAAAATGGTCGGTGGCCGCCGGGACCATCGGCATGGGGCCGGCCACGGCCCGGGAGGCCACCACCAAGGTGCTGGCGACCGGGCCCTTCGACCACGTCATGGTGGTGGGCATCGCCGGCGGGCTGGACCCAGGACTGCCGGTCGGCGCGCTCATGGTGCCCAGGCGGGTGCAGCTCCATCCCGACGGACCGGTCTTCCTCACCCATCCGCTCGCCCCCCGAGTGGCCCGGGGCGGCCTGATGACGACCGACGGGCTCTTCGACGATGACGAGGTGTGGCGCCCGATCCTCGCCACGGGGTTCGGAGCCGTCGACATGGAGGCGGCGGGGGTAGCCGAGGTCTGCGAGGCGGCCGGGGTCGGGTGGTCCGTCTACCGGGGCATCAGCGACCGGCCCGATGAGCACATCGTCGACCAGGCGGTGTTCGCGCTGAGCAAGCCCGATGGTTCGGCCGACCTACTGGCTGTCGGCCGTTACCTGGCCCGTGACCCCCGACGGGCCAAGGCGCTGGCGCATCTCAACCGCTGCATGGAGCTGGCGGCCAGGGTGGCCGCCGAGGCAGCCTTCCTGGACCTCGGCCGCAGCTAGTCGGTGGTCTCTTCGCTCAGGCGAGGCGACCGCTCGGTCATGCGGGCGATGACGTGGACGTCGATCGACTCGTCGGAGGCCATGCGCAGGATCTGCTGAATGACCGACCCGCGGGTGAGCGACTGCCAGCGCGAGAGCTTTGAGGTCCCGAGCACGATCTGGGTGATCTGGTGATCGGTGGCGGTGGCCATGATCGTGGCGGCGACGTCCTCGCCTTCGACGACCAGCCAGCCCGCCCCGACATCGCGGGCCAACTCCTCCAACCGGTCCGTGCTGCGTGAGGCCGCCTCGGCATCGCCCGACGCCACGTGGAGCACCAGGAGGTCCGCCTTCATGCGGGCCGCCATACGAGCCGCCCGGCGAATGACGGTGTCGTTTCCCGGCGCACCGGTCACCGCGACCAGTATGCGTTCGGCGGTGTCCCATACATCGCTCGAGGCGTTCGGGCCCCGCGAGCGGAGGAACTCGAGGAGCTCCTCCTCGGTCTCGTCGGCCACGAAGCGCAGCGAGAGCTCACGCAGCGCCACCAGATTCTCCATCCGGAAGAACCCCGACAGCGCCGCGTTCACCTTGGCCGCCGGATAGATGTTGCCGTGCACCATGCGGCGGCGGAGCTGGTCGGCCGAGGAGTCGATCAGCTCGAGTTGATCGGCCCGCCGCACCACCCAATCGGGCACCCGCTCGCGGACAGCGGCCCCGGTGATCCGCTCGACCGCATCGGACAGGGACTCCACGTGTTGGATGTTGACGGTGCTGATGACAGCGATCCCAGCGGCGAGAATCTCGAGGACGTCCTCCCAGCGCTTCTCGTGGGGACCCGAGCCGGGCACGTTGGTGTGGGCCAGCTCATCAATGAGGACCACCTCGGGTCGCCGGGCGATGACGGCGTCGACATCCATCTCCTCCCAGGCCGAGTCCCGGTACACCACGCTCTTGCGGGGCAGGACGGGTAGGTCGCGGAGCTGCTCGATCGTGTAGGGGCGCTTGTGGGTCTCGACGAAGCCCACGACGACATCGGCGCCGCGTTGAAAGCGCCGCCAACCCTCGTCGAGCATGGCGCAGGTCTTGCCGACGCCGGCCGCCGCGCCGAGGTAGACCCGGAAACGGCCGGTCGGCCTTACCTGCTCGCGGTCGGGACCCGTCATGTCGTCGGTCATCGATACCTCACGCCGGCCGATCGTGAGCCGCCACGGCCGTCGGTACACTCGATGTCGGGCGACAGAGCGACGCCTGGGAAGCGGTGAGTGACGCCATGGCGACCATGCAGGCCACGATAGGCACACCGCGGCGAGCCGTCGTCGGTGGCGTGGTGGCCCTGGCCGGCCTGGGCGTCGAGGTGGGCGTCCTCCTGCCGTTCCGGACGCATCTGAGCCTCGCCATCCCGGCGCTCGCCTTCGTCGTCCCGGTGATCCTCGGCGTGGTGGTGGGCGGCTTCGGCCCCGGTGCGGCCGGGGCGCTCGCCGGCTTCATCCTCTACGACACCCTCTTCCTCCCCCCGTACAACACCCTGAGCGTCCGCTCGCCCCAGAACTGGCTTGCCCTCGTCGTCTACGTCGCCGTGGTCCTGGTGGTCGCCCAGCTCGTGACCAACCTGCAAGCGGCGCGGGAGGAGGCCGGCCGCCGGGAACAGGACGCGGCCCGGCTGTTCGAACTGTCCCAGGCCCTTATCGGGGACATGACCCGCACGCAGTTGCTCGAGCACATCGCCGACACGGTGCAGACCGCGTTCACGCCCCGCTGGACCGCGCTCGTCCTGCCGGCCCGCGACGTGGCGGCTGCGGGCGCCGGGTCCTCCGAGCTGTCCGTGGTCGCCAGTGCCGGTGAGACGCTGACCGCGCGGGATCACCGGATGCTCACCGCCGGAAGCGGCCAGACCCGATCCCTTGGCCTGCAGGGTGGCGCGGCACCCCGTCGCGTCGCGGTGGCCCTGGTGGCGAGCAACCGGCCCGTGGGAATGCTGGTTCTGCAAGACGTGCAGTTTGCCCGGCATGACCGGGACTTGCTCGGCACGTTCGCCAACCAGGCCGCCCTCGCGGTCGAGCGCGCCGAACTGCAGGACCAGGCACTGCGCACGCGGCTGCTGGAGGAGATCGACCGCTGGCGCGGCGCCATGATGGGCGCCGTCTCCCACGACCTGCGGACGCCGTTGACGTCGGTCAAGGCCGCGGTGTCCAGCCTGCGCCGGGACGGCGACGCGATGGGTGAGACCGACCGAGTGGAGTTGCTCGAGCTCATCGAGCTGCAGACCGACCGCCTGGCCCGGCTGGTCACCAACCTGCTGGACCTGACCCGGATCGAGTCGGGCACCCTGGCCGTCCGTCCGTCGAACATCCCCTTCGACGAATTGGTGGGTGAGGCGCTCGATGCGGTGAGCGGTCTGATCTCCCCCGCCCGCATCGCGGTGGAGGTGCCCGCCGATCTCCCCCTGCTGGCCATCGACCAGATGCTGATCAGCCAGGTCCTGGTGAACCTGCTCGAGAACGCGGCCCGCCTCTCGCCGGGACCGAGCCCGATCCGCATCGAGGCCCGGCCGGTGGCGGCCTCGCCCGAACCCCGGGTGGAGATCTCGGTGTCCGACGACGGGCCGGGCATCGCGCCCGAGGACCGGGAGCGGGTCTTCGAGATGTTCAGCCAGAACAGCGGCGGAGGGCGGGCCGGGCTCGGGCTGGCCATCGCCAAGGCCTTCGTCGAGGCCCACGGCGGCGCCATCTGGATCGATCCCGCCGTGGTGGCGGGAGCGCGGGTGGTCTTCACCGTGCCCACCCAGGCGAGAGTCCCGGCCCATGTGTAGGGGATCTGAGGGACCGGGCCGGCATTGACCAAGGTGCTGGTGGTCGACGACGACCCGTCACTGGTCAAGGCGCTGCGGATCGGGCTCTCGGCCCGCGGCGACGATGTCGTGACGGCCAACACGGGCGCGGACGCCATCACCCAGGTGGCGCTGCTCCGGCCCGACCTGGTGATCCTGGACCTGGGGCTGCCCGACCTGGACGGGCTCGAAGTCTGCCGCCGCATCCGCCAGTTCTCCGGTGTCCCCGTGGTCGTACTCTCGGCCTACGGCGACGAGCGACGCAAGGTCGAGGCGCTCGACGGCGGGGCCGACGACTTCGTCACCAAGCCGTTCGGCATGCCCGAGCTGGAGGCGCGGCTGCGGGTCGCCATACGCCACGCCGCCTCGCGCCAGGAGAACGGCTCGGCGAGCCCGGCCAGCTCGCAGGTCGGCGCGCTGGACATCGACCGGGTGCACCACATGGCCAGGCTGGGAGGCGTCGAGCTCGGCCTGACCGCCCGCGAATTCGATCTCCTGGCCTACCTGGCGCAACACGCCGGCAAGGTCTGCACCCATCACATGATCCTCAAGGATGTGTGGGGGCCGGGTTACGGCGCCGAGTCCAACTATGTCAGGGTCTACGCCCATCGCCTGCGCAAGAAGCTCGGTGACGACGAAGGGCGGATGCTCCGCACCGTCCCGGGCATCGGCTACCAGCTGGTGGTCGAATAGCGACGGTCGCCCACGCCGCCGGTGGCCCATCGTGAGTACGGTGATCCCCATGGGATTCGATCTGTCTGGATGTCGGACGCTGGTCACCGGTGCGTCCTCGGGCATCGGCGCCGGCCTGGCGGAAGCGTTGGCCGCCCGCGGCGCCATCGTGGGCATCTGCGCCCGGCGCGGTGACCGGCTGGCCGAGGTGGTCGAGCGGTGCATGGTGCACTCCCCTGACAGCCGGATGTGGGTGGTCAACCTGGCCGACATCGATGCCGTGGACCAGCTGGCGGTCGACGCCCTCGACGCCTTCGGGGGAATCGACCTGCTGGTGAACAACGCCGGGATCCCCAAGCGCCGGCACACCACCGCCCTCGACATCGAGACCATCACCGCCGTCATGCACATCAACTACCTCTCGCCCATGCGGCTGACCATGGCCCTGCTGCCCCAGATGCTGGCGCGGGGCTCGGGCACCATCGTCAACATCTCCTCGATCGCGGCCGTGCTCAGCGCGCCGGGCGAGGCGGCCTACGACGCCTCCAAGGCGGCCCTGACCGCGTTCTCCGAGGCGATGGCCGTGGACCTCTGGGACACCGGCGTCAAGGTGATGGTGGTCTACCCCGGCGTGATCGACACCGACCTGTTCAGGCTGCCGGACAACGACATCCCCGACATCCCGGTGCCGGCCGAGCCGGTGTCGGTCGCCACCGACGCCATCCTGGGCGGGCTGGACGCCGGCGCGGCGCAGGTCTACGTGCCCGAGTACTTCGCCGCCATTGCGGCGTCCAAAGCCCAAGACGTGCCGAAGTTCCTGGAGGGAACGGCGGCGTACCTCAAGGCGCAGCGCAAGGCCACCTGAGCCCTCCGGGCCGGCCGGAGGTACGGTGACGGCCATGAAGGTCGAACCGGACGCGGCAGGGATGGACGCAGCACGACTCGAGCGCATCACCGCTCACTTCGAGGACCAGTACGTCTCGCCCGGCAAGATCGCCGGGTGCCAGATCACCGTGGTGCGGGGCGGCCAGGTGGCGTACCACCGGTCGCTCGGTCTGCGCGACCGCGAGAACGCGCTCCCCATGACCGACGACACCATCTTCCGCATCTATTCGATGACCAAGCCGATCGCCTCGCTGGCCCTGATGCAGCTGTACGAACGCGGCATGTTCCAGCTGACCGACCCCGTGCACCGTTTCATCCCCGAGTGGCGCACGCTCCAGGTCGGTGAGGTGCAACCCGACAACTCGGTGACGTTGGTCAAGCCGGAACGCCCGATGAACATGCGCGACGTCCTCATGCACACCACCGGGTTGCCCGGCGCGCTCCTACCGGGCAACCCGATTGACGAGCGGTTCGGCGAGGCGCGCGGCGCGGCGGCCCAAGCGGGCGGGATGACGCTGGAGGGGATCACCTCGATCCTGGCCGAGCACCCGCTCAAGTTCCACCCCGGCACCCACTGGAATTACGGGCTCTCGACCGACATCGTCGGCCGGCTGGTCGAGATCCTCTCGGGTGAGCGCTTCGACCACTACCTGCAGCAGCAGATCTTCGAGCCCCTCGGCATGGTGGACACCGGGTTCTTCGTGCCCGAGGAGTCGGTCGAGCGGTTCTCCGCCTGCTACCAGTACCGGCCGGCCAACACCCCGTCGCTCATGGACGCGCCCGGCGAGAGCCGCTACCTCCGACCGCGCTCCTATCTGTCGGGGGCCGGCGGCCTGGTCTCGACCACCCATGACTACGTCGCCTTCTGCTCGATGCTGGCCAACGGCGGGCAGCTCGACGGCCGGCGGGTGATCGGGCGCATGACGCTCGACCTGATGACGCGCAACCACCTGCCGGGTGACGCCACCCTCATGGACTTGGCAGTCGGCGGGTTCGGCGAGGCCGGGTTCGAAGGAGTCGGGTTCGGGCTGGGCTTCGCGGTCGGGCAGGGACCGGTCGCCACCGCCATGGCCGGGTCGGCGGGCGACTTCTACTGGGGCGGCGCGGCCAGCACCGCCTTCTGGGTCGACCCGGCCGAGGACCTTTTCGCCGTCTTCATGACCCAGTTGTTCCCCTCCATGGCGTACCCCTTCCGCGCCCAGTTGCGCGCCCTGGTGTATCAAGCCATTGACGACTGACGCCGATCGACCGGGCGGGCCCGTCGGGCCGACCGATGCCACGGTCGTGCCACGCTTCGCCGGGTTCACCACGTTCGCCCGCCTGCCGACGGCCGAACAGGTGCCGGCGTGGGACATCGCCGTGGTGGGGGTGCCCTTCGACGGCGGCACCAGCTACCGCCCCGGTGCCCGCTTCGGCCCCGCTGCGATCAGGCAGGGTTCCCGCCTGTTGCGTCCCTACCATCCCGAGTTGGACACGCTGCCCTTCGAGCGCGGTCAGGTGGTCGACGCCGGCGACATCGGCTGCACCCCGTTCGACAACGAGGAGGCGGTGCGCCAGATCGAGCAGGGAGCCGAAACCCTGCTCGCGTCGGGCGGCCGGATGGTCGCCATGGGTGGGGACCACACCATCGCCCTCCCCCTCCTGCGGGCGACGGCGCGACGACACGGCCCGCTCGCCCTGGTGCATTTCGACGCGCACCTCGATACGTGGGACACGTACTTCGGCCAGCGCTTCACCCACGGGACGCCGTTCCGCCGCGCCTGGGAGGAAGGACTGTTGCTGACGGACTGCAGCGCGCACGTCGGGCTGCGGGGCCCTCTCTACGCGCGTCGCGACCTGGCCGAGGACGCCGAGATGGGTTACCTCCAGATCACCAGCGCTGACGTGGCCAACGCGGGCGTCGAGGCCGTGGTGGCGCGCCTGATCGAGCGCGTGGGCCAGGCCGCCGTCTACGTCTCGGTCGACATCGACGTGCTGGACCCCGCCCACGCCCCGGGCACGGGCACGCCCGAAGCGGGCGGGCTAACCAGCCGCGAGCTGCTGGCGTTGCTGCGCGGCCTCGATCCAGTGTCGATCGTCGGCGGCGACGTGGTGGAGGTGTCGCCCGCCTACGACCACGCCGAGATCACCGCCATAGCGGCGGCACACGTTCTGTACGACCTGGTCACGCTGATGGCGCGCGACCTGGGGGATTAGCCCGCAGGGCCTTCCAGTTGGCGCTGTCGCAGAGGTGCCCGAGGAACTCGATGATGGTGTGCGCGGCCAGGTAGGAGGTGACACCCGTGCCCACGTCGAGTTGGGGGTTGACCTCGACCAGATCGAACCCGACGATGCGCGCCCGCCCCGTCAACGCGATCAGGGTGTCTCGAAGCTGGTCGTAAAGCATCCCATCGGGCTCGGCCGAGACACAGCCCGGGACAAGCGAGAGATCGAGCACGTCCATATCGAGGCTGACGTAGCAGTCGGCACCCTTGGGGATCATCCGCGCGATCTCCTCAGGGCCACGGGCGCGGAAGTCCCTCATGGTCACCACCTGGTTCCCGTCGCCCAGGGTGTCACGCCACATGGCCTCGGTGGAGCGCAGGCTGCGGATGCCCACCTGGACCAGGCCGCGCACATGTGACATGTGCGAGATATGCCGGAACGCGTGGGCGTTGGTCATGGAAGCGCCGTGGACGAACGGCATGTAGTCGAGGTGCGCGTCGAAGTGGATCACGTAGAGAGGCTCGGTGAAGGCCCGCACCACGGGAAACGAAATCGCATGGTCGCCGCCCAGCACAATCGGTGTGCCGCCACGTGACAGAGCGCGGCTCGTCAGGGCGGTGATGTTGTCGAAGGTCCCGGCCACATTGGTGGGGATGATGTCGGCGTCGCCCAGGTCGACGATCCGGTGGTGACTCATCTCATGGGAGAGGTAGCGGCGGCCGTCGGATGGGTCGAAGAAGCCCGGTTCACCGCTGAGAAACCGGAGTGAGTGTTCCCGGATGGAACGGGGTCCGAAGCGCGACCCCGGCATGAAGGGCGAGCCTTCGTCGGTGGGGGCGCCAAGCACCACGAGATCGGCCTCGACCGGGTCCTCGGGACCGAGCACCGGCGTGCGGAGAAACGAAGGGATCCCCACGAAGGGCATATCCAGCCGACCTGTGGTTCCCGTCATTGGCCCTCGCTCGGTCCCGTCGCCCGAGACTAGGGAGGTGCCCGGTTGAACTCAATGGCTCGCAGCTCTTGTAACAGTGCATTCACGAAGTGGAAACCGACTGCGCCAGCCGCCGTCGTAGCGTTGGGATCGACACAGGAGAGGACGAGATGAAGGTCCACCCGTTACCGGCATGAAACGAGATCTTCTGGTCGGTGTGGCCCAATGGCTGGCTGCCCCGGGCGACCCGGAGCTCAACCTGCGTGTGGCAATCGACATGGTCGACCGGGCGGCAGCACGGGGAGTCGAGTTGCTCGTGCTGCCCGAGCTCTGGGCGTGCGGCTACGACCCGGTGACCCTGCCCGCCGATGCCCGGCAGGCGGCGGAACCCATCCAGGGTCCGCGCCGGAGACGGCTGGCGGAGGTGGCCCGAGGGGCCGGGATGTGGCTCATCGCCGGCAGCGTGCCCGAGCTGGGTGAGGGCGGTGCGCTCTTCAACACGTGCCTGGTCTTCGACCCGGCGGGAGAACTCTTGGCGGCGCACCGCAAGGTGCATCTCTACCCACCCACGCACGAACCCGAGGTCTTCGAGCCGGGTGACTGCCTGACCACCTTCGATGATCCGCAGCTGGGCACCGTCGGCGTGGTGGTCTGTTTCGACGGCGACTTTCCCGAGGTGGCCCGGGCGCTGGCGGCGCGAGGTGCCCGGCTCGTCGTCGCTCCCTCGGCGTACGAGGTGGAGGGTGAGACGGCCTGGGACATCCTCTACCCCGCCTTGGCGCTGACCAACGGCCAATGGTGGGTGCAGTCGAACCAGTGCGGCGCCCACGCCACGTCCACCCTCATCGGGGCCAGCCGGATCATCGCCCCCACGGGCACGGTGGTGGTGGAGGCCGGCCGCGCCGCTCCGGGGCGCACCCCGCCGCCCGAGGTGATCGTCCACCGCATCGACCTCCACCTGGCCCGCCACACCCAGGGCATCACCGCGCTCTTGGAAGGGGGGCGCCGTCCCCAGCTCTATCTCGATCAGCCGGCCCGGAGCTGCTGACGAAGCACTGTGGAGATCCAACCTCGCGAGGGCTCGGTCGCCAGGGAGCCGAACGTGCGGTGGCACTCGCTCACCGTCGCACCCCAGGTCACGATCTGCCAGGCGTGTTCGCCCAACGGGACCGCGTAGCCGTGACGGCCGCTTGTGCGTCCCACCGCCGGGACAGCGCGTGCCGGATCCACAACCAGGACACTCAGGGCGCAGCGCGCAGCGGCGAGGACGGCGGGTGAGGTCCAGGCCGGGAAGGCCGGGCCCAGCGCGAGCTCGCTGACCACGAGCGGGCGACCGGCCACCAGCACCCGCAGCCGGCTGGACCAGGACCCGGGCGGCTCGGCGTGACGTCCGAGGACGATCGCGTCGACCCACTCGAGGCGCGCCGTCGGCCCGAGTTCGATCTGGGCCGAAGTGTGGTGGAGGCTGCCCCGGGCCGCGATGCCCGGGGAGGGACACCAGGTGAGCGAGCCCCCGTCCTCGACCACGGCGTCCACTTCCATCGACGACGCCCGGGCCGGGATAGAGGCGCGCGCCAACGTGGCCGAGGCTGACCGCACAGTGAGCGAGGCGCCCCGTCCGACGCGCAGCCCGACACCCATCCGGTCGCCGCCGACCGGATGCGCACTGGCCCCGACCAGCCACGCGCCCTCGACGGTGGCGCGGACGGCCAGCGCGCCCGACGAGTGCAGCGAGGTGTAAGCGGCGCGGCCGTCCTCCCCCCGTTCAACCCCGAGATCGACCCGCCCGGCCCACGGCGAGGCGTCGGCCGGAGCCAACGGGGTCATCGTCACGCGACGACCCGGTCCGCCTCGACCCAGTCATGGACCCAGTCCCGGACGGCGGCCATGCCCGACCCGTGACGCACCGAGACCATCAGCACCGGTCGGTCGCCGCGCATGCGCCGGGCGTCGGACTCCATCACGGCCAGGTCGGCGCCCACGAGCGGGGCCAGATCCGTCTTGTTGACCACCAGGAGGTCTGAGCGGATGACGCCCGGACCGCCCTTGCGCGGCACCTTGTCGCCCCCGGCGACGTCGACCACGAAGATCTGCCGGTCGACCAGGCCGTAGCTGAAGGTGGCCGTGAGGTTGTCCCCTCCGCTCTCGATCACGATCAACTCGAGGTCAGGCAGGCGAGCCTCGAGATCGTCGACCGCGTCGGTGTTGGCGGTGATGTCGTCGCGGATGGCGGTGTGCGGGCAGCAGCCGGTCTCGACCGCCACGATGCGTTCGGTCGGCAACACGGCGGCGGATTTCAGGAAGTCGGCATCTTCGGTCGTGTAGATGTCGTTGGTGACCACGGCCAGGCCCAGCGCCGGGCCCAGCGTGCGGCAGAGGTCGGCCACCAATGCTGTCTTGCCGCTCCCCACCGGCCCCCCGATGCCCAGTCGGAGGGCCCGACCCTGGTGGAGCGGGTGGCCGAGACGATGGCCCGCGGCCAGCACCGGATGGCGGCGAGCCACGCCGTGCGCATGGAGATGTTCGTGGTCGGGGACGTTGTCGTGATCTTCGGGGTCAGGACGCAAAGAGTCGCTCCTCTCGGCCGGCGTGGCGGTCCCCCAGCAGGTCGCTCAAGGGGCTGGCTGGTGACGGCAGCGCGTCCGGGCCCTCGAACGCGTGGCGGGCCGCCTCGGTGGCCAGTTGGTCGATCGCCGGTGCCAGGCGGGCCAACGCGGCGGAGACCGAGAGGGGGTCGAGCCCGAGGAGGCGGAGCGCGGCTGACGCCGGCGAGGTAACCGAACCGTAGGCCGCGATCAGCGCAGCATCGTGCGGACCGATGCCGCCGTGGTGCGCCAGGGCACCTTGCACCACAGCCAGGTGGGGTCCGCCGGGCGCCACGGCATCGAGCGCATGGAGGGGCGACTGGACATAGAGCGCCGCGCCGGTGCGCAGGAGCGACCGCCCCTGACGTCGTGACGTGGCCCGCAGCGCCGGCGAGACGATCCGAGCCGTGATCTCCTCGTCGAGAGGGCGCCAGTCCGCCTCGGTCGGTTCTCCATCCCTTCGGGCCGCCAGCGTGCAGGCCATGGCGGCGGCGTGCGCGCAGAGTCGCCCCCCGGTCATCAGGCGACCATGGAGGAAGGGCACCAGGGACTCCAGATCGGTCACCACCGCGTCATCGACCGCCTGCTCCATGCCCCCGGAATGCACGTGGGCCCCGGTGGGTAGGCGGGCGTCGGCGAGAAGCAGCGTCATCGCACGGCCGGTGCCGGCCGGTCCGGGCATGTCCGCGGTCCGCGGCATCAAAAGAGGAAATAGCGCTGGGCCATGGGGACCACCGCGACCGGGGCAGCCTCGACGGCTTCGCCGTCGATGATGACAGTGAAGGAGTCCGGCTCGATGGTGATGTCGGGCAGGGTCCCGTTGTTGGGGAGATCCTCCTTGCGCAGGCCACGCACATTGGCCACCGCAACCATTCGCCGCCCCACGTCGACGCGCTCGGGTAGCCCTTCCTCCAGGGCGACCGGGGCGACGAAGGCCAGGCTGGTGCCACGTGCCACCGTCGGCGAGGCGCCGAACATCGGGCGGGGCAACACCGGCTGGGGCGTGGGGATGGACGCGTTGGCGTCGCCCATGCCGGCCCAGGCGATCATCCCGCCCTTCACGACCACGTGTGGCCGTACGCCGAAGAACGCGGGATCCCACAGGACCAGGTCGGCCAGCTTGCCGGGCTCGACCGATCCGACCTCGTCCGCGAGGCCGTGCGCCAGGGCCGGACAGATGGTGTACTTGGCCACGTATCGCCGCGCCCGTACATTGTCGGCGACCCCGTCTCCGGGTAACGACCCGCGGCGCAGCTTCATGACGTGCGCCGTCTGCCAGGTTCGCCGCACGACCTCTCCAACCCGGCCCATGGCCTGGGAGTCCGAGCCGATCATGGAGATCGCCCCGATGTCATGGAGGATGTCCTCGGCCGCAATGGTGGTGGCCCGAATGCGGCTCTCGGCGAACGCCAGGTCCTCGGGAATGCGCGGGTTGAGGTGATGGCAGACCATCAACATGTCGAGATGCTCGTCCACCGTGTTGACGGTGTGCGGCATGGTCGGATTGGTCGAGGACGGCAGAACGTTGGGCTGCCCAACCACCAGCATGATGTCGGGCGCGTGTCCGCCACCCGCGCCTTCGGTGTGATAGGCGTGAATGGTCCGCCCGGCGATGGCGGCCAGGGTGTCCTCAATGAAGCCCGCCTCGTTGGTCGTGTCGGAATGGAGTGCCACCTGGACCCCCGCCCGGTCGGCCACGCTGAGGCAGGCGTCGATGGCGGCCGGCGTCGAGCCCCAGTCCTCGTGCAGCTTGAATCCCGAGGCTCCGCCCCTCAGCTGCTCCCACAACGCGTCCGGCGACACGGTGTTTCCCTTGCCCAGGAGGGCCACGTTGACGGGGAGCGGGTCAAGCGCCTCGAGCATGCGAGCGAGGTACCAGCTCCCTGGTGTGACCGTGGTGGCCCTGGTGCCCTCGGCGGGGCCGGTGCCTCCCCCCACCAGGGTCGTGGTGCCCGACCCCAACGCCTCGTCGATGATCTGGGGGCAGATGAGGTGGACGTGGCAGTCGACGGCGCCCGCCGTGAGAATGAGCCCGTGGCCGGCCAGGATCTCGGTCGAGGGGCCGATGACCAGATCGGGGTGGACGCCATCGGTCACGTCGGGATTGCCTGCCTTGCCCAGGGCGACGATCCTCCCGTCCCGCACACCGACGTCGGCCTTGACCACACCCCAGTGGTCCAGCACGAGCGCGCCCGTGACGACGAGGTCGGGCGTTCCCTCGGCACGGGTGGCCGTCGACTGGCCCATGGACTCGCGGACCACCTTGCCCCCGCCGAACACGGCCTCGTCACCGGGGCCGCACCAATCCTCGGTCACCTGGAGCCACAGGTCAGTGTCCGCCAGCCGGATCCGGTCCCCGGTGGTCGGCCCGAACAGCGCGGCGTAACGCTCCCGGGAATACGACGTCAACGCGGGCGCTCCCCCGGGCGGTCGAGCGGTCCGGCCGCCGCCCCCCGGAGCCCAGGAACCACGCGGCGCCCGCGCAGGGGCGTCAGCGCGACGAGCCGCTCGATACCGGGTTCGAAGCGCACGGCCGTTCCGGCCGGTAGAGCCAGCCGGTGACCCCAGGCCGCGTCCCGGTCGAAGGCCAGCGCTCGGTTGACCTCGGCGAAGTGAAAATGCGACCCCACCTGGATGGGGCGGTCGCCCGTGTTGGCGACCATCAGCTCCAGGTCGGGATCGCCCCCGATGTCCAAGGGCTCGGCGCTGACCACAATCTGCCCGGGAACGAAAGGAACGTGAGCCGGCTCGTTCACGAGATGGGTTGGTGCACGGAGACCAGCTTGGTGCCGTCGGGGAACGTCGCCTCCACCTGGACCTGGGGGACGAGGTCAGCCACGCCCTCCATGACATCTTCTCGGGCCAGGACGTGGCGCGCCGCCTCGGCCAGCTGGGCCACCCCGGCCCCGTCCCGTGCTCCCTCCATGACGAACGAGGAAATCAGGGCCACCGCTTCGGGCTGGTTCAGCCGTAGGCCGCGGGCGCGACGGTCACGGGCCACTATGGCGGCCACGTGCACCAGCAGTTTCTCCTGTTCGTGGAGGCTCAGTCGCATGGCACCGGTGCCCGAGGGTCAGGCGGGCGTGGGCAGGTGGCCATTGGAGACCAAGGTGGCGAGGACGTCACAGATCACCCGGGTACCCACCAGCGAGGTGATGTCGGCCGAGTCATAGGGTGGCGAGCACTCCACGATCTCAAGGCCGGCCAGCCCCCGCTCGGACACGCCGCGTACGAGCTTGAGCGCCTCACGGGGCAGGAAGCCCCCGGGTTCGGGCCAGCCGGTGCCGGGCACGAATGCCGCATCCAGGCAGTCGACGTCGAAGGACAGCCACACCGCTTCGGCGTTGTCCCACGCCACCTCGAGTGCGTTCTCGATGGCCGCGTCAAGACCCATCTCGACGCAGTCGTTCACGGTCATGATGGTGGTCCCCCGCTCGCGCCCCACCTTCACACCGGGGCGGGGGGCCTGCCAGCCGCCGATCCCGATCTGCACCAGGTTCTCCGGTGGCACGTTGGGAATGTCGGTGGCGTGGAACCAGGGCGTCGTGTGCATCCGTTCGTCCAGATCGGTCTCCTGCGTGTCGACATGGCGGTCGAAGTGGATGATGCCGAGGTTCCCGTCCAGGTGTTCCGCCACCGCCCGGACCGTCGGGTAGCCGATGGAGTGATCGCCCCCCAGGACGACCGGCAGGGCTCCGCTGGCATAGATGTGCGACACCCCCTTGCTGATCTGGTCGAAGCTCTTCTCGATGTTGCCCGGGATGGTGAAGATGTCACCGACATCGGCGATGGTGATGGACTCTCGCAGGTCAACACCCAGTTCGAAGCTATAGGTGCCGTAAAGGGCGGAGATCCTGCGCATGCCCTGCGGGCCAAAGCGAGTGCCCGGCCGATAGGTCGTCCCCGAGTCGTGTGGGGCCCCTACCACCACGACGTCGTAGTTGCCGCACTCCCGGACATCCTCGACGTACGGCGCCTTGAGAAAGGTGTTGATGCCGGCAAAGTGCGGAAGCTCACCACGCGAGAAGGTGGGGATGCTGCGGTCCACGATGCTGTCGGCGCCCTGGAGGCCGAGCTCGAGTCCACGCTCTACTTCTCGCTCCCACCCCGTGGTCGGGAGCAGGGCCTCGGCGGCTACGGCGCGCGCCGCCTCGGGCCCATGCCGCGGACCGTGGTTATGTGCGTGTCCCATCGGTGTCGATGTCCCCGTTCCACACCCGCAGGTGCATGCGATCCCTTGCCAGCACGACGACGTCAGGGCAGCGTTTCGGCCCTGTCTCCGCCGTTCATGGTAGGGAGGACGTGTTTCCGCGCGGTGTCCCCGATATGAACGCTCCGTTACGCGCCGGACGTACCGAGTCGCCCTCCTGTTCATCGTCTGGAAACTTTCTCGATCTTGGCCCGAAACAGAAGAGCGTTTGAATCACAGCAAGACGTTGCACCGAGTCCAGATGGCAGGGGGGCCGACACGACGACACGAGGAGGTGAGGTGAGGCAGACACCCCCGATGTTCACTGGTCAACCGGTATTGATCGCGGTGGACATCCAGCGCGGCTACGGCATGTCCGCCGAGGAGATGGGCATCGAGCTCATGGGCGGTCAGCAGGCGATGATCGCCAACGCCGAGCGCATCGTGGCCGCGGCCCGAGCGGCCAGCGTGCCTGTCATCTTCTTCTCCGAGGTCCATCGGCGCGACGGCGTCGACTTCGGCCGGGAGCTCGACGGCAACGAGGGGGTCCACTGCGTCGAGGGCGACCCCGGGACCGCGTTGTGGCCGACCCTCGTCCCCGGCCCGGGTGAGTACGCCATCGCCAAGCGCCGGTATTCCTGCTTCTTCGGGACCGACCTGGAGATCCTGCTCAAGGGCCTGGGCGCCTCGACCCTGGTGCTCATCGGTGGCCTGACCGACGTCTGCGTGCACTACACCTTCGTCGACGGCCACCAGCACGATTACCACATGCGCGTCGCTAGTGACGCGGTGATTGGGTCATCGCAAGCCCGTCACTCGGCTTCGCTCAGCGCCATGGAGTATCTCCAGCACGGCGCTGGCACGACCAGCGCAGCCCTGATTGATGGGTTCGCGGCGTTCGCCGCGTCCACCGGCACCTCATTGGCGAAAAAAGGAGCGGCATGATGGGGCGGATCACCAATAGGGGCCAGGCGGCCGGACCATTTGCGACTCTGGCCCGAGCCTGGCGTCGGATTCTGGCCACGGGCGGCCTGCTCTCCCTGGTGGCGGGAACTGCAGTCACGCTGGCTGCGCCCGCACCGGCCGGCGCGGCGTCGTACCCGACCAGCCACACCTTGAACCTGAGCTTCCTCCAGGACCCGGGACAGCCACCTGACCCCGACGTGTACTACGCCGGCGAAGGGTTGCTCCTGACGCGCAACATGTACCAGAACCTCCTGCAGTACAAGTCCGGCACCGCCAAGCGGGTCCTCGAACCCGAGCTGGCTACGAGTTGGACCGTCTCGAAGAACGGGCTGGTCTACACCCTTCAACTCCGGCACGGAGTGCTCTTCCACGACGGCACCTCGTTCACCTCGGCTGCCATCGCGCCCGACTTCGCCCGGATGGCCGCGGTCGATGGCGGCCCGGCCTACATGGTCTCCGATGTGGCTTCGGTCACCACCCCCGGGCCCTACACGGCGGTCATCACCCTCAAAGCTCCGAACACCGCGTTCCTGGACTACCTGGCGGCCCCTTACGGTCCGGCTATGCAGAGCCCGACGGCACTGGCGGCCAATGCGGGCAGCGACAACGACCAGACGTACCTCGAGACCCACGATGTCGGAACCGGCCCCTACATGCTCACCCAGGCCAAGGTCGGAGTGAGCTATCAGATGCAGGCCTTCCCCCAGTACTGGGGACCCAAGCCCTACTACACCACCATCAACATTCCCGTGATCGACAACCTCTCCACCGAGGAAATCGAGTTCAACGACGGGCAGATCGCCGCCATTCTCCACGACCTGACCACCTCGGTGATCGCCCAGTACAAATCGAGCTCGAAGGTCTCGCTCTACACGCTGCCCACTCTCCAGTCGGAGACGGCCTACGTGAACGAGAACAAGGGTTTCCTCACCTCCAAGGCCGACCGGCTCGACCTGCTCGAGGCGATAAATGTCCCCAGTCTGGTAGCCGGTGTCTTCCCGGGTCGGGCCACGGTGCCGACCCAGGCCGGGCCAGCTGGCATGATCCCATCCAAGTTCGGCAGGCAGAACATTGCCTACAACCCGTCCAAGCTGAAGAAGCTGGTCACCTCGCTCCCGTCCTCGGAGAAGGCCTTCGTGGTGGGTTACGACACGGGGGCCCCGGACGACCAACTCCTGGCCGAAGACATTGCCGCCGAACTGCAGGCGGACGGGCTCACGACCAAGGTTGTCGGCTATCAGACATCGGAGATCTTCGGCTGGGTGGGGTCGACCACCTCGGCGGCCGCGGCCTCATCGCCGAACCTGCTCATCGACTACTTCTGGCCCGACACCTACAACACCTACACCTGGACCCACATCAGCTTCGACCCCACCGGCGGGCTGGAGTACCTCAGCTGCAACGTCCCCGACGAGGCCAGTCTCAACTCTCGGGCCGTAACCACCGGCTCCAACGCCACCTACAACCAGGCCATCGAGTTGGCGGTCAAAAGCGGGTGCTGGCTGAACCTGGCCGATAAGGACGATGCCATGGTGGCCCAGCCCTGGCTCAAGGGCATACCCCAGGGCCACATCGTCGCCGATCCCGAGATGCTCGAGTTGGCTGGATTGCACCCCGGATGATGGTCACATGGGCGGCACGGAGACCGACACCGAACGAGAGGGGCTGACTGGAAGGTCGCTCGGGCAGGACCTCGTACAACTGAGCCGCACCTAGGGTTCCGCAGCCCCACCGGGCTGGTCTGGACCGAGAGGTGAACGTGCACCGCAACGGGCACGACACGGAGGGATAAAAGCCCGGGAGGTTACGACCATCCGGGCTCTCCTCTTTTAAAGGAGCACCAACATGGAGACGATGTTCGAAGTCGACGGGCAGCACACCGAGCTGGCCCGGAGCCTGGCCGAGCGAGGGGTCGAGTACGTCTTCGCCTCGTTCGTCGACATCGCGGGCCGAGCCAAGTCGAAGTGCGTCCCGGTCGAGCACCTGCCGGCGCTCATGGCCGGCCACGAGCGCTACACCCCCCGGGGACTGGGCAACCTCGGGAAGATGACGCCGACCGAGGACGAGTGCGTCGCCGTCCCCGACCCGAGCACCTTGTGCATCCTGCCCTGGGACCGGCGGTTCGCCCACATGACCGCCGACCTCTACTTCGGAGGTACCCAACCGTTCGCCCACTGCACCCGTTCGGTGCTCAAGAAGCAGATCGATGCGGCCGCCGCCGCGGGCTTTGTCCTGCAACTGGGCATTGAAACCGAGCTCTACGTGGTGCAACCCTTCGTCGAATCCAGGATGTCCGCTCCGGCGGGTGACGAGGTGCTGGCTCCGTTCAAGCCTTCGGGGCGCTTGCGGCCGACCTCGGCCTATGACGTCGAGTCAACGCTCGACGTCATGGACTTCCTCGACCCGATGGTCCGAGCCATGAAGGAGTGCGGCTTCGGTGCCTTCAGCTTCGATCACGAAGGCGGCGACGGCCAGGTGGAATTCGACTTCGACTACGCGCCGTCGCTGGTCACCACGGATCGGGTCACCCTGTTGCGCCTCATGGCCAAGCAAATCGCCAAGCAGGTGGGGCTCATGGTGACGTTCATGCCCAAGCCCTACACCGACGCCTGGGGGTCGGGAGCCCACTTCAACATGAGCCTCACCGACGCCGAGTCGGGACAGAACCTCTTCCGCGACCCCGACGACCGGCGCGGCCGAGGGTGGAGCAAGACGGCTTACGGGTTCACCGCCGGCATCATGCGGCACGCTCCGGCCCTCGCCGCCATCTGCACGCCGACGGTCAACTCGTACAAGCGATTGCAGCCGCGCCTCTCGGATGGCACGGTCTCGTGGGCCCCCACCTGGGCCGCCTACGGCGACAACAACCGGTCATGCATGCTCCGCTTGCCCCGCAACCGGCCGGCCATCGAGAACCGGGCGGTGGATTCAGCGGCCAACTCCTACCTCGCCGCGGCCTTCCTGCTGGCCGCTGGCCTCGAAGGCGTGGCCCAGGGCCTGGACCCGGGGGATCCGGTTGAGGACCTGACGTACGACTGGAGCGTCACCGGCCCGCAGGCGGGCGACGTGCAGGCCACCCGACTGCCCCGCACGCTGCTCGAGGCCATTGAGGCCTTCGACGCCGACCCGCTGACCCGGACCGTCTTCCACGAGGAATTCGTCTCGGCCTACACGGCCATGAAGATCGAGGAGTGGGAGGCCTACCACTCGCGCGTTTCCGAGTGGGAGCGCGAGACCTACCTCACGATGTTCTGACGCATGCATACGTCACCGCCTGCTGAAGCCGTTCGCTGGGAGCAGCTCACCTGGCCCGAGATCGAGGATCTGATCCGCCGGCGTCCCGACGAGGTGGCGCTCCTCCCGGTCGGGGCCACCGAACAGCACGGACCACACCTGCCGACGGGCACCGACACCATCATCGCCACCGGTCTGTGCCATGCCGTCTCCGCCGTGACGGGTGCCCCGGTGCTCCCCTCGCTCACGCTCGGGTGCAGCTTCGGACACGGGACCGCGCTCCCCGGAACATTGTCGCTCGGCCCTGAGCGGTTGGCGAATGTGGTTCGGGACGCGGTCGAGTGGACCGCCGCCTCGGGCATCCGCCGGGTGCTGGCGGTGAACGGTCACTTCGGCAATCAGGCGTCGCTGGGCATAGCCGGGGACCACCTTCGCCACGAGCGACCCGAGATCCGCTTCGGTGTCCTCAACTGGTGGACGTTGACCTCGGCCATCACAGTGAAGACCCTGGCCGACGGCATCGACGTGCATGCCAACCGGGCCGAGACCGCGTTGATGATGGCCCTCGCTCCGGATCTGGTCCGGTGGGACCGACTGGGAGTCGCCGACGACCCGGACCGGACCGACGGGTTGGTCTTCCGGTACACCGCGCCGTCACTCTCGGCCAACGGCGTCACCGGCTGCCCTTCGCTGGCCACACCCGAGCTGGGACGGCAGCTGCTCGAGGAAGTCGTCGACGCCATGGCCGCGTGCGTGGAGCGTGGTCGCACCGAAGAGCCCCCACTGGCCCGGCATCAGGAACCTCTCGGGGCCCGGTGAGCGGTCCGCCGGTGGTCGGTGTCCTCTGTGGACGGTCGCCCGAGGAGCGCTACTCAACGCACCGCGGGTACGTGTCCTCGGTCACCGCGGCCGGCGGCATCCCCGTTCTCCTCCCGGCCGGCCCCGATGTCGATCCGGTCGCGCTGGCCACCATGGTCGAGCATTGCCACTCGATCGTGGTCACGGGCGGAGGCGACATCGACCCCGGGCATTATGCCGGGGTCGCCCCGGCATCGACGGAGCTCCTCATGGATGTGGACCCGACCCGTGACATCGCCGAGTTTGCCGTCGTCCAGTTCGCCGCGGGCGCGGGCAAGCGGGTCCTCGGCGTCTGCCGCGGCGCACAGCTCCTGGCCGTCATGGGCGGGGGCACCCTCATCGGTGATCTGGTCGAGAAGGGCCTCGAAGGACACTGGGACGAGGAGCGGCAGTACGAGCCGGTGCACACCGTCCGGGCCGAACCGGACACGCTGGCGGCTCGCGTCCTCGGAGGGGTGGCGCAAGTCAACTCCATCCACCACCAGGCCATCGCCGACCCGGGCCAGCGGGTGCGCGCCACCGCCTGGAGTCCGGACGGCGTCATCGAGGCGGTCGAGGGGCCGGGTCTGCTCGGCCTGCAGTGGCACCCCGAGAGGCTGGCGGCAACGGACCGTCGCCACCTGGCGCCGTTCTCGTGGGTGGTGCACGGGTGACGATGTCGGGCACCCGCGCCGCCGGCCCCCAGACGCCCCCCCTAGACAACGGGCGGCGCGACGCGATGCCCCCGCTCGAACCGGTCGTCGCCCTCTCCTCGTTGCATGTCTCCTTCGTGCGCGGGGGAAGAGATGTCCACGCCCTGCGTGGTGTCTCGCTCGAGGTGATGCCGGGCGAAATTGTCGGCCTGGTCGGTGAGTCGGGTTCGGGCAAGAGCGTCCTCGGCCTCACGCTGTTGGGGTTGTTACCCGAACGACCCCGTCCGAGCGTCACCGGGAGTGCCATCGTCTGCGGCACCGAGATGGTGGGAGCGAGCCGCGAGGACAGCCGCCTGGTGCGCAAGCAGCATCTGGGCGCCATCTTCCAGGATCCGATGACTTCTCTCAATCCCACCATGCGGGTCGGACAGCAGGTCATCGAGGCGGCCGGGACGTCCGCCGAGGCCTTGCGCCTCCTCGATGCGGTCGGGGTACCCGAAGCGAGGCGGCGCATGCGCGCCTACCCGCACGAGCTCTCGGGTGGCCTCCGCCAGCGCGTCATGATCGCCATGGCCGTGGCCGGTTCGCCCTCCTTGGTCATCGCCGACGAACCCACCACCGCGCTCGACGTGACCGTGCAGGCCCAGATCCTGGAGCTTCTCAGCTCGCTCCGGGACGAATTCGGGACGAGCTTCATCCTGGTGACCCACGACCTCGGCGTGGCCGCCCAGGTGGCGGATCGCATCGCCGTCCTCTACGGATCGCGGTTGGCCGAAGTGGGCGATGCCGAGGGGGTTCTGGCCAACCCGGTCCACCCCTACACGACGGCTCTGCTCCGTTCCCGCCTCATGCTCGAGTGCGACCGCAGCCGTCCGGTCATCACCCTGCCTGGCGAACCACCCGACCCTCGCGCCCATCCGCCCGGGTGCCCGTTCGCCCCGCGCTGTGACTTTCACGCCGAGGAGTGCGACGCCGCGCTGCCCGAGCTCGTGACCGTGTCGACTCCGGGCCAGAAGGTGCGGTCGGCGGCCTGCGTCCGCTGGAACGACCCCGATCGCCGCGCCGTCGATCAGGTCCGGACGGACCCTTGGAAAGCGGTGGAGCTGGGCGTGAGCGGCGGCCCCCCGCCCGCCGTCCTTATCCACGACGTGCACAAGAGCTTCCCGATCGGCGGCACCTTCAAGCGGCAGCACCTCAGGGCCCTGCGCGGGATCACTCTGGACGTGACCAAAGGCGAAGCCGTGGCGCTGGTCGGCGAGAGCGGCTGCGGAAAGTCGACGCTGCTTCGCTCCATCGCCGGTCTCGGGAGCATCGATGCCGGCTCTATCGAATTCGGCCGCGGGGCGCGGCCGCAGATGGTCTTCCAGGATGCCGGCGCCTCCCTGACCCCTTGGCTGACCATCGGCGAGCTGATCGGGGAACGGCTCCGGTCCGAGGGCATGACGCGCGCGCAACGATCAACCCGGGTGCAGGAAGCCCTCAAACAGGTGGGTCTGCCGCCCGAGGTGGCCGAGTCCAAGCCGTTGCAGCTCTCCGGCGGGCAACGGCAGCGGGCGGCCCTCGCCCGGGCCACGGTGGTTCCGCCCGACGTGCTGCTCTGTGACGAGCCGACCAGCGCGCTCGACGTCTCCCTGGCCGCCACCGTGCTGAACCTCATCGGTCAACTCAGGCGGGATCTCGGGGTTGGCGTGATCTTCGTCACCCACGATCTGGCCGCCGCCCGGGTCGTGGCCGACCGGATCGCCGTCATGTACCTCGGGCGGATCGTCGAGCTCGGGGGCGCCGAGGAGATCTGCACCAGTCCCCAACATCCCTACACCCAAGCTCTGCTGGCAGCCGTGCCGGACCTGGCGCGGCGGAAGGTGCGACTCCAGGGCGAGCCAGCCAGCCCGTTGGACCCGCCCGGCGGTTGCGAGTTCCATCCGCGCTGCCCGATGGCGACTGCCGCGTGCTCGGTCGAACCGGCACCGCTGATCCCGCTCGGCGACCAGTCGGGGCGCCTGGTGGCGTGCCCGGTCACCGTCGCCGCCCGTGCAACCTCGGCCGGAGGGACATTCTGATGGCGGTCGCCGAGGCGTTCATCCCGTCTTCGGCCCGCCGGCGCGGCCTCGCCAGGGCGAAGAGCCTGCGCGGCGTGTTCGGAGGAGCCACCAAGGTCGACAAGGCGGGCCTCATCCTGCTCGGGCTCCTGGTCCTGCTGGCGCTGCTGGCCCCGCTGATCGCGCCCTACAACCCCATCACCCCGTCGGGCACGCCCTTCACGCCCCCGCTCAACGGGGGCCACCTCCTCGGCACCGACGAGGTGGGCTACGACATCTTCAGCCGGGTGCTCTTCGGGCTCCGCACCAGCCTGCTGGGTGTGCTCATCGTCGTCTCCTCGGGCGTACTCATCGGCGGCACCATCGGGTTGATCGCCGGCGTAGCCGGGGGCTGGCTGGACACCCTCCTCATGCGCATCACCGATCTCTTCCTGGCGCTGCCCGGTCCACTGCTCGCCATCGCCATCGCGGCCGCGCTCGGTCCCAGCTACGCCCACGTGCTGCTCAGTGTCGCCATCGTGTGGTGGCCCTTCTACGCCCGGATCATGCGCGGCGAGGTGCGCGCGTTGGCGGCCCGACCGCACCTGGAGGCCGCGGCGCTGGCGGGGGCGGGCCCGGTGCGCCGCGGACTGCGCCATCTCCTGCCCGGCGCCATGCCGGCCATCGTGGTGACCGCCAGCCTCGATGTCGGGAACCTGGTGGTGACGCTGGCCGGACTGTCCTTTCTCGGTCTCGGCGCGCCAGCCCCAGCACCTGAGCTCGGCGCCATGGCCGCCCGCGGGCTGCAGTTCCTCCTCCAGCAGTGGTGGGTGCCGGTCATGCCGGGAATCGGGGTCCTCCTCCTGGCGCTGGGAGCCAACCTGTCGGGTGACGCCGTCGCCGATGCCACGGGACAGGGCATATGAGCGGTCTTCCCAAATTCCTTCTGAAGCGCATCGGGGCCATGGTGCTCATCCTCCTGGTCCTGACCGCAGTCATCTTCCTGCTGCAAAAGCTCAGCCATACCGATCCGGTGCACGCCTACCTCGGCGCCAACGCGTCCAAGACGGCCATCGCCAAGGAGTCGGCCATCCTCGGCTACAACAAACCGGTCATCGACCAGTACTTCCACTACGTCACCGGACTCTTCCACGGCAACCTGGAGAACTCGCTGCGCACCCGCCGCCCGGTCGCCACCGACCTGGGCGAGTACCTCCCGGCCACCCTTGAGCTGACGCTGGCCGCGCTCGGCCTGGCGCTGGTTCTCGGGGCGGGGCTGGGCCTGGCCTCCGCCGGCCGGTGGCACGGCGCCAGCGTGCTCCGCGTCCTGATGATCGGGGGCGCGTCGACGCCCGCCTTCCTCCTGGCCCTCCTCGGCGTGCTCGTCCTCAACGGTGACCTGCACTGGCTGCCGGCCAGCGGCGACACCGGCGTCCTCAACGCGCCCACCGGGCCCACCGGCATGATCGTCGTCGACGCCCTGCTGCACGGCGACTTCGCCACCATGTGGGACGGCATCGTGCATCTCGCGCTGCCCGCCTTCTGCGTGGCCATCGGACCGGCCGTCTCGATCGGTCGCGTCCTGCGCGGCTCGCTGCACTCCGCCATGCGCTCGGACTTCGTCCGTACGGCGCGGTCTAAGGGCTTGAGCGAGCGTTTCGTGCTTTTCCGCCATGCCCTGCGCAACTCGCTTTCCGCCGCGCTCTCCATGACCGGATTGCAGGTCGGCCTGATGTTCGCCGGCGTGGTCGTGGTCGAAACCGTCTTCGCCTGGCCGGGGATCGGCCTCTACACCGAGCAGAGCATCCCCCAAGCCGACTTCCCGGCCATCGCCGGAGTGACGCTCGTGTTGGGTGCGTCCTACGTGGTGATCAACGCGCTGGTCGACGTGCTCCAAGCAGTCATCGATCCCAGGGTGGCGCTCGAATGAGCCGGGCCAATTTCCCCCGCGACGAAAGGAGGGCGTGATGGAAGGCGCCACCGACACACCCGGGCGCCCCCCGGGACCGATCAACCTCAACCGGTACGCGCTCGAGTTTGCCTGGCAGGGCATCCCGACCTTCATGAAGCTGCCGGTCTGCCTCACGCCCGCCGACCTGCGCGCCGGTGGCGTCGACGTGGCCGTCGGAGGCGCACCCTGGGATGGCACGGCCACCACCCGTTCTGGCACCCACCTCGGGCCACAGGCCATCCGCACGTGCGACCACCTGGCCGCGCCGCCACACCACCGTCCCCACCTGCACGTCCGCGTGGACCCTTTCGATCACCTCACGGTGTGTGACTACGGGGACGCCGAGGTGGTTATCGGGAGCACCGACCGCACGTTCGAGAACATCCGCGCCTTCGTGGCTGAGATCCTCGAAGGCGGCGCCATTCCGATCATTCTCGGCGGCGATCACGGCATCACCTGGCCGGCCGCCACCGCCCTGGCCGACGTCTACGGGTACGGCAAAATCGGTGTCGTCCACTTCGATGCCCACGCCGACACGGCGCCCGACATGCAGGGGGTACTGGCGGGGCACGGCACCCCGATGCGGCGGCTCATCGAGAGTGGCGCTGTCCTCGGCCGGAACTTCGTCCAGGTCGGCCTGCGGGGCTACTGGCCGGGGCCCGATGTGGTGGCGTGGATGGAGGACCAGGGGATGCACTCCCACTTCATGGCCGAGGTTCAGCGGCACGGGTTCGACGTGGTGTTGGAACGGGCCATCGACGAGGCACTCTCGGGTGGGGCCGACCACCTCTATATCTCCGTCGACGTCGACGCGGTCGACCCGGCCCACGCACCCGGCACCGGTTCCCCCGAACCCGGTGGCCTGACCAGTGCTCAAGTCCTGCGAGCGGTGCGCCGGATGTGCGCCGAGGTGGGCATGGTGGCCATGGACGTGGTCGAGGTGAGCCCGCCGTATGACTCGGGAAACAACATCACCGCCCTCTTCGCCCACCGCTGTGTCCTCGAGGCGCTCACCGGCACCGCGATGCGGCGCCTGGGTCTCACCGGGGCCGACTACCTCGACGAGACCTCAGCCGGCGGGCCCGTGCTCCACGTCGGCCCAGTCGAGCCGTGACGGCACTGCTCACCGATGCCCTCGGGTACTCCGAGCAGGAGCGAGACCAGTTGGGGGCGGCCTCGCCCGGTGCTCTCTACACGGCCGACTCGGTGCTGGAGCGGGAGCGGTCACGCCTCTTTTCGCGCTCCTGGTCGATCGTGGCCCCCTCCGAGGAGCTGGCCGATCCGGGCTCCTACGCCACCACCGTCAGCGGCGGCGCCCCCCTCCTGGTCGTGCGCGACCTGGAGGGCACGTTGCGCGCCTTCCACAACGTCTGCCGCCATCGGGGCATCACCCTGCTGGAAGGCTCCGGCTCGCTGGGCCGGTACATGACCTGCCCCTACCACCAATGGAGCTACTCGCTCGAGGGCGAGCTGGCCCGCGTCCCGCAGCAGGACGACCAATTCCCTGGGCTGGCGCCGTGTGGCCTCGGACTGCACCGCGCCCAGGTGGACGAGTGGCGTGGCCTGGTCCTGGTCAACCCCGCCGCCGAGTCCCTCGCCCTGCGCGACGCCCTGGCCGGCCTCGATGCCCGGCTGGACCACTTCCTCTCCGGACCCCTCCGCGAGGTGGCCAAGGTGGAGTACGAGGCGGCCTGCAACTGGAAACTCCTGGTGGAGAACCACATCGACGTCTATCACCTCTGGTACCTGCACGCGCGCTCGTTGGCCGGGTACGAACACCGCTCCTTTGCCTGGGAGTCCCTGGGCGACAACTGGTGGAGCACCGAACCCCTCAAGGATCCGGCCAGCGCCGAAGGCGGCGCCTTCGCCTGGCTCGATGAGCACGAGCGGCATCGCATCGGCGCCCACCTCCTGTTCCCCAACCTCATGCTGGTGACCACCGACCAGTATTTCGCCACCTATGACGCCAACCCGCTCAGCCCGGGACGCACCCGCCTCACCCTGCGGGTGCGCGCCACCGGCAACGCCGACGCGGCGGGGCTGGTGCGATCCATCAGCGCCTTCATGTCCGAAGACGTGCAGGCATGCGAGCGCCTGCAGATCGGCGCCGGCTCGCCGCACTTCGGGGTCGGCCCCACCGCCCGGTCCCATGAGGAGCCCATCCGTCGCTTCCACCGCTCGCTCCGCCACTGGGTGCTCCCGTGATGGTGCAGCAGTGACTGGCCCGGTCGAACGCCCGGCCGAGCTGGGTGATCTCCAGGGCGCCTGGCGCCGAAGTGGGCGAACCCTCTCGGGGAGCCCGTGGGGCGAGGTCGCCGAGGTCCTGTGGTTGCAGGTAGGCCGGCACTTCTGTGATCTCCGTACCCCGGGGCCCGGCGCGGTGGCACACGCTCCGGCGCAGCTTTTGGACCAGCCCCAGGCGTTCAGCGGGACGGTGCATGTGCGAGCCGGCGCCATCTCGTTCCGCCATGACCTCGACTCGCTGCCGAGGGATCCGGCCCATCCCGACGAGAGCACCGTCCACCGGCTGGAGGACGTCATGTACGAGCGCGGGCCCGGCTTCGAGGAGCGCTGGGTTTTGGCCTCCCAGCCGGGTGAGGCGGTCGGCCTGGTCGAGCTGCGGCCGGCGGGAGAGGCGCCATCCCTGGCGCGCCTGGTGCGCGTCGGGCCGCTGATGCTCGCAACCTGGGGAGGTCGCCATCCGGGAGGCGCCCAGTTCAACGCCAGGCACGACTGGACGAGGGAGCGCCCGCTCGGCCGGTGTGACGATGCCTGGGAACTTGACGAAGCGGCCGTGGCCCTGGGGACCGAAGGCGCCCTTCCCGCTGATTGGTCCGCCGTCGAGCCGTGGGAGGTATGAGCATGTCGGGGGTGCGCCGGATCGTCCTGCTGACGTTGGGGTGGGAGGACCTGCCCAAGTCGGTCTCGATCCACGGAGCGCCACCCGCCGAGCGCCTGCGGGAGCCAGTGCCAGGGGTGCTCCTGCAGTGCGATGGCGGCTGGCTGCTCCTCGACACCGGGTTCAACCCCGCCCTCATTCGGGATCCCATGCTCAAGCGGCGCTTCCACGGGGATCCTGCTTTCCGGCCGATCCTGCCCGGGCCGGGCGAGCCCCTCGAAGAGGCACTAGCCGGGGCCGGGATAGCCATGGATGAGATTTACGAGGTCGGCCTGAGCCACCTGCACAACGACCACGCCGGCGGGCTGCGCCACTTCGCCGGCCGCGTGCCGGTGCACGCGCAGAGGGCCGAAGTGGACTACGGGCTTTCTGACCACCCCGACCCCGAACGCCACGCCATGTTCCGCATCGACTACGACGATCCGGCCATCGACTGGCGCCTCGCCGAAGGTGACACGGAGATCGCGCCCGGCGTCACGGCCGTGCTGACCGCAGGCCACACCCCGGGGCATCAGAGCTTCATCGTCGACCTCGACCCCTCGGTCGGAGGGGGCGGCCTGGTCTTCGCGTTCGACGCCGCCGACCTCACCGAGAACATCGAGCATGAGCTCCCCATCGGCGGCCGGGTCGATGTACCGCCCGAAGCGACCATTGCGCCGATTCGGCGGCTGAAGCAGCTGGCGGCGGACCGCGGCTACACCCTGATCCCCGGGCACGACCCCGTGGTGTGGCCCGCGCTGACGCGGCAGCTGGCGGAGCGCTTCACCACCACCGGGTAGTCAGCGGGTCAACAGGGGCATGGAGGCCAGTGCGGCGTAGCCCTGGGCACCCCGGCTGAGGGACCGGAGGCTCACGTGTTCGTTGACCTGATGGGCAACGGACTCGACGCCAACCCCGAAACCGATGCTCGGAATGCCGCAGACGCCGGCGGCGTACGACCCGTTGGTGCAGAACGAGTAGTGCGTGGGGGTGGGGTCGAGCCCGACCGACTCGAGGGCGCCGGTGGCGCCGCGCACCAGCGCCGAGTCCTCCGGCGTCCACCAGGCCGCGGCGAACTCGGGCAGGGAGAACCGCCGTCCCGTCCAGGTTCGAAAGGCGGCCTGCACCAGTCCGACCTCGAGGCCGGGCTTCTCGTCCCACCCGGACCACGCCACCTCGGCGGCCCCGAGGAGCAGCTCTCGGATGGAGTCCGGCGACTCGCCGGGGAGGAAGCGGCAGTCGAATCGGGCCGTGGCCCGGCCCGGGATGGTGGACACGGAGGGGTACGGCTCGGAATGGAGGTCGATGCAGTTCAGGGCCCGCCCACCGAGCTGGGGATGGACCGGGTGCGACAGCCGGTTCACCTGGCCGATCAGCGCGGCCAGGGCGTGGCCGGCGTTCAGGCCGACGGAGGCGTGTCCGGCGTGGCACGCCCGACCCGTCACCTGCACCTCCACCTTGGCCCGGCCCCGCTGGCCGATGCACAGCCGGGTGTCGTTCGGCTCGCTGGTCACGAAGAAATCAGGGGACAGCGCGCCGATCGGCTCGGCCAGCGCGCCGCCCTCCATCTCCTCCTCGCACACGCTCGCGACCACCACCACCCGGTTCTTAAGGCCAGGGGCGGCGGCGGCCACGCCGCAGACGGCAGCGGCGATCGATGCCTTCTGGTCGCAGATCCCCAATCCGTAGAGGTTCTCGTCACGGATCTCGCCACCGAACGGGTCGACGGTCCAGGCGCTCTGGGAATGGAGCGGGATGGAATCGATGTGGCCGTCGATCATGATGGTGGGCCCGCCGGCTGGACCGAGCGTCCCCACCGCGTTACCCGACGCGTCGATGTGCACGGTGTCGAACCCGGCGGCCGTCATGGCCGAGGCCACCAGCTGCACCGCCGCCTCCTCGCTTCCCGACACGCTGGGGGTACGCGCCAGATCGACCGCCAAGCCGATCAGCGCAGCCCGGTCGATCGGGTAGGTCGTCATGGCGCGGCCTCCATCGCGGCGGCGGCCGGCGCGGTGGCTGCCGGCCGCAAGAACGCTCCTTGAGGGTCGCTCATCGGGCGTCCCGACTCGAAGACAACGTTGCCCCGGACCAGGGTCGAGACCACCACGCCCCGGAGGGTCCGACCCATGAACGGCGAGCGCGCCTGACGGGTGCGCAAGGTGTCGCCACCAACGACCCACGTCGAGTCGAGGTCGACCAGGACCAGGTCGGCGTCGTAACCGGGGGCGAGCACACCCTTGCGGTGCAGACCCAGCAGCCGGGCGGCCGACGTGCGCAGACGGCTCAGCTCGCGAAGCGACAACTCGGCGGACGTGAGCAGAAGCGAGAGCGTCGTCTGCACGCCAGAGATACCGGGAAAAGGCGCCCGGCCCTCCTGGTGGGCCGGCGGACCAGGTGAGTGATCCGAAGCGATGGTGTCGACCAGACCCGAGTGCACCGCCTGCCAGAGGCGGAGCCGAGCGTCCTCGTCGCGCAAAGGCGGGGAGCACACGGCATCGGGCCCGAGCTGGGCCTCGTCACCACCGGTCAACGTCAGGTAGTGAGGACACGTCTCCACCGTGGCGCGCGGCCAGAGCTTCGCCTCGATGACGGCATCGGCCGAGGAGCAGTGGACCACGTGGAGCCGGGCCCCCTGCGCCGCGGCCGTCGCCCCGGCCCTGGCGACCGCAGCCACCTCGGCCGCCAGCGGGCGGTCCCGGTCGCCGGGACCGAGCAGGGATGGATCCTCGCAGTGCACCGCCACCGGCACGTCGGCCCGCGCCGCGGCGCGCATCCCCCGGGCCAGCACGTCGGGAGGGCAGGCGGGGAACTCCGCCCAACCGCTGTCGCACATGAAGGCCTTGAGCCCGACCACACCGGAGGAAAGAAGCGGATCGAGGATGTCGACGTTGCCGGGAACCAGCCCGCCCCAGAAAGCGAAGTCCACCAGCGACGAGGCACGGGCGGACTCGGCCTTGGCCCGGACCGACCCGGCGTCGATGGTGGGCGGATGCGAGTCGATGGGCATGTCGACCACCGTGGTCACCCCGCCCGCCGCGGCCGCCAGACTGCCGGTCGCCCAGCCTTCCCACTCGGTGCGACCCGGCTCATCGAAGTGCACGTGGGCGTCGACGGCACCAGCCAGGACCACGAGCCCGGTGGCGTCGATCGTTCGCCTGGACCGGCCCCCTGCCCCGGCGGTGGTGACGGCAGCGATCACGCCGTCCACCACCACGACATCGGCGGGTGCACTGCTCCCGGCACGGGGGACGAGACCGCCACGAACCACCAGATCGGCCGTCACCGCCCCATCCTCGGCGGAGCAGATTTCGGGCCGGTCTCGGCCGTGTAATTGCTGTGTGAACTCGGCCCGGCAGGGCGGCGGGGGACGTCTTGTCGGCGCGAGGCTCGGGCATGGCCGACGGTGAGGACGGAACCCGAACGTGAGCGACCCGCTGGTGGTCGACGTCCACGTCCACGTCTTCGAGGAGCCGGACGACCCTCTGCGCGACGGCTATGAGATCTGGGAGTACGGCGAACGCCACGGCGTCGAGTACGGCCAGCGCCGGGGCACCTTGGACGACCTGGTCACCGCGATGTCCGAGCAGGCTTGCGACCACTCGGTGATCCTCGGCATGTTCGTCCCCGCCGTGGAGGCCGGGAGGCGAGCGGGGGAACTGCCCGAGCGGTTGCGGGACTACAACAACCGGGTGACGGCCACGGCCGCCCTGTCGCCTCGCCTGACGCCACTGATCGCCGCCGACCCTTCGGTGCTGGGCGGCCGCGTCGGCGCCGAGCACCTGGCGCAGGAGGCCGTGCGAGGTGCCAAGGGCATCAAGATCCATCCGGTACTGCAGGGCTTCCGGCCCGACGATCCACGGATGGAGCCCACCTACACCCTCTGTGAGGATCTCGGCTTGACGGTGCTGTCCCACTCGGGCCGAACCAGGGGTTCGCCGCAGTTGGCCGATCCGTTCGCGTTCGCCGCCGTCATGGAGCGGCACCCGCGGCTGCACCTGCTGCTGGCCCACCTTGGTGGCGCCAGTTGGCGCCAGGTCGAGGCGTTCGCCGCGGCCTACCCCTCCACTTCGTTCGACCTGTGCGAGATCATCGCCTGGACCGGCTCCCCCGGCGCGCCGACGGCCGACCAACTGGGCCGTTTGATCAGTGGCGTGGGGGCCGAGCGGGTGCTCTTCGGCACCGACTTCCCCTGGTACGAACTGGACCGCACGATCGACCAGTTGATGGCCCTACCCCATCTGTCCGACGAGGAACGCCGCGGGATCCTCGGGGAGAACGCCGTGCGCCGGATGGGCCTCGACATCGACCGCCGCGCCGCCTGAGGCGCCCCGGCCGGCCGCTCCGGCCGGTTGGTAGGGTCACCCCGCATGGCACAAGGTGAACTCTCGGGGCGGGTCGCCGTGGTCAGCGGCGGCGGGCGCGGCATCGGGCGCGGCATCAGCGAGGAGCTCGGCCGCGCCGGCGCCACCGTGGCCATCGTCTACCACCGTGACGAATCGGCGGCCCAGGAGGCGGTGGCCGCCATCGAAGCGGGTGGGGGCACGGCCAGCGCGCACCGCGCGGCCGTCGAGTCCTTCGACGACTGCCAGCGGCTCCGCGACGAGGTGGTGGCGGCGCACGGGCCGGTCGACCTCCTGGTCTCCAACGCCGGCATCGCCAGCCGGGGCCGGTCGATCGCCAAGACCGAGCCCGAGGAGATGGAACGGCTGTTCGGCATCCACGTGATGGGGGCGTTCCATCTGGCCCACCTCTTCGTGCCCCTGATGCGCGAGCGGCCCCGGGGTGACGTGGTGATGGTGTCGTCGGTGGCGACCCGGTTCAACGCCGGAGGGGGGGCGCCGTACAACGTAGCCAAGTCGGCCCTCGAGTCGCTGGCCTTCACCCTGGCCAAGGAGGTACAGCACCACGGGATCCACGTCAACGTGGTTGCGCCCGGCCTGGTGGTCTCGGAGATGGGGCGCCGCCTGGTCAAGGCGGGCGGGGTGGAGGACATCGGGTCCCTCGACCCGGTGGCCCCCTTCGGCCACGTCTGCCGGCCCGAGGACGTGGGGCGGGTGGTGCTCTTCCTGGTTTCGGGGCTCTCGAGCTATGTCACCGGTCAGCGGGTCGAGGTCGACGGGGGAGGCATGCCGGGTGGACGATGAGGCAGAGCAGGTCAGCCTCTACCAGGGCCTGCTGACCACCCGCGCCATCCGCCGCTACACCGAGGAGGCCATTCCCGACGAGGCACTGCGCGACATCCTGTTCGCCGCCACGCGGGCGCCGAGCGGGTCCAACCGGCAACCGTTCCGCTTCATGGTGCTCTCCACCGGCGAGGTGGCGACCCAGGCCAAGCACCTGATCGGGGAGGCGGCCCGCACGTTCTGGGCCAAGAAGCGGGAGGACGACGGCTACGACAAGGGGTCGGGGGCGCGGCTGGACTCGCCCAAGTCCCGGTTGGCCCGGACCATGCAGGACTACGTGGACAACTACGAGTCGGTGCCCGTCGTCGTGCTGGCCTGCTACGTGCGCTACCGCACGACGAGCGACACCTCCGAGGGGGCGTCGGTCTACCCCGCTTGCCAGAACCTCCTCCTGGCCGCCCGGGCCCTGGGCTACGGCGGGGTCATGACCATCTGGCACTACTTCTCCGACACCGGGCTGCGCTCCTTGCTGGCGATCCCCGACGACGTGGTGATCGCGGCCACCATCACTCTCGGGCGGCCGGCCGGCCGCCACGGACCGGTGCGGCGGCGGCCCCTGCCCGAACTGGTCTACGGGGAACGCTGGGGCGAGGCGCCCTCCTGGGCCGTTGATCCCCAAGGCGTCACGCACACGGCCGCGGGACCCCCGACCGGCACCTAAAGTTTGGGGGTTGGCCGCGCCACACCGCTCTGGAAGGCACCCCATGCACACGCTCGCAACGCCGGTCTTCGACGCCGACAACCACTACTACGAGGCCCTTGACGCCTTCACCCGGCACCTCGACCCGGCCGACGGCCCGCGGGTCATCCAATGGGTCGACGTGGGCGGGCGCCGGTACCACGCCCTCGGGGGGCGGATCAGCCGGGCCGTCACCAATCCCACCTTCAACCCGATTTCGCCGGCCGGCTCGCTGGTCGACTACTTCAGGGGCAATCCCAACGGCCGTCCCATCCACGAGCTCATGGGCACCCCCGAGCCAATCCGGCCCGAGTACCGGGACCGGGATGCCCGCCTGGCCGTCATGGACGCCCAGGGGCTCGAGAAGGTCTGGCTCTTCCCCACCCTGGGCATGCTCTACGAGGAGGCCTTGAAGCACGATCCGGGTGCGGTGATCCTGCTCTACCGCGCCTTCAACCGCTGGCTGGCCGAGGACTGGGGCATGGCCTACCAGGACCGGATCTTCGCGGCGCCCTACCTCGCGCTGGCCGACGTCGACGAGGCGGTGCGGGAACTGGAGTGGGCGCTCGACCAGGGCACCCGCACGGTGGTCATGCGGGCGGCCGCGCCGACGACGGTGAACGGGCCCTTCTCCCCCGCCCACGAGATGTTCGACCCGTTCTGGGCCCGGGTCGAAGAGGCGGGGATCACAGTGGTGGTGCACGCCGGTGACGCCGGGCTGTCCTCCAACGGCTACGCGCCCGATGGGTTCTCGACCTCCTTCAAGGGGGGAGGGCGGATGACCCCGAGCATCAAGCTGTTCGCCATCGAGCGGGCGGCCCACGACTTCCTGGCCACGCTCATCCTGGAGAAACTGTTCGACCGCTTCCCGAACCTGCGCGTGGCTTCGGTGGAGAACGGCTCGGAGTTCCTGGCGCCCCTGTTCAAGAAGTTGGCCGGGGCCGCCCGCAAGATGCCGGGCTACTTCAGCGAGGACCCCGTGGTCACCTTCCGGCGCCACGTGTGGATCAACCCGTTCTGGGAGGACGATGTCAACGAGATCGTGGACCTCATGGGAGACGACCGGGTGATCTTCGGGTCGGACTGGCCCCACATCGAGGGCCTGCCCGAGCCGACCGACTGGGTCACCGAACTACAGAAGCTCGACGCCGACGCGGTGGCCCGGATCATGGGGGGCAACGTGTCAGAGCTCAACGAGCGACAGGGGGCCGGCTGACCATGCCGATCGACGACAGCCCCCAAAAGGACGAGGCCGCGCCCGGCAAGCTGCTCCCCCACGTCATCATCCTCTTCGGCGCCACCGGTGACCTGGCCGCCCGCAAGCTGCTCCCCGGGCTGCTCCACCTCTCGCAGTCCGGGATGATGCCGGAGTACCGGATTATCGGGACCTCGACCAGCGAGCTCAGCGACGAGGACTTCCGGCACCTGGCCCGCCACGCCTGCGACCAGTACGCCACCGGCAAGATCTCCCTGCTGCAGTGGGCCCAGTTCGAGCAGCGGCTGAGCTTCGTGTCGCTCTCGGCCGGACCCGACGGTCTGGCCCAAGCGGTCAGGGCGGCCGAGGAGGCCATCGGCGGCGACGTGCGGCGGCTGCACTACCTGAGCATCCCGCCCTCGGCCGACGACGACGTCATCGCCCTCATCCAGAAAGCCGACCTGGTCGACCGCTCCCGGGTGGTGATGGAGAAGCCGTTCGGCACCGACCTGGCCAGCGCCAAGGAGCTGAACGCCACCCTGCATGAGATCTTCGACGAGGACCAGATCTTCCGCATCGATCACTTTCTGGGCAAGGAGGCGACCCAGAACATCCTGGCCTTCCGCTTCGCCAACGGCCTGTTTGAGCCCATCTGGAACCGCGACCACATCGACCATGTGCAGATCGACGTGCCCGAGACCCTCTCGGTCGATGACCGGGTCAAGTTCTACGAGGCCACCGGCGCCTTCAAGGACATGGTGGTGACCCACCTCTTCCAGATCCTGGCCTTCATGGCCATGGAGCCGCCGACCGCGCTGGCCGGGGGGCCGATCAGCGAGGAGAAGAACAAGGTCTTCCGCTCCATGCGCCCGCTCGACGTCACGCAAGTGGTGCGCGGCCAGTACGAGGGCTACCGCGACATCCCCGGCGTGGCCCCCGATTCGGACACCGAGACCTTCATCGCCCTGCGGTGCGAGATCGACAACTGGCGCTGGGCCGGGGTCCCGTTCTTCCTGCGCACCGGGAAGCAACTGGGTGGCGGTGAGCGCATTATCTCCATTGCCTTCCGCGAGCCGCCCAAGAGCATGTTCCCCGACGATTCGGGCGTCGGCACGCAGGGGCCGGACCACCTCACCTTCGACCTGGCGGACTCGTCGAAGCTGTCCCTCTCCTTCTACGGCAAGAAGCCCGGCCCGGGCATGAAGCTCGAGAAGCTCAGCCTGCAGTTCGCCCTGCACGAGACGGGCCAGGACGCCGATGTCCTCGAGGCCTACGAGCGGCTGATCCACGACGTCATGGTCGGTGACCACACCCTGTTCAACACGGCCGAGGGCATCGAGCGGCTCTGGGAGCTGTCCACGCCGCTGCTGGAGGATCCGCCCCCGGTGCAGCCCTATGCCCCGGGCACCTGGGGGCCGGCGAGCATCGCCGACCTCATCGCCCCCCGCAACTGGCGCCTTCCATTCGAGCGCCGGTGGCGGGCCGCCCGGAACTGAGCCGGGGAGTAGTCCGCCTCAGAGGCCGCGAAGCCGCTCGATCACCGGGGTGAAACCAGCCAGGTCCCGGACGCTGAAGTACGAGATGCCCCAGCGATCCCGACAGGCGACGAGATGCTCGGCGATGTCGTCGGGGGTGCCCAGGGCCAGGAACGGTGTGGCCAGCACATCCTCAACGCTGAGGCCACCCGGAAGGCGCGCCGCCTGCCGGCGGGCCTCGGTTCGGCGATCGTCGGTGTTCACGACTGCCTGCACCAGGACATTGAGCTCCAAGTCCCGCCAACGCTCTCCCGCTTGCTGCCGGATGTGCTCAATCGTGGCATCGAGCCGCTCCGCCTCCCAGCGAGTCTCGTGGTGCTGGCCATCTCCGAGGGTTCGCCCGAGCATGGTGAGACCGATGATGTCGGCGTGGCGGGCGGCGTGGGCCAGGGCCCTCCTGCCGTTGACGCCGACGAGGATGGGCACGTGGTCCTGACGCGAGCGCAAGGTGCGAACACCATTGAGGCTGTAGTGGTCGCCGTCATGGGTCACCGTCTCACCGTCGAGGAGCCGGCGGAGGATCTCAACGGATTCGGCGAGGCGTGCCTTACGGACGGCGGATGGGGCGAAGGGCCGCCCGATGGCGGCGTACTCGGTGAAGGAGTGCCCGGCTCCTATCCCGACCTCCAGGCGACCTCCGCTGAGATGATCCAGGCTGGCCAGGTCCTGGGCCAGGTGGACGGGGTGGTGAAAGTCGTTGTTGAGGACCAGCGGGCAAATACGCATGGTCGTGGTGACGTCGGCGACGGCCAGCAGCGGCAGCAGGGGTGACCAGCCATCCCCCATGTGGTCCCACGAGTGGAGCACGTCGAAGCCGGCGGCTTCGGCGGCCCGAGCCTGTGACCGCAGCTCGTCGGCCGAGCGCTCCATCACTTGCAATCCGAAGCGAAACGGGCGCACCGGGAGGTCAGGCGTGGTGAAGGTCGCGGTCGGCCAGGGCGGTCCGCAACGCCTCGGGCAGGGTGGGATCGGCGAAGGTGAATCCGGCGTCGACCAGCCGCTGCGGGAACGCCCGCTGCGAGACGAGCAGCATTTCCTCGGTCATCTGTCGCCCCATGGCCAGCCGGAGCGCGGCGGCCGGCACGCGCAGCTTGGCCGGTCGGTGGAGGGCCCGGCCCAGGGCCACGGTGAACTCGGCGTTGGTGACGGGCTCCGGGCTGGTCAAGTTGACAGCACCTGAGAGTTCGTCGTGCCCGATCAGGAAGGCGACCGCCGAGAGGAGGTCGCGTCGGGAAATCCAGCTGAGCTGCTGACGGCCCGAGCCGAGACGGGCGCCGAGACCGAGCCGGAAGAGCGGGAGTTGCTTCTTCAGCGCTCCACCGGCCGCACTCAGCACCACCCCGCTACGGAGATGCACCACGCGAAGGCCAGCTTGCTGCGCCGGAGCGGTGGCCTCCTCCCAACGGGCGCAGACATCGGCCAGGAATCCCGTCCCCAACCCGGAGGTCTCCGTGAGATTCTCGTCGCCCCGGCCGCCGTAGTACCCGACGGCCGACCCGCTGAGCCATACGGCCGGAGGTGTCGCCATGGTCGAGAGAACCCGGGCCAGCGTCGCCGTGCCGTCGATGCGGCTGGAGCGGACCGCCTCCTTGTGCGACGTCGACCAGCGGTGGTCCCCGACCCCCACCCCGGCCAGATGCACCACAGCCGTGACCCCGGCCAGGCCATCGGCGTCCACGGTGCCGGCCACCGGGTTCCAGCTCAGCTCACCGGATCCGGCCCGCCCGCGCACCAGGGGGACGACCTCGGCCCCCTCGGACCGGAGCTTGGCCACCAGCGCAGAGCCGATGAGGCCGTGCGATCCGGTGACGGCAACCCTCATGGGGTCAACAACACCCTTCCGAACGACTGCCGGCTCTCGATGTAGGCGTGCGCCGCCGCGGCCTCGGCGAGGGGGAAGGCCCGGTCGATGACGACCTTGAGCTCACCCTTGGCGATATCGGTCAGGAGACCGGCGATCATGGCGTGCGGTCGGGGGAACAGGAGCAGCTCGGCCCCCAAGAAGTAGCCCGACACTGTCTGATTGTTGGGCCGCATATTGGAGATGTCGAGGTGCTCGGCCGCGCTGCGACCCGCGTCGCCTACCGTCACACAGCGGCCCCGGTACGCCAGCGCGTTGAGGCTTCCTTGCAGGGTGACACCGCCCACCGAGTCGACGATGACGTCGACCCCCCGGCCATCGGTCAACCGGCGGGCCTCGGCCACGAAGTCATCCCGGGCGTAGTTGATCCCCTCGTCCAGCCCGAACTCCTTGAGCCGCTCGAGCTTGTCATCGCTCGAGGCGGTGGCCAAGACCCGAGCCCCGGCGCGCTTGGCCAGCTGAATGGCGGCGATCCCCACCCCGCCCGCACCGGCGTGGATAAGGGCGGTCTCCCCGGCGGCCAGATGACCGAACTCGAAGAGGCAGTCGTGGGCCGTCCCGAACGGAACCGGCACGCACGCTGCCTCATCGGTGGACAATCCGTCGGGGATCTTCCAGGCGAACGGCTCGGACACGGCCCGCAGCTCGGCGTGGGAGCCGTCGATGCCGACGGTGACCACCCGGTCTCCGACGGCAATGCCGGTCACCTGGCCTCCGGTGGACACCACCGTGCCGGCGCACTGGTAGCCGACGATGTGGGGCACCCTGTTCATGGCACCGCCCAGTCGGTTGAGGGTGTCGCCACCCTCGATGCTGATCGCCTCGACGTTGACGAGGAACTCGGTGGCGCCCGCTTCGGCGTCCGGCACTTCCTCGTAGCGAAAGACATCCGGGGTCCCCGTCTCGTAGTAGACCGCAGCCTTCACGTGCGTTACCCCCTCTGAGTGTGCGTGGTGCCTTTGTTCTACCTGCTTGAGAGGCGCGGCCGCACGTAGTCCCGCATGCGGAAGCGACGGGTGCGCCGCCAGTACCACATGGAGGGATACGGAAGCTGAGTGGCAATCCTCCCGTTCTCGTTCCGGAAATAGCTCTGGCAGCCGGTGTCCCACACCGTCTTGCGGAGGGCCTCGGCCAGCGTTTCGTTGTAGGCGTCCATGACGGGACGCTTGACGTCGACCGCCCGGACGCGTCGCCGCCGCATGGCGCGTAGGGCCCGCACCACGTAGGCCGCCTGCGCTTCGAGAATGAAGATAATGGAGTTGCCGCCCTGGTTGGTGTTGGGTCCGTAGAGCATGAAGAAGTTCGGGTAGCCCGAAACGGTCAGGCCGAGGTAGGCGTGCGGGACCTCGCTCCAGTCATCCTTGAGCACCCGGCCGCCGAGCCCGACCACGTTGAGCCCGTGGAGATAGTCGGTGGCCTTGAACCCGGTGGCCAGCACGATGGTGTCGACCAGGTGTTCGGTACCGTCTACCGTGACGATGCCCCGCGGGGCGACACGGGCGATCGGGTCGGTGACGAGATCCACCTCGTCACGCACCACCGCTTTGTAGAAGTCGCTGGTGACCAGCGTGCGCTTGCAGCCGAACGGATACGAGGGCGTCAGCTTGGCCCGCAGGTCGTCGTCCTTGATGCGGTAGTCCAGGTGGCTGAGAGCCAAGGCCTTGAGCTGCTCGGCCACCGGGTCCCCCTGGCGGAAGGCGATGTTGCGCTCGAAGGCCCGATAGATCTCCCAGCGGTGGCGGCGGGCGGCGATCGGATTCCGGGCGAAACGCCGCTTGTCCTCTTCGCTGAATGGCTTGTCGGATCGGGGCAGGATCCACTGCGGCGACCGCTGGAACAGCGTCAGGTGGGCCGCCGAGTCGACCAGAGCAGGCACGATCTGCGCTGCGCTGGCGCCCGTCCCGATGACGGCCACCCGTTTACCGGTCACGTCGTGGCTATGGTCCCACCGGGCTGAGTGGAACGACGCTCCCTCGAAGTCGGCCATGCCCTCGATGTCGGGATACGACGGCGCATTGAAGGTTCCGAGCGCGCTGACCAGCACGTCGGCCTCGTACTCCCCGCCACCGGCATCGCGCAGACGCCAGCATCCTTGGTCTTCCTGCCAGGTAGCGGCGACGACGGCCGCGTTGGTACGCAGGTGCGGCCGGATGCCGAAGCGGTCTGCGCACTGCTCGAAGTAGGCCAGTATCTCGGGCTGGTTGGCGTAGGTCTTGGTCCAGTCAGGCTTCAGTGCGAAGGAATACGAGTACAGATGGGACGGGACGTCGCAGGCAGCTCCGGGGTAGGAGTTGACGCGCCATGTGCCACCGACGCCGTCGGACGCCTCGAAGAGCACGAAGTCGTGCCGCCGCGCTTTCTTCAGACGAATGGCCAGGCCGAGGCCTCCTGCCCCGGCGCCCAGGATGGCCACCCCGAACCGCGGGTCGTTCATGGAGCCGACGGGGCGGAGCGGCGGGTCAGGTTGGCCTGGGCCCCGCGATCCATCAGCTCGACCCGCACCCCGTTGGGATCGTGCACCACGGCCAGTCGGACGCTGCTCACCGAGATCACCCGGGGCTCACCGCCGACACCGAGTGCGACCAGGCGGGGCAACACCTCGTCAAGATCGGCGAAGAGGGAGAGCAGGAAGAACCCGGCCGCGGGCCGAGCATCGATTGGCGTCGGCGTGCCCCGATCCTCCATATCGTCCATCTCGACCAGCTCCACCACTCCGCTGTCCGGTGCGGCCGGATCGCCCAGGAACACCGAGCGCAGGGTCGTCGAGCTGCCCCCGAAGAGAACGGGCCAGTCGCCACCGAAGTGCTCGTCCATCTGGACCTCGAAGCCGAGCCCGTCACGCCAGAAGACGAGGCTGGCCGCCACGTCGCGGGTCCCAATGGCCGAGTGATGCACCTTCGCCACCGCACATCCTCCGATTGAGAGTTTAGACTTTAAGTCTAAGTCCAGGCGGCGCGTGGCGCCACGCCGGGGAGGAAGCCGTGCGACCGATACCGGGGCACATGGAGACCAAGCTCATGGGAGCGGCCGACCTCATTGCCGAACGCGGACTCGACGGCACCAAGATGGAGGACGTCGCCGCGGCCACCGGCATCCCCAAGGCGACCCTCTACTACTACTTCACCGGCAAGGAGGAGATCCTGGCCTTCCTCTTCGGCAAGGTGCTCAACGAGGTGCAGGCCGCGGTCACCGTCGCCGCCTCAGGACCTGGTTCGGCCGCCGAGCGACTGCGCGCCGTGATCCTGGCCCACCTCGACGTGTTCGCCCGCTACCCGACGGCCAGCCGCGCCCTCCAGTTCGACCTCGGCCGGGCGGCCCGCCTCCCCGAGATCGCCAGCCGCGTGGAGGCATCGTTCCTCGGCCCGGTGACCGAACTCCTGCGCGAGGGCGACCGGGACGGTTCCCTGGGCCCCATCCGCCAGCCGCGGCTGGCGGCCATCGCCATCCTCGGGGCGGTCACCACAACGGGGCTCAACGGCATCACGCCGGCGCGCCGGGGCTCCGTCGGCGAGCTGGCCGACCTGCTCTCGCATATCGTCCTCGACGGGCTGGTCCAGAGAGGAGTCGCATGAGTTCGCACGGGCAGGCCAACGCGCTGGTGATCGGGGGCGGCTCGGGCATCGGGGCGGCCGTTGTCGAGCTCTACCGGGAGAGGGACATTCCCGTCACGGTCTGGGACGTCAGCGGCGCCTACGACATCCATTGCGACGTCGGCCAGCCCGAGGAGATCACGCGGGCGACCGACGAGACGCTGGCGCAGGCCGGGATCCCGCGCTGGGTCACCATCACCGCGGGCATCGGTCATGCCGGCCTCCTGGTCGACGCCGGCCCCGACGAGTGGGATCGGGTCATGGGAATCAACGCCCGGGGACCCTGGCTGTGCATGCGGGCGCTGGCCTCGGTCATGCTGCGCGCGTCGCAGCCGGGTTCGATGGTGGCCACGTCCAGCATCAGCGCGCATCTGATCGATCGCGCCATGGGCCTGTACGGCGCGTCGAAGGCCGCGCTCAGCATGATCGTCCAGGTGGCCGCGTGCGAGTGGGGACACGCGGGCATCCGGGTCAATGCGGTGGCGCCCGGCGTGACCCGGACCCCGATGCTGGGCCGGGCCGCCGAAGGCTCATCCTGGCTCGACGCGGTGGCGGCGCGTACCGCGCTGGGTCGCCTCGGCGAGGCGGAGGACATCGCCCACTCGATTCACTCATTGCACCAGATGGAGTGGGTGACCGGCCAGGTCCTGGACTGCGACGGCGGGCTGTCACTGCACAGCCCGATCGACTCCTTCGGAGCGGGGAGCCGTCGGGAGAGGCCATCGCGCTGAGCGCGCCCACCCCTGAGGTTCTCCGTTCGTACGCGCCCGATCCGGCCGGCTACCTCCTGGACCCGGCTCCGGCCTGGCTTGACGAGGTGGACCTGACGGTCGGCGGCGGGCACGTCCGCATGGGAACGCACGCGTTGGCCGACGGTGACTGGCTGCGACGTGACCACCTGGCGCCCGAGGAAATCGCGCTGCGCCGCCGGCTGCTGACCGAGCAGCGAGACCACGTGATGGCCTGCACCCCCTGGGCGCATCAGCCCGCCGAGGAAGCAGCCGATCTGGTTGAGCAATGGTTGCTCACCGCTCCGAGTATCAGCTTGCCCGAGACAGGGGAAACCCACCCGTTGGCCCGGGCCGGCGCCCTGGTCCAAGAGGACCTCTGCCTTATGGTGCACCACGACGGCGCGTGGCACCTTGAAGGCGCCATCCTCTGCTTCCCCAGCTTCTGGGCTCTCCCCGAGAAACTGGGCCGCCCGACCTCGATCGTGCACCAACCGGTGCCCTACTTCGCTGAGGAGCTGGCCTCACGGGTCGATCGCTTCTTCGAGCGGCTGGTACCCGAGAAGCCGGTCTGGCGCCGGAACCTCTCACTGTGGCCGACGCTGCTGCTCTGGGCCCCGACGCCCACCCTCGACCCGTCCCAATTCGACGCCGGCTCACCGTGGTGGCTGCGCAGCGAACGCCAGACGCTGCGACGCCTTCCATTCACGGGGGCCATCCTGTTCACCATCCGGGTGCAGATGGCTCCGCTTTCGGGACTGACCCGTCGGCCCGACCGGGCCCGGGACCTGGCGGCATGGCTACGGGCACCGATCGGTGAGACCCGCCGCGGTCAACTCGGACCGCGAGCCCCCCGCGTGCTCGAGTGGCTCGACGAGGTGGCCCGCCCAGCCTGAGCGTCTTCTCAGCTGGTCGCCCGTAGCCCGTCGCACACGATGGCCAACATGTCGCACGCCTGCACGCCCAGGTGCGGCGGGCGGTCAGTCGCCATGCAGGTGGCGCCGATGAGGGAGAGCACGATCGCCGAGGTGACGTCGGCACGCACGGCACCGACTCGCTGGGCCGCCTGGAGGAGATCGTTGACGGCGGCCTCGAGGTCCTGCTTGGCGTCGGCCACGGCAACCTCGAACTCGATGCCGGCATCGGCTAACGCCATGATGAGATCCCGCTTGAGCACGCTTTCCTCAACCAGATGTTCGAGGAAACCGAAGAACGCCGACCCGGGGTCATCGCATTCCAGACGGGCCCGGGCATCGTGTGTGACCTCGGTGATGCGTTCGAGCAGGATGGCCTCGAACAGTTTCTCCTTGGTGGGGAAGTGCCGATAGAGCGTCCCCACACCGACGCCCGCCTTCTCCGCGATGACGTCGACGGGGACGGCCAGCCCTTCGGCGGCGAACACCACCTCGGCGGCCTCGAGCACGCGGGCGCGGTTGCGCAGCGCATCCGCCCGCTGGGGGCGAACCGCCTCGTGGCTCAGCCCGTCACACCTGGCGTCGGTGGTCTCCGGCTTCGGTCCCAAAATAAATCTCCCTCCCCGTTGACAAACGGAGCGTGTGTTCCGTATAGTCTAAGTGGAACCAACGCTCCGATTGTACGGCAAACGGGTGATCAAAGCGAGACCTTTTGTCGAAGTGAACCCGGTCCACGGCGCGACGACCAGCACCAGGAGAAACCAATGACAGCCACCCTTGACCAGGCACAACTCGAGCTCGAGCTCCCGCCGGCGGCGGATCCCAAGCGGTTCCGCGCCCTGGCGGTGATCGCCGTGGCCCAGCTGATGGTGGTCCTCGACGCTTCAGTGGTCATCATCGCCCTGCCCTCGGCCCAACGCTCATTGCACATCTCGACGGCCAACCGTCAGTGGATGCTGACCGCCTATACCCTGGCCTTCGCCGGTCTCCTCCTCTTGGGCGGGCGGATCGCCGACTACCTGGGCCGCAAGCGGATGTTCCTCATCAGCCTGATCGGCTTCGCCGGTGCCTCGGCCCTGGGCGGCCTGGCCCAGAACTCGGCCATGCTCTTCAGTGCTCGGGCCCTGCAGGGAGCCTTCGCGGCCATCATGGCGCCGGCGGCCCTCTCGCTCCTCACCGTGGCCTTCACCGAGCCCAAGGAACGGGCGCGGGCCTTCGCCGTCTACGGCGGGATTGCCGGCGGCGGCGCCGCCATCGGCCTCATCCTCGGAGGCGCACTGACGCAGTACGCGTCGTGGCGTTGGACGCTGCTCATCAACGTGCCGATCGCCATCGTGGCCGCCTTCGCGGCCGCACGCTTCGTCACCGAGAGCCGCAGCCCGGTTCGCCATGGCTACGACATCCCAGGGGCCATCACGGTCACCGGCGGCCTCCTGGCTCTCGTCTACGGGTTCACCAAGGCCGGACTAGACGGCTGGACCTCGTCGACCACCCTCATGCTCTTCGGCATCGCGGTGGTGATGCTCACGGCGTTCGTGCTCATCGAGCAGCACGCCGACCACCCACTCCTCCCACTCCGGATTGTGCTGGACCGGAACCGGGGCGGTTCGTTCCTCACTTCGCTTCTGGTGGGCATCGCCATGTTGGGCACTTTCTTGTCTCTGACCTATTACTTCCAGGGCACGCTGGGCTACTCCGCCATGAAGAGCGGCTTCGCCTTCGTGCCGTTCTCGGCGGGGATCATCGGAGGAGCCACCCTGGCCAGCCGGTACCTGCCCCGCTTCGGGCCGCGCGCCGTCTTGATGACCGGGCTCACCATGGCCGCGATCGGACTGGGCCTGTTCACCACGATTGGAGTCCACTCGGCGTACGCGCTGCACGTCCTCCCGGCGGAAGTGATCGTGAGTCTCGGCATGGGACTCGCCTTCGTGGCCATGAGCAGCACCTCGCTCTTCGGCGTCCAGCCCGAGGATGCCGGTGTGGCCAGCGCCCTGGTCAACGCCACCCAACAGACCGGAAGCTCACTCGGCGCCGCGCTGATCAACACCATCGCCACCTCGGCCACCGTGTCCTACCTGGCCACCCACGGCCATTCGGTGACCGCGGTGGCGGCCGGTGCGGTGCACGGCTACACGACGGCCTTCGAATTCAGCGCCGTCGTCCTGGCCGCAGCTGCCATCGCCGCCGTTGCCCTCATCCGCAGCTCGAAAGACCCGGCGCCCGAAGAGCAAGGAATCCTCGGCCCCCTGTAGCGGCGAGGCCGCCCGGCTCAGCGGTGATGCGGCTCGGAATGGTCCCAATCAGCCAGCAGAGTGCGCAACGCCGTCAGCAGGATCAGGGGCTGGTCGAGCATGGCGTGGTGGCCGGCCTCGGGGATCTCGATGACGGGCGTGACCCGGCCCAGTTTCTCGTACATGGATGCGCCAATGTCCGGTGTGACCAGGCCGAACTCTGAACGGAGGAGCGCCAGCCGGCATTCCACGTCTTCGAGGAAGGGCGCGGCGATCGAGCGCATGCCCGCCCCGAACTGCTCGAAGATCCGCCGGTCGAACTTCCACTGCCAGCCGCCTTCCACGGCTTTGAGGGAGTGGCGCGCCACGTAGTCGATCACGTAGTCGAGGTAGTGCTCCTGGGCGGGCACGGTGCGGAAGTGCCGTACCGCATCCTCCAGGTCGGGATACGTCCGGGGCCGCCCGAAAGCCTCCCGGAGGTGGAAGGCGCTGATCTCGGGATCCATCTCAGCCACCGGTGAGTCGCACACGATGACCCCGTCGACGGAGTCGCCATGTCGGGCCGCCGTGGCGATGGTGACGAAGCCTCCCATGCTGTGGCCGATGATGACGGGCAGCCCGTCGATGCCCCCGTCCGCCGCCACCGCCACTACCTCGTCGGTCCACTGCTCCAGCGCATAGACGGCACGATGCCCGCTGTCGCCATGGCCCGAGAGGTCGAGGGCAAGCACCCTGAGCTCCGGCGCGAACGTCGCGGCCACCGGGCGCCACCAGTGCGCGTGCGCACCACCACCATGGACGAACACGAGTCCCCGCCGACCTGGGTCACCCATGGCCAGGTAATGGATGGCGCAATCTCCCACCTCCACGTGCTCGTCGGTGTACGGGACATGGAGGGCCCGGGAGAACCAGCACGGGGCACTCGGGCGCGCGCCGGGCATCAGCCTTGGCTGGGTCGATTACTAGTCGCTGAGGATTTCGATGGCATATTCGGGACAGTTGGCCACGGCGAGCCGTGCCTTGTCCTCGAGTTCCTTGGGTACGACGTCAACGATCACCGACGCCTGCCCGTAGTCGTCGACGTCGAAGAGCTCCGGTGCCAGCCCGTAGCACCGGGCGTGGCCCTGGCATTTGTCAGGATCAACCCGGATCTTCATCAAAAGACCACCGGCAGGACGCGGGGCCCCCGGACCTGACCGCCAGCCCAGGCGATGTCCTTGCCCTCTTCCAGCGCGAAGACAGGAATCCGCTCGAGCCACTCTTCCAGCGCCACCTGCAGCTCCATCCGGGCCAGGTTCGACCCGGCACAACGGTGAATCCCGGATCCGAACGCAACGTGACGATTGTGGGCTCGATCCAGCACCACCTCGCCCGGGCTCTCGAAAGCCTCGGGGTCGCGGTTGGCCGCCGGGAAGTTCATCAGCACCTTGTCCCCCTCTTTCATCGGGCAACCACCGAACTCCACGTCCTGCACCACCAACCGAGCCATGGTCACCGGCGAGTAGGCCCGCAGGAGCTCCTCGACGGCGGTCGGCATCAGTTCGGGCTCGGCCACCAGTCTCTTCTGGTCCCCGGGGTGGGTGGCGAGGTGCCACAAGGACGAGCCGATGGCGCTCCAGGTGGTGTCGACCCCGGCGATCAGGACCAGGGCGGCGATGCCGAGGATGATCCCGTCGTCCAAGGGCTTGCCCTCCACCTCGGTGGACAGCAACTCGCTCAGCAGATCCTCACCGGGATTGGCCCGGCGGTACTCGAGCTGGGCGATGAAGTAGTTGAGCAACCCCTCGGCGCCCCGCTGGCGGCGTTCGGGATCATCGGCGAACTCGAGGATGTCGCGCACCCACAGCGTGAACGAGTCGGACATGTCGGTCGACACGCCCAGGATGTGGGCGATCACCCGTACCGGGATCTGCTGCGCGTAGTCGGCCGCGGCGTCCGCATGGCCGGCGCCGGCCAGGTCGTCGAGGAGGCCCCGGCAGAGGTCGCGGGTCAGAGGGATGTACCCCTCGACCCGCCGGTGGGAGAACCACGGCAGCAACAGGCGCCGGGTCCAGGTGTGGAGCGGCGGGTCGGCGGAGATGGGCGGCAAACCGTACTCGAGGTTCGGGCCGTCGAAGCTCTCGTCCGGCTCGTCGTCCTCCCCGCCCGGGATCACCGCCACCCTGAGCGAGCTGAAATGCTCGATGTCGTGCGCGATGGCCGTGACGTCCTCGTAGCGGGTCGGGAGCCAACTGCTCACCCGCCGGTCGGTGTGGGCGATGGGGCACGTCGATCGCAAGTCGTCCCAGATGCTGAAGGGATCGGTGATGTACCGCGGGTCGAGCACGTCAAAGTCACTCGCCCAGTCGCTGACGGGCGCTATCTGTGTCATGGGATCCCCCTTGGGCCGTCCGGGTCAGAGCTGGTGTGGCGTCACCCTACTTCCTGCGATTTTACCCACCCCGCGGAGGCCCTAGCCCCGCGTGGGTAGAGGCTCGAGTGCGTAGACCAGGGTGATCTGGGCCGAATCGGTCTGCGATCCCGTTTCGATCGGCACCGCGGGGACAGGGGCGGCGCTCCCAACGGCCTCGGAAAAATCCTGCTGATTGAGGGACGGAAGAGCCGTTGACCGGGTCTGGTCGGTGAGGGAGCACACCGGACCGAGGGCTCGGGCGGCGGCCGTGGCCATCGCCTTGGCGTGGCTCACCGCTTGGGTCACGGCCCGCGAGCGGGCCAGGTCTTCCGTGCCGCTCGGGTGCGCCACCGAGAACGAGATGGAGTTGATCTGCACGGCGTTGCCGGCCGAGCCCACCACGGCGTCGATCACCGCCCCGGCCTTGTTGACGTCGCGCAGAGTGGCGGTGACCGAGTTGGTCACCGCGTAGCCGGTCACGATCGGACCGCTCTTGGGGTAGGCGTACTGGGGCTGAAGGCTCAGGCCGGAGGTCTGGATGTCCTTGCCCGCCACACCACCGCCCTCGAAGGCGGCCACGGCGCCGGTCACCTTGACGTTGTCCGAGGCCATGGCCTCGGTGGCGCTCGGCCCGGAGGCATCGACGTCGACAACCACCGTCAGGAGGTCGGGCGACACGGTCGCCTGCCCCATGCCCTGCACGGTCAACTTCGCCGTGGTCGAGCTGCACGTGACGGCGGGGTGGGTTGACGCCGTGGCATCGGGGGAGGTGAGGGTGAGGCCGAGCGCCACCGCCCCCAGCACCACGGCCACCACGACGGCCGGCGCCAGGAACCTCACCGTGGTCGAGCTGCCCCGCCAGGCCCCTCGGGGCGCGTCCTGCGGAACGTCGGGCTCTGTGTCGTCACTCATGCGTCGCCTCTCCTTGGCTCACCAGGGAGGGCGACTCGACCCTCCCTCCCCTCCTTGACGCACGAAGCGGGGAATTGGTTCGAGTGCCCCTCTAGTTACCTGGTTGAGAAGCGGTCACGCACCGGAGAAATCCGGATCCCGGCGTTCCGCACTGGCTGTGATCCCCTCGGCGAAGTCGTCCGTGTGGCGCAGCCTCTCTTGCTCGGTGCACTCGTGGTCCATGGCCGAGCGCAACCGTTCCACCAGGTCACCATGGAGAGTGGACCGGATGGAGCGGACCGCCAGTGGCCCCGAGGCAGCAATGGCACGAGCGAGCGTGGTGGCCGCCTCCCGCAGGTGGTCCTCGGCAACCAGGTCGTCGCAGATTCCCAGAGCCCGAGCCTCCGCTCCCCCGACCCGGCGACCGGTGTAGAGAAGGTCCGCTGCCGCCTGTCGACCGGCCACCGCGGGCAGCGTCACCGACATCCCGAACCCGTGATGGAAGCCCAAGCGAGCGAAGTTGGCACTGAACCGGCTGCTGGGAGAGGCGATCCGGAAGTCGGCGGAGAGGGCGAGCCCGAACCCGCCCCCCACCGCGGCGCCCTGCACGGCAGCCACCACCGGGAGGGGGGCGGCGAAGAGTCGGAGCGCATGGCCGTAGAGCTCGGCGATGTCCTGATGCCGGTTGGTCGCGAAATCGAGACCGGCGCAGAAGTGCCGCCCTTCGGAGGTCAGCACGATCACTCGGCACCAGGTTGTCGTCGCCATCTCCTCATAGACGCCGGCCAACTCGCTCAAGAGCTCGGTGTCGAAGAAGTTGTTGGGTGGGCGACGCAAACAGACCATCGCGACGTGGTCGGCTACCACGTCACAGGTGACCTCGCTCATCGGGTCTCCAGGCTGCACCAATAGATCACGGCATCCTCGCCGTCAACGGCGTCAGGAATACACCCGATTTCGACGAAGCCCAGCTCGCGGTACAACGCCCTCGCTGGATTCGATGCGAAGACCAGGTTGAACTGCATGGCATCGAACCCGGCCCGTCGCGCTTGGTCCAGCGAATGCTCGACCAGGGCCCGTCCCAGGCCACGACCACGGTGCGCCGACAGCACGAAATAGCCCGCATTGGCGATGTGAGCTGCCCGCCCGACGAAGTTCGGCTTGATGTAGTACCCGCCGACCAACCGCCCATCGATCCGCACGACGTACACCGACGAGGAGTGGGCGATCCAGTACTCGTCGAACTCGGCCCGCGAGATCGGTGACGCCTGGGGAAAGCCGTCGCCGGAGACGACGATCTCGGTAAAGGCGGCGAAGAGCTCATCGTGATCCGCCGGGGTGGCAGGCCGGATCTCAAAGTTCACGCGCGCCGACTACTCAGTCGCCAGTGCCGCGGCGGCCGCGTCCTCGCCGAAGGCAACCGGCACGGCAGTGGAGGCATCGGTTCGCCCGAAGCCGATCGCGCCGCTCCCGGGGCGGATGGCCTCGATGGGATCACGCAGGTCATCGATGTACCCCAGGGCGTAGGCACCCCGGTCGTACCCCATAAGCCTGAGGAGCTCGGTCGGCAGGGTCTCGGCCACCTGGCGCGGCACGGAGAGGTACTGGTTCTCCTCCTGGCGCAACCACGCCACGTTGTAGGTGATGTTGATGCCCACCCGTGTCGTCTCGGTCCGGTTGGCTCCGCCGCCGTGGTAAACGCTGCCCGAGTAGAACAAGACCGAGCCACGCTCCATCTCGGCCGGTTCGGTGTCGACCTGGTGGAACGACAGACCATCGTCCGCCGTGTTGCTCCCCACCACGACCCGGGTGGCGCCGTTGGCCTCGGTGAAATCGGTTTGAGCCCAGATGGTGTTGCACTGGACGTCGTAACCCCGCGGAAACGGAAAGAAGTCGAACGCCCACTGGTCCCGGTGGATGGGTTGCGGGGTCTCCCCCGCGCCGATGGCGATGAGCTGGGTCAGATGGAGCTGAAAGTTCGTGGCATGTCCCAGTACCAGTCCGGCCGCACCCAGGGCCAGCGGATGCTGCACCAACTCCCGGCTCGAGACCGAGCGGGCGATGAGCGCGCCGGTCCGGCGAGTGCTGTTGCCGCTGAAGTCATCGGGGCCCATAGGCGTGGCGGCCAGCCACGAGTCGAGTTCGAGCGCGATGCGGTCTAGTAGTTCGTGCGGGGCCAGCCGGTCCACGATGACCGCGCCTTGTGAGGTCACCGCTTCGGCCACCGCCTCGGCGGTGGTTCCGGCCGGGAGGTGAGCTATGGGCACACTCGACCCTGGTCCAGCATGCCTGACATAGGCCAAGATTATTCTCTTTGGCAGGCGGTCAGTGAATCTGCGAGCCGCTCGGTGCCCTCATGCCAGGACGAACGACTGCACCAGGGAGAAGAACCGGTCCGGCTCACTGAGGTGTGCGAAGTGGCCGGACGCCCCGAGCACCTCCAACTCGACGTCGGGTCGTCCCAGTGCCGCCACGATCTCCTCGGCCGACGCCACCGGAGTGATCGGATCGAGCGCTCCGGCCAGGACGAGGACGGGGATCTCGATCCGCCGCAAGGCTTCCCGCTGGTCCATCTCCTTCTCACCGTCGAAACCCATGAGGAGGTCGACGTTCAGCAGGCACCGGGAAAGGACGGCCGGGTCGAGCGGGCCGGGTGATACAGCGGGATGCAGCGTTGGAGGTACGCCACGATCGTCTCGTTGTCGGGCGACGTCCAGAACGCCCGGGCAATGGCCGCCGCCTCCGCTCCCCCGACCGACTCGAAGGCGGCGGCGATGACGTCCACGTCCAGGCGCGCCGCCGTGGACTGGAGGATCAACTTCTCGGCGTGGCCGGGATACCGCGCCGCGTACGCCATGGCCACGAACCCCCCGAACGACCACCCGAGCACGATGGGGCGCTCGATCTCCAGGGCGTCGCAGACACCCTTCACGCCGTCGGCCCACGTCTCGAGAGTCCACGAGTTCGGATCGTCCCGATCGCTCCGCCCGCACCCACGGTGGTCCAGATACACCAGTTGGGCGACGTCGGCGAGCTGGGAGAACTGCGGCTTGAACTGCGAATGATCAAAGCCCGGACCCCCATGTAAGAGTACGATGGTGGGCTTCTCCCGCATGATGTCGCCGTCGGGAACGAACTTGGCCCCTTCCACGTCCACGAACAACTTGGTCCCATTGACGGTCAGGCGCATCGGCCGCGCTCCTCTCGGCGCGACGACCATCGATGCCCGGCACCCAGCGGGGTCTCCCACGCGAGTCCCGCCACCAAGTTCACAGTGCCACCAGCCTGAGCTGCCTTCGCCACGGGCATCCGATCTGCCGCACTGACCTTAGGCATTGCCGGAGTGGCGTGCCACGGTTGACACCCGGACGGCGATACGCCGCCGGTCAACGGCTTGAAGTTTTTGGCAGAGTCTCCGGACTCCCGACGACCTAAGGGGCCCGGGTTACAGCTCTATCGTGCCAGGCACGAGGTCAGGAGGCCTCGGTTGCGGTTGTATAGAAGTTCATCGCGATGAGCGGGGCGGTCGGGTTCAGTGCACCCCAGTCGCTTCCGATCACATAGAACCCGTGTCCGCAGGCCAGTCCGGTGCCGGTGGAGGACATGAGCATGTAACCCACTCCGGGAGGAGCGACGGCCATAGTGGTCCAGAGTCCGGCGTGCCCGACGGCCGAGCCGTAGAAGGCGGCATCACCGAACGCGAAGATCCCGCCGTCCGACGCCATCATCCAGTAACCACCGCCGTCAGGCATGGCAGCCATCGATTCAATGGGCTCGGCGAGGTGTAGGGCCCCGGTTGAGCCGAAGAACCGCGCGTCACCGAAGGAGAAGATGCCACCGTCCGACGCCACCTCCCAATAGCCAGCGCCATCGGGCGTCGTGGCCATGCCCACGATCGGCTCGTTGAGGTGGTGCCCGCCCATTGAACCGAAGAAACCAGCATTCCCGAAGGAAAAGATGCCTCCGTCCGATGCGTCGAGCCAGTACCCATGTTGGCTTGGAGTGGTGACCATTCCCACGATGGGTGCGCTCAAGTGCGTGCCGTACATCGAGCCGTAGTAGGGAGCGTCGCCGACCGCGTACACATTGCCGTCGCCACTGGCGGCGGTGTACCCGTGGACGTAGTTCAACGAAACGAAGGAGTCGTAGTAGAAGAGGTCGGCCTGGTTGCGGGCCGAGGTGCCGCCAGGTCCGACGACGGTTATGTCGACAACTTCAGGTTCGGGGGCGGCCGGGGCTGCGAGCGTGAGTGCGGTGTCCGACTGCACGCTGAAGGTCGCCGGCATGTTGCCCACGTAGACCGCCGTCGCGCCGGTGAACCCTGACCCGGTCACGCTGACTTCGGGACGACCGGCCACGGGAGCTCCGTCCGGATTGACCAATCCGACCACGGGCAATGGAGCGCTACCCGAATAGGTGAAACCGGCAAAGGCCGTGGCGGCACTCGTGCCACCAGACGTGGTGACCGTCACCTCGGCCGTTCCCGGAGACCCCGCAGGTGCCCGGGCGACGATCGTGCCCGATGATGGCTGGACCACGAAGGAAGCCACATTGGTGCCGAAATGGACCGCCGTCGCCTTGACCAGGTTGACTCCGCTGATCGTGACCGCGGTGCCCCCGCTTGCCGGTCCGGTGGTGGCGGAGAGGGATGAGACGGAGGGACAACCGCTCGGCTCGAGCAGGGCAGCCATGTTGTTGCCGTTGGGAACGCCCAGGCCGGTGGCCATGTCGTAACCGGGATTGGAGGGGTAAGAGCCGCCGTTGGTGTTGGTGTAGTCGTTGTTTCCAGAGGCGACATCACTCGTGACGCCTGGGTGGGCATAGAGAGCGCCGTTGGCGAAGCCCACCGGCGAGGCGCACCCCTGATCGACCAACGCGGTGGCGGCGGCCCAGAGGGGGGCCGCCGCGCTAGTGCCCGCTATGGGAATCCAACCGCCGGCCCAGCTGATTGCGTCAGCGTGATGAGGATCCGCCGAGGCCGAGACATCAGGCACCTGCCGCATGCCGCCGGAGGTACCCGCGCCGGTCTGCCACGCTGGCTTGGACCACACGCTGGAGACGCCACCGCCGCTGGCACCTCCGATGGCGCCGTCGGCACAGATGGCGAAAGCCTCGCCCTGACAGTTGTTCCAGGTCTTCTGGGTGGCGCCCCCGCCGGTCGGAGTCACCGTCACGCCGCCGACCCCTGTCACAAACGGCTGCGACGCCGGGTCAGAAACGGTCAGGCTGGTATCGGCCGCGTCCGATGAGACAAAGCAGGACTCCGATCCCGAGTCACCCGACGCGGCGAACACGGACTGACCCTGAACGGCCATCTGCTCGAAGAGAGTGTTCTCTGCATTGAGAAGGGCCGGGTCAGCTTGGGTCTCGCACTCGCCCCAGGAGGTAGACACCACTTTGGCGGTATCGTCCTGTGCGATCCTCTGGTAGATGTCAATCATGTTGGCGTCGGACGCCTTGGCCGCAGCCACGCCTTGGTACACCGCGATGTGGCTCTCGGGGGCCAATCCGGCAATAGCTTCGATGTCCATGGCGGCCTCACCTTGACCGGGCCCCGTGCCGGGTCCACCGTCCACGTCGACGTTGGTGACCTCAGGGTTGACGTCGTAGCACGACAGGTAGGTGTTGATGTCAGAAGGCGAGTAGGGCTCGAGCTCGACCAGCCCAATGGTGACCCCGGCGCCCAACCGCCCCTGGGCGTACAGCGACCCGAACCCGTAAAGAGTGGCCAACTGCTGCGCACTCAGTACGCCAGCTGCCGCCAGCGCCGTCGCACCCGCACAGGTTGTGTCCGGTGACGAGGTAGCCGATCCACCGAGCGCATGGGCACGAAGGGCGTTGGACTGGGGTGCCACCTGTACCGGCTCGGTGACGGTCGGATCCTTGACCATGGAGTCATGTGGGGTCACTGCGGTGTCGAGGCCCAGAATCCCCGTGATCTCCGAGGAGAGCGACTTGGGGACAAGCGGAGCGCTACTTGGGAGGATGGCCTTTGACCCATCGGTCAGCTGAACGTTCTCCACCGAAAGGCCGAAAGTTGCATTGACCGCGGCGGCAGTTCCGCTGAAATGCACGAACAGATGGTCGGGATCGATCGAGACTCCGGAGAATCCGGAAGAACTGAGCCACGCCGCCGTGGCGTTGAGCGCCGACGAACCCGCTCCGAAGCGCTGGGCGAACGAACCGGGCGAGAGATATTGATGGAATTGTGCGTTGCCCGGGGTCGAGACGGCGTCGGCGTACTGGGTCAACGCCGTGGGGTCGGCGGGAGCCAGGGAGACCTCGCCGTTGAGGGCCGCACCTGGCTGCACCTGACCTTCGACCTTGGCCCCCTGAGGCACCAAAGCGGCCGAGGCGGGGAGACGCACCTGCGCCTCTATGGAAGCGGCTCCTGCGGGAGCGAAGCCGGCGAAGACCACGCTCCCGAAGAGAGCAGCTCCGGCTGGGACGGTGACGCGGAGCGAGCGGACCAAGCCGGCCCAGAGCGGGGAGCGACGCCACGTACCGCGTCCGCCACGGTGGTGGTGCGGCCTGAAACTCGATGTCATGTCGTTACCCCGTCGTCCCCCGGGGCAGGTCCCCGTCCTCTCCTCTCATCATCGGGATTGCAGGGGGTCCGGAAAAGGGTCCAACATCACTCAGCAATAGGGACCAAAGTCACATTGGATCGGGATGACACTCCGAAAGGCACGCCATGAAGTGCTCGCCGGGTGCCTGGTCACGGCGAGCGGCGCCCGAGCCCACCATCGACCCGGTGAGGCGGCTTTGGGGAGCCCTCGACGAAGAGGACACCAGGCAGTTTCGAGCATCACCAACAGCAGCCGCGGGCTCCGAGCTTTGCGGATCTGCGACGGCGCCGATGCCTGGTCGCTGGCCGACTTCTGAGCACGGCAGACCGGCTACGAGACCTCGGCGCGCTCGGGCGCCAACTCCCGTTGGTACCTCGGGGGTTAACTGGCGAGGCTGCCGTAGTTGGCGGCGCCGCCGAAGTTGAAGATGCTCCCGTTGGCCGCCAGCATCCAATACCCCTGGTTCACGATGTCGGCGGCCATGCCGACGACTGGCGCCAGCAGAGATTGCCCGCCCATCGAGCCTTTGAAGACAGCCTGACCGAAGCAGAAGACGCCCCCGTCTGCTGCCTCGAACCGATATCCCTGCCCGTTGCTCAGCGATTCCATGCCGATAATGGGCTGGTTGAGGTGGATTGCACCGGTACTGCCGAAGAAGGGTGCATCGAAGCTGAAGATGCCACCATCCGCCGCCACCAACCAGTATCCGTGGGTCACCACATCGGCCGCGATGCCGACGATGGGCCGGTTGAGCAGTCGCCCTCCCATGCTGCCGCGGAATGGAGCATCGCCGAAACTGAATATCCCACCGTCGGATGCCACCAGCCAATAGCCGCCGCCGTCGGGCGTGGACGTCATGCCGACGATGGGCTTATTGAGACGCAGAGAACCGGTAGAGCCGAAGAACCGGGCATCGCCAAAGCTGAAAATGCCACCATCCGCCGCCACCAACCAGTATCCCCGTCCGTCCGGAGTTGAGGCGATATCCACCAGAGGAGAGTTCAGCTGGTGACCCGCCATGGACCCGTAGTCAATCGCCTGTCCGAAAGCATGGACGGCTCCATCGGACTGCGCTTCCCAATACCCCTGGCCGTTGGGGAGCCCAGCGATCCCGATGGCATACGGCGTAGCGAGCACGGTCGATAGAACCTGGTTCCAGCTAAGGGTCACGTCAGACGGAGGCCCACCGCAGGTGCTGATGAATACGGCCGCGATTGAGCCGTTGGCGTACCCGGTCGAAGAGAACGCAGCGCCCATCGACAGCGTTGGCGCGCTGTTTCCGCACGCTCCATAGGGGTGCAGCATGATGTCGCGGTGCCCCCAGCAGCCTGAGGAGGACAGCAGGTTGCAGTCAATGTTCGAAGTCCCGCCGAGCAGCCCACCCCAACCGTCTTCGTACATCCAGAGATAATCAGCCTCGAAGACATTGGTCATTCCTCCGGCCCAGATCGATCCGCCCCACGTTCTCGATGCCCCGCCACTTAACGTATCCGGAAACCCCGGGTCGGCACCGGAATCGGCACCTTGCTGCGCAATGGTGTTGAGTTGAGCTGTCATGTACCCGATCGGTTGAAGACCACGATCGATGCGCTCTTCGTTTGTCAGGATGAACACCTGCTCGGGAATGGGCAAGGTCGAGATGCTCGCCTCGGACACGTTCATCGGGGCTACCCCTTCCTGACCGCGACCGTTGTCGATCGACGCCAGGTAGTCGGCGCTGCTGGGCGCAATGTTGGAGGGAGGATTACCCGGCGGAAGGATTCCAGCCGCGCCGGCTGATCCGACACACCAGCATCCGGCGGTCGAGGCGACGGCGATGGCAACAATCCACTTGGGCCAACCCTGCCACCCGATCCGGTATCGATTGCGGGGCGCAACGTCGAACGGCGACTCGAATGAGGCAGCACGCTCGGCGCGTCGAGTGAGCGATCTGAATTCCATGAGAGCAATCTGAGGAATTCATCGCCGCCCGATCAGAGGCAAAAGCCTCAGTGTGGTCGGGACCAATGACCTTTTCGGATCACGGACCGCTGGGTCCCCTGACTCTGACACCCCTGCCCCGTGAGCGTCGAGCCAACCAGGTTCGGCGGCGACGTTCGGGCGATCAGGCACCAGGACTGCATGTGACTTATGGCCCTATTGCGCCGATCCGCCCGGGGTCACACTGTCCCTAACACCCTCCTCATCCCAGATAGTGGTGTTCGAAGCGATGGCGACCGTTACTAGCGGTCGCCATCGCTTCTTTCCTATTCAGGGCGCTGCGAAGTCGGGCCGGGGGCCGGAACTCATCCCGGCCGATCAAACTTCCACGAAGAGGGTCAAAGTCCTCTTTCGGCTGAACGGTGGTGGCGGCAGAGTGAACAACATGTCGATGTACTCACAGCTTCTGGACGCTGCCTTCGATGCCGGCGCGCCCGACGTGCACGGCAGCCGAGCCGCTCACTTCTCAGATCTGCTCCTCTGCCAAATCCAAAGGCAGGACCGAGTGAATGGGCAAAGACCCGCCGCGCCGTCAGCGCTGGCAAGTCAAGTGGCCTACGACCTTGCCCTTATTCGACTTGCCCGATCCGTCGGCCTGGCCTGCCAACCGAACGATTTCAGCCAACCCGAGGTCCAACGGCACGAACTCCACCGAGCGTTGGCGTCACGAGGCATACACCTGAACGGGGCGGACGAAGATCCGCATCACACCTCGTGAGCTCGGTGCCGGTCGATCAAGTACCTGATTTGTCCGTACGCGACGTCTGCACCGAACGCTCCTCCAGCCGGGCGGCGTAGGTAGCCGCCTGAGTCCTTCGCTCCATACCGAGCTTGGAAAGTAGATTCGATACGTAGTTCTTCACCGTCTTCTCCGCCAGGAACATCGCTTCGGCGATCTGGCGATTTGTCTGGCCGTCGGCGATGAGATCCAGAATCCGGCGCTCCTGAGGGGTGAGGCTGGCCAAGGCGGGGTCGACCTTGGGTCCCTCCCTCAAGCGCTCGAGTACACGCGCCGTCACACTTGGATCCAGAAGCGACTGACCGGATCCGGCGCGGCGTACGGCGTCGACCAGGTGTGCGCTTCCCACCTGCTTGAGGACGTACCCCGCGGCACCGGCCATGATGGCGGCAAAGAGGGCCTCGTCATCGGCGTATGAGGTGAGCATCAGGCAAGCCACCTCGGGCGAACGAGATCTGATCTCACGGCATACTTCGATACCGCTTCCATCCGGCAGTCGGACATCGAGGATGGCGACGTCGGGATGAGTGGAGGGAATTCGTTCCAGGGCATCAGCCACCGTCGCCGCCTCGCCGACCACTGTGATTTCGTCACTCGCTTCGAGGAGGGCCCGCAGTCCTGTCCGAACCACCTCGTGGTCATCGAGCAGAAATACTCCAAGCGTCACATAACCATCCTTCCAATTCGGTGCCTCCGGAGCAACTACCTGTTGCCACCTTGCGGCAGATCCTCAGTTCCCGCTAACTGATGGTGTATCCCGAGGTCTAGCGTGGTTTTGTGCCGTTTCGGTCAATTGAGGATTCCAGCAACCTCCGGCGGGTGCTCGAGGCGACGCTGCTCATTGAGGCCGATATCGATCTCGCGGCCCTGTTGCGCCACGTCGTCGAGGAAGCTCGCTCCATGACGGGCGCTCGTTACGGTGCACTGGGCGTACTGAGCGACGACCGTACGGAGTTTTCAGAGTTCATAACCGTGGGGCTCGAACCTCAAGAAGAGGACCGCATCGGGGCACGCCCCACGGGACGGGGTGTGCTCGGCCTCTTGATAGCGGATCCTCGACCCTTGCGCTTGTCCAAGCTGGGTATCCACGCCGATAGTTTCGGGTTTCCACCCAACCATCCGCCCATGACTTCGTTCCTCGGAGTGCCGATCAAGCTGCGGGACGAGGTGTATGGCAACCTGTACTTGACCGATAAAATTGGTTGGTCCGAGTTCACCGACGACGATGTTGCCCTGATCGAGACCCTCGCGATTGCGGCTGGCATCGGCATCGAAAATTCACGACTTCATGAACGCGATCGCGTAGTTGCCGTCTATGAAGATCGGAATCGTTTGGCGCGTGATCTCCACGACACGGTGATCCAACGCCTGTTCGGCGTTGGCCTGACCCTCCAGAGCATGGCAGCGGGTTCCTCGGTGGAACTGACCGATTCGCTCGCCCAAGCGGTAGATGAGATCGACCAAGTGATTCATCAAGTCCGCTCGACCATTTACGAGCTCGGGATGGGGGAGACGAACCGTGGCATTCGTGACCGCGTGCTGGCGCTCGTTCGGAACCTGAGCTACGTCGTCGGCTTCGACGTTCAAGTCACCTTTGACGGACCGATTGACGCTGCGATACCGGATCGCGTAGTCGATCATTTATTGGCAACGATACGAGAGGCGGTGGCGGATATTGGTAACCACGCCAGCGCAACACAGGCTTCACTGAGCCTGTCCGTTCGAGAAGGTCAGTGCAGATTGCATTTGGTTGACAATGGACGTTGGCTCAATGACCGGAAGGATCGGGAGAACTTCGGACTGGCCAGTCTTCGCAACAGAGCAGACCAATTGCATGGGACATTCACCATCGACGAGAGCACTACCGGTGGATGCTCCCTCCATTGGGCGGTGCCGGTTCGGTCATAGACCGCCCGACATAACAGGCGTTGGTCACCGCACAACAGGACGTATTCCTCTAGAGCAAAACTGCCTCATTGGGCACACTGTGCCTGTGACCTCAGTAATGCAATCCGAGCAGTCCGGAAGTCTGAACCGTTTCGCTCCGTCCTCGGGTATCTCGACATGGGACGTGGGGCCGCGGGATTTCCAATCGGGCGAATTTGGTCGCCGCGTCACGCAGCGCCGGATTGAACTTGACCTGACCATTGAGGAACTGGCTCTCCGGGCCGAGATCGACCCGGAATACCTCCGCTATTTCGAAGCCAACCCCGAAGCAGCCTTGAGTGCCGGGGCGAGGCTTCTCCTGCTCCTTGCGCTCGATACGACTCGACCATCTGTCGCCGTCAACTAACTCGGCAACGGTGCCGCTTGGCACCCTCCAGAGTTCACGAGGTTCCAAGGCTGACGAGGCGTGGGCGGGTGATCTCTCGCTGAGTTCGGCTGAAACGAAGCTCAGCCGGCGCGCTGAACGCCAGCGTTCGGTGACGACTACAGCAAAGCTGAACGAACTCGAGTCTCCCCGCCATGTCGCTCGATCGCAATGGCTTCACCATCTTTGAAGATCCAGCCGACTTCACGCCACGGATTGAGCTCGGGGAGGGGGTCGTTGCGTATTTTGGAGTTCCCTACAACTTTGGTGAGTAGAACGCGGACCATTTCCGTCCCCCTTTCATTTACCGCCCCTATATGGGGAGCCGACATCCAGTATCGAAGACTTCAGAACGGACCAATAGGGTCGAATGTCCCGCCAAGAGGGGACGGGAGTCACACAACACATCTTCGAGGGTGTCCCGACGGCCTGCTTCGGCCGCACTGCTCTCATTGTGGGTCCTACGAAAGCGAATTGTGTTGCTGTTGGGCGGGAGTGGACCGCGGGGAGATTGACCGTAGTCAGGCTTGCCCGTATGCATTCGGAACGCGTCGCGAGGTTGGCTACGCTGCCGATCGGCCGGGGACGACGTCAGGCGGTTGGGCTACTGGCGTCGCTCGCCCTGATCGGGAGTCTTCTGGTCCTTGGCTCTTCTGTCGTATTGGCCACATCGATGGTGCCTCGAATTACTCTTTCAAGCCCAGTTGTCGGCATCGCGAGCATCCCCAACGGGTCGGGCTATTGGGAGACGACCGCCAATGGAAGCGTCCTCGCTATCGGTAGTGCAACACCAAGCCAGTCCCTGTCGGACGAAGGCGTAACGCCGAGCAGGCCAATAGTCGGCGTTGCTGCCACACCAGATGGTCGAGGCTATTGGCTGGTGGCGAGTGACGGTGGCATCTTCAGCTTCGGCGACGCCAAGTTCTTCGGTTCGACCGGCGCCCTCACGCTGAACAAGCCGATCGTCGGGATGGCATCAACCGCTGACGGGCTGGGCTATTGGCTGGTGGCGAGTGACGGTGGCATCTTCAGCTTCGGCGACGCCAAGTTCTTCGGTTCCCTCGGGGGCAGTGGGGCCAGCGCCGTCGGGATGATTGTGCACACCGATTCCGAGGGGTACCTGGAAATCGAGGCTAACGGCGCTGCAGTGAACTTCCCGAACTCGCCGACGCCGACGGCTCCGATCAACCCGCCCGTGCCAATGCCGTCTCCTACTACGACCACGACCACGACAACGATTGCGAAGGCGCCAACTACGACCACGATTGCGAAGGCGCCAACTACGACCACGACCGCGCCGCCTACAACAACGACCACAACCACAACCACAACCACAACCACAACCACGCCGCCTACAACTACGACAACGACTACAAGCCCGCCGACGAATCCGGCCGGAAACGGGTCCGATTGCGGCGGAACCCCTATCTACAAGAGCGATGGTTCACAATGGCAATGCACCTTCGATGACGAGTTCAACGGAACGACGCTCGACACGACCAAATGGGTGGTGCAGCAAACGGCCAACAGTGCCTACACCACTGGCTCTGGAGCCGGAACAGCGTGCTATGTCAACAGTCCCAATAACGTCTCGGTCTCGGGTGGCTACCTGAATCTGACCGTCCGCCAAGAAGCTGCTCCATTCACTTGCCAGGACGGCCCGTACAGCTTCACGACCAACTACACGAGTGGAATGGTCACCACCTCCGGGCTGTTCAGCCAGGCCTACGGTATGTTCGAGGTCCGCGCCAAGCTCCCGGCGTCGGCCATTCAGGGGCTCCAGGAGACGTTCTGGCTCTGGCCGAACAACTCGAGTAAGTACGGCGCTGCGTGGCCAGACTCTGGTGAGATCGACTTCGCCGAGTTCTACAGCCAGTTCCCTGCGCTCGATATTCCCTATATTCACTACAATGCCGCAGGCAATGACCCGAACGTAACGGCCTACAACTGCGCCATTACGCCTGGAGCGTTTAGCACTTTCGGTCTTCAGTGGTCCCCTGGCTCACTCACCGTCCTCGACAACGGGCAGACCTGCTTGGTCGACCATACGAACCCGGCCTCGCCGCTCACCGGGGGCGAGCCCTTTGACCAGCCCTTCTTCATTGCCCTCACCCAGGCTCTAGGTATGAACACCGACGCGTTCGTACCGGGAACCACACCCTTGCCAGCGACAACGCAGGTGGATTGGGTGCGAGCCTGGCAATGATGCTCGGATGCCGATCAACCCGAAGGGCTGACGGCACGGAAGGATCCCTAGTTTCGTGGTCCGATCCCCATCACCGTGCAACGTTGCGCGAGTCTGATCATGGCCTTCTCCACGTCGGCGGTCTTGCCAGAATGCCCCGCGGCAACGAGGTCTGCCGTGAACCTTTGGAGGGTGGAGTCGTCGGCCGCCCTTCCGTCGTTCACCACCTCGTTGACTTGAGCCGTCGAGGGAGCCTTGTTGGCAATGGCCAGGTTATAGAGGGTGTCGATGCTCCTACAGGCCGTGGCATCGGCCGGCCCATGAGCGACGACGGTAGGTGAGGAACCGCCGCAGCTGCTGGCCAGCACTCCCAGGACGACAAGCACCCCGATGCTCACGTCTCTTTTCGCCACGCTGTCTTCCTCCAGACGACCGCCCAAATGGCGCTGCGATTGTGCAACTAGTAACTGTTTTGCCGCTGCGACTTTATTCGACCCCGTGATACAGCGTTAATTGAGCCGGATTGGATCACCCCGCCGTACCCATTTGGGGAACGAACCCAACAATGCACGCCTGGGCGGAACATCTCGCCTACGGGCAATCCTGGGTCGGAACGCTGATGGTCGCCGGCGTGACCGTGTGGATCACGCAGCCTCCGCCGGTAGTAATGGTGAGGACGGCTCCCGCGGCACTTACCGACAGCATGGTTCCGAATTGCTGGAACTGCACAACTTGGTTTGGTGGTTGGGCGAATCGGTAGCTGATGTCCCAGAGCTGCCCGCTCGTCGCCACCGTCCTGTTGACCCAAGCCGCCGGATTGACGGCAACTGGCTGGAATAGCCCCCACCCGAGCATCGCCTTGATCTCCGTGGAGAAGTCCGGAATGTCATGGCCACCTGAGTGGACCTGATAGGTGACGTCAATGCCCGCGGCGGTCAGGGCGGCGTGGTAAATCTGGTTCATTGGATAAATGATGAGTGATTCTGCGACAGATCCTTCGGCGACGGCAGCGGTGGCCGCCCGCTCGGAGAGACCGGCGTTGCTCGGTATGCCGGTGCCGGTGCTTTCGAAGACGCGCGTTTGCTTCAAGTTCGTGGTGAGAAGACCGGGGTCGTGGCCGGCGAAGTAGAACCCCTCGGGTGGGCCGTCGACGGGATCGAAATTATCGTCGCCTTTGAAGGGAGCCAGCGCGGTCAAGCCCATCCCCGGCTCGGTTATGGCGGAGAAAAACCGAGGGTCCACAAAGCCGGAGAGGCTGGCCACCGACCCGAAGAATCCGGGGAGTCGGCCGGCCAGGTAGACCGCGCCGAGACCGCCCATCGACACACCTGCGATGGCGTGGTACTGCCGCTGAGGCAGGATCGGGTACTTGGCCATGATGGTGGGGATGACCTCGTTGAGGAAGTAGCTCTCCCATGCTGGACCCCCACGCTCACCGTCGTTCCACCAATCGGTGTACCAACCGCTGCCCCCTTCGGGCATGACCACGATCGCGTTCAGTCCGTCGAAGTCCGTAATCAGCCCCGATTGGGCGACCCAGGCGTAGTTGGAGTTGAGTCCGTGGAGCAGGACGAGCAAGGGATAGCGCTGGCTGGGGTCGTAACCAGCCGGTAGCAACACGTTGGCCCGCGGGGGACCGGCATAGCTCAGCCATTTTGATGGGATCTCGCCGGCCCGGTCCGGAATGGTGATGGTGACCAGCTGGGGAGCAGAAGATGCGGTGATCGGCTCGGCTGCAGTAGCGCTAGCGCCAAAGGACAACGTCATGGTGATGATCCCCACCAAGCCCATCACCAACCGTTCGCTCCTGCCCATCAGAAGACCGGCGGTCGTTTCTCATTTCGAGCCGCAATCACTTCTGCGAATTCCGCACCACCAAGCGCCTCCATGAAGCGAGTCATCTCCTCAGCCATCCGCCCACCGACTGTGAGCTCATCGGAATGCAAAAGCGCCTTCGTTGCCCGTATCGCTTGCGGCGGTTGACCTATCAGCGATTTTGCGGCTTCGCGGGCCGCGGTGAGGGCGGATGAAGCGACGGCGTTGGCCAGGCCCCACTCGGCAGCCTCGTTCCCATCGATCTTGCGGCCACCCAGCAGGATCTCAGCGGCGCGTCTCTCTCCGACAACTCGAGGGAGGATCAGACTTGATGCCGCTTCGGGTACCAGACCCAGGGAAACGAATGGCGCCGAGAGAACGACTGAGGGTTCCACGTAGACCAGATCACAATGGAGGAGCATGGTTAGCCCTACGCCAACGGCCATTCCATTCACCGCTGCGATCAACGGCACGTTGACCGTCCTAATCACCTGCAAAAACCGTGATACCTGGTCGAGATTTGCCCCTGATGCGAAGTCCTCCAGATCGTTTCCGGCAGTAAATGCAGCACCATTGCCAGTAAAGATCACTGCTGCCACACCGAGGTCTGCATCAGCCGCCTCCAAGGTGTCGGCGATGGCGCCGTACATGCCCTGGGTTATGGCATTCCGCTTTTCGGGGCGATTGAAGGTCACTATGACAATTCGACCGTCGACCTCTACCGTGACATCGCCGCTGGGAACGGGTATGACGCTCATAGGGCGAGCTTGTCAGGCCACCTGAGCGGTCCGCCACTCGTCCTTCCAAGGATGGAGGGTCGCCGGGGAGACACGGTCTCACTTGAGATCTTGCTGATCCGTTCGCCGGCGACCAGGCGTTCGCAGATCGCCGGCCGGAACTCTCTCGCATAGCGCTTGGGCATGGACTACCTCCAGGTAGCTCACGACCAAACTCTCATAACGCTGGCTCGACCTATGGGGTCTAGGCCACTGAGCAGTCCCAACGGGATTTGAACCCGTGTCGCCACCTTGAGAGGGTCGCCGGAGCCAAGTGTCCGACCTGCGGCGAAGAAGAATGAGCAGCTTACGGTAACTTTTCACTTTTGGTCAGTTGTTGGCATTTCGCATCATTTCTCAACAGATGGGGCACGCGGGGGGCACGGACAACGAGTCCCGTTAGGTGTTCGATTGTCCCCGCGCCCGCCGATAGACCCTCCCGGCATACAGGTCCATCAGCACCTGGCGGAACTCGTCGTCGTCCAGAATCTTCTTGAAGATGGCCTCATTGTCGTCCATCCGCCCGACCACGGTCCCCATGAACATGCGGTCGAAGACCAGGCGGAAGTTCTCGATGGTGTTGTTCTGAGCCTGGGCGCTGACCTCGGGGTCGGCCACCCAGGTCTCCTCAAACTGATCGAAGAGGAGTTGGTCCCGTTCGTCGAGCGTGAGGCCGAACCGGTCGTTCAACTGCTTGACGATTTCTGAGAGGAGTTCTAACTCAGGATCATTCTGCTTGCCGCGCCCCTCCCCGAAAATGCTCGTTACCTCTCCGGTCTCGGCGTCGAGTGAGAGTGACCCCTCGTAGGTGACCTCGCTGCGGAGGTGGGTCAACTCGATCTCAGAACCCAGGTCCAGGGATGTACTGGTGTTCTGGTCGCGGAGGCGCGAGGCCAGCGCCCGGCAGTAGATGTAGTCCCGCTCCAGCTTGGAGTCACCGAATGAGACCACCTGGGAAAGGAAGGAGTACGTGCGGACGAACTTGTCCAGGGCATCCTTGAAACCCAGCCGGTCCTGCTCGTCCAACTCCTTGAACCGTTCGCACGCTGGGTCGAGGAGCGCGTAAACCAGACCGTGGTCCTTCTGATCCTTGATGGTGAGAAGGACGGCAACGGTCTCCTCAATCTCCTCGGGCCGGAGGACGTCATACGCGTCCAGTTGGCTCCGCGTGTCGAAGAGGAGGTTGGGATCAGTCGGCGGGGCAACCGTTCGCCCGTAGTACGGCTCAAACGCCTTCGTGATGTCCTCGGCATCGTTGCGGAAGTCCAGGACGAAGGTGTCGGTCTTCAGCGGGTGAATACGGTTGAGGCGGGACAAGGTCTGGACGGCGTTGAGACCGGTGAGGACCTTGTCCACGTACATGGTGTGAAGGAGCGGTTGGTCGAACCCGGTCTGGAACTTCTCGGCCACGATAAGGACCTGGTAGTCGTCCCCGGCGAAGTTCTCAGCGGTCTGGGACTCGGGGAACCCGTTCATCTGGGACTCGGTGTAGGTCAAACCATGCTCGTCAATCACCTTCCCTGAGAAGGCCACCAGCGCGGCGAGGTCCGAGTAGTTCATCTTGGAGATGTAGGTCTCGATGGCTTGCTTGTAGCGCACAGCGTGAAGCCGGGATGAGGTGACGACCATGGCCTTGGCGTGACCCCCAATCTTTGGGGCCGTGTGAGCGCGGAAGTGTTCGACGATTATCTCGGCCTTCTGGGCCAGGTTGGACGGATGAAGGGACACGAACCGGGCGATGGCGCGGCGCGCCTTCGGAGCCTCGTAGGCGGGGTCATCGATGACTGCTTTCTCGATACGCCAATAGGTCTGATAGGTCGTGTAGTTGGCCAGGACGTCAAGGATGAAGCCCTCCTCGATGGCCTGGCGCATGGAGTAGAGATGGAATGGCTCAAACCGGTCGGACTCCTTGTGCCAGGTGCCGAACAGTTCCAGGGTCCTCGCCTTGGGTGTAGCCGTGAAGGCGAAGAACGATAGGTTCGATTGACGACCGCGGGCGACGACTGCCTTCGCGAGTGCCTCCTCCACTGGGTCGATGGCCTCGGCGATGTACCCAGCATCCTCGGCTTCAGCGACGGTGAGTTCCTGCTCGTCAGTAGTTCCGAGCGCCATGCGTAGCTCTTTTGCTGCTTCGCCCGTCTGGGAGGAGTGAGCTTCGTCGACGATGACGGCGTAGCGGCGGTCTGGGAGTTCCCCCACCTTGTCGAGGACGAAGGGGAACTTCTGGAGGGTCGTGATGATGATGCGGGCCTGCTCCCCCGCCAACGCCTCGGCCAACTGGCCCGAGTCCTTGTCAATCTTCACCACTACGCCGCGCGCATGCTCAAACTGGTAGATGGTCTCTTGAAGTTGGCGGTCGAGGATGACGCGATCGGTAATCACGATGACCTTGTCGAATACTTTGGTGTCGGCCGCATCGTGG
>DASXZJ010000119.1:0-35941 GCA_036502025.1 Acidimicrobiales bacterium | reverse complement strand
GGCTTTGTCGACGACGACGGCGCCGTAGGTTTGGAGGGTCCGGAACACCATCTGGGCGTAGGGCGTGAGGCCGGCCGGCATCGGCGTGCTCTGCGGCATCCGGAACCAGGTGCCCTCGGGCGGGGCGCCGGCGGAGCCCGTCGGAAGATGAAGTAGACGACGGAGAACCGGTGCCACAAAGGACGTGCAGTCACCCCGGTCGGCCGGGGCGACATACCCGTTGCAGTTGACGATCTGCATGGCGATGGCGTGGTTGATATGCCCCGAGGCGACGTCGGCCTCGGTGATAGTGGTCGCCAGGTAGGAGATGCCGGTCGCCGACATGCCGTACGGGGCGGGGAAGACGCCGGTGGAGCCGAGGCTCAGGCCGCCGCCCCAGCACGCCGACCAGTGTCCGTTGGTCTGGGTCGCCTGCCACAGCTCCCATTCCTGGCCGGTGGAGGGCTGGCTGATAATGATGTCCTCGTCGCTGGAGTTCGTAGTGTAGGCGCTGGGCGGGATCGGCACGCCGTTCCCAAGGGTGGAGAGGAAACTTCCGTAGCAGCCGCTCGCCAGCGACACCGGGACCAGCGGCTGGTTGGCCGGGACCGTGAAGATCGGCATCCGGTTCACCCCGACCGACCCGTAGTTGGTCGCGTACTGGTTCACCAAGTGGTTCATGTAGTTGGACCTGTCGGCCGAAACGGGCTGGTTGACCACGGAGTGATCGAAGGAGCTGTTCGGAAATAGCTCAGGTGACGTCGACGTGCTGGTCGCGGCGTTCCCCGTCGCCGCCGAGCCGAATGCCATCAACGCGGCCAGGGCGGATGCGGCTCCGATGAGCTTCGTGTACCGCCTGGGTGTGGCCTGCGTGGTCCTCTCGTTATCCAACTCTCCCCGTTCCGTTGGGTCGGCCTGTTGACAGTACTCAGCTTCTCGTACCGGTCAATTCGGGCCAGGCCCATGCTTTGTCCTTCCGCTTTCCGAGGCGGCGGGCATGATGTAGCGATGGGTGGCCCTTCGCTCCGTGTCCCTGTCGTGGCCCCGAACCGCCGCCTTGATCGGGCCGGTCGGCTCCTCGCCATCGCCTTGGCGACGGGCCCGCCGCCGGCGGCCGAGGACCTCCGGGCTGCCTCCGACGCGCTGGTCGAATGGGCGGTCCACCAAGGGGTGACCGGACTGCTCCACCAGGCAGCAGCCGGGAGGCTTGCCGAGCGGGCGGATGCCCGTCTCGCCGAGATCGCCCTGCTGGATGCCGGGAATCACCACCTCCGTGCCGTTCTGGCTCTGGATCGTCTGGCCGGCGCGCTCCACGCCGGTGCGTACGCCTGGGTGGTGGTGAAGGGCCCCGTGCTGGTCAAGACTGCCTATGCGGGCGTCTCCCGCCCGTACTTCGACTTGGACCTCTTGGTCTCTCCGGCCGAGTTCCCTTCCGCCCTCGAGGCACTGGAGGAGGCCGGGGCCGAGCTGATCGACCGGAACTGGGAGCTGCTGATACGCCAGGGGCGGGCTCAGGTGAGCCTGAAGGACCGCTCGACCGGCCTGACCGTCGACCTCCACTGGCACCTGGTGAACCTGGCCCGGCTGCGCCGCACCTTCGCCCTGCCCACCGACGAGCTTCTCGACCGGCGGGTGACGCTCGAGCTCGGGTCCGTCAGCGCGCCGGCGCTGGAACGCACGGACCGTTTCATTCACTACGCGTTGCACGCCGCCAATTCGGGGGGTCACCGGCTGATCTGGTTGGCCGACCTGTCGCAGGTCATGAAGAGCGACCCGCCCGACTGGGACGAGGTGGTCCGCCGCTGCAATCGGTGGAAGGTGGAGCTTCCCGTGGCGGTGATGCTCGCTCGGGTAGAGGCGACCCTCGGCTGTCCGGCCCCGGCCGGCGTGGTGGAGTCGCTCGCGGGTGGCCGGGTGGGGCAGGTGCTGACCGACTGGTTGGCGGTGTGGGAGCCCGGTGGCCGGCTCCCCGGGGGAGGCAGCGTCCGCCACGGCGTGACCGAGTCGCTGAGCGGATCGCTGTCGGCCACCACAAGGTTGACGGCCTTGAACGCTGGAGCCATGGTTCGACGGTTGTGGGACCGCTACCCCCACTGGCTCGACCCGGACGATCCGGGCCACGTCGAGTACGACGCAGGGGGAGCATCCGGGCGGCGGCGTTACCTCGCCGGGGTTGGCAAGGGGGCGGCCTGACGGTGCGGGTCGGTTACGTGGTCCATACCTACCCTGCACTGTCCCTCGCCTTCATCGGCCGGGAGATCGCCGGGTTGCGGCGGGCGGGGGTGGAAGTTCAGACCCTCTCCATCCATCGGGCCGACGATGAGCACCTCCTGTCGCGCGACGACAGGGAGGAGGCCGAGGCTACGGAATCCGTCCTGCCGGTCTCCCTGTTCAGGTTGACGGCGGCCCATCTACGCGCCTTATCCCACCCCGTCGCGTACTTCAAGACCCTCCGATTCGCCCTCGGCCAGGCGCCGGCCGGGGTGCCAGCCCGCCTACGGCAGCTCTTCTACTTCGGAGAGGCGGTCTATGTGTGGGCCTGGGCCAGGCGCCGCCGGGTGGAGCACCTGCATTCCCACCTGGCCAACGTGGCGACCGACAATGTGTGGCTGGCTAGCGTCTTCGACCGGTTCACCGACCCCGAAGGGCGCTGGGGTTGGAGCTTCACCATGCACGGTCCAACCGAGTTCTTCGCGGTCGAGCGCTTCAATCTGGCGGCGAAGGTGGCCGCCGCCGACCGAGTCGTGTGCATAAGCAACTTCTGCCGCAGCCAGCTCATGCTCCTTTGTCCCCCCTCTTCCTGGGACAAGCTGATCGTGGTGCACTGCGGTGCCGACCTCGACCGTTACCGGTTCCGGCCGCCTCGACCATTCAACAGCCGCATGGCGGTGCTCTGCGTCGGGCGGCTCGTCCAGCGAAAAGGTCAGGCGATCCTGCTCGAAGCCCTCGCATCGTTGCGGGGTCGCGTGGATGTCACCGTGACGCTGGCCGGCTCCGGACCGGTAGAAGGTTCGTTGAGGCAGATGGCGGAGCGGCTCGGTGTCGCCGACTCGGTCACCTTCGCCGGCCCCATCGGCCAGGACGAGCTGCCCACGCTCTTGGCCCGGCACGATGTGTTGTGCCTGCCGAGCTTCGCCGAGGGCGTACCGGTGGTGCTGATGGAAGCCATGGCAGTCGGCCTGCCGGTCGTTTCGACCCCGATCGCCGGGGTGCCGGAGTTGGTGACCGACGGATCGACCGGGCTGCTCGTTGCTCCCGGCCGGGCTGATGCGCTCGCTGGCGCGCTGACGGCACTGGCGGCCGACGATGAGCTTGTTGAGAAGCTGGCGGCGGCTGGGCGCCTGGTCGTGGAACAACGGTTCGACAGTGTCCAATGCGCGGCCCAATTGGCCGGCGAGTTCGACCGGCGCCCCCGGGCGTCTTCGACGCCAGGCTCAGCCGAGCAGGACCTCCTTCACGACCTCTGAACCTTCCCGGAACCGTTCCCTGCTTCGGGCGGTAAGGCGCGCCAGCTCATCTCGGTGCGCCAGTGCGTACCTGATGGCCCGTGCGACCTCGCCGGGGTCGGCGGAAGCGAAGACGGCGCCGCCGCCATCCATCGTCTCTCTGAGAACGCGGCGGTCGAGGGCGACCACTGGAACCGCGGTCTCGATGGCCTCGTAGGCGGAACGTTGCATCGTCGCCTCCCACTCAGTGAGAGAGAGCACCGCGGAAGCTTCGGCCAGCAGGTCCTCGTAGTCCGTTCTGGGGAGGTACCCGACGTATTCGACCCCGGCGGAGTCTGGTCGGTGCACCTGGCCGCTGACCTTGATCAGCGGAATGCCGTCCAGCCGGCGGCCCACTTCCTCCACCAGGTTGAGCGGCTCGTCAGGGTTGTCGCTGGCCGGGAAGAGGACGTAGGGATCCGTGCGGGTTCCCTTGCCTCCGGGGCCAGAGCGGGGCCGTGCCCAGATCGGGTCGTGAAGGACGTAGGACGGCGTGCCGGCGAGGTCCAGGCCCTGCAGCGTCTCCCGATTGGTGGCGATCACGCCGTCCACCCGCCGGGCGACGAAGCGGAGCAGCGGCCGGGCCCATGCCCAGTTGGGTGCTATGAGCACTCCCGAGTGCAGGTCGAGGAACAGACGGCTACCGGGCCGGCGGGCGGCCCAGGCGCAGATAGGAGCGAACACGGGCGGCTCGACGACCACGATCGTGGCTCGGCGCCGACGGCGTACGGCTCTTACCGTCTCCGCACTGCTGCGCAACCAGCTGGCGAGCCGCCGGCGAAGGGGCAGGCCGGGCCAGGCCCAGGGCATGAAGAGGACCTCCGCTCCCAACCACGCGCCGAGGTCCTCGGTGCGGGCGTTACCCCTGATCCAGGCAATTATCAGGACGTCGCGCCGACCCATTGAGGCGGGCAGGTTAGTGCTGCCCGGCTGGAGGGGCGATGACGTGAAGCTGGTAGCGTACCGTCCCCGAATGTGGTCCAAGGCGATCGGGCATGGCTAGCGACGCCAAGGGGGGCGCCCCGATCGAGCTGAGCATCGTGATCCCGAGCCGCAACGTGGCCGGCGACCTCCCATCCCAGCTGGAGTCGCTCGCAGTACAGGAGCCCGACGTGCGCTGGGAGGTTGTGGTGAGCGACAACGGCTCCACTGATGGCACCCGAGGCGTGGCGCTCCGCTTTGCCGACCGGCTGGACATACGTGTGGTCGACGCATCCGGCGAGCCGGGCCGAGCCTTCGCCTGCAACGAAGGGGCGCGCTCCGCCCGAGGGGACTCCATCTGCTTCCTCGATGCCGACGACGAGGTCGCCCTCGGCTACGTGGCCGCCATGGCCGCGGCGCTCAGGGTGCATCCTTTCGTCGCGGCGCGGGTTGATGTCAGCCTGAACACCGGGTGGGTCGCCCGTAGCCGCGACCCGTTCCAGCACGAGGGTCTGCTCGATGTCTTCAACTACCTGCCCTTCGGGATAGGGTGCACTCTCGGCGTGCGCCGCGAGGTGTTCCACACCGTCGGCGGCTTCCGCGGTGAGATCCGATTCGACGAGGACGTCGACTTCTGCTGGCGGGTGCAGCAATCCGGGATGCCCCTGGTGTTCGTTCCCGAAGCGGTGGTCCGCTACCGGTTCCGTGACGATCTGTGGTCCCTCTTTGTCCAGGCCTTCCACTACGGGACAGGCCAGGTCCTGCTCTACAGGCGCCACCGCGGCCTCGGCATGCCCCGGCGCACCCCCGGGCAGATCCGCCATGACATCTCAAGGCGGGTGAAGGCCCTCCTCGCCATCCGCGACAAGGCCGACCTCGGTCAGTGGCTCCACGAGACCGGCTACCTGGTCGGCAATATCGTGGGGTCCCTCCGCTGGAGGACTCTCTACCTCTAGAGCCTGGTCGCGGCCCGATCCCAGCCGGAGGAGAGAAGGAATAGCGCTCTCGAGGTGGAACTTCCAGTCTGGAGGTAATCGAGTGGCGATGTACATGGGGGCGGTGGTCGAGGGCCGACGCCGGGTCTGCCTGTTGCGGTCTGGCCGCCAGGGGGTAGTCGCCGACTTCCCGAACTCGTCATGACCGACCGAAGCTTCGAACCCGCAGCTGTCGACCGCTCGAGCTACCGGTTCGGGTTCGTCATCGAGCATGCGATCGGGCATGTGACCTTCGCCAACATGCTTCGGGCGACGGTCGAGACAGACGCCGAGATCGAGGCCGAGTGGTTCCTCCTCCCCCCTGTCTACGACGGAGGTCCCCGCCTCGCCAACCTCAAGGGTCTGATCGAGCACCTACCGCCTTTCGACCGAAATCCGACGGCGCTGCACAGCCTCCGGGCGAAGAGAATGGTGTCGCGGCGGCGCCGGCACCTCGACGCCGTGCTGATACACACTCAGACCGCTGCCCTGCTGTCGTGGCCAATGTCGCGGAGGCTTCCAATCGTGGTGTCGCTGGACGCTACCCCTGCCAATTTCGACGAGGTCGGGATGGCTTACGGCCACGCAGCGGGCTCACCGGCTGTGGAGGCGGCGAAGCGGGCCCTTATGGGGGCAGTGCTTCGACGGACCGCAGCGGTCATGCCATGGAACCACTGGGTCGCGAGATCCTTGATCGAGGATTACCGGGTACCGGAAGGCAAGGTCCGGTTGAGACGGCCCGGTATCTACCCGGAACACTGGTCGCCCAAGGCGGATTACGGCCGCGACGATCGGGCTCGCTTCTTGTTCGTCGGCGGTCACTTCCAGCGCAAAGGTGGCGACACTCTGCTGGAAGCGCTGGAGGGTCTCGACGGCGACTGGCAACTGGACGTCGTGACCAAGAGCGACCTGCCGGAGTCCCCTCGTCTCCGCATCTTCAATGACATCGACCAGGGTGACGAGAGGTTCGCCCAGCTCTACCGCGAAGCCGACGCTTTCGTGCTGCCCACCCACGGCGATGCTTACGGCTGGGCCATTCTCGAGGCAATGGCCGCCGGGCTCCCCACCGTGTCGACGTCGGTCGGAGCTATTCCGGAGATCGTCCTCGAGGGCGAGACGGGTTACCTGGTGCAACCACGCGATCCGATCGGCCTTCGTATGGCTCTCGAACGGATCATGAAGTCCGCTGATCTGCGCCGGAGTCTCGGCGAGAACGCGCGGCGCGTGTTCCTCGCCGAGCACAACGCCCACGCCAACATGCAATCGGTTCTGGAGATGATGAAGGCCGTGAGCCGCGAACGGGGCGCAGGCTCCGCTCGGTGATGATCGGGGCCTCGGCCAGGGCTCTACGAGCGAGCCGAACCTCGCCGGGCGGCGACGGCCGGTCGACGGCTCGCGTCCTCGTCGGAGGTACGGCCTGGAACACCGTTGCCCAGCTCGTTCCCATCCCCATCACTGTTGTGATGACGCCCTACCTCATCCATCACCTGGGGGTGGACCGTTGGGGCCTCATCGCCTTGGTTACCACCCTGCAGACAATCATCAGCACGCTTGACGGCGGACTCATAGGCACGCTCAACAGGTACTTTGCCATCTACGCTGGTGCTGACGACCGCTCCTCTACGACAAAAACGCTGACCACGGTGCTGGTCTTCATCCTCGGCGTAGGGGTGGTCATCGGAACCTTGGGTTGGTTCCTCGCCCCCACATTGGTCGGCCTCTTTGCCATGCCAAAAGGGCTCCGCCCAGAGACAACCTTCTATATGCGGACGGTTGTCGGTCTGCTCGCCTTGGGCTTCGCTCGGAGCGCCATCGCCGGGGTGATCGTCGCTCGGCAACGTTACGCCCTCAACAGCTTCCTTTCCGTCTCGACGTACGCGGTCTGGGTCGTCGGGCTCGTTGTCACGGTCAAGGGCGGGTGGGGTCTTCGAGGTGTCGCGGTCACTTTCGCGGCTCAACTGGCCCTGTCAACCCTTATCGTCCTCCCATCGGCGCTTCGTTATCTCGATCGTCGGTCGGTACGCTTTCTCCCTGGAGCGGAGGCCCGGCAGCTCTTCTCCTATTCGGCCAAAGTGCAGGTGGGCGGATTATCGCGTCTGGCGAACGCCGAGTTCGACAACCTCGTCATCGGGACCCTCCTGTCGGTGCACTCTGTTGCTCTCTACAACGCCGGAACGGGATTCGCCACACAGGTGAACGGCATCCTCGGTAACGCGCTTACACCTGCCGCCACCCACATGGCCCGGACTTACGGGGCCGAGGGGGAGCAAACTGCCTGGAGCACGTACATACGGCTGCAACGGGTGTGGGCGGTTCTATGCAGCGGATTCTTTGCTGTCGCACTCGGGGCGTCCTACTACGCGATCGTGAACTGGCTGGGCCCCGGCTTTCGCGTCGGCGGCGTCATCGCCATGATCGTCGTTGCCGGCCAAGGCGTCTTGACTATGGCGATGATGCTGGGCTTCTACTGCATCATTCTCGGGTGGGCAGACATAGAGGTCCGGCTCGGCATCATCAACGTGGCGGTCAACGTCGCCCTGACCGCTGCCTTGATTTGGGTCGGCGTGCTCGGCGTGGTCGTCGCCACAGTCGTCGCATGGGTGGTGTCGTCCTGGTCGCTGCTGCGGGCCGCTCGGCGAAGGACCTCGCCGACGGCACCCAACTTCATCGACGGTCCATCATTGCCTGCTTCGATCGTCACCGCAGCGGCCGTGTTCGCCATGGAGTACGTGCTGCATCCGGCCGTTCCACGGGGACCAGTCGGCCTGGTTGCCGCCGCAGGGCCCGCACTGGTCGGCCTGGGTATCTTCGTCGTTGTCCGCTTCGGCCCTCGTTACATCTTGAACCTCGTACCGGGAGTGCTCAGGGCCCGATCAGGTGGTGTCAAAGCCATGTCCAGTCATCTCATCACGGCGATGGTGGACGGCATCGCGTTCCCGCGCAAGGAGGAGCTCGGGCGGCTCCCGTCGAACTCAAGCCCGGCAGCAGCTTGCGCCGTACCGGATCTGGAGGTCGTGGGGGCTGGAGAGCATGGCGACGAGCCATAGGGGTGAGCAGCCCGGGGAACTCTAGTACGTCTTCGACAGCTGTGACCCGGAGAGCGCCGACGCAGGGGTCACCGCCGACTGCTGGAGCGGGTAGCCGAGCACATCCTGAGATGTCCCATCAAGACCAACGTCTGGTCAGGCCGAATTTCTCGACAGGATGGAAGTGTAGCCACGCGATGACCGTAAAAGATGTCCTACGACGTGCCCAGGCCCTTCGTGGCGGAGCGCTGGAGCGCCAGCTGGTGTGGATGCTGGGATCGCCCCGCTCGGGAAGCACATGGCTGATGAACCTCCTCCAGGAGCCGCCTCGTGTGGCCACCTTGCAAGAGCCGCTAATCGGTATGCACCTCGGTATGTTCGCTTCCGCCATCGGCGAGATGACCCAAGAAGCGCTCCCGGCAGGCGTTCGCCTGAGGGATTTGCGCAACGACGACCGGTACTTCTTCTCGGATGGTCATCTCCGCTCTTGGGGGTCTCCACTCCGCAGGCTCATCCTCAGCGGACTTGCGCCTCACGTTCCGCTTCGCGCCCGTTACCTGGTCGTGCAGGAACCGAACGGTTCCGAGGGAGCGGACCTCCTGCTGCGTGTGCTGCCGAGCACGCGCGTACTGTTCCTCCTGCGGGACGGACGAGATGTGGTCGACTCGATGCTCGACGCCTATCAACGCGGGTCCTGGCTGGACCAAGCGTTCGGCGTCGGGCAGGACCTCCTCGGCCGTGAACGCCTCAAGACCATCGAACGTGAGGCCCAGAAGTGGGTCGCACGTACCGAAATCGTGTCTCTCGCCTACGACCACCACCCGCCGGAACAGAGGCTGATGGTTCGCTACGAGGAGTTGCTTTCCGATACGGCGACGACACTGCAGAGCATCTACTCGTGGCTAGACCTCGATCCTCCCGAGGAGCTTCTGGAGCGCGTGCAGGCCAGCTCCTTCGATGCCGTGCCGGCTTCGGCCAAGGGATCGGGAAGGTTCCACCGAGCCGCAACACCGGGCCTGTGGTGCCAGAACCTCTCCGAGGAGGAGCAGGACTGTTGCACGAAGATCATGGGCCCGACGCTCGCGAAGATGGGCTACGAGGCCGTAGCACAGCTGAGTCGATAGGCGATGCAACTGAAGACCAACGTGAGGCGACTGCTGCACAGGGCCCGTACCGGCCGTCACAGTGTTCCCGCCGGCACGGGTGGCAACGGAGTCACCCCGGGCGTGAGTACGAGCTTCGGTAACACCGAGCGGGAGATATTGGAACGTGTCAGTCCTTATACGTTGACCAGCCCAGAGCGACTAATCGCCGTCATGGATGCCACATCACATGTGGTGCGCCGCGACATCCCCGGAGCAGTGGTCGAGTGCGGGGTGTGGAAAGGTGGTTCGGTGCTCGCGGCCATCGAGGTCCTTCGTCGGCTGGGCGTGACCGACCGCGACATCTATCTATACGACACCTTCGAAGGCATGACTGCACCGACTGAGCTCGATACGTCCTCCTTCGAGCGGGGGCGGTCAGCTCTGAACGAGTGGAAGCGATACGAAAGCGAGGGCCGCCGCGCGTGGGACTGGGCCTTCGGTGCAGAGGTCTTCAGCATCGACGATGTCCGGGAGCTCCTCTACACGACGGGATACCCCGCCGAGCGGATCCACTTCGTCGTGGGTCCTGTCGAGGACACTCTCCCTGATCAAGCGCCGGGCGAGATCGCCTTGCTGAGGTTGGATACCGACTGGTTCGAGTCGACGCGGCACGAGCTGGTGCATCTCTACCCGAAGCTCTCCGAGGGAGGCGTGCTGATCCTCGATGACTACGGCCATTGGGACGGCGCGCGGCGAGCGGTCGATGAGTACTTCTCCAGCGAGGCCGAGCCGTTGTTGCTGGCCCGGATCGATTACACCGGACGGATGGGTGTCAAAGCCCTGAAAGTCGATGGCGTGAGGGAATGAATTCAGCTATGACAGCCACGGGCTCCAGGCAGCACTACCTGAAGTCTCGGCCCGGGGACGTGCACTCGCTCGTTCCCTGGGAACCCTTCAGCTATGTCGCCGGGCAACTCGAGTTACTAATGAGTGAGCTTGCTCGTCCGTCCGCACTTCCCTCGGGCGCTCGAGTACTGGACTACGGATGCGCAACTCAGCCATACAGGAGCCTCTTCGGCCCGGGAATCGATTATGTCGGGGCCGATATTCCGGGTAACCCTCTGGCCGACGTCGAGTTGGGTGACGAGGGCACCGTCCCTCTGACAGACAGCTCATTCGACATGGTGTTGTCCACCCAGGTGCTCGAGCATGCGATCGACCCTGCTAGATACCTTTCGGAGTGCTGCCGTCTGCTGAAGCCGGGTGGCTCATTGGTTCTGAGCACTCACGGCATTATGTACTACCACCCGGATCCGGAGGACTATTGGCGGTGGACCTCGGCCGGCTTGGCGAAGCTCGTCGAGGATGGAGGGCTCCAGGTCGCCGACATGAGAGGGGTGATGGGTCTCGCGGCGGCCGCTTTGCAGCTTCTGCAATGGGCGACACTCGGCCATGTACCGAGGCGGGCCCGCCGTCCTTACACCCTCCTCATGCAGGGGCTGATAGCGGCGTCGGACCGGAGATACTCGGAGGTGTCAAAGGTGCACAACGCCCTGGTCCTTGGTGTGAAGGCGGTAAAGCCGGACGATGGGGCCCGAGCTTGAGGAGGGGTCGGTGCGGGAGCGAGTAGCACAAGCTGGTCGTTTGTTGTCCGGTGCGGTAGTGCGGGCGGGTGACTCTGTGAGGCCATGGATGCCGCCCGGGTCCCGTGCTCACCGTGCTTTGGCCCCTGTCGCCCGGCACCTGCGGGGACCCGCGGATGGCCGTGATCGGGGTGAGGGCAATGATCCCCGGAGCAGGGTCATTTCCGAGTTCGCCCGGTGCTTTCCTTCGGCTTTCTTCGTCCAGGTTGGGTCGAACGACGGCATGAAGCTCGACCCGCTCCGTCCTCACATCCTCGCTCGCCGCTGGTCCGGAATCATGATCGAGCCGCTTCCTTACGTCTTCGAGCAGCTGGCGGCCGAGTACCGAGATCATCCTCGGATCGTTCTGGAGAACGTCGCGGTCGGCGATCACGACGGAACCGCGGAATTGTTTTACATTCCCCAGTCCGACGATCCGGCCCTTCCCAACTGGTACGACGCCCTGGCGACCTTCCGCAAGGATGTCCTGCTCAAGCACACCGAGTTCATCCCGGACATTGCGAGCCGCATCTCCAGTGGGGAGGTGCCAGTTTCAACCTTTGAGAGCATCTGCGCGAGGCACTCGGTCGAAAAGATCGATCTGGTGCAGATAGACACCGAAGGTTACGACCTCGAGGTGATCAAGCTGATCGACCTCGAACGGTACAGACCTAAGTTGCTGATGTTCGAGCATCTGCACCTCGCACCGGCCGACTTTGAGACCTGCCTTCAGCGTCTGCGTGATCACGGGTACGAAGACATTTCGGACACTATGGATACAGTCTGCTTACGGGTGGGCGAGCTCGCCGACGAGCATCGTACGTTGCTCGGTTTGTGGGGGGAGCTCTCTGATGGCGGTAGCTGCACCCAATGGTGACTCGTAGGGGTCGGACAGGGCTCAGGCGAGTCGTCGACAGCTCACTTGGACGGATGGGCTATTCCCTGGTACGCCTCCCGGATTGGAAATTCGGAGTTGCCAAGGGCGGACGCCCTGAGGGATTCGACCCGGGGCTGCATAGCTCGGCGGTTTCGCTACCGCCCGAGGCGATAGAGGTCCTGCGGGAGGACAATCCGCGGCTACTCCAGCTACGAGACAGCTATTCACGCCTCGATTGGCCCGTCTGTAGCCATTCACGTTGGCGCCCGCGGAACGTGTCCGGGTTCCTCTCGCTGCAATACTTCCGCGGCGACACCGTCTACGTCTGGCACTATCGTGACAGCGACGAGCTAGCCCAGCTCAAGTACTTCACCTATCTCCGGTACCTGGCCGAACGGGATACCGCAGGATTGCTCGAGCGACTCGAGGAAGACGGCGCATTCGGATGCTGGACCTACGAGTTCCCTGGTTCGAAGACCTGTAGCAGGGATCTCCTGGATTCGGTCAACGAGCTCCTCTTTCTGGAGCGCCATCTGTCGATTCTTGAAGCGAGCCACCTGAGGATCCTCGACATCGGAGCCGGGTATGGGCGGCTGGCACACCGCGGGGCCGAGGCGATCAAGTCACTGGCGCTGTACTGCTGTGTTGACGCAGTTCCGGAGTCGACGTTCCTCTGTGAGTACTACTCGGCCTTCCGCTGCGTGAGTCCCCCGGTGCGGGTAGTGCCTCTGCCCGAGGCGGTCGAACTTCGTCAGGGAGAGTTCGACCTGGCAGTCAACGTGCACAGCTTCTCCGAATGCCCGCTGGCCGCCATCGAATGGTGGATGAGTCTGCTCGCCAAGCTGCGTGTGCCCCGCCTCTTCCTCGTCCCGAACGAGCAGAAGGGCTTCTTGTCCGTTGAGGAAGATGGCACCCGGATGGACTACCTTCCCACGATCGAGGCATCGGGCTATCGCTGCGTCGTCGAAGAGTGGGCCTTCGACGACCCAGCCGTGCGCGAGGCTATCGGGATCGGCGACCGCTTCTGCCTTTTCGAACTCGAGGGCTGACCCACCATGCACGTTGCGTTGCCCACCCCTCTTCGCACGCCGGACCCGGCGGATGGCGTCGTGATCAGAATCGCCCTGTGCCTGAACCGGGCATACACGCCCTGGGCCGCTACGACAATGGCCTCGTGCCTGGAGGCGAACTCAGAATGCAGCATTCGCTTCGAGATCGTCCACGACTGCAGCCTCTCGAAGCGTGACATCGAGGGTCTGCGGCACATCGTGGATAGCCGACCAACCGCTAGCATTGACTTCCATCCTGTCTCGCCGTCATCGGGGCTGAGCGAGCTACCGACGACCCCCGAGTTCGGTAACGTCGTCTGGTTGCGGCTGTACCTGCCGGAGATTCTCGCCGGTGTATCAAAGGTGCTCTACCTGGACGCGGACACCTTCGTAGTCGGGCAGCTGACCGACCTTTGGGACTCACCCCTCGGGGAGGCACCGCTGGCGGCTGTGGCCAACGTGGTCGAGCCCCCGTTCCGGTCTCATGTCGCCGCACTGGGAGTCAAATATCCGGGTGGCTACTTCAACAGCGGAGTCTTGCTGCTAAACCTCGAGAGGATGCGAGCGGAGGACACGCTCGAGCGGCTTCTCCGCTTCGCTCTGGACCATCGCCACGAGCTCATCTGGCCGGACCAGGACATCCTGAACAGGGTCTTCACCGACAGGTGGCTGCCTCTGCATCCCCGCTTCAACTCGCAGAGTTGCTTGTGGCATCCGGCCGGCTGGGCCGTCGAGGTGTTCGGGGAACAGGCCGTCCGCGAGGCCAAACGGGCGCCGGTGATACGCCATTTCGAAGGGAGGGGACTCTGCAAGCCGTGGCACTACATGTGCCCCGTTCCAGGCTATAAGGAGTACCGGAGGGTGCTCGCCACGACTCCCTGGGCTAACACTCCTATTGAGGACCGCACCCCGGTGACCCGCGTGATCCGGCTTCTTCCCGGGGACTTCCAGCTGCGCGCCTACCGGCGTCTCGAGCGATGGAGGACGGTTCGTTCTGGCTCATCGTCAACGGTTTCTTGATGTCGCCTTCACGACGACGGTTTGCAGGTCCAGCGGATGGAGAGGATAACTCGTACGATGCTGACGTCTAGATTCAGCCAACTGCGTAACCGGAACTACGGCCGCGTGCCCTGGAAAGTCACGCACGTCGAGCTTCACCGACTTGGATCCTCGCTTCGTCGGCAGTACCTCGCCGCCACGCATCTCCACGCCAACCTCAGGATCGACTCAAGCGTCGATATCGGTCGTGGATTTCGCTTGTGGATGCCCGAGAATGGCACCTTGGAAATCGGCGCGGGTACCGAGCTGCGGCACAACACCTACATCGAGATATACGGCGACGGAGTGGTCCGTATCGGACGGCGGTGCACTTGTACTTACTACACCCACATCGCATGTTCGACGTCGATCGAGATTGGTGAAGGGGCCTCACTCGGGCTTTCGACCGTGATCCTCGACGGAAATCACAGGTTCCGTGATGTCGATACGCACCATCTGGACCAGGGATACGACTTCCGGCCCGTCACGATCGGACATGACGCGATGGTCTTGTCGAACTGCACGGTCATCAACGACGTGGGCCATAACTCGGTGATCGGCGCCAACTCAGTCGTGACCCGCCCCATCCCGCCCTATTGCATCGCGGTGGGTGCTCCGGCTCGCGTCATCGAGTATTTCGGGCCGCCGGAGGAGCGTTCGCCGGACATTCCCCCGGAAGTTCCGAGCTCCTGGTCGCCGAGCGACGGAGCCGTGAGGGCATGAGCCTGGCCTAAGCCGACCGGCGCGCCGCGTCGAGGGCATCCAGAACTCCTGTGTCAGTAGCGAGGTCGAACTTTCGGGCGAAGGGCATGCCGGAGTCGATTATCTCCTCGAGGTCCGAGTGACGGAACACATCTGGATGTCCCGAATACGGGTCGGACCAGCGTTCGAAGTGCAGGTTCCGCGCCATAATACGGAGAGCAGCCGAGTTGGCCAGGATGGTCACCGTCGCTGACTCCTCGGGGACGATGGTCCACCTGTAATACCGCCGGTACGACGGATGTGTCTTCGCGAACGAGACGATCTCCGATACTGCCGGGCGTGAGACGGCGAACCAGGCCTCGCCGACCCAGCAGGGGAACGAGGAGCAGAACGGAGTCGATCTGCGACGCATTCCGAATCGGGTTGGCATCCCGTCCGGATAGGTTTCGGCTCGAACCAGTCGCCCTGGGCGACGGTTGACGCGGTCCACGGCTCGTTGCCGCCGGCTTCTCCACGCAGCGGCCCAAGGAACGGAAAGACTATGCAAGATGGCTGCCCCTGGGAACGCGCCATAGGAGTAGAAGTACCTGTGGTACCGGAGCGGATCAGGTCCTTCAGGCGTCGCGTCGACAACCTGTACCTCGGCGAGCCCATCGAGGTCGCCGTCCGGCGGACCGAGAGGAGGGGCGCCGACAAATGCGTCGCACCCGGATTCCCGGAGCAGCTGCTCCGTCGCCTGTAGTGGCCAGACGGGATAGTCCTGTTCGGACAACAAGATCAACCAGTCGAAGTCAAGGCGATCGAGTGCCCACTCGAAGCAACGCCAGTGCATGTCCACGACGGAGAAGTCACCCCACTTGAGCGGTCTGGGGCTGCTGAGAAGATGAGCGGTTGGGGCGGCCCTTTCCACGTCGGCAGCATCGAGTCTCGTCTTGAATTGGTCGTGGTGGATAAGGATCTGGGCCTCTGCGCTCTCGCGTGAAATGGTCTCGACGAGACGAAGGACCTGATCGGGCCTTCGGTAGGAGGTGACGAAGTACAAAGGGCTGGCCACGCGGCGAACTCTATCCGTTGATGAGGGTTGCGGCTCGCTCCTTCTGCCGCCGCCATCGACGTCGGACGGAGCGCCGGCTGGAGAGAACCGATACCAATCTGAGCATCATGGGCGGACGCCCGAAAGAAGCGGCGGACCGCAATGCCTCGGGCGTTATGCCCGCCCCGACGCCGGCACTTCGATGTACGAGCCGTTAGTGAACGTCGTGCTGTCGCTCGGGGTGCGGCGAGGCATCATCTCGGGCACAGCATGAGCAAGCGCACCATCGACCTTGCGCTTCAGCTTGCTCGCCAGATCTGCCGTGTTGGTGAATTATCGAACTTGACATCGGCATCACTCTGACACGCGTGTCATGGCGCCTCCATCGCGCATTTCGACCCGATGAGGCAAGTTCAGGCCAGTATTCACACACCCCTTCTGACCTGCCATTTTGTTAGTGGTTCATCTCCGTCCCTTGTCGCCTTTGCAAGACAACGGCGCAAGCATGAAGGAGGTGCGTTCGTCCACCGTTTCGCACGTGCTCGGCAACCGCAGCTGACGGTTGACCCGAGCGAGGGTTTAGGGTAAAAGTCTACAAAGCGGCAATCTGCCCAAACGAGGCGGCGGCGGTACTTGGCGGTATCTGCCACACGAGGCAGCGGCGGCACTTGGCGGTCCTCCTAGAACTCTTGAAATCGGGGGTCATTGCTGCTCTCTCGAGGAGACGGGAGGGACAGAAAATGAGCAACGCCGCGGGAACGGTTCGCAAGGCAGCGCTCACCACGTGGGAGGGCATCTGGTACGTCCTCATGTGCGTGCGGCTCGCCGCTGGGTACTTTAAAAAAGTTCTAACCAAGAACGTAGTAGCGGACGTGCAATCCACCTACTCGAGCTTGGCGCACGCCCTGTTGCGTCCCTACCGGCCGCGCAGAGTAGCCGCGACCATAGCCGCCTGCGTGGTCGCTCTCGGCATCTCGATCCCAGCACCGACATCTGCGTCGCCGTCGCCCTCGCAGTCCAGTCCCGCGGACGCGACGAACATGCTCAAGGGGAAGGAGGCCACGTTCAGCGGGACGACCGGAGGATGGGTGGCGCTCAACAACTCGAGCCTCTCGTGGACTCAGACGCCTTCGACTCTCTCTACGGGGTCACTGGACATGACGGCCACCTCGACCGCGTGGGTCTACGCCGAGTCGGCGAAGGTCGCGGCGATCCCAGGTGCCAGGTACACCACGCAGACCAGCCTCATGACGCCATCGTCTGGCTCGGTCGGAGTCGCCCTCGCCTTCTACAACTCCTCTGGGGCGCAGATCAGCGCCGTAGCGGGCCAGTCGGCAACACCCACCGCGTCGACTTGGACATCCGTTCCCCAAGCAGCCGCCACCGCGCCGTCCGGTACAAGGACGGTTGCTCTCATCGTGGCCGCATGGACTGCCTCTGTTGGCCAGCACTTCTACATCGAGTCCCCCGTGCTTGCGAACCCCCCGACGAACCTCCTCACCGGGGATCAGGCCACCTTTAGCGGGACGACCGGAGGCTGGGCGCCACTCAATAACTCGAGCCTCTCGTGGACTCAGACGCCTTCGACGCTCCCAACGGGGTCATTGGACATGACGGCCACCTCCACCGCATGGGTCTACGCAGAGTCGCCGAAGGTCGCTGCGACCCCGGGCGCCAGGTATACCGCGCAGGCCAGTCTCATGACGCCATCGTCTGGCTCGGTCGCAGTCGCCCTCGCCTTCTACAACTCCTCCGGTGGTCAGATCAGCTCCGTAGCGGGGCAGTCGGCAACGCCCGCCGCGTCGACGTGGACGACCCTTCCCCAAGCAGCCGCCATCGCGCCTTCCGGCACAACGACGGTCGCTCTCATCGTCGTCGCATGGACCGCGTCTGTAGGCCAGCAGTTCTACATCGAGTCCCCCTTGCTTGCGAGCCCGACCGCTACCGTCAACGTCGATCTCACCAACGGGAACAGCAACTATTTGCCGGCGCCGTTCTCGCAGACGACCACCACCCTCGGCCCCGTCTCCAGCGGGACCATCACGCTCAACCCCGCAAAGACCTCCCAGACCATCGACGGGTTCGGAGCCAACCTGACGAACTCGTCGGCCGCCGTCCTCATGAGTCTGCCATCAACAACCCTGAACACCGTCTTGAACAACTTGTTCAATCCAACCAACGCAGGCATCTCAGTCATCAGACTACCCATGGGAGCAAACGACTTCTCGGCAAACGGCTGCAGCGCTTCTGCCGCGTCGTGTCCTTCAGGAAACTACACCTACGACGACCCGCCCGCCGGAGCAGCAAACGATTGGACCGATCCGTCGCTGAACAATTTCAATATCTTCCCTTATGACCAGAACATCGTGAACATTCTTCACTTGGTCCAGAAGATAAATCCGAATCTCACCGTTATCGCTTCGCCCTGGACGGCACCCCCGTGGATGAAGGTAAACGCCCTCCCGACAGATCGCTATGCTGCGGGATCGAATGGCACGCTCAATCCCAGTTACTACGGCGCCTATGCCAAGTACTTCGTCAACTACGTCCAGGCCTATGCGAATGCGGGCATCACGGTTAACTACGTCACACCCCAGAACGAGCCGGGAAACGCCACCACTACCTATCCGGGAATGCTGCTCTCCCCGTCCCAGGAGAAAAGTTTCGTCGATAACGACTTGTCTCCTGCCTTGGCCGGCGCGGGCCTCTCGACGCAGATCCTGGGCTATGACTGGAACTGGAGCGGCGGCTGGTCCACCTCGGACATCGGGAGCGTGCTGAGCGGCGCCCCTTCGAACGTAGCGGGGACGGCGTGGCACTGCTATGGAGGAGATCCAAGCACGCAATCGACGGTTGAGGGGACCTATAGCTACCCGAGATGGCAGAACTTCATCAGCGAATGCTCCAACGTGGGTGTCGATAACGGCTACGGGATCTCTGGATCTACGACTGTTGACAATTTCGCCTACTACCTCGGCTGGAACTCCCAAAACTTGATTGTCGGTGGACTGAACAACTGGGCGTCGGGTGTTCAGCTCTTCAATATCGCCGAAAACCAGTACTACGGTCCACAGAACGGCGGTTGTAACAACTGTAAAGGGGTCGTGCAGGTCGATACGAACACAGATGCTCTGTCGTACACCGTCGACTACTACCTGTTGACGGAGGCTTCGAGCGTCTTGGACTCGGGAGCCACGATCATTTCGACTAACTCGTCAAATGGCCTCCAAGCTGTCGCTGGCCTGAACCCCGACAACACCACCGGACTTTACGTGAGTAATTCGACAGCGAACGGTCTCACCTTCACCGTCGACGATGGTGGGGAAGGTTTCACCTACACGATTCCAGCCCTCTCGGTCGCCAGCTTCAGGTGGTCGAACTAGAGCGCTCAAGTCCTTGCTTAACGGGAGCATCTTCGACAGCGCGAGCAAGTGACGTGCATGGACATGGGATCAACTTGCCGCTGAAGCAGGTCCCCTTGTCAAACAGCACCTTGCGGGGGCAGGCCGTGGGGGCGCAGGGCCGACTCCATGGCCTCCCAGGCGGCCTCGCCGGTGGGACTGGAAGCCACGCGGGCGGCCAGGCAGAAGTGGGCGTGGTCGTCGATGACGTCTAGGACCCACGCCGGTTTTCCCGAAGCCAGCACCACCTCGGTGGCGTCGATCTGCCACAGGTCGTTGGGCGAGGGGCGCTCAAAGCGGATGGTGGCGGGCTTGGGCCGCGGCGGGCGGAGGACCACCAGGTGGTTGCGCACCGGGGCCTCGTGAGTGGAGGAGATGGCCGGGGCGACTTTGCCCGCCCGGAGGATCTCGGCACGGATGCGCCGTGCCCCCACCGGGGGTGGTCCTTGTGCAGCCGGCAGATCTCCAGCTCCACCTCGGCGGCCATGCGTGCGGGCTGGGCCAGGGGGGCTCGGGAGCGGGCCTCGAGGCCCTCGACTCTCTCGGCTTGATAGCGGTGCAGATAGCGGTAGTAGGTCTTCCTGCAGATCCCGTGGCGTCGGCACACCTCGGTCACGGTCTCCCCGCTGCGGGCCGCTTTTGAGCAGCACCTCCAGGCGGATCTCGGCCATCGACATCACCCTCAGCGGAGCTGTGGCAGGCGACCCAGACCAACGAGCTCTGGTCGGCGTGCTGGGGCGGCAGGCTGAACCTCGGCTCCACCGGTGTCTTCCCCGCCCCGTACGGCCTGTCGGCGACCGGCATCTCCTACCTGGCGACCACCATTACTGCGCCGTCGTCGTCGACAAGGCCGGAGCAGTGATGGTCCACGCCGAGAACAGCAACGACCGGGCCTTCGCGGGCAAGACCGGCACCGACCCGATCACCACCTCATTCGCCGGCCAGCCGCAGTACTCCGTGCTGAACGGCATGCCCTGGTCGCAGCTGCAGGTGATCAAAGCCCCCTAGCGCTGGCCTGCCCCCCTCGATGGGGCCGAGCCACGTCCTGATCATCGCTTGGATCAGGGGGAACGCTCGAACAGAGGACCTCGGCTCCTGGTTGGGAGCCGAGGTCCTTTTCATGCTGTGGGCCTGGCCGGGCCTGCCCGAACAGCCGGCCGGAGCTCACCCGCTGGGGGAAAGTTCGGCAAACGGGGAGGAGCGGCTCCCTGCCGTGTCGAAGAGATTGGATCGGTGTCCGATTCGCGGGCTGGGGCTAGGGGCGTGGTTCTCGCTGCGGCAGTGCTGACCGTCGGCGCGGCCTTGGCGAGCCTTACCGTCTCTCGGACCGATCTCCACAGGGACCAGCAACTGGCCCTCAAGCCGGCGCCCGCCGCCACCCCGCTGGCACCACGGCCTCCGTCGCCGACGGCCGACCCGTCGGCACCCCAGTCGTCACCGGAGTCCACCGTGCCCGCCATCGCCGCCCCGACGGTCAGCCAGCACTCCCGGGCCGGGACTCCCTCGTTCGAAGCGGCCGGAGCGAGAGCCGCAGCCTCCACGGCACCTTCCCTGTCCCGGACCTTCGTCGGGCCCCTCCACACGTCGGGCAACAGGATCTACGACGCCACCGGCCGCCCAATCCTCCTCTCCGGCATCAACCGGTACGGGCTCCAGAGCGACGACACCAGCAATCTCACAGCCGACGACATCGGCCACGCCAAGCAATGGGGGGCGAACTTCATTCGCCTCGCCCTCGGCGAGCAGCTCTGGCTGGCGACCAGCTGCAAGTACGACCCCGCCTACGCCTCCAAGGTCGACAGCGCGGTGAGCTGGATCACCGGGCACGGCATGGTGGCCCTCCTCGATCTGCACTACAACACCCTCGTCCCCTGCGGACCCGCTGGCCTCCACACGATGGCGGATGCTCCCAACTCGATCAACTTCTGGGAGCAAGTGGCGGCCCGCTACAAGTCGAACCCCCTCGTGGCGTTCGACCTCTACAACGAGCCGAACAACATCCCGGACTCGGTATGGCTCGACGGAGGCCAGGTGACGGAAGGCGGAGTGGTCTACAACGCCGCCGGCATGCAGCAGATGTACGACGCGATCCGTGGCCAGGGCGCCAGCAACCTTGTGTTCGCCAGCGGACAACGCTGGGGCCAACTCTTCCCGCCGCAGCTCTCCGGCTACAACATCGTCTACGCCGTCCATGCCTACACCTGCCCGACCGAGCCCCCGCCCAACTGCGGGTCGTACGGGGCGTCCGACCCGTACGACCCGCCGTCCGCCGTGAGCGACTGGCTCACGCCGTCGCAGTACGTCCCGGTCGTGCTGACCGAGTTCGGCTGGCCGGGTACAGATGACGGCCGGTACATCGGCAACATGATCAACTATGCTCAGAGCCACGGCTGGGGATGGGCCGTGTTCTTCTGGAACGGACACACCGGATCGCAGTGGGACCTCACCACTGACGTCGGCCCAGGGGCTGCCTACAACCCCACCCCAAGTGGGATGCCCGTGTTCAGCGCCCTGCACGGCAGCAACTGACAACCTCACAGCACCGTGCCCGAGAAAACGACCACGGATTCGGGTTGGCGTGTCTGGTCGGCTACCCCCCGCGAGGGCGCGCCCGATCAACCTCCGTGGGTTGAAGACGGGCAGGATCACCGTCACGTGAAGGGGGAGCTCCCGTCACCTTGTGCTATGCCGACTTGGTGTTCAGTCCGGCGGCCGCGAGGTGGAGGTCCTCGAGCTCCTTCCCCACGCGGTCCAGGGAGTACCTTTCCGCGGTGCTGGAACCCTCCAGCACGATCGTTTTCCGTATGTATGGCTCGCCAGCGAGCCGTTGAATTGCTGCCGCTAGACGATCGGAATCCCGCGGCGGGAAGAGGAGACAGTTCTCACCGTCACGGAGGTACTCACCCGAGCCACCGGTGCCCGTCGCGACCACCGGAACGCCACATGCCATGGCCTCCAAGGGAACGAGCCCGAAGGGCTCATCCCATTCGCTCGGGAACACCAATACGTCGGCATCCCGGTATCGCGCTACCAGTTCGGGCCGGGAACAAGTCGAGAACCGGAGCCGCTCGCTCGCCGCCGGCTCGCCGATGATCTCCTTCATCAGCGCTGGGATGGCCGGATCTCCCATCCCAACCACCTCCAGAGACGCACTCGGGGGAAGTTGCCGCATCGCGAGTGCGAGCGTTCGTAGTCCCTTCAGCAACTCGAGCCTACCGACATACAGGAGCCTCCACTTCCACGGACGCGGCTCAGGTTCGACGACCGGGAACAGCCGGGGGTCGATGCCGAAGGGAATCACCTCCGCCTCGGGGAATCGCCAGCGAGCGTCGGCAGCCAGCTTGTCGCGAAGGCTATGGCTTATCACGTTCACCGTCGCGTTCGACAGGTCGGGCGCGCCTGTCTCCATCCGGAGGGGCGAGGCCAGCCGCCTGATCCAGGGCCGCTGGTCGAAGACACGGAGCCACGGGTCCCACTTGAGCGCGTATTGCGGCCAGTAATCGTGCAAGTTGAGCACAGTCGGTATACCCGCCCGCTCGACAAGGGTCAGCGTGGACAACGACATGGCTCCCATTTCCCACACCGAGACGACGTCGGGACGCCATACCGTCAATGCACTCCATAGCGTCCGTTGGTTCCTACGCTCGTGCTTCCATCGCTCTCGGAGCGGGAATCGCGGCATCTTCGGCTCCCGTCCTAGCTCGCGAAACCAGAAATAGAGGTCTCGGTGCACCCCGAGTCCCACCTCCTCCGGATCTTCCTCCACGCTCGGGAGCCGGGCGTCGGAGGTGAGCACATACACGCGATGGCCTCGATGCCGGAATTGCTCGACGATGGACTGGCACGACAGGGCGTAGCCGCCCACGCTGTGCGGGGGGTATTGGTTGGTGAGGACAAGGATGCGCACTCCGGCGGGGATAGTAGCCGGGTCCTCGGGTGACTATGCTCGCAGACCAAATGACCGAGTTCACCGCTGCTGACATGGCTGTGGTCATTCCTACCCGGCAGCGGTGGGACATCCTGGGCCTCACCCTTTCGAGCCTGTCCCGGCAGAGCGTTTCCGGGTTCGAAACGGTCGTCGTCGTGGACGGGACCGACCAGGACGTTCCGCTCCTGGAAGCAAGCTCCGTACTCGTGAAGCGACGAGCCGGGCCGGCTGCGGCGCGCAATGCGGGTGCCAGAGCGACGCGACGACCGGTGGTCATGTTCCTCGGCGATGATACGATCCCGGCCCCCGATCTGGTGGAGCGCCATCTCGCGGCCCACCGTCGGCATCCTGAGCCGGAAGCCGCCGTCGTCGGGTTCGTCGGCTGGCACGACTCCGTCGCGGAGAACAGGATCAACGCCTGGCTGGAGTGGTCGGGCATTCAGAGTTGGTACGCGTCCCTCGCCCCCGACCGCGAGCAAGGGGTCAGCCACTGGCACTTCTACACGAGCAACGTGTCCCTGAAGAGAGAGTTCCTCTTCGAATGTCGTGGCTTCGACGAGGACTTCCCCTTCGCGGCATTCGAGGACATCGAGTGCGCGATACGGCTGTCCAACTCGGGCTTACGCCTCTTCTACGAACCGAGCGCGACCTGCCAACACCTCCACGACTACAACTGGCCGGGATTGGAGAGGAGGTTCACCTCCATGGCTCTGAGCGAGCGCCTCATGGTGGAGAAGCACCCGGGGGTGGATCCCGGATGCCTCAATCGCATGAAGGCTGCCACAGCGCGCCCTGCTCTTCCCCTCGAGCGGTTCGTGGACACCTTCCCAACCCGATTGAGGACCGTCGACCGGCTGGTACGCCATCAGGCCAACCGCCACTACCATCGCCGGCTTTCACCCACGTACACCGCGGCGTGGGACCGGGCGGAGGAGCTATGCGAGCTCCGGCGTTACCTCGGCGATCGTTATGACTCCGCCCGTCTCGTCTATGGCTCGCCTCACCCCGGTACACCCACGGGCGACGGCGGGACGCCGGACAGAAGGGAGCCGGACGAGGACCATCTCTACGACCAGTCCCGGGAGGCTCTGGCCGGCGGGACCGACCAGGTCCACTCCCTCCTACTAGCCCACCTCCCCCCGCGCTCGAAGGTTCTGGACTACGGGTGCGGCATCGGCACCGAGGGGCTGCATCTTGCGGCGGCGGGATTTTCAGTCCAGTTCACTGACAAACCGGGCTTGCCGCTCAGCTATCTAAAGTGGCGCCTGGCCGAGCGTTGCCGTGCGCTGCCCGTTTATGAGCTCGGATTCGACCCACTGCCTGTAGATATGGACGCGGCCGTCTGTCTCAATGCCTCCGGATCTGAACGCCGCCCTGTCGAGATCCTCCGTCAGCTGGCGGAACTCGCGCCGATGGTGGCGGTCGGCGTCAGCTCCCAGTCCCCCGGTCTCGTAACGGAAATCGAGGCCTTGGCGGCAGCCGGGAGCGCCGGCCGCCCCGTGGCCCGGCACGAGCTTCCGGACGGGACCATTCTGTTCGTGTATCGCCGTACATCTGACGAGAGGCAAGTGGCCAAATAGGCTGCGTAGTCGTGTTCCGAACGTCGGTGCAAGCGTCCTATTGGCGATTCCGATTGGCCCGATGGAACCAGCCGCCGGCTGCGCTCGAACCCGGATACACGCTGCTGCTGCCCGTCCCCGGTGACATCCCCGTCTTTTTGGAGCTGGCACTCAGGGTCTGCGGCTCCCAGGCCGCTCGGCACCGCCGCAGGACCTTGGTCATTCCCGACCGCCCCTCGCGAGCCGTCAGCGAGCTCGTCGACAGGGCGCGTCCCGAGTGGGTGGGCGAACTCGATGTGAGGCTGCTACGCCGTCCCGAGCGATTGTTCCTGCCTCACATGAACAGTGGCTCTCGAAACCACGGATTACAGGTGGTCGAAGGGGTATCCTCCAGCTCGACGAGCCACGTCATATTTCACGACGCGGACCTGTTCCTGCTCGACGACGAGCTTCTCGACGGGCAGTATGCGGAGTGCCGCGATCGTCGGCTCGATTGCTTTGGGGTGAGCCCGGCGCCGCACTCGTGGTACGAGACGAAAGGGCTTCGCCTCGCTGCGACCTGGGAGATGGTCGCGTCAGTTCCTTGGCTGAGACGGTTCCCTCCCTACCGGCAGATCGGTCATGACGGCGAACTCTTTGGCGAGATGCACACCTTCGACACCACCCTTTACGCGCAGACTCTGACTCCGGCACAGCAGGTGGACTGGGTGGACCGAGCTACCGATTTCGTCCACTTCAATTACGTCATCACGACCTACCGGCACTTCCAGCGCTTTGGTGCAGGCTTCGTCGACGACAACTTCCGCTTGCTTCTGATTGCCCTGTTCGTGCACCTCTTCAGCCGAGAGGCACCGCCGCCCGGGTTGCCGGCGCTGGCTCAGCTGGCTGCAGGTATCGGCGCGTCAGACGTCCCGGTTCGCTACGAACAGGACGAAGCCAGCGTGGCGAGATGGGCGAATTTCCGCAGTCAGCTCGACCGCATGCTGTGCGCCGAATATGTGCCGGCACCGGCCGCGGCTCAGGCCATGGAAGCGCTGAGTGCCTTCGACGACTTTTACCGCTAGGCGCTCAAGCCTGATCGGATCGGGAGTTCATTTCCGCGGTTTGCCCTAGCGAAGATCAAGCTGAGACGCCGCTCTCCAGAGCAGGCCGCGGACCGGCTCTGGACGACCCTTGATGGCGACGACGGCGGCGTAGGCCGTGAGTGCCAATCGGCGAGCGGCGTATCCCGGCCCCGGACGCGATGGGGGACGCTTGTGAAGCGACGTGAGAGTCTGCTTTGCGATCGATCCGTGTTGGCGTCGGTGCGATTTCAGTAAAATGTGCCGCTGCTCGGGCGTAGTTAGGGGCGAATGCCAGACATGGTGTCTCACGAGCGCTACGGACGTGTAGTACTCGGAAGTGGCTGGCCCGGCGAGGTCGGCAGGTCGTCGTCGATACCAGACGACTTGGCGGTCCAAAGGGACGAACGGACCCAGTCGGGAGAGTCGCAGGAAGAAGTCCCAGTCCTCCATGAAGGCCAACCCTTCGAAGAACCCTTCCTCTGATCGGGCGGCCGCCGCGGTGACGAGCGCAACGCCGGGCGGCCAAAGGTTGCCGTTGACGGCCAGGCTCTCGAACGTGGTGTCCTCGGTCGGGTGCAGAGGCCGCGTCCGGAAGGAACCGCAGAACACTCTCCGCCGTCTTTGCATTTCCGAGTGTGCTTTGCCCGGGATGGGTCTGCCTTCGAGGTCGGTGTACTCCGCCAAGCCGTACGCGCCTATGGCGTCCGGTCGTCGGACCAGATGGTCCAGCAACGTCTCGAGGGCGTCGGGCATGAGCGTGTCATCGCTGTCGAGGAACATCACAAACGGAATGCAAGAATCGATCGAGCGGAGCCCGAGGTTGCGTGCCGCTGAGGCGCCGACGTGGTCGGAACGGATCAACGAGATTCGCTGGTCTTGGACCGCGAATGCTTCGACGCGAGAAGCGGTTTCGTCGACTGAGCCATCGTCGACCACTTTGCAGACCCATTCTTTGAAATCCTGGGCGATGAGCGACGTTAGGGTTTCTCCTATGAAACGATCGCTGTCGTGGGCCGCGATGACCACTGCGACCCGGTGAGGCGGGAGCGACGTCGTCACGGCCTGAACCACCCAACGTCGCAGGGGATCCCTGGCTCTCGCTGTGCCGGGATTCTGGCCAACTCCCTGAACCGGTACGTTCGCGCGCCGGCTTCGAAGGCCAGCCAAGCGTGGGCCTCTACAGCGCCGTCGACGTCGACGCCCACGATCGCGTCGTAGGGCTCCTCGCAGACGGTCAACCGGAGCGCTTCTTGGCGGTTGGTCACCGAATCTGCGGGATCCGGTCCTGTTCCGGCTCGACTCCTCCGTAGCCCTGCCAGGCGCTGTACGCCAGCATCCCGGCAGCGAACGGCATGTCGTCGATGAGGTACCTGCGAGCCAGCCGCTTGGGCTCGCGGCGCAGGCGGTACAGCCACTCCAACCCGGAAGCCTGCATCCAGCCCGGAGCGCGAGAGTGCTGTGCGAGGAAGTCGATCCCGCCCCCCGAGGCGATGAACCACCAGTCGGGTCGGTGCAGCGCCAGATATGCCATGAGCCTCTCCTGCTTGGGAAAACCCAGGCCGACGAAGCAGATGCAGCGTCCGAACGAATCGACCGCCTCCTCGAGAGCGGCCATCTCAGCTGGATCCGCCTCGAATCCGAAGGGAGGCGTGTAGAACCCGATTCTCACGCCGGGATGGAGGGCACGCAACCGTTCTACGGCCGACTCCGCGGATCCGGGCTGGCCACCGACCAGCATCACCGGGACTTCCTCCTGGGCGGCGCGGGCTACGAGCCGACTCAGCATGGTCGAACCGGCCACCCGTTCGGGAAGCGCCGTCTTCTGCAACCGGCCCGCCCAAATGAGTGGCATGCCGTCAGCCAGCACGAGATCGGCCGATTCGATGAACTGGCTCAGCTCTGTTTGACGATTCACTCGGAGGGCGACGTCCACGTTGACGAAGACCGCTCGGCCGCCCCCGCCCGAGCGGAAGCTCTTCAACACGCACTCCACTGCTTTGGCCTCGTACAGTTCGTGGAAGTCGATGCCTGCGATCCGCACCGTTGCCGCGCCCGGGCCATGCACCACGCCGGGCGGGTCCCTGTCGACGACGTTCATCCGTTCCCTGGGCCTTTTAGGGGAAGAAGACATGCTCTGTAAACGACAGTTGGGTGCAAAACTTGCGCCTCCGCTCGCGGGAAGAGACTTCCAATGCCTTTCATGTGCTCACCGGCTCAGCACCAGCTCCGAGTCGAGCTGTTCCTCGTCCATATCGACCGGTTCGCGTCGAGGCCGGCTCAGGTAGCCGCTCCCGGCGACACCGGCCCAAAGCCAGAGCAGCAGGTTCGGGAAGGGGTAGCTCAGAGGGGACAGGTTGGCCACGACCAGGAACGGAACCGCAATGCAGGCCAATCCGATGCGCCACGGAAGTAGTTCGGGCGGGCCGCGCCGGAACACCGCACCACCGACCGCGGCGAGGAGGGCCCAGAGCCACAGGATGGCTCCAGGGAACCCGAGCTCGGCAGCATGGGAGAGCAGGACGTTATGGACTTCCAGTCCGGCGCCGGTCAACGGATAGCTGCTCTCCCGGAGGTAGCCGGCCCCCTTCGTCTGGAAGGTGTCCCAGCCGACCCCGAACAGGGGATGGCTGAGCGCGGCCCGAAGGGCGGCCGCGTCCGTGTTCTTCCGGTCCCAGACCGGTGACGAGCTCTGTGCCCTACTTACGACCTTGTTGTGGATGGACGGAATGGTGAACACCAGGCCAGCGACGAGCACGGCCGTGCCAAGGACGACTAGCGGAGCCCACCGGCGAGTGGCGGGATGGGCGACCAGCCAGATCAGGAGGGCCAGCGCGGCTCCGATCCATATCGATCGCGTCAGGGTGAGTATCACGCCGATCCCGCAGGTGACAACCACGATGCGCGAGGCGGTCCGAGCCCAGCGGCGTACCCATATCGTCGAGCCCATCGCCGCGGCCACGCCGCACACGAGCATGGCCAATCCGTCCGCCTCGGCTTCGAGGAACGGTCCCCTGGCTCGCCCGAAATGGATGCCGAGGTGCGGGTTGTGGATGAACGAAGGCTCGACGAACCGAAGCAGCCCGCCGACCTCCATGATGGCGGTAATCGACAGATAGGCCCCCACTACCACGAGCGCCCCGAGGAGCATTCGGCGACGCCGTTCGTCGCCGAAGAGGCGCGGGGCCAAGGCGAAGGCGAGGAAGGGCACGACGCCCAACCGGTCGAGAAGGGCGTAGAAGCCACTCTGGGAGCCGAGGGTCCCGGCGCTGATCGCCGACATCGTGGCCCACGCGGCGACCGCGAGGAGCAGGAGATGCACGGGCCTCAGCTCGAACGACCGGTCACCGGTACGCCGCCGCCTTCCGAGCACCAGGTAGGCAACCCCTGCCGCCAAGAAGAGCCGGTCGAGCGGAATCGGCACGTGCATGTCGTTCCAGTTGCCCGAGAAGATCTCCAGGGCCACCCCCACACAGACCAGCGCGGTGGGGGAAACGCGGTGGCCGAGATAGGCGAGCGCCCCGCCGACGATCAAAATGCCCGCCAGAATGACCGCCCCGGCCGGGGTCGGGTGGCCCAGGAATTGAAGGAGCTGCTGAAGTCCTCTCACGGGCTCAGAGCTTGAAGGCCCGTCGGAAGCGGCGGTCCACACTCACATCCATGAAGGCGGCGATCGCCAGCCCTATCAGTACGCCGGCGACCAGGCCGGCGATCCCGCCGATCTCGATGTGTGCGGTGCGGTTGCCGCCTTGGGCGGCCGCCCCGCCGAGTGGAGAGATGGCTTCCTGGATCGCCATGCTCGGGTTGAACTCAGCTGCGTACTGGTTACCGAGTGCGTTCAGCTTGAACCTGTCGGTGTCCACCGCCGCGGACGCCTGGATGAGCTGTGGCTCCTGCGGGCTCCGATTCGGGCCGCCCGTGGCGGCGACCTCGGCTTGCAGTTGGGCCACCCGTTGCTGGTCCTGTTCGAGGACCACCGACTGCGTCTGATACTGGCTCAGCAAGGACTGGTTGGCTGTTGAGGTCTGCTGGTTCACCGAGTTGATCGTGTCTATCAGGGCGGCGTTGGCCGCATTGGCCAGAGCGAGCGCATCAGCCTGTGAACGCGAGTACCCGTATACGTCGATGACTGGCGATTGGGCCACTTCGGTGGCGCTGGTCATTCCCTGGAGCGGGCGGCCCAGCTTCGCTTGAAGCGCGCGCTCGTAAGCCGGCGTCCCGGCCAGACGGGCGTAGTCCTGTGCAAGCTGGGCTTCCGCGGAAGGGAATCCGGCGATGGCGGCCGTGTTAGTCAGGTTCAGCGATTTCCCGACGATCAGCTCGGCCCGGGCCGTGTACGTAGGGCTGATCACGCCCCCCGCACCGATGCCGAAGAGCACGCCGAGCAAAATGGCGACCACGAGGACCGGCCAGTGCCGGACCGCTGATCGCCCGAGGGAGATGTACCCCTCCTCCGCCTCGATGAGGGTTCGACTAGGGCGTCTCGCCGGCCTCAGGCGGGACGGTAAGTCCAGGTCGGCATGGGCGACGCGTGAGTACGCCACCTCGTCCAGGCGACGGAGGCGGTCGAGGACTGTCGCCATTATTGGTTACTGTCTTCCTCTTCTGCTGCTCAGCGAACTGTCCATGCAGCCGCCCCTTCTTCGACGAAATGGACGGTCTCCACCCGACCTCCGGGTATCGAAGCGAGGTGCCGCAAGAGGGCCGGCCGTTGTACAGGTTCGACGAGGAACATCACGTATCCTCCCCCGCCCGCGCCGGTGACCTTGCCGGCCAGTGCTCCACCCCGCTGGGCGACCCTGAGCACCCGCTCGATGGACTCGTTCGATATCCCGTCGGCCAGGCGCTTCTTGGCCTGCCATCCGGTATGCAGGATTGCCGCCACGGTTGTGAGGTCTCCCCGCAGTAGGGCGTCCTTCATCTCGATCGCTTCGCGCTTGAGAGCATGGGTGGCCTCCAGTCTCTCCGGGTCGCGAGCCCAGACGTGATCGCTCTGTGAGGCGATGATGGCCGCCGAGGATCTCGAAGCACCTGTGCAGTAGAGGACGAGGGAGGCTTCGAGCTCCTTCACGATTGCCGGCTTGAAGCGCAGCGAGTTCACGAGCACCCGTTCTGCACCGAATTCCATCATGTTGAACCCGCCGAAAGCGGCGGCATACTGGTCCTGGCGGCCGCCGGCGAGCCCGCAGTCGATGCGCTCGATCTGGAAGGCCATAGAGGCAATCTCGTACTCGCTCAGCGGAAGCGAGAAGTACTCGCGGAAGCCTTCGATCAACGCCACTACCAGAGTGGACGACGAGCCCAGGCCGGAGCCGGGGGGAGCGTCGGCGCAGGTGGTGATCGTTAGGGCCGGATCCCCCAGTGCGAAATGCTGGTTCAGATGGCGGTACACCGCCGCGTGGAGAGACATGCCGAGGGCGTCGGCGGACTCGAGGTCCGACCGTCGCTCCAGGTCGGGGGCGACGAACTCGACCCGGTCGTCGGCCCGCCGCTCCAGCGTCGCATGGCAGTACCGGCCGATCGTCGCGTTCAGGACGAGACCCCCGAAGAGCTCGCAGTACGGCGAGACGTCTGTCCCGCCACCGGCCAGCCCAAGTCGAAGCGGCGCCCGCGATCGCACCTTGAAGGTCCGAACCAGGCCCCTACCGGTCCGAAGGTCCCAACCGGCAAGGCGACTGGCCGCCACCACGGCGTTGGACGGCATCGGCGGCCCCCCTCAGTGCTTGATGCGCCCGCGGAGAGCGCTTGCCAGGTCACGCGGCACGATGACTCTTCACGGATCTTGCGTTCCCTTCTGGAGCTCCCAGCAGACGTCCACTGACCTATTCGCCGCGGCAGAATCGACTCCTGCCCGGACGTTTCCTAACGGCCATTACGTTCAGGGCCATGAAAGTGCATGTGGCACCGCCGCAGGTACGCTCTGGCGTCCGCGGTAGCGTCGGGCCGTGAGCCTTGACGCCCACTCCTTCGCCCACGGAGAGATAACCAAGCTTCGGCAAGCACTCGACCGGCTCGACCGGGACCCGTACCCGGGGCTGCTCTCGGATGTGTCGGGGGCCGTCCTGAAGTCGCTCGAGGGCGGCGGCAAGGTCATGTTCTGCGGCAACGGCGGATCAGCGGCCGACGCCCAGCACCTGGCGGCCGAGCTGGTCGGACGCCAGAACTTCGACCGCCCGGCGGCGGCCGGTCTGGCCCTCACCGTGGACACCTCGGCCCTCACGGCCGTGGGTAACGATTACGGCTACCAGGAAGTGTTCTCCCGGCAGGTGGAAGGCGTCGGCCGGCCGAATGACGTGCTTTTCGCCATTTCGACCTCGGGCCGGTCACCGAACGTGGTCCGGGCCCTCGCGGCCGCCAAAGCGGCCGGGATCACCACCGTGGCCCTCACCGGACGCGATTCGCGCGAGATGGCGTGCGCGGACCACGTCGTCGCCGTTCCTGCCGGGGAGACGCCGAAGATCCAGGAACTCCACATCGTCTGCGGTCACATCATTTTCGCGCTGGTTGAGCAGGCCCGGTTCGGCTCAGCTTGACGCGGGCGGATCGATCACCTGCAGGTCTGACCAGGGGATTCCGGTCAGGACCGCGTACTCCGGCTCACCGGTCCAACTGGCCTGGATCGGGTCGATCCCGGAACGGCCTGCCGTCGACCAGTCCCGCGTCGTCTCAGCCTGCAGCATCACCGCGCCTGCCTGGTCGGTGATCACGGCTCCGTAGTGCTGCAGAGCAGTGAACACCATCCGGGCGAAGGGAGTGAGCTCGCTCGGCATGGGCACCGATGCCGGCAATCGAAACCAGGCGCCCTCGGAGGGATAGCCGGGGTTGCTGGCGCAGTCGGTGCGATCGGCCGGCGCCGTACTCCTATCGCACATGGGCACTTGCAGAGCGATGGCGTGATTTATCGATCCGCCTTCGATGTCGTTCTCGGTAATCATCGTGGCCGCGTAGCTGATGCCGCTGGCTGAGAGCCCGTACGGGTAAGGGAAGACCCCGTCGGAGGTCTCCGGGTCGAGCTTGCCCCCCCAGCAGGCCGACCATGAGCCGTCGGAGCTTTTGGTGGCCCTCCACAGCTCCCAGATCGAGTTGGTGGAGGGCTGGGATATCAAGAGATCCGAGTCATGCCGATAGTTGGCGTCGGTGGTGTAGGCGCCCGCCGGGATCGGAATCTCGCGGCCAGTGGAGCCCCTGAAGTCGGAGCACCCGGAGAGAACGGAGACCGGTACGAGCGGCTGGTCAGCCGGCACATTGAACATGGGCATCTCGTTGACGCCGACGCTGTCGTAGTACTGGGTGATCATCCGATTGAGGTTGGCTACCACTTCCGTGCTGTCGGAGGCCACCGCCTGGCCCACCACAGATTGGCGGAACTCCCCCCCGGGAAAGGTGGGATCGGCCGAGCCGGGGCTCCCCGAGGAGGAGTCGGCGGTTGGAGGACCCTGCCGGGTCGGCGACGGGCCCGACGGGGAGGGCAGCGTCGTCACCCGACCGGAGGTGGCCACCTCGGCCAGTCCGCCGGCAGTTGTCGCGGCTAGGCCTACGACCGGGCGGACCACCGCTCCGGCCGAGTGGACCACCCCTCCGCCACCGCGTGGGTCACTCGCGAGGCCCACGACTAAGGAAGTCCGAGCGCGTGCCGGGACAGACGCCATGACCTGACCGGCCGTCAGCGCAATCAAGACGAGGAGCCAGGGGAGTCGTCGGGACCGGACGAGGATCCCTCCTCCTTGTCCCATGCTGTCAGCCTTACGGGCAGCCTTCCTTCCTGTCTTGCGATCGACCTGGGTGACTACCCTGCGCGGCATCGGCCGAACTCCCAGCTCTTGCGGGTCTGCAGTCGGGCGCCTGGTCCGTGACCGAGGATCGCTGCCGATGGAAGCAAACATTCAGACCGTAGCACTTGCGTCAGAAGGCGGAACGTCGCACCAAAACTGCCGACAAGGTACGGGCGAGCAACCACAGATCGAGGCTCATCGACCACCTTGCGACATAGGCGAGATCTAGTTCAACCATGTCCTCGTAGCTCAAGGCGTTGGCTCCCTCGACTTGCCACAGACCGGTAAGGCCGGGACGAACAAGGTGCCTACGAGCAGCACGCTCATCAAAAGCATGAGGGTCGACGGCCAAAGGTCGCGGTCCGACGATGCTCATGTCACCACGGAGCACGTTCACGAGCTGAGGAAGCTCGTCGACCGAGAAGCGTCGGATGATTGCCCCCACCTTGGTAATTCGCGGGTCGTTCTCGATCTTGAAGAGTAGGCCCGTCGTTACATTCTGCTGTGCAAGCTCACCGTTGCCAGACTCCGCGCCGGAGACCATCGAGCGGAACTTCCAAATAGTGAAACTGCGATCCTCCCGACCTACCCGAGCCTGACGATAGAGGGCAGGACCGCGGTCTTCTGCCCAAATAGCCAGGGCGACGAGGGCGAACAGCGGCGCGAGGAGCGCTAGCAGGATGGCCGACAGGACGATGTCGAACGCCCGCTTGGCTACCCGCCAAGCGAGGCCAAGGCTCCCGTAAGGCAGCGGCAGGACAGCCAAGTCGCCGATACGGGCACAACCCCTATATGGCAAGAAGACGGACGAGATCGGAAGCACGACGGTGACCGATCGCCGCTCCCACCAGCAATTGGTCACGACCTGACGCACCATCTCCCGTTCGAGATCGTCTGCGACAACGATCACGTGTTTGGCCTCTCGGACAGCGAGATCCAGATGCGACAGTCCACCCTGCAGGCCTTCTCCACCTTCTGTCGAGGATGGGTCGTAGCCCCGGTCAAACCGCAACCCGGCCTCAGGGAAGGTGACCAACCGCTTCTGGAGACGCGTAATCGCGCGCCCCGTACCTATCACGAGCGCCGGTCGCAAGCAGTGGCCTCTACGTCGGGCGATGGCCAGGACGTTCCACAGAACGGCCCTGAATAGGATCAACGCCAAGGCGATTCCGCCGGCGAGTGTCGCCGACGTAGCTACCTCGGTGTGAGTGAGGGGAAGTGCCCAAAGGAGGAACCCCGTCACCAAGGCGGGTGCAGTCACGGCACGGGCGTACCAGCTCACGCCTTGGCATTCCGCGGGAGTGCGCGGACGGTACAGCCGAGTACCAAAGGCCGCGACGATGTACCACCCGACTGCGGCGACTACGACGGCGGGCCGGGGACTGAGCAGTCTGGTCACCACGACCGCCAGCGCGGCATCGACAACCAGCGCCAGGGGATGCAATGCGCCGGTGTAGATCGCCTCGATCCAGGCCCACTCCCCATGTGATGTCCCGAGGCGCTGCGAGGCGACGTCGGGAACAATCCTGACCGGAGCGTCGCGGTCCAGGGATCCAACCTCTACTACCGGGGCGACGTCGGTCAAGGCGCTACTGCCAATGGATGTCACGTCCGTGCCAGGCGTGCTCTGCATCCTCTGCATCCAACCCCCAGCGCGTCGAACCCCCAGCGTCCTTTGCGCACCACTTTCGCTGCCGTACTAGCGATGTCCTTCGCTGATCTCGAATTAGGGGAGGTTGATCCCCAGGAAGGGTTATCCCGTGTGGGAGCGCCCGGGAGGCGCCAGGGCAGGGTCATGGCTGCCCTTGGGCGGGGCGGTACTGGGAGATGCGCCCCGCCGGCGGGGCACGGAGCTCAGTTCCTGCTTCAGGCCCCAATGTCCTTTCGTCAAACCGTGCACGAATCGGAGAGGGCGACCTGGGGAGTCTCAGCCCCGGTAGGGGCGTGACCGATTGGCGCGCAAGGGTCGGTTGGGCCGGCGGCGATCGTCGATCGGTCCTTCGTCAGAAGGATCGTCGCTACCGTGCTCGTCCTCGACGGGAGGCCGTCGCTCAGCCATGGGCATACGGGCGGGGGGCGGGGCGGCCCGCCGCACCTCTTGGGTCCTCGGCGCCTCAGCCCGCTCGTAGTCGTCTTCCTCGACCGGCGGACGCGCTCGGGGAGCGCTTCGGGCAGGGAGCTCCCCCCGGCTGGCGGGCTGTCGAGGGTCGAGCGCCCGACCGTACTGTGGGGTCCGCCGCGGCATGACTGGGCGGGTGTTGCGGCCGGCGTCGGGAGCGGGGATGGCTGCAGGCGGGCGAGCCGACTTCGCGGCCTCGGCCACTGCGTCGGCGATCGCCTCGGCCTGGGCCGGCCTGAGAGCCTCGGCCACCGCAGCGGCGATGCTGTCCAGCTGGTCGGACGCCAGCGCCTCGGAGACGGCGCGAGCC
>DASXZJ010000118.1:0-21444 GCA_036502025.1 Acidimicrobiales bacterium | reverse complement strand
GTGGCGGTGAGCGTGTTCCATTCGCCGCAGTGGGGGCACCGGCCCACCCACTGGGCCGCCGTGCCCTCGCAAAGGGCGCAGAGGTAGATCTCGCTGGTTCGGCTCATGGCCCGCACGATACGGAACAGCTGTATCAATCCGTCCGCTTGCTCAATCGGTCAGGCGGGCGAGCCGTGTGAAACCGCTACTCCAAGAGGTCCTTCGGAGATGGACTTCACGTCCTCGCACTTGGCGTAGACGGGAGTCCACGATGTCTGGTCGTGACCGGAACGACGATCACGACACCGGCCGGGCTTTGATTGAGCGCGTCGGCGGATACCAGGACGGCGGGGCGGCGATACGGAATTGCCAAGCTAACGACCGCGAATTCGATTCTCATCGCCAGAAAGTGTCGCGTGGAGCGACAGAAACTGTGACGGTACAAATACGGACCGCAACGGCGGCTTCTCAGCAGCTGAGCACGGCCACCGATTGACCGAACGTCCCGAGTTCCTCGAAGCGCTGGCCGGTCTCCATCTCGATCGGTTGCTTGAGGGGGATGTAGGGAATGTCACCGCGGTAGATGTGCTCAATCGTCAGATCGAGGTGGGCCGCCCAGGCCTCGATGCCGTCCCGGCTCATGAACTGGTTCAACGGGTGGGCCGCACCGATGGAGGCGAGGTTGCTCTCGAAGACGCCCCAGTGCTCGTCCACGCAGAACTCCATGAAGGAGAAGACGATCTTCCCGCCGGGCCGCAGGACGCGCCTGGCTTCGGCGAGGTAGGAGTACGACTCCTCGTGCAGGAGGTGGGTGAAGACCGAGAAGAAGCAGACCATGTCGGCCTCGCCGTCCCCGGCCGGGATGGTCAGGCCGCTGACCAACTCGAAGCGCCAGTCCGGCCGCTCGACCAGATCCCGGGCGTAGTCCAGCAGGTCGGGCACGATGTCGGTGCCGAGGTAACCCCCGTCATGGCAACTCGACAGAGGCCCGGCCAGGCGGCCCGAGCCGCAGCCGACGTCGACCAGCAGGCCGTTCCTCGGCAGGCCAGAGGCGATGACCAGGTCCCGTTCCATCAGGCCGTACGCCTCGAACTCGTGGCCGATCGCCTCGCGCATCGCCGCCGCCCGGTCGCCGCGGTTCTCGACGAGTTGCGCCACGTGCCGGCGGTAGAGCGTGACGTGCTCGAAGCGGTCCTCGGTCATCGACCGAATCTACCGAACACCGGCTCGGCCCCCGAACGCGGAAGGAGGGCCCCGGGGGGCCCTCCTTCACAGACTTCGAGCGGCGGCCGACTCGACCAACCCGGGCTACTCGGAGTCGACGCCCGCCCCGGCTCCGGCCAGCTCCATCGGAGGAGGCTGGATGCCCTCGATAGCCCTGAAGCTCAACTGTGGGCCCTCGCCGTCGATGGGGGAGTCCTCGACATCGACCACGATGGTCTCGCCGACCCGGAACTCCTTCCACAGGATCCGCTCCGACAGCGGGTCCTCGACCAGCTGCTGGATGGCCCGGCGCAGCGGGCGGGCGCCCAGCTGGGGGTCGTAGCCCTTCTCGGCCAGGAACTTGCGCGCCGCCGGGGTCAGCTCGAGGCCGATGCCCTGATCGGAGAGCTGGGTGACCGTGCGAGCCATCAGCAGGTCGACGATCTCGGTGACCTCCTCGAGCGAGAGCTCGTGGAAGACGATGACCTCGTCGATCCGGTTGAGGAACTCCGGGCGGAAGTGCTGCTTGAGGGCGTCGTTGACCTTGGCCTTCATCCGCTCGTAGGTGACCGCTTCGGACGTCTTGGCGAAGCCCATCGACGACTTGCGCAGATCGGCCGTGCCGAGGTTCGACGTCATGATCAGCACCGTGTTCTTGAAGTCCACCGAGCGGCCCTGGGCGTCGGTCAGACGACCGTCTTCGAGGATCTGCAGGAGCGTGTTGAACACGTCGGGGTGCGCCTTCTCGACCTCATCGAAGAGAACGACGGAAAACGGCTTGCGCCGCACCGCCTCGGTCAGCTGACCGCCCTCTTCGTACCCCACGTAACCGGGGGGCGAGCCGACCAGGCGGCTGACCGTGTGCTTCTCCATGTACTCGCTCATGTCGAGCTGGATCAGCGCGTCCTCGTCGTCGAACAGGAACTCGGCCAGCGTCTTGGCCAACTCGGTCTTCCCGACTCCGGTCGGGCCGAGGAAGATGAACGAGCCGCTCGGGCGCTTGGGGTCCTTCAACCCCGCCCTGGTCCGGCGGATCGCCCGCGACAGGGCCTTGAGGGCCTCTTCCTGCCCGATGACCCGCTTGTGCAGCTCATCCTCCATGCGCAGGAGCTTGGCCGTCTCCTCCTCGGTGAGCCGGTAGACGGGGATGCCCGTCCAGGCCGCCAGCACCTCGGCGATGACTTCCTCGTCGACCACGTCGAAGAGGTCCACGCCCTCGGAGCGCAGCTCGGCGTCCGCGGACTCCTTGCGGTCCAGCCGCTCCTTCTCCTGCTCGGCCAGCTTCTTGGCCTGCTCGAAGGCGCCCTTCTCGATGGCTGCTTCCTTGTCGGCCCGCAGGCGCGCGATCTCCTCGTCCAGCTTCTTGGCAGCCGGCGGGGTGGACATGCGGCGGATGCGCAGGCGGCTGCCTGCTTCGTCGATGAGGTCGATGGCCTTGTCGGGCAGGAACCGGTCGGCCAGGTAGCGGTCGGCCAGGTTGGCCGCGGCCACCAGGGCCTGGTCGGTGATGCTCACGGCGTGATGCGACTCGTAGCGGTCGCGCAGGCCCTTGAGGATGTCGATGGTCAGCGCCACCGTCGGCTGGTCCACCTTGACCGGCTGGAAACGGCGCTCGAGCGCGGCGTCCTTCTCGAGGTGCTTGCGGTACTCGTCGATGGTGGTCGCCCCGACCGTCTGCAGTTCGCCCCGGGCCAGCATCGGCTTGAGGATGGAGGCCGCGTCGATGGCGCCCTCGGCGGCGCCGGCGCCGACCAGGGTGTGGATCTCGTCGATGAACAGCACGATGTCGCCGCGGGTGCGGATCTCCTTGAGGACCTTCTTCAGCCGCTCTTCGAAGTCACCGCGGTAGCGGCTCCCGGCCACCAGGGCGCCGAGGTCGAGGGTGTAGAGCTGCTTGCCGGTCAACGTCTCGGGGACGTCGTTGCTGACGATCTTCTGGGCCAGGCCCTCGACGATGGCTGTCTTGCCCACGCCGGGCTCGCCGATCAGGACCGGGTTGTTCTTGGTCCGCCGCGAGAGGACCTGCATGACCCGCTCGATCTCCTTCTCGCGGCCGATGACCGGGTCCAGCTTTCCGTCGCGGGCCAGCTGGGTCAGGTTGCGGCCGAACTGGTCGAGCACGGGGGAGCCCGAGGGGTTGTCGCCCGATGAGGCACCCTGGCTGGCCCCCACGGCTTCCTTGCCCTGGTTGCCCGACATCAGCTGGATCACCTGCTGGCGGACCCGGCTCAGGTCGGCGCCCAGGCTGACCAGGACGGTGGCGGCCACGCCTTCGCCCTCACGGACGAGGCCGAGCAGCATGTGCTCGGTGCCGATGTAGCTGTGGCCCAGCTGGAGTGCTTCGCGCAGCGAGAGTTCGAGAACCTTCTTGGCCCGGGGCGTGAACGGCGGGGAGCCGCTCGGCGCCGTGCCGGCCATGCCGATGGTCTCCTCGACCTTTTCGCGCACGGCCTCGAGCGAGATACCGAGGGACTCGAGCGCCTTGGCCGCCACGCCTTCGCCCTCGTGGATCAGGCCGAGCAGGATGTGCTCGGTCCCGATGAAGCTGTGGTTCAGCAGGCGCGCTTCTTCTTGCGCCAGTACCAACACCCTCCGTGCCCGGTCGGTGAAGCGTTCGAACACCCTGACCGCCTCTCTATCTAATAGTTCGGACTTCAGTGTACCTGCGGCCCTCCCAGGAACGGCCGCACCTACATGAGAGGAACCCGTTTCGCAACCATTTCATGCGCCCGCACATCCCCTGCCTGGGCCAACCCGGGTTGGCCGGCTGTCGGATCGGTTTCCCTGTCGCCTATCGTCAGGGGGAGTGAATGCCTCGGAGGCCCTCGGCCTGCCCCGCTTAGCTGAGGGCCTGGAGCGCCTCGAGCCCCTGCTCACCGCCTCGGTGGTCGTCGGCGACAGCTTCCTGGACGAGGTCACCACCCATCTCATCGCCGCCGGCGGCAAGCGCCTGCGGCCGATGCTGGCCCTGGCCACCGCCACCGGGGGGCAACGGGAGGCGAGCCAGGAGGATCTCCTCGGCGGGGTGGCGGTCGAGCTCGTCCACCTGGCCTCGCTCTACCACGACGACGTCTTGGATGAGGCGACCATCCGCCGCAACGTCGAGAGCGTCAACAGCCGCTTCGGCAACCTGGTGGCCATCGTGGCCGGGGACTATCTGTTGGCCCGCTCGGCCGCCATCGCGGCCGGTCTGGGCACCGACATCGCCGCCCTGCTGGCCGACACGCTCGGCCGGCTCTGCCAGGGCCAGGTCTCCGAGGTGCGCTCCGCCTTCCAGACCACCCGCACCCGTGGGGAGTACACCACGGCCATCGCCGGCAAGACCGCCGCGCTCACCTCGACGTCGTGCCGCATTGGCGCGCTGACCGGCGGCCTCCCGACCGCCGAGGTCGACGCCTGCACCGAGTACGGGCGCTGCTTCGGCATGGTCTTCCAGATCCGAGACGACATCCTCGACGTGACGGCCACCGACGGCGAGCTGCTCAAGCCGGCCGGCCAGGATTTGGCCGAGGGCATCTACACCCTGCCGGCGCTGATCGCCCTGGAGGACCCCGCCTCGGGTCCTGACCTGCGTGCCCTGCTGGGCCAACCGCTGGCCCAGCCCGAGCGCGAGAAGGCCTGTGCCATCGTGGCCACATCGTCGGGCATCAGCGGCGCGGTCGAGGAAGCCCGGGGCTATGTGGACCGGGCCAAGGCGGCCACCGCCGGGATCGCACTTCCCGACCTACGGGCGGGCCTGGCCCGCCTGGCCGACGAGCTGCTCACCGACCTGCCGGGCTGAGGTCCCGGCCCGGGTAGTCCCACGACACGTTCCTTGCGCCGGGCCCGGCACATGAGCGACACATCCGACCTCTGGCTGTCCTGATATTCGTTCGGTGACCAGGGGGAGGGATCCGGCGCGAACTTTCCGGCATCCATCGGGATACTTATCGACAATATGACGCTTTCCGAACCAGAGCTCATGATCGACGACGCACTGGTCATCGAAACCTCGCTCGGGGACCCGTCAGCCTTCGCCGCGCTCTTCGATCGCCACTGGCCCGGCATCTTTGCCTTTTGCGTCAGTCGCGCCGGCTTTCCCGGCGAGGACATCGCCGCCGAGACCTTCAAGGTCGCCTTCGATCGTCGTGACCGTTTCGACCTCACGTACCGTGACGCCCGACCGTGGCTCTTCGGCATTGCCACGAACCTTCTCCGGCACCACTTCCGTTCCGATCAGCGAGCCCGACGCGCCGGCGCACGGATACTGGCGCTCCGTCATGCCGAGCCTCGGGCCGAACCCGGCGACCAGCTCGAGGCGCGTTCACTCACGCCCGAGCTGCTGGCGGCGTTAGCGACACTGAGCCAGGAGGAGCGCGAAACCCTTCTTCTCTTGGCCTGGGCTGAGCTCGACTACGCGCAGATCGCCCAAGCCCTCGACGTCCCGATCGGCACCGTTCGATCCCGTATCCACCGCGCCCGCAGCCGCCTGCGGGCCCATCTCACATAGGAGAGCCCTAATGCTTGACCACGATCTGGACCTTGACTGGCTCCGCCAGCAACAGCCAAGGTCCGAAAGCCCGGAGCCAGCCGTCACGGCTCGAGCCCGCCAAGAGTTGTTACATCACGTCTCTAGCGCCGGGCTGCCGGCGGAGGTCACCGTCCTGGCGCGCCACCATCGACGGCGGCGCTTCGTTCCAGTCGTCGGTGTGGCCGCGGTCGCGGCAGCGATCGCCGTGGCCCTGGTGTCCACCTCACCGAGCCATGGACCGACCGCGCCGTCCCACTCGGCCCACGCCGGGGGCCCACTGGTGCGCCTGGCCGACTACCTCGCCTCCAACGTCACGCCGGCCACCGGCGACGCCACTCTGGTCCTGAGAACGCAGACCTATCCCGATCAACCCCCGATCACCGGCGCCGACCTGTACACCGACAACGGGGCGTACTTCTACTCAGAGACCGAGAGTGGCCTGCCCGAACAGATCGCCCAGAACGACAACCAGGGTGGTGGAATGTTCGCCCGGGAGAGGGCCGCCGCCATGGAGGGGGCCACCGGAAACGTCCAGACCGCGGCCTACGACATGGCGGTGGCCCCCAACCCGACCATGTACGGGCAGCTCTTCTCAGGAACCAACCGATCGCTCCACCCGGGCCAATTCGACAACATGGTGTGGGAGGACTCCCTCGACTCGCTCATTTCCGGCGCGGGGAACGCCGAGCTCCGCGAAGGGGTCCTCCGCATCCTTTCGACCATCCCGGCCGTCACGGTGACCAACAGCACGACCGGAGGCCAACCGACACTGACGGTCACTGCCTCGTCTCCGGACGTACCGACCGACTACCAGGAGCAGCTCGTGGTCAACGCCCAGAGCGGGATCCCTGAGTCGTTCCAGGGTGGCGCACCCGGCCAAACCCCGGGTGTCACGGTCAGTTACCAGGTCTCGCGGGTCACGACGTCCGCCATCGCCGCCGGGCAGTTCTGATCGATCGGCTCCATCTCCACCTGGCGAGAACAGCTCTACTTCGGAGTCCCGCACTTGGACGAGATCTTGGCCAGGAGCTTGTCGCCGCGGCTCTCCAGCTTCTGCACCCTGGTGATGCGGCGGGCGATCAGCTTGGCCACCTTGGGATGGTTGCCCGCGGTCGCCTTGCTCTCCCGAGCCTGGGCCTTGGTGACGAAGGTCGCCGCCTTGGTCTCCCTGGCCTGGAGCAGCGCGGCACGCTTGGTGGCCTTGGCGCAGAGGGTGGCGTGAGTGGTGGCGGTCCCGGCGGCTGGAGTCGACGGCGAGGTGGTGGTCGACGTTGCTCCGGCCATCCCCGCCGCGCCGAACACCAGGCTGCCCGAGAGGGCCACTCCTGCCATCAGCTTGCGGATCATGTCTGTGCTCCTTCAGTTTCAAACTAGGTCAGTGCCAATTCGCACCCAGCCTTAGACCATTCATTGTGGACCCCAATTGTGAGGGACCTGTGATGAGCGATCAGCTGACTGCGAGATGCCCAGCGGTATGATTCTGGTATGACCACAAAGATCGCCGTGAGCCTCCCCGACGAGGCGGTGGCGGCTGCTCGACAGGCCGTCGCCGAGGGCCGGTCGTCATCGGTGTCTGCCTTCGTTGCGGCGGCAATCGCCGACAAGACCCGCTTCGGAGAGCTCGAACTGTTGCTGGCCGACATGGCCGCTGAAGCTGGGGCACCCGACCAGGAGGACCGCCGGTGGGCCCGAGAGGCTCTCGGCCTCGGCTGATGCCGGGGGCGACTCTGGACACGGGAGCCCTCATCGGAATCGAGCGGGGCGACCGGCGGATGCAGGCGCTTCTGGACGAGGCTTCCGCCGCCGGTCTGACGATTTCCGTGCCGGCTGGAATTCTCGCTCAAGCGTGGCGGCGGAGCTCTCGACAAACACGACTGACTCGCTTTCTCGGCCTGCCGGTCGTGGCCGTTGTCCCTCTCGACGAGCCGACAGCTCGAGCCGCCGGAGTTCTCTGCGACCGTGCCGGCACCGACGATGTCATCGACGCATCAGCCGTCGTGTGCGCTCGATTGCAAGACCATGTGGTGATTACCAGTGACCCAGACGAGCTCCGCCGACTCGATCCCCGAATACGCCTCGTCTCACTCTGAGTCCGCTCGGTCCACGTCGACCTCCAAGCGCTCCTGGCGCAACCGGGCCAGCCTGACCGACGGCTGAATCCGTCCTCGTCATGGGCCACAAGAGAGAACGGTCCCTCGAGCAGAGTCAGATTGCTCGTGGTCCTAGGGGTCCCCGTTCCGGCGACCTACCTCTCGGGCCGCAGCGTCGGGAACGCGATCACCTCACGGATGTTCGCCACGTCGCCGAGCAGCATGAGCAGCCGGTCGATGCCCAGCCCGAAGCCGGAGGTCGGGGGCAGCCCGTACTCGAGCGCTCGTAGATACTCCTCGTCGACCTCACTGGCCTCCTCGTCCCCTGCCGCGTGGGCAGCCGCCTGCTCCTCGAAGCGGGCCCGCTGGTCGTCGGGGTCGATCAGCTCGGTGAAGCCGTTGCCCAACTCACGCCCGGCCACCACCGGCTCGTAGCGCTCGACCAGGTCCGGCCCGTCGCGGTGGCGCCGGGCCAGCGGGGAGACCTCGGCCGGGTAGTCGATCACGAAGACCGGTCCCCACAGCTCGGCCTCGGTCGTCTTCTCGTAAATCTCGAGCAGGATCTTGCCGGGCCCCCACCCGTCCTCGACGGCGATCCCCACCTCGCTCGCCACCTTGACCAGCTCGTCGCGGGAGCTGCGCACGCTGAGCGAGAACCCCGTCGCCTCGGCCACCAGCTCGCTCATGGTGGCCCGGCGCCACGGCGGCGTGAGGTCGAGCTCGCGGCCGCCGTAGGGCAGCACGGTCGTCCCCAGGAAGTCGGTCGCCGCGCCGGCCACCAGCTCCTCGAAGAGGGCCATGGTGTCGTGGTAGTCGGCGTAGGCCTGGTAGAGCTCGAGGGTGGTGAACTCGGGGTTGTGCCGGGGCGAGATGCCCTCATTGCGGAAGCTCCGGCCGATCTCGAAGACTTTGTCGAAGCCGCCGACCACCAGCCGCTTGAGATATAGCTCGGGCGCCACCCGCAGGTAGAGGTCGACGTCCAGCGCGTTGTGGTGGGTGACGAACGGCCGGGCCGCGGCCCCGCCGGCGATGGGGTGGAGCAGGGGCGTCTCCACCTCGACGAAGCCCTTCTCCCACAGCCGCTGGCGCATGCCCTGGACCACGCTCGAGCGCAGCAGCAGGATCTGGCGGCTGCGCTCGTTGGCCCACAGATCCACCTCGCGCTGGCGGTACCGCGTCTCGACGTCGGAGACCCCGCGCCACTTGTCGCCGAAGTTCCGGCGGGCCTCGGCCAGCAGCTCCCACTCGGCCACCTTGACCGAGAGCTCGCCGCGCTTGGTGCGCACCACCTCGCCCCGCGCCCCGATCCAGTCCCCCAGGTTCAGCCGGATGAAGCCCTCGAAGTCGGCCGTGACCGAGGCCAGCGAGAACAGCTGCACCGATCCCGAGGCGTCACGCAGCTCGGCGAAGGCCAGCTTGCCCTGTGGTCGCGACAGCATGATGCGGCCGGCGACCCCGACGGTGACGCCGGACTCCTCGCCGGGGCCTAACGCCGACCAGCCCTCGACCACCTCGGCCGCGGTGTGGGTCCGCTCGAAGCGGTACGGGATGTCGCTCATGCGGTCGGGCTCACGAGGTGCCGTTCCCCACGTTGCGTTCGTACACGATGCGCAACCCGTGCAGGGTCAGCCATGGCTCCACGTGCTCAATGGTGTCCGAATGCGGGGCGATGAGCGAGCTCAGTCCCCCGGTGGCCACCACGGTCGACGGCCCCAGCTCCTCCATGAAGCGGCGGGCCAGGCCGTCGACCTGGGCCGCGAAGCCGTAGAACGTGCCCGATTCGATCGACTCGACGGTCGAGCGCCCGATCACGCTGCGGGGCTCCACCAGCTCGACCCGCCGCAGGGCCGCCGCCTGGAGGTAGAGCGCCTCGAGGCTGATGGCCACGCCCGGCGTGATGGCCCCGCCGAGATACTCCCCTGAGGCGCTGATGGCCTCCACCGTCGTCGCCGTCCCCATGTCGATGACCACGCACGGCCCACCGTAGAGGTCATAGGCGCCCACCGCGTTGGCCACCCGGTCCGCTCCGACCTCGCGGGGGTTGTCGTAGAGGATGGGCATGCCGCTCTTGGTGCCGGGCCCGAGCACCACGCTCGGCACCTTGGAGAACCAGCGGTTGGCCATCTGGCGCAGCTCGCCGGTCACCTGGGGCACCGACGAGCTCACCGCGATGCCGGTCACCACGGCGGCGATGTCGAGGCCTTCGAGGTCCAGCAGCTGGGTCAGCAGGACGGCGTGCTCGTCGGGGGTGCGGGTGGGCACGGTGGACAGCCGCCAGTGATGGGTCAGGCCGCGGGGCGCGGTGGGGTCGTGCTCGGTGCCGATGCCCACGCCGACGTTCTCCTCGCTGGTGTGCGCCGAGTCGGCCTCGTCGCGCGAGTAGAGCCCGATGACCGTCTCGGTGTTTCCGACGTCGATGACCAGCAGCACGCCTCAGTCTCCCTCAGCCGAACGCCACCACAGGTCGAGTCCCAGATCGAGCACGGTGGCCGAGTGGGTCAGCGCGCCGACCGAGATGCGGTCGGGTCCGGCCGCCGCGTAGGCCCCGATGGAGTCCAGCGTCACCCCGCCGGAGACCTCGGTCAGGATCACCCCCGTCGCCGCGTCATGCGCCACGCCGATGGCCTGGGCCACCGCCTCGGGCTCCATGTTGTCCAGCAGGACGGCGTCGGCCCCGGCCCGGGCCGCCTCGGCCACCTGGTCCAAGGCGTCGCACTCGATCTCCACCATCCGGCCGGGCCACAGGCTGCGGGCGCGCTCGACGGCCTCCGTGACGGTGACGCCGGCCAGGTGGTTGTCCTTCACCAGGACCGCCTCGGAGAGGCCGGCCCGGTGGCTGGTGCCCCCGCCGGCCCGCACCGCCGCCTTCTCCAGCGCCCGGAGGCCCGGGGTGGTCTTGCGCGTGTCGAGGACCAGCACCGAGGGGTTGGTGGCCCGGGCCGCCTCGACGAAGCGGGCCGTCAGGCTGGCGATGCCCGAGAGGTGCCCGAGGAAGTTGAGCGCGGTCCGCTCGGCGGTCAGGATCGGTCGCAGGGCGCCGGTGACCTCCATCACCACGTCACCGGTGGCCAGGTGGTCACCGTCGTCGAAGTGCCAGGCCACCTTCAACGAGGGGTCGAGCTGGCGGAAGGTCTCCTCGGCGCAGCCGCGGCCGGCCAGCACGCCGGGCTCGCGGGCCACCAGGGCGAAGTGCGCCCGGGCCTCGGCCGGCACCAGCGCGGCCGTGATGTCGCCATCGGCCCCGAGGTCCTCGGCCAGCGCCATCGAGACCGCGGCGGCGATGACAGGCTGGGGCGGTTGGGCCGGGTCGAGCGGCTGCACCGGCGAGCTCACGCGAGCCCCCTGGTGCCGTGGACCAGGCGCAGGCGCCAGGCCGGGTCGGTCTCGGGGAACTCGTAGCGCGAGTGCGCGCCCCGGCTCTCGGTGCGGGTGTCGGCCGATTGCAACAGCGCCTCGGCCAGCCGGAGCAGGTTGCCCAACTCCCCCGCCTCGACCGACCCCGTCCGGTCGCCCAGGGCGGCCCGCAGGTCGGCGACCGCACCGGCGGCGAATTGCAACGACTCCGCCGAGCGCACCACGCCCGCCCCGCTGGTCATGGTCCGCTGCAGGATGTCGCGCAGTTTGGGTACATCGGGCGAAGTGTCGTCGGCCTCGGAGCGTCGTGGTCGCTCCGAGAGGTCGTCGCCCCCTTCGGTCGCGTCGAGGACGGTGCACCCGATGCCGTCACGCGACTCGGCAACCACCACCCTCATGGCGCCGCTCGCCTCGGGCCCGTGCTCTCCCGAGGCGATGCGCTCGGCCAGGCGGGCGCCGAAGACCATCCCTTCGAGCAACGAGTTGGAGGCCAGCCGGTTGGCGCCGTGCACGCCGGTACACGCCACCTCACCCACCGCCCACAAGCCCGGGAGGGCAGTGGCCCCCCACAGGTCGGTGAGCACGCCTCCCGAGAGGTGGTGCGCGGCCGGGGCGATGGGCAGCCAGTCCGTCTCGGGGTTCAAGCCGATAGAGGTGAGCGAGGCCGCGATGGTGGGGAACCGTTGCCCGAAACGCTCCAACCCGGTGGCGTCGAGCCAGAGGTGGTCGACCCCCTGCGCCGCCATCAGAGCGGCCATGGCCCGGCTGACCACGTCGCGGGGCGCCAGCTCGTCGACGAAGCGCTCGCCCGCCGCGTCGCGCAGAAGTGCGCCGTGCCCGCGCAGGGCTTCGGAGAGGAGCGGCCGGGGCATGGCCGGGTGGTGCAACGCGGTCGGGTGGAACTGCACGAACTCGACATCGGCCGTCGGCACACCGGCGCGCAGCGCCATGGCCACCCCGTCGCCCGTCGACTCCGGCGGGTTGGTGGTGACCGAGAAGAGTTGGCCGGCGCCGCCGGTGGCCAGCACCACGTGCTCGGCCCGCACCGGCACGGGAGGGCCGACCGGGGGCAGGGCCAGCACGCCGCGGCACCGGCCGTCCTCGATCAACAGGTCCAGGGCGAACCAGCCCTCCAGGACTGCGCTCGCCGTGCGGTAGGTGGCGTCGACCAGGGCCCGTTCGACCTCGGCGCCCGTGGCCGCGCCGCCGGCGTGGACCACGCGGGGACGCGAGTGCCCGCCCTCCCGGGCCAACGAGAGGATCCCGCTGGCCTCCCGGTCGAACTCCACCCCCAGGGTGATGAGCTCGTGGACGCGGCCCGGGCCCTCGTCGACCAGGATCCGCACCGCCTCCTCGTCACAGAGCCCGGCGCCGGCCTTCAGGGTGTCAGCCAGGTGCAGATCGGTGGAGTCCTCGTCCCCGCCGAGGACCGCCGCCACACCGCCCTGGGCCCACCGGGTGGCCGACTGGGAGAGCACGCCTTTGGTCAGGACGCCCAGGTTGGCCGTCGCCGCGCCGCCGGCCCCCGATCCGGCCAGACGAACGGCGGCCGACAACCCGGCCACGCCGCTGCCGAGCACCAGGACGTTGAAGGGCCCGGGCACTCCCCCCCCACCCCCATCGGGGTGGGCCGGAGAGCTCACGCCGGTTCGGTCAGCGTGAGCTCGGCGTCGAGCCGGGCCGAGACCTCGTCGATCACCCGGTTGCGCCCGTCGACGTGCACCACCCGCGGCACGTAGTCCCTCAATTCCTCACGCTCGTACTCGGCGTAGGTGATGATGATCACCTTGTCGCCCGGCGAAACCAACCGCGCCGCCGCGCCGTTCAGGCAGATCTGCCCGCGCTCGCCTTCGATGGCGTACGTCTCGAAGCGGGCCCCGTTGTCGATGTCGAGGACGGCGACCTGCTCGTAGGGCAGGATGTCGGCCAACGCCATCAACTCGGTGTCGAGGCTGACCGACCCCACATAGTTGAGGTTGGCTCCGGTCACGGTGGCCCGGTGAATCTTCGACTTCATCATGCGGCGGCGCATCGTCATCCAATCCTTTCGAGGTGGCGCTCGGCGCGCCGGGTATGCGGTGTCGGGGCTAGCGGTGCCACTCCGGCACAGTTGTCGATCAGGCGCACGGGCCCCACCTGGGCGGCGATGAGCAGGCGCACCGACGACGGGTCGTCGATGCGGTCGCACCCGGTGAGGTCGTCGGCGTTCACCACGGTGGCGTAGTCGAGCTGCACCGAGGGCTCGCCGGCGACGACGCTCGAGATGATCTCGCTCACCGCGGCCCCGTGCACAATCTGCTCGCGCAGGGCCATCTGGCCGGCCTGCAGGGCCCGGGACAGCACGGTGGCGGCCCGGCGTTCCTCGGCCGAGAGCCGCACGTTGCGACTGGAGAGGGCCAGCCCGTCGGCCTCGCGTACGGTGCGACAGCCGACCACGTCGACCGGCAGCGAGAGATCGGCCGCCATGCGGCGCACGATCGCCAGCTGCTGGTAGTCCTTCTCGCCGAAGTAGGCCCGGCACTCGCCGGCGATGGAGAACAGCTTGGCCACCACGGTGGTGACCCCGTCGAAGTGGCCGGGCCGCGAGGCGCCCTCCCACCCTTCACTCAGACCGGACACCGACACCGTGGTCGGGACGGGGGCGGGCCAGGTCGGGTACATCTCGGTCACCCGCGGCACGAAGACCACGTCGACGCCGGCACGGGCACACGCCACCAGGTCATCATCGAGCGTGCGGGGATAGCCCGCGATGTCCTCGGGATCACCGAACTGCAACGGGTTGACGAAGATGCTGACCACCACCACCTCGCACTCGGAACGGGCCCGCTCCATGAGGGACACGTGCCCGGCGTGCAGCGCACCCATCGTCGGTACGAAGCCGACGGTGCAGCCGGTGGCGCGCGCCTCGGCCAGGAGGGCACGACACTCGGCGGCGGTCTCGACCACGTCCATCGTCACACCGCCGCCGGGATCGTCGCCGTCGATTCAGCCAGGCGCATGGCCAGAGCGGCACCCGCCTGGTAGCCGGCCCGCTCCTCGGAGGGCAGCGCATCGAGATGGCGGCTCAAGGTGGCCCAGTCGCCGCGGACGGCGGGACCGGTGAGGGCCTGCCGCGCACCCAGGGCGGCGACGTCCTCCACCGCGGCCCTGGTCAGGGGGAGGAAGGCTTCCATGTCCAGACCGACCGAGGCGGCGATCCGCTCGACCTGGCCGAGAAGCGCTACCACGTGATTGGCGGCGATGCAGGCGGCGGCGTGGTAGGCGGCACGGTCGGCGTCGGCCACATCGACCACCCGCCCCTCCAGGGCCTCGACGATGGTCCGGGCCAGCGGATCTCCCGCCACGGCGAAGGCGACGCCCGCACCCAGGCGCTCGGCCCCGACGACGGCATTGGGCAGCGGCACCAGGGGATGGACGGCGGCCCGCCGCGGATGGGGGGCCAGCGCGTCGAGCCCGAGCGAACCGGAGAGATGGACGACCGTGGTCCCGGGACGGGGTGTGACGGCGGCGGCCACCCCGGCCACCGCGTCGTCTGGGGTCGCCAGCACCAGCAGGTCCACGCCGTCGGCGGCATGGGTGAGGTCGTCGTGGCGGCCGAGGAAGCCGACGACGTCCCAGCCGCGGGCCGAGAGGGCCGCGGCCATTGAAGTTCCGGCCCGCCCGGGGCCAATGAAACGGATGGTGTGCACCTGACCTCCTTCGGCGTTCCAGCCCCTCTCGGGTGCCGTTCGCCTACAGATGATCGAAACTACAGACCCCTACAGATTACCCACACGGACGACCTCACCACCAGAGGTGGCCAGCTGCTCGGCCGAGACCAGCTCGGGGGCCAGGTCAGACAGTGGTTGGAGCACGAACCGGCGCTGCCACAGGCGCGGATGGGGCACGGTCAGATCGACTTCGTCCACCACGAGGTCTCCGACCAGGAGTACATCGGCATCAAGGGTGCGGGGCCCGAAGCGCACGGTGCGGACCCGGTGCGCCGAAGTCTCGAGGGCCTGACAGCGCACGAGGAGCTGGCGCGGGGTGTCGGTGGTGGACAGTTCGACCACCAGGTTGAGATAGGGACCCTGACCCTCCGGACCGCCGACGGGCTCGGTCTCGTAGACCGCCGAAACCCCGGTGACGTCTCCGGCCGCCGACAGCTGCTCCACCGCGGCCCGCAGGGTGGCACGGCGATCCCCCAGGTTGGACCCGAGACCGATAAAGGCCCGGCGGGCTGCGTCGGGTGTCACGACCCCTGACCCATCAGCGCGAACGCAACACCCTGACCCCGGTGGACGCCACATCGAGGGCGAGGGGTGGCCGGAGCTTGCGCACCGTGACCTCCACCGCCGTCAGCCGGGCGTCGGCGATGAGGAGCGCCTCGGCCAGGCGGCCGGCCAGCGCTTCGAGTAGCCGGAAGGAGCGCTGCGACACCACCTCGGCCGCCACCTGGGCCAGGGCGCCGTAGTCGACTGTGTCGCCCAGCTCGTCGCTCCTCTGCGCCGCGGCCATGTCCACCCAGGCCACGATGTCGAGTGCAAACGGTTGGGCCCGCTCTCGCTCCTCGAGCAGCACTCCGTGCACGCCCAGCACGCGCAGGTCGCGGATCTCGATGCGGTCGCCGGCGTCGCCGGTCATTGCGCCGGGAGGCGCCGGGGCAGCCCTTCGAGCGAAGCCAGCAACTCACGCCCGGGCTCGCCCATGGCATGCCCGCAGACGTGCTCCATCAGCGCCACGGCCTGCGGTTGGTTGTGCAGGCGTTTGGACCACACCAGGTAGCCCGCCACCACCCCCATCACGCGGTCGCCCAACTCGTCCTGATGGACCAGGAGGCGGAGCCCGGCGGCCAGCGAGTCGTCGATATCACGGAAGCAGTCGGCCAGCACCGAGCGGGGATCGCCCGTCTTGGGCAGCGGGTAGTGGGCCGACGCCAGCCCCTCTTCGTCGTAGGCCCCGAGGTTGTGCGGGGACGGGAGGAGCGAGATGATCCGCCCGAATCCCTGCACGCGCAACCAGATGATCTCTTCCTGACGCCGCACCTTGCGGTGGTTGGGAGCGAAGCCGCCCGGGCGCTCGCTGATGGCCAAATGGTCCTTCATCACCCAGGTGAAGTTCCGCGGCGGGATGCCGGCCGCCCATTTGCCCTTCATGCGGCTGGACCATACAACCGGGCCGCCTGGAGCGTGGCGGCCACGTCGTGCACCCTGACCATGCGGGCTCCCGCCACCATGGCGCCGGCGGCGGTGGCCAGGGAACCGTCGAAGCGATCCCCCATGGGAGCAGGCTGGTCGCTCCCCGGCGCAGCCAGCAGCCCGATGAATCGTTTCCGGCTGGTGCCCACCACCACCCCGGCGCAGCCCCGGTCGGACGCCGCCCGGGCCAGCTCGGGCAGATGGCGCAGCAGGGAGAGGTTGTGCGCCATGGTCTTGCCGAAGCCGATCCCGGGATCGATCCAGACCTCCTTCACCCCGCCCTCGAGGGCAACTCGAGCCCGCTCTAACAGGAAGGCGGTGACCTCGGCCACCACGTCGCCGTAGTGCGGGTCGGCCTGCATGGTGGCCGGGGAACCCTGCATGTGCATGGCCACCCAACCGACCCCGCCCCAGGCGGCCACCTCCCACAGGGTGGCCGACACGTCGTTGATGAGGGTGGCCCCGGCCCGGACCGCGGCCTCGGCCACCCCCGCCTTGACCGTGTCCACCGAGATCCGGACCTCCCCAGCCAGGGCTTCTATTACGGGGATGACCCGAGCCAGCTCGACCTCTTCGGGCACGGCGGTGGCGCCGGGACGCGACGATTCCCCACCCACGTCGATGACGTCGGCTCCGTCGGCGACCAGTTGCCGTCCGTGGGCGATGGCGGCCTCGGTGGTGGAGTAGCGGCCGCCGTCGTAGAACGAATCCGGGGTGACGTTGACCACGCCCATCACCAAAGGGCGGCTCACATCGGGGTTGCTCACCGGGCCAGCGTAGGACAGCGATGCCCCGGGCGAGGGCCTCGCCACGGACGCTCTAGCGCCCGCGGATGAACCCCATGGCCTCGGCGCGGGTGGCCACGTCGGAACGGAAGAGGCCCCGCACCGACGAGGTGACCGTCAAGGTGCCCGGCTTCTTCACCCCCCGCATGGACATGCACAGGTGTTCGGCTTCGATGACCACCAGGACGCCGCGCGGCGCCAAAACCTTCTCCATGGCGTCGGCGATCTGGGTGGTCATGCGTTCCTGCACCTGGAGGCGCCGGGCGTACCCGTCGACCAGGCGGGCCAGCTTGGACAGCCCGGTGATCCGCCCGTCCTCGGCGGGGATGTAGGCCACGGCGGCCCGTCCCAGAAAGGGGATGAGGTGGTGCTCGCAGAGCGACGCGAAGGGGATGTCGCGCACCATCACCATCTCGTCGTGCTCGGCCGCGAAGGTGACCTCCAGGTGACGAGCGGGGTCGTCGTGGAGTCCCGAGAAGAGCTCCTCGTACATGGCGGCCACCCGCATCGGGGTGTTCACCAGCCCGTCGCGCTCGGGATCCTCGCCGATGGCAATGAGGAGCTCGGACACCGCAGCCTCGACCCGCTCGACGTCTACCGCCACGGAAGCCCCCTCATGCGCCGTGCCCGTCGGGCCCGAGATAGAGATGCACTCCGGAGAGATTGCGGTAGCGCTCCGCCACATCGAGTCCGTAGCCGACGACGAAGGACGCCGGGATCTTGAAGCCGATGTAGCGCAGGTCCAGCTCGACCCGCTGCTCCCCCTCCTTGACCAAGAGGGCGCACACCTCGACGCTCTTGGGCGCACGGGAATGCAGGTAACCCCTCAGGTAGTTGAGGGTGAGCCCGCTGTCGATGATGTCTTCGACCACCACGACATGGCGACCTTCGAGCTCGGAGTCCAGGTCCTTGACGATGCGGACCACGCCGGAGGTCTTGGTCGCGCTGCCGTAGGAGGACACCGCCATGAAGTCGACGTCGACGGGCAGAGCAATGGCCCGGCAGAGGTCGCTCATGAAGAGCATGGCCCCCTTGAGGACGGCGACCAGGAGCGGGGGGTCGTCGGCGTAGTCGGCCGTGATCTGAGCACCCAGTTCGACCACCCGCCTGGCCAACCGGTCGGCGTCGACCAGGACCGGACCGACCTCGGGCTGGGCCCAGCTCGGGATGGTGGCACCATCGGTGGTCACCGGGGTGACACTATCCGAGCGGTGTCCCTCCTCCGCCAGACGCCCAGCGTGTCGGCGCACCCGCCGACCACCGGCGAGCTCCGTCCCGACCGCGTGCCCGGCGGCCACGGCCAGGACCCGGTCGACTTCGGCCAGCGACGGTGGATAGCCCGAGCCGGTCTGGCCCGTGGTGCGCTGCAGCCAGCGTCGCACCGACCGGCGGGCCAATGGGAGCGGCAGCGCCGAGACAATCTTGGCGTCCTGGGGATCGGGCGCGGCCTCCTCGGCCAGCGCGTTCAACAGGGCGACCTCGTCGCGCAGCACCCCGGCTTGGCGGGCGAGCAAGGGCACCGGATCCCGCCGGGCCAGGTCGGCGCACAGGGGCAGCAGCTCATGTCGCACCCGGTTGCGCAGGAAGGTTGGATCGTCGTTGCTGGGATCGTGTACCGGCTGCAGACCACTGGTCGCGCACACCGCATGGGTCTCGCTCCGGCGCAACCCGAGCAGCGGGTGGCGGAAGCCCGGCTCCATCCCGGCCAGGCCGTCTGAGCCCGAGCCCCGCAGGAGGTTGAGCAGGATCGTCTCAGCCTGATCATCCATGGTGTGGCCGGTGGCCACGCCGGTCGGCATCACACCGAAGCGGGCGGCTCTGGCCCGGGCCTCGAGGTTGGGTCCGGCCTCGACGACCACGGACTCCGACTTGAACATCGCCCCGAACCGCGCCGCGGCGGCTGCCACCACGGCGGCCTCGTCGGCCGACCCGGGACGCAACGCGTGATCGACATGGATGGCCGTCACTTCGCATCCAGCCGCCACCGCCAGGACCATCAGAGCCAGGGAGTCAGGCCCCCCCGAGACGGCGCAGGTCAGGGGTGATCCGGCCGGAGGAAAGGAACATCGAGGCAAGAGCTCGACGATCAGGGCCGGCCATCCGTCCATGGCGGCGCCAGGACCGAAGCCCGCGAACCCGCTCACGCGTGGGCGCCACCGAGCACCGCTGGGGTTCCACCGGCGCGGGTCACCCATTCGCCCGGATTGCGGATCTCATCGAGGGTGGGGAGCCATTCGGGCCCCTGCCAGACCCGGGCCAGGAGGCCGGGGCCCCCGGCAGCCTCCACCGCCTGCACGAACTTCTCGCCTTCGGCGTACTGGCGCAATTTCGCCTCCAGGCCCAGTAGGCGCGACATCAGCTTGGTGAATCCCTTGGCCTGGGTGCGGCGCTCATGGAGCACCTGGCTGAAGCCCGCCGCTCCAGGCACCGCCCCGGCTCCCGCCCGGTCCATCGTGACGTCGCCGTGGCCCTCCAGGAGGCTCATCATCCCCGAGATGCGCGACAAGGCGAGGCGCTGTTCGGGCGAAGCCAGGATTCCCATTACTCCCGCCTCCTTGAGCGGGTTGTTCCCCGAGCGAACCTCCTCGGTGACCCGGCGAAGAATCTCGGCCAGCCCTTGCGGGTCGGCGTGCAGTGGTTCGAGTAACTGGCTGACCAGGCTGACGAAATGGTCCCGCAACCAGGGGACCGCCGTGAACTGCATGCGGTGGGTGACCTCATGGAGAGCGAGCCAGAGGCGGAACTGGCTGGGCTCGAACCCGTAGCGCTCTTCGATGGCCACCACGTTGGGTCCGACGTAGGAGACCAGATCCTGATCCTCGAGCTCCTCGTCGCTGATCAGGAGGTCGTACTGCCCCAGCACGCGAGTGGCCATATAGGCCAGCATCAGCCCGAGCTGGGTGCCGCTCACGGCCCGGCCCATAGCCAGGGTCGACTTGCCGACCCGACGTCCTCTTTCGGTCTGAGCCAGAACCAACGCCGGTCCGACCAGCCGCTGCATTGAACGAACATTGGCCGAGGCCCACCCGGCCCGGTCGGTGACTTTGGCCCGGGCTCGACCGTGCAGGGAGTGGAGCCCTGTCGCCTCGCTGACCAGGAGCTCGGCCCGAGCGGTCAGCTCGTCGAACTGCGACTGCAGGTTCGAGGAGCGGTAGGAGGCCGGCGCTGGCTTGAGAATGAGGGCTCCTGCCGCCACCCGGCGGGCCAGGTCCCAGTCGACCATGCTGGGCGTAGAAGCCACCGCCTCAATCGCCACGCCGCCCTCAGCGCTCGCCGTCGTGCTGGCGACTTTCCTCGTCAATGGCCGCGGCAATCCGCTGCCTCAGGCTTTCGGGGACGTGATCCTTGCAGTGGTTGGCGATGACCATACGCAATTCAGCCTCGAACTCGACTGCTCCGCCGCAGGGCGCACAGAAATTCAGATGCTCTGCGATCTGGATGCGCCGATCTTCGGTCAATTCCCCGTCGAGGTAGTGGTACAGCTGGTGGACCGCTTCATCGCAGTTCACCGTCTTCCCGAAGAGCGCACTGGTATCTCCGCTCACGTTTGCATCCTCAGCCATGTACGCACCTCCTCATGCTTCCGTCGATCCTCTTGGTGTGCTCCCCACCAAGCCGCGCGCTTCCGCCACGTCGTGCAACGTCTTCTGGAGCGCCCTTCTTCCCCGGTGGATCCGACTCATGACCGTCCCGATGGGCACATCGGTGATCTCCGAGATCTCCTTGTAGCTGAATCCCTCCACATCAGCCAGCAGCACCGCCATGCGGAAGGCCTCGGGCAACTCCTCCAGAGCCGTCTTCACGTCGTCGTCCGTGAAACGGTCCAGGGCCTCGTCCTCGGCGCTCCGGCCCTGCTCAGTACCCCCGGAGCCTGAAAGCCGCTTGTAGAGGTAGAGGTCTTCGACATCCTCGACGTCGGTGACCTCGGGCCGGCGCTTGGCCGCCCGGTAGGAGTTGATGAAGGTATTGGTCAGGATCCGGTAGAGCCAGGCCCGAAGGTTGGTGCCCTCCTGGAACGTCTTGTAGGCCCGGTAGGCCTTCAGGTACGTCTCCTGGACCAGATCCTCGGCATCGGCGGCATTCCTCGTCATCCGGAGTGCCGCGCTGTAGAGCCCGGGCATGAACTCCATGGCGACATCGGTGAAGTGGGCCTGATCAGCCATCAACCCACCCTACCCACCTGAAGAGAGCCCGAAGGAGGCGCACTGGCCTCGAACCGGTCCAGCTACGCCAGAAGGGGCCCCGGAGGGCCCCTTCTGGCGTACTTACTGCTTTGTTACTGGACTACCGCACTACTTGCTCCGTTACGGGAACGGAATCTGGTCGGGGCCGATGTCCGTGTTGAT
>DASXZJ010000117.1:0-9702 GCA_036502025.1 Acidimicrobiales bacterium | reverse complement strand
GTCGACGGCTTCGTCAGGGGCTCGCATAGCGAGCAAGCAGGGGCACCAGCGCCTCAGCATCGGGGCTGCCCCAGCCGGTCACCGGATCCCAACCCGAGCCAGCCTGGTAGCCCACGATCGTCTCGGGAGGGAACTCGGCCGTGTTGTTGCCCACCGTTATGTCGTGGAAGGCCTGGTGGTACTGCGAACTGAGGCCGATCTGGTAAATAGCCGGGTTGACGAAGCCGAGATGACGCTTCGCGTACTGGTCGGCGAGGGCGATGATGCCGGCCCAGATGGGCGCGGCCGCACTCGTTCCGGCGTGCCCACTGAGCTCGTACCCCCGGCCACCATTGCCCGTGACGACGGGAAAACCGGTGTGAGAGTTGGCGTCAGCGGCGACGTCGGGGATGCCGCGCATGGTGCCAATCCCCTGGACACCGTTCTGATACGAGGGTCGAGCGAAGAGATCGCTGAACCCCCCGCCCGACGCCTGAAAGAAGGAGCCCGGATCGCCGTATGGCGCGCCCCAGGCGGTCTCGTCGATCCAGGCACCCGTCGAATGGTTCGCGTCGAGCGTCGTGCCGCCGGCGCTGAGGACGAACGGGTCGGAGGTGACGAGCCCGACCTCCTTGATCGGGGTGGATCTGGGACCATTCCCGCCGAGGGCTGTGATGAGGGCGCACGGCTCGCCGGCCGCACCGACGTCGCCGCTGGCTGCCACCACGGTGACGTGATGGGCCGCGACTTCCTCCAGCGCGGTGTTCAACTGGTCCACCTGGGCAGGGGTGACGCAGTGCTCTCCGCCGATCTGCCCGGCGGGGCTGAGAGAGATGATGCCGCCCTTCGAGGCACCCAGGCGCAGGGCGGCCACAGACGCCGCGACAGCGTTGTCGGCACTATCCAGGGAGTTCCCCTTAACCAACAGAATGGTGAGCGCGGCGCGCGGCGCGATCGAGTGGACCACCTCGGCGTCCAAGACTTCCTCGCCGAAGGCGTACCAGGGGTGGGTGGGATGGGGGAACGTGCTCACCACCTTGAGGCGTGGCGCCGACAGGTGGAACAGACGGTCGAAGGCGGCGAAATCCTGGCGCAGGTCGGAGACTTGAGGAGAGAGCCGCGACTCGGCCAGCTCGGGCAACACCACGGTCTCGCCACGCCCATCGATGCCGCGCTGGAGCAGCGGTTGGACGCCGTAGGCGACCTCGAGCTGCTGCGGGGTGTAGCAAGTCGCCACGGACTCGCAGTCGGCCGTCCCGCCTTGTTGTGCCCGCATGGTTGCGTCGGCCGGCCCGACGCCGCCGGCCAGGAGCAGGATTGAGACCGCTGCACCGGCGACCAGGAGGTGCGGGCGAGGGAGCATGACGGCCTTGAACCAGCGCCTTATGTGTTCCATCACGAGGTCTGACCGGGGATGCATACTCGATATACTATCTAGTATTGGCGGCGAGTCAAGCCCCGAGGGGTGACGTTTCTAGAACGTGCGGGTGACCAGAACATGCCGGCGGGGCTGAGCGACACGCGAGACACTCGGTAGCTGACCGTGGCCGTCGAGGTTTGGCCGGGCCCCGCCCTTGACGACACTGGGATGCCGGTCGTTGCATTGATGGCCAGTTGCTCGACGTATCCGTCTCCCAACTCGAGAGGGCCGACTGATCGTCTCCTGGTAGACCTGCCTGATATGGCTTCTGATCGAATGCTCGAGTTGGTCGGCCAAGCTGGCGGGCCGTTGGCGGACGCCAGCCTCTGGCACCTCGAAGTTGTCGATACTGGACCGCTTAGCCCCACCATGCGCAGGGTGGTCCTGACCGCTCCTGGGCTCGAAGGTCTTCGGTACGTGGCCGGTCAGGACCTAATGTTGCGTGTGCCACGGGCGGACGGGAAGGTTACGAATCGCCGCTACACGATTCGCTCATTCAATGCCGCGCCCCCAGCGGTGACCATCGACGTTTCCTTGCACGGCGCCGGACCCGGTACTGATTGGATCCGCGCCGCCAGAGTTGGTGACCGGATCGACGCCATCGGCCCACGCGGCAAGATCACGCCGCAGCTGAGTGCCGATTGGCATCTCTTCATCGGAGACGAGACCGGCATGCCCGGGGCGCAGGCGATGATTGAGGCTCTCCCGGCCGAAGCAACGGCGACGGCGTTGTTCGAGGTCGACACGCCGGCCGATGAACAGGAGCCCGAGGCGCGCCACGCGCCGCGGTTACACCTTCGCTTTGCCTACCGATCGGGCCGTTCGGCCCCGGGTGAGGTGTCGCTGCTGGAGGAGGCGCTGGCCGACATCGCCCTGCCCGTCGGGCGCGGACACGTCTACGTCGCCGCGGAAACGGGCGTGGTGCGGCGCATCCAGCGAGTTCTGGCGGAGCGGGGTCTGGCGCAAGATCAGATTTCGGCCAAGGCCTACTGGCGACGCGGCCTTCCCAACGCCGAGCACGGAGAACCAGCTCGTCCGGATTGACCCCCCCAACTACCCTGACCGGCGTGATGGATCACGGACCCTTGTTGGCGTCGGGTCGGGATTCCGACATCTTCGAGTACGGACCTGGGCTGGTGCTTCGGCGCTCTCGCGAAGGACGTTCGATGGCTCAAGAGGCTCGGATCATGGAATATGTCCGCGTCCAGGGATTCTCGGTGCCTGCGGTTGAAGCAATCAGCGCCGACGGTCTCGACATGGTTATCGAGCGCATCGATGGGCCCGACATGGTCGCCATGATGGGCACCCGCCCGTGGACCATTCCACGTCTCGGACGGACGTTGGCCGACCTCCATCGCCAGCTCCATGAAATGACCGCTCCGGACTGGATGGCCGATGCACCGGTCGGGCGCGGCGCCGGTCTCCTCCACCTGGATCTGCATCCACTAAACGTGATGATGGGCCCACGAGGTCCGGTCGTCATCGACTGGGCCCGTGCGTGCCGAGGTGACCCCGCGGTCGATGTGGCGCTCGCCTGGATCCTCATGGCCGCCGGCGAGGTGCCGACCAGCCGGGTCATGGGGATGATCCTCGGCCGTGCTCGCGCTGCCCTGGTGAAGAGTTTTCTCGACTCCGTTGCGCTCGATGACGTCACGCCCATGCTTCGTGATGTGGTCGCCTGGAAGGTGTCAGATCCTCACATTTCAGCGGCCGAGCAAGCCCGCATGTGGGAGGTGCTGGAGCAGGCCGGAAGGGGTACTCCTGGTTAGTGACGTTACGTGTGCACCTGCCGCGACGCTGCATCACCTGAACCAGGTGGGCGATCCCGAACAGGACCAGCACCACGAAGCCAACCAGGAACACGGCCCAGGTGACATTGGAGATGTTGCGGAGCCCGTGTTGATTGCCGCCTCCATACGCCACATTGGCAATTATGAAAAGGTCGACGTTCACCACGGCCAGAACGATCACGTTCCGACCCCTGACCACCTGGTCAAGCTCCGCCGAGAGTTCGCTTCTCATTGCGTTTCCGCCTCTGTTGGCTGCCAACTCAGCATGCGGCCACTCCAGAGGGCTTCCAAGGGTGATACCCGGCCATCGGCGATGGTGCTCCTACTACCCCGGAGACGAGTTGTGACCAGACCCCACGTGGGCGGTCAGCCCCGGCGGGGCGCCCACTCCCAGCGGCGCACGGCCAGCAGCACCCCGACCACGCCCCAGATGGCCATGACCCCGAGGTCGTTCCAGGCCCAGGGATTCGCCCCGGGCGGCAGGTTGAACACCGCTTCCAGGGCGTTGATGAGGTGGCGGACCGGGAAGTAGCCCGAGATGGTGGCCAGGGTGGAGCCGGGCGTGATGGTGAAGTAGAGCCCGGAGAAGGCCAGCAGGAGGAAGAACACGATGCTGATCATCGGCCCCGCCGCGTCGGCGTTGGGCACCAGCGTGCTGATCCCCACCCCCAGCGCGGTGAAGCTCAGCATGCCCACCACGATGGTCAGGATGAAGGCCAGGGGGTGGCCGGGCATGTAGTCACCGAAGGCGGCCGCGCCCACCGCCAGCAGGATGCCCACCTGGAGCAGGGCGACGATCATGGTGCTGAGGAAGATGGCGCTCAGCAGCGACCAGGTGGGGACGGGGCTGAGCCGCAAGCGCTTGAGCAGGCCCATTTCGCGTCGGTTGACCAGCGTCTGGGCCAGGACCGTGAAGCAGGCCGACATGATCCCGTAGGCCATGAAGCTGGCGAGGTAGTACTGGCGCAGCAACGCATCGCCGTACCCCGAGCCCGCCTTCGTATGTCCGGAGATGGCGCTCAGCAGGACCAGGAAGAGGGTGGAGAAGCCCAGGGTGAAGAACGCGCCCAGTGGGTTGAGCCAGAAGCTCAACTGCTCGTAGCGCACCTGGCGCGCCACCATGGTGACGTCGCGCCGGCCGTTGAACGAACCGCTGGTGGGGGTCGACGTCGTCGTGCTCATCGCGCCGCCTCCTCCTGGGGGGTATCCCGGGTCAGCCGCAGGTAGATGTCCTCGAGCGAGAGGCGGGAGACGGCCAGGCCGGGCAGCACCAGTTCCTTCTCCAGGGCCCACCCGGTCAACGCGTGCAGGACGCGCAACTCGTCGGTGGTGTGGATCTCGACGATCCCGTCGTCCACCGAGTGCACCTCGGTCGGGATGTCCGCCACCACCACCGCTTCGGGGAGTACGAAGCGGATGGTGACCGCGCCCGAGTCGCGGCCGCCGAGCGAGGTCGGGGTGCCGCTGGCGACGATCTCGGCGTGGTTGAGCACGGCCACCCGGTCGGCCAGGGCGTCCACCTCGTCCATGTAGTGCGTGGTCAGCAGGACGGTGGTGCCCTCGGCCGTCAGCTGGCGGATGAGGTTCCAGGAGTCCCGCCGGCCCGAAGGGTCCAGCCCGGTGGTCGGCTCGTCCAGGAAGAGGAGTTCGGGCTGGCCGATGATGCCCAGCCCGACATCCAGCCGGCGCTGCTGGCCGCCCGAGAGTTTCTTGACCCGCTCGTCCGCCTTCTCGCGCAGCCCGATCAGGTCGATCACCTCGTCCACCGGTCGCGGCGAGGGGTAGAAGCCGGCATTCCGGCTCAGCACCTGGCGCACCGAGTAGTAGGGCTCGACGGCCAGCTCCTGCAAGACGACGCCGATGCGAGTCCGCAGCCACCGTTGGGTGGCGCGGTCGGCGGGGTCGACCCCCAAGGTCTCGACCTGACCGCCGCTGCGGTCCCGGAACCCCTCGAGGATCTCGATGGTGGTGGTCTTGCCGGCCCCGTTGGGACCGAGCAGCGCGAACACCTCGCCCTTCTCGACCTCGAAGGTCACGTCGCGCACGGCCACCGTGTCGCCGTACGACTTGGCCAGGTTGCGCACGCTCACCGCCGGCACGCGGCACCTCTTCCCTCTCGCGACATTCCAGATTCCTCCTCCGCCGCCCCTTTACCCGGCGCGGCCGTGGGCCAATCCCGATGAGTGGGCGGGAGGGCGAGTAGCTCGCCGGGCGAGCCTACGGGGCATCGCCGACGAAGCGCTGCAGCAGGACCAGGTCCAGCCACCGCCCGAACTTGAACCCCGCCTGGGGCACCCGGGCCACCTCGGTGAAGCCGAGGCGCTGGTGGAAGCGGATGGAGCCGTCGTTGTCGGCGTCGACGGCCCCGATCATGCTGTGCTTCCCCGCCGCCACGGCCCGTCGGCGCAACTCCTCCATCAGGGCGCGGCCCACGCCTTGGCCGTGGCACCGGCCGTCGACGTGCACCGTGTGCTCCACGATGAAGCGGTAGCCCGGCCACTTCACCGAGTCACGAAAGTCGTCGTAGGAGGCGAAGCCGATGACCGCCGCGTCGTCGTCCTCGGCCACCAGCACCGGGTTGCCGTCACGGCCCTGATGGTCCAGCCACTCCCCCCGGGTCGCCACGTCCTCGTGGGCCTCGGTCCAGGCGACGGTGGTGGTATCGACGAGCGCGTTGTAGAGCCGGTTGATGGCGGCCACATCGTCGACCGTGGCGTCGCGGACCCGCACCACGCCGACGCTACCAACGCCTCGGTCGGGGCCGCCGGACCGGCTTCGGTAGCGTGCCAGGGTGGCCAAGCGACTCCCCCTCCCCTTCGACCCGATCGCCGAGGCGCGCCGGCAATGGGAGGCACAGGGGTGGGCGGACCAGGCACCCGCCATGGCCATGGTCACCTCGGTCATGCGGCTCCAGCAGATCTTCCTGGCCCGGGCCGACGCCGTGCTGCGGCCCCTCGGGCTCACGTTCGCTCGATACGAGGTGCTGATGCTCCTCTCGTTCTCGCGCCGGGGGTCGTTGCCCTTGGGCCTGATCGGAGAACGCCTCCAGGTCAACCCGGCCAGCGTGACCAACGCCATCACCCGGCTCGAGGCGGGCGGGCTGGTCGTCCGGCGCCCCAACCCCGAGGACGGGCGCGGCACCCTGGCCCGCCTCACCGAGGAGGGCCGGGCCCAGGCCACCCGGGCCACCGCGTCAATGAACGCCGAAGTGTTCTCCGACCTCGGCCTGGACCGGGGGGCCCTGGGAGATCTCTTCGAGGCCATGGGCCGATTGCGCCGGGCCGCCGGCGATTTCGCCTGAACGAATATATTTTGACGTTGAAGTAACATGGGAAGCGTGGCTGACCGAGATACCTGGCAGGACGCCTTCGATCGCTCGCCCCGGCGTGACGTCCCCTTCGAGACCATGTCGGGCATCCCGCTCCAACCCGTCTACGGCCCCGACGGGGCCGAGCTGCCCGGCCAGTGGCCCTACACCCGGGGCCCCTATGCCTCGATGTACCGCTCGCGCCTCTGGACCATGCGCCAGTTCGCCGGCTTCGGCACCGCGTCGGACACCAACGCGCGCTTCAAGGAGCTGCTCCGCTCGGGCGGGGACGGCCTCTCGACGGCCTTCGACATGCCCACCCTGCTCGGCCGCGACTCCGACGACCCCTTGGCCAAGGGCGAGGTCGGTCGGGCCGGTGTGGCCATCGACACCATCGACGACATGGCCACGCTCTTCTCGGGCATCGACTTGGGCACGGTCAGCACCTCCATGACCATCAACTCCCCCGCCGCGGTCATCATGGCCATGTACGTGGCGGTGGGCGATCAGACCGGCGTCGACCGCGCCGCGCTGTCGGGCACGATCCAGAACGACATCCTGAAGGAGTACCAGGCCCAGAAGGAGTTCGTCTTCCCGCCCCGGCCGAGCATCCGCCTGGTCACCGACCTCATGCGCTTCGCCACCGCCGAGCTCCCCCGCTGGCACCCGGTGTCCATCTCGGGCTACCACATCCGCGAAGCCGGCTCCACGGCGGCCCAGGAGCTCGCCTTCACGCTGGCCAACGGGTTCGCCTACGTCGAGGCGGCCGTGGCCGCCGGGCTGGCGGTCGACGACTTCGCCCCGCGGCTGAGCTTCTTCTTCAACGCCCACAGCGACTTCTTCGAGGAGATCGCCAAGTTCCGCGCCGCCCGCCGCATCTGGGCCACCACCATGCGCGACCGCTACGGCGCCACCGACGGCCGCTCGCTCCAGCTGCGCTTCCACACCCAGACCGCCGGCGTGTCGCTCACCGCGCAACAGCCCGAGGTCAACCTGGTGCGGGTGGCCATCCAGGCGCTGGCCGGCGTGCTCGGCGGCACCCAGAGCCTGCACGCCGACTCCTTCGACGAGGCCCTGGCCCTGCCGACCGAGAAGGCGGCCCGGCTGGCCCTGCGCACCCAGCAGGTCATCGCCGAGGAGAGCGGCGTGGTGAACGTGGCCGACCCGCTGGGCGGCTCGTGGTTCGTCGAGGCCCTGACCGACGAGCTCGAGGGGCAGGCCGAGTCCATCTTCGCCCACCTCCTCGAGGCGGGGTCCGGCTCCATGCTCGACGGCGTCGTGGCCTGTATCGAGGACGGCTGGTTCAACGCCGAGATCGCCGACGCCTCCTACCGCTTCTCCTCCAAGCTGGCCCGGGGCGAGTGGATCCAGGTCGGGGTAAACGGCTACACCGAGGGCGACGACAGCCCTCCGCCGACCCTCTCGATCCACCCCGAGGTCGAGGTGCAGCAGCTGGCGTCGCTGGCCGCCGTCAAGCAGGGCCGGGACGACGAGGCCGTCCGCCGCGGCTTGGCCCGCCTCACCACCGAGGCGGCCGACCCGACGGTCAACCTCATGCCGGCGCTGATCGGGGCGGCCACGGCTCAGGTCACCGTGGGCGAGGCGATGGGCGCCCTCGAAACGGTGTTCGGGACCTGGTACGAGCGGAGCGTGGTCTGACGTGACGCCGCCGCCCCGGAGCGGGCCACGCCCCGTACGGGTCCTGGTGGCCAAGGTCGGCCTGGACGGGCACGACCGCGGGCTGCGCATCGTGGCCCGCATCCTGCGCGACGCCGGGTGCGAGGTGATTTACGCGGGGCTGCGCCAGTCCACCGCGTCCATCACGGCCATGACCATCCAGGAGGACGTCGACCTGGTCGGGGTCTCCATGCACAATGGGGCCCACCTCACGCTGGCCCCGGCCGTGGTCGAGGCGCTCCGGGCGGCCGACCTCGATACGCCGGTGGTGATCGGTGGCATCGTGCCCCCGGCCGACATCCCCGTGCTGCTGGCGGCCGGCGTGTCGGCGGTGCTCGGACCGGGCGCCTCCAACGACGAGGTGGTGGCCACCGTCCTGGCCGCCGTCGACCGCACCCCCGCCTCGACCGCTACCGGCTGATCGACTCCCCCACCCGCCGGAGCACCTCGTCGACCACCCCCGACGTCGAAGCCTCGCCCCCCAGGTCGAAGGTCCGGATGCCGTCGGCGGCCGCCCCGAGCGTGGCGTGCCGGACGGCCAGCGCGGCCCGCTCGGTGGCGGGATCCCCCTGGGCCGCCTGCTCCAGGAGGGCGGCGCAGGCCAGCAGCATGGCCATGGGGTTGGCCACGTTCTTCCCGGCCAGTGACGGCGCGGTGCCGTGCGGCGCCTCGGCCATCACGACCCGGGTGGCCAACTCGTCGTCCAGCGCCAGCAGCAACGATTCGGCTCCGGCGATCGAGCCGAAGAGGGCGAGCACGAGATCAGACAGGCAGTCGCCGTCCCGGTTCAGCGCCGGTATCACCAGCCCTTGCGCGCCCGACTCGGTCAGCAGCCCGGCGTAGGCCGCGTCGATGAGGACGGGGCGGTACATGACGTCGGGATGACGGGCCGCCGCGGCGTCCATCTCCTCTTTCAGCATCCCCTCGTAGACCGTGGACACCGTCCATTTCGGACCGCCGTAGACGCACGCCCCCCGGGCATCAGCCGTGCGGAAGGAGTACTCCGCCACCCCTCGGCAGACGCGGCGGTCGATCTTCTCGGTCCGCCACGCCTCTTCGTCGGGTGCTCCCGGACTTCCGGTTCGTCCCTCCGCCGCGCCGTAGGCGTCGCCCACGGCCATGCGGACCACGACGATGGGGTGCACCACCGGCGCCAGCGGGGAGACGCCGGCGATCCGCCGGCCGGTGCGCACGATGACCGAACCACCGACCCCCTCACGAAGGATGCGGTTGGGGCTGCCGACATCACCGGTGGTCTCGGGGGTGATGGTCGCCGCCTTCAGCCCGAGCCCGGTCTCGCGCATGGCGTCGGCGGCGTCCCGCACCACCGCGTTCTTCGATTTCCGCCGGCTGGCCAGCGAGAGATCGAAGGAGAGCAGTTCGATCCCGATACCGAGCACATCGGGGTCGAGCACACGGAGCGACTGCTCCAGGAGCTCCTGCCCGGTTTCGTCGCCCTCGCACACCACGATCCGCAGTCCAGACGTCATGGCGTTCAGGGTCGCGCGGATTCGGGAGGCCCGCCAACG
>DASXZJ010000116.1:0-8925 GCA_036502025.1 Acidimicrobiales bacterium | reverse complement strand
TGCGGCCGGTACTCGGGTGGGGCCCACCAGATGGCCTGGCACGCATTTAGGAGGGATTCCGTATACGAGGTGACCGGTTGTGTCCCGGGCTCGCGGCGTTCGCTGCGCTCGCGGCGTTCCGGGGCCAGGACGGGGACGCCGACCGCGCCGAGGGCGGCGGCCACCGCCATCCCCCCGGCGCCGGGCGTGGCCACCAGGGCCACCACCGGTAGTCGGGCAGGCGAATCCGGCCTTGGATCCTCCGTCATGGCCACGATGCTACGCGGACGATCCCCCGATGCCTTCCTCGTGCCAGTTCCGCAGGCGCCACGCAACGCCACGTAACATGGCCCGCCATCAGCGCACTAGGCGATTCGGGGCTCTGGTGAACGGGGTGCTGGGTGGGGCGGGGTGAATGTCGGGTGGGTGTGGAGCCGGTCGAGGAGAGCAGATGGAAGACAGCGAGCGCGATCCCCGAGACATCCTGGAGCAGCTGACCGCGCACCACGCCTCCCTGCGCTGGGCGCCCCAGGTCCCATCCGATGCCCTGCTGCAGATGGACGAGCGCCCCGTGCAGTCCGAATCGTCCCTGGCCTTCGTGCATGCCAACTGGAACCTGCCGAGGACGCTCGATCAGATCCCAGCCAGTCCCGGGATACGGGGACGCTTCATCCGTATGTTCGCCCGCCTGACCCTGCGGGTCATGGGGCGCCGTCTGGACGAGGAGCAGGAGCTCATCGCCGCCCTGGTGGAGGCGACGGGGATCTTGGCCAGGCGATGCGACGAGCTGACCGCGGTGCTGGCCACGTATCAAGTTCAGGAGGCAGCGAACCAGGCTCGACTGGCCGGCTGGCTGGACGCCTCGCCCCCCGACCACTCGTGAGTGAGGCGAAGGCGGCTTCGGGTTCCCGTTCGCCCCGCGTTTGTGTGCTCGCCCCGTCGCTGGACGGTGACGGGGAGATCGCCTGGGCGCAACGTCTCGTGGTGGCGGGACTGGCGGCGGCGGCGGAGGTGCACCTGATTCATCTCGGTATCGACGCGGGGGCGCTGGCCAACGGACGGGTGACGACCCATCGGGTGGGCGTGGGCGACGGGAGGGGCGTGGGAGTGGGGTGGGGAAGGCGGGAGGAGCTGCGACGCGATCTGTTGGTTACCGAATTCTCGGCCCCGTCCGACGGCCGGGGTGTGGTGGGAGGCGGGGGTTTGCGGGAGCGGGTCGAGCGGGATGAGCGGGTCGATGCTCTGCTCCCGCGTGAGAGTGATGCGGCCTGGCGTGCCGCCGGGACATTGATGACGGAGCTCGAGCCCGATGTGGTGGTGGTGCTCGATCATCGCGATCGAGGCGTCACGGCCGCTTTGGAAATGGTGCGGGACGTCCCGGTGACCCTGGTGCCATTGGTCGACAGCGTGGCCGTTCCGGGACGGCGCCACTACGACGCCCTGTTCGCCCGGGCCGACCGGCTCGCCGTGTTCAGCGAAGCCGAGCAACGGGTCGTGCAGACCCGAACGGAAGCGCCCGTCGCAAGAGTGGAGCTACCGGTGGACATGGCGGCGGCGGCCGGGGAGTCGTCGAACGGGATAGGGAACGATCGCTATGTGGTGGTGGCGACGAACGGGCACGCCCCGCCTGGCGTCGGCCCCGAGCCGTTCGCCGACTTGATCACCGTGGCCCTGCCGGACGAGACGGTCGTGGTGGTCTCTCGGGGTGGAGCGGTTCGATGGCATGGCGGCCGACGGAGCGAGCTGGCCGCGCGGACGGATGGGCCGGAGCTGCTCGGCCTCATGGCCGGGGCGTCCGTGGTGGTGGACCTTCACCCGGGCCGGTTCGTGGCCCGGCGTTGCATCAATGCCATGCGGCTGGGCACCCCCGTCATCGTCCACGAGCAATCCCGGGCCGCCGAGCTCTGCCAGCGGGGTAAGGGGGGGCTCTGGTTCACCAACGCCGGCCAGCTCTTGTGGACGATCCAGTCCATATTGGAGCCCGAGGTGGGGCCGGTACTCGGTGAGCAGGGTCGCCGCTACTGCGACGCGCACCACGGCTCCTTCGAGCGGTTCGCCGAGCAACTGGCGGTCGCGTGCGGCCTCGGGGACGGCCTGGGGGCCGCGACAACAGCCGGGTTATCGTGACCGCATGACGGTGGCTCCCGAGAATCTCGGCATCGACCTCTTGAGTGGCGCCTTCTACGGGCGCGAACCGCACGACGCCTACGCCTGGATGCGGGCCAACGCGCCGATCTACTACGACGAGGCCAATGACCTGTGGGCGGTGGCGAGTTACGCCGCCGTCAAGGCCGTCTCGGTCGACACCGAGGCGTTCTCGAGCGCGCAGGGCATCCGCCCCAAACTGCCGCAGCTCCCGATGATGATCGACTTCGACGCCCCCGAGCACGTCCGGCGCCGCCGACTGGTCTCGGAGGGCTTCACCCCCAAGCGGGTGCGGGCCATGGAAGACAACCTGCGGGCGGTGTGTGACGACATCATCGACGCGGTGTGCGAAACGGGCCGTTGCGACCTCGTCTCCGACGTGGCCGCCCCTCTGCCGATCATCGTCATCGGCGACATGCTCGGCGTAGCCCCGAGCGACCGTGACGACCTGTTGCGCTGGTCCGACGACATGCTCAAGTCGCTCGGGTCACCGGACCCCTCACTGATGGACGCCGCCGCTACCGCCTTCGTCGAGTACACCGAGTACATCCACCCGGTCTTCGAGGACCGGCGGCAGAGGGGTACTACCGAGGACCTGGTGGGGGTCCTGTGCCACGCCGAAATCGAAGGGGACTCCCTCGACGACGACTCGCTGGTCCACGAGACGCTGCTCATCCTCATCGGAGGCGACGAGACCACCCGCCATGTGATCAGCGGTGGCGTGGAGGAACTCTTGGCGCACCCCGACCAGATGACGCGGTTGGCCGCCGATCCGGCCCTGATGACAGCCGCGGTCGAGGAGATGCTGCGCTGGGTCTCGCCCATCAAGAACATGGCCCGGACCGCCACCCGCGACGTCGAGTTGGAGGGGACGACGATCGCCGCCGGCCAGGAGCTGATCCTGCTCTACCCCTCCGCCAACCGCGACGCCGCCGTGTTCGATAACCCGGACCGCTTCGACATCACCCGCTCGCCCAACCCGCACATGGCCTTCGGCTTCGGTGCGCACTTCTGCCTGGGCAATCAGCTGGCTCGCCTGGAGCTCAAGGTGATGGTGGAGCGGCTCCTGGCCCGCCTGCCCGACCTGCGGTTGGCGGTCGACCGCCACGAGCTGCCCCGGCGCGAGGCGAACTTCATCTCGGGGATCGAATCCATGCCGGTGGAGTTCACGGCGACGGCCCGCCTGCGTCCCGCCCGGGCCTGATGGCGCCTCCTGCCGCGGCGGGCATCGCCGGCTGGTCGATCCTGGTCACCGGGGGCGGCAGCGGCATCGGTCTGGCCACGGCCGAACGCCTGGCCGCCGATGGTGCGCATGTGACCATCTGTGGCCGAACCGAGCAGAAGCTGATGGGCGCGGTGGCGCAGATTCAGAAGGTGGCGGCGCAGGGGGCCACGGTGTCGCACCTGGTGGCCGACGTGACGGTGGAGGAGCAGGTAGCCGCCGCGGTTGGTGCGGCCACCGCGACGACGGGCCGGCTCGACGGCCTCTTCGCCTGTGCCGGGGGATCCCTCCACCTGGGCTCCGTACTCGATGCCGACCTCGCGGCCGTCCGCGCCACCATCGACCTCAACCTCATGGGCTCGGTGATCTGCCTCAAGCAGGCGGGGGCGACGTTCCGGGCGCAGGGCACGCCGGGCTCCATGGTTTTGATGTCCTCGGGAGCGGGCCGGTTCCCCCACCCCCACCTCTGGGCCTACGGCGTGGCCAAGGCCGGCATCTGCTTCCTCTGCGAGACGGCGGCCGAAGAGCTCGGCCCCCTGGGCATCCGGGTCAACGCAGTGGCACCGGGCATCATCGACGACGAGCTGATGTCCTTCATCACGGCCGGCGGGCCGCTGCTGGACAACTACCTCGAGCAGATGCCGCTGGGCCGGGTCGGCACGGTCGAAGACGTGGCCAACGCGGTGCGCTACCTCATCGGACCCGAATCATCCTTCGTCACGGGTGAAACCCTCGGCGTCGACGGCGGCCACCACCTGCGTCGGGGCGCCGACTACTCCCTCCTCTTCGGAGGATGAGCCACCCACGTTGTATCTATGGGCAACTGCTGCCGTTGGGAACGGTGACGGTCGCCGGGGTGGCGGTCTGGATCACGCAGCCACCGCTCGTCGTGAGCGTGACGCTCGATCCCGCTGCGCTGATGGACAGCGAGGAGCCGACGCGCCGGAACTGCACCACGCGGCTTGGCGGTTGGACGAAGCGGTAGCCGATGTCCCACAGCTGCCCGCTGGTGGCGACGGTGTCGTTCGTCCAGGTGCTCGGGTCTGTGGTCACTGGCTTGAAGAGACCCCATTGGAGCATGGCGTGGATCTCGTTGGTGAAGTCCGGAATGTCGTGGCCGCCCGAGTGGACCTGGTAGGTGACGTCAACGCCGGCGGCGGTGAGGGCATGGTGGTAGATGACGTTCATGGGAAAGATGATCCCCTCCTCCCAGGTCCCATTCACGAGCTCCTCGATGCCCGGGCTCTTGTCGGCCAGGAGGCCCAGGTTGCCGGGGTTGGGGACGGTGGTGCCGGTGCTCTCGAACACCCGGGTCTGCTGCAAGTTCATGGCCAATCGGGTCGGATCGTGGCCATCGGCGTAGAAGCCGGTGGGCGGCCCGTAGATCGGGTCGAAGTCGTTGTCGCCGTGAGTCGTCGCTTCTGATTCGAAAGCCATCGCCGGTTGGAGGACGGGGGCGGCGAGTTGCGGATCCACGAAGCCTGACAGCGACGCCACCGACCCGAAGAAGCCGGGCAGCCGGCCGCCGAGGTAGGTGGCACCGAGCCCGCCCATGGAGACACCCGCGATGGCGTGGTACTGGCGTCCGGACAAGATCGGATAGCGAGCCATGATGGTTGGGATCACCGTGTCGAGTTCGTAGGTCTCCCACGCCGGGCCGCCGCGCTCGCCGTTGTTCCACCAGTCGGCGAACCATCCGCCCGGGCCCCCTTCTGGCATGACCACAATGGCGTCGAGGTTGGCGAAATCGTTGACCAGTCCGTATTGGGCGAAAAGGTCGTAGTTGCCGTCCAGCCCGTGCAGAAGGACCAGCAGGGGGTAGCGCGTGTTCGGGTTGTAGCCGGCCGGGAGCAACACGTCGGCCCTCGGGGGGCCGGGATAGTTCAGCCATTGCGGTGGGACCTCGCCCGCGGGGGCAGGGATGGTGATCGTGACCAGCTGCGGCGACGACGGCCCCGTTGCGGCGCCACCGGCACCGCCGCCCACGAACATCGTTGCGGCCGTGATCATCAGGGTGCCCACCACGAGCCCCATACCTCGATGACGGCTGGCGCGTGCCCTCCCCTGTGCCGCCGTCACGCTCATCAGTCTCGCGCCCGTGGACGTGTCCGGTGGGTTGACTTGTCCACGCTTATCCGAAATGATTACGGTTATGATTATGGAACCAACCCCACCCAAGACCCGATCCGGCCGCGGGCTGGCCCTCAAGACCGCCTTCCTGCTCTCGGGGCTGGCCGTACTCAGCACGACGACGGGCGTCGTAGGACCCGAAGGGGCGGGCGCCGCGGCACCCCACCACGCCGTGCTCGACGTGGTGGCGGCTGAGAACTTCTGGGGCAACATCGCCAGCCAACTGGGTGGCAAGGACGTGTCCGTTACTTCGCTCATCACCAATCCCAACGCCGATCCGCACCTGTTCGAGACCGACGCGGCGGACGCGGCCAAGTTGGCCGAGGCGCGGGTGGTCATTGAGAACGGGGCCGACTACGACACCTGGATGAAGTCCCTCCTCGGCGCGGACAGTGGGCACCCGGCCGTGGTGACGGCGGCGACCGTGCTCCACGTCGGTGGCAGCGATCCCAACCCCCATCTCTGGTACGACATCCCGCGGGTGCCCGAAGTGGCCGCCGCCATCGCGGCCGCCTTCAGCAAAGCCGATCCGCGCGACTCGGCCACGTTCCACGCCAACCTGCAACACTTCGATTCCTCCCTGGCGCCCCTCACCGCTACCTTGACCACCATCCGCCACAAGTACGCCAAGGCCCCGGTGGCCTACACCGAGCGCGTGCCCGGCTACGCCCTGGCGGCGGCCAACCTTTCGGTCAAGACACCGACCGGCTTCGCCCGCTCGGTTGAGGACGGCGTCGACCCCTCCCCCGCCGACACCCTGGCCATGGAGGAGCTCCTGACCAAACACAAGATCGACGTCCTGCTCTACAACGTGCAGACCGTGACCTCGGTCACCACGCAGATCCGCGCGCTGGCCAAGAGGAGCGGCGTGCCGATCGTCGGTGTCTCAGAGACCATGCCGGCCGGGGCGCGGAGCTACCAGCAGTGGCAGCAGTCACAGCTCAAGGCGCTGCTACGGGCGCTCGAGCACTCACCACCAACGACATGAGCGCGACGACCGGGACGGTGGCCAAGTTACGCAACGCAGCAGTTGAGATGGGGACGCGCACCCTGTGGTCCGACCTTTCGCTGACGCTGACGCCTGGCGAGTTCCTGGTCGTCCTCGGACCCAACGGGGCCGGCAAGACAACGCTGTTGAAGGTCCTGCTCGGGCTGGTCCCGCTCTCCGCCGGCCAAGTCGAGATCGACGGCGAGGCGCCCCGACGCGGCGATCCGGCGCTGGGATACATCCCCCAGCAGCAGGCCTTCGACCGGAACCTTCCCATCCGGGCCCGCGACCTGGTTCGTTTCGGGCTGGACGGACACCGGTGGGGTCTGGCCCGCCTGTCGAAGGCGGACCGTCGACGACTCGACGACGTCATGGAAGCGGTCGGGGCCACGGCCTATGCCGACGCGCCGATCGGCCTGCTCTCGGGGGGCGAGCAGCAGCGCCTCCGGATCGCCCAGGCGTTACTGGGTGACCCGAGCCTCCTGCTGTGCGACGAGCCCTTGCTCGCCCTGGACCTGGCCAGCCAACGTGCCGTCACCCGTCTCATCGACGACCGACGGCGCGGTGCCGGAACCCCCGTCGTCTTCGTCACCCACGAAGTGAACCCCGTCCTGCCGTACGTGGACCGGATTCTCTACCTGGTGCGGGGACGATGGGCCATCGGAACACCGGCCGAGATCCTGACCAGCGAGAAGCTGAGCGAGCTCTACGGCATCCCCGTCGACGTGGTCAAGGTGCGCGATCGCTACATCGTGGTGAGCGCCGAGGACGAGCTGGCCACCGAGCCCGGTGGGCACGCGCACCATGACCCGGGGCATACACACTGATGGGGATCGGCTACTACCTGCAGTTCGGCTTCGCCCAGCACGCGCTGGAGGCTGCGTTCCTCGTAGCCGCCAGCTGCGGGCTCATCGGGCCGTTCGTCATCACGCGGTCGATGGCCTTCGCGGTGCACGGCACCAGCGAACTGGCCTTCACCGGTGCGGTGGGCGGGCTGCTGGTCGCCAGCAACCCGTTGGCCGGCGCCCTGATCGGTGCGATGGTGGTGGCCGGACTCATCGGGTCTCTGGGTCGGCGACTCTCCGAACGGGACTCGACCATCGGGGTGATCCTGGCCGCCGGGCTCGGGCTCGGCGTCTACCTCCTGCAGTTCTACCGCGGCTTCGCCAGCGAAGCCCTGAACATCCTCTTCGGGAACATCTTCGGCGTCAGCTCCGGCCAGCTGCTCCTGCTCGCCGCCATCGCGCTGGCCGTGGCCGTCGTCATGGGGATCCTGTGGAGGCCGTTGCTCTTCGCGTCGGTCGACCCCGACGTGGCCCAGGCCCGCGGCGTCCGCGCCGGACTGCTCGGCGTGCTCTTCCTCTTCGTCCTGGCCATCACGGTGACCGAGGCGGCCCAGGTCGTCGGGACGCTGCTCGTCCTCAGCCTGGCCATCACGCCGGCCGCGGCAGCCCAGCGGTTCTCGGTCAGCCCCCTCGTCGTGACTCTGCTCTCCGTCGGCATCGCCGTCGTGGCCGCCGAGGGAGGGCTACTGCTGAGCTTCCAGTTCGCCTCGGTCCGCCCGAGCGTCCTCATCGTGGCCATCAGCTTCGCCTTCTACGTGGTGGCCCGGCTGGCCGGTCCGACCATCGTCTCCCGACGGCGTAGCCGCGCCGTGGCCGCCATGGCCTCGCCGACCGCGGGCGACGTGGATTTGGCAGAGTGGGGACATGAACAAGGAGCAGCCGGTGCCCAAGGTTGAACCTTCGCCCCGGCTTTCCCGGGTGACGCGCCAGGGTCAGGCCGTGCTCGGCGTCGTAGTCAGCTCGGAGCACTTCCGCAGCGCGCAGGACATCCATGCGCAACTCCGGGCGGCGGGGGAGACGGTGGGGCTCACGACGGTCTACCGCCACCTGGCCCTCCTGACCGACGAGGGACAGCTCGACGCGCTGCAAACGGCTGATGGGGAGCTCGTCTACCGGCGCTGCCAGAGCGATCACCATCATCATCACGTGGTGTGCCGCCAATGCGGTCGTGGTACCGAAGTCGAGGTGCCCGATCTGGAGCGGTGGGCCGAGTCGACCGCCGAGGCGCTGGGTTACTCCGATGTCACCCACACCGTCGAGATCTTCGGACTGTGCGCCGAGTGCCGGGGTGGCGAGCACGCGGTCTCAGCAACGTGAGGCCGTAGGCACGACGCCAGGCAGAGACCGGCTGATCGTCGCATCGCCGGTTGATCGGGGCCGATGACGGGGCAAAGGCCGGGCATGCCAAGATGTCGCATGCACGATCACAATGCAGGAAACAGGCAGCGTACGCAGTGAGTCCTGTCCTTTCCCCCTCGCTTCGTCACCCCGGCACCTGGGCCGTCGGCCTGCTCCTCGGTGCCACCGTCCTGGCCGGCTGCTCGAGCTCGCCGCACAAGAACGTGACGCTCCCGTCATCGACGGCCACGAGCTCGCACACGTCGACATCGGGATCC
>DASXZJ010000115.1:0-3714 GCA_036502025.1 Acidimicrobiales bacterium | reverse complement strand
AGGTGGCAGCGCGACCAAGCCATCGCCTTCCGCAGCCTGGAGTTTGGTCGTCCCAGGCGCTTGAGACCTACACCCTGGACGCGGCGCCAACGCGCTCCGCTGGAGTCGGTGAACTCGAATCGTCGGAGAACGTACTTCTCGGCCTGGCTCGGTCCGGGATGTTGGAGGTCGAGGGGTATAGCCCGGCATGATGCAAGCGGATCCTCGAAGCGATCAGCTGAGGTCGAGGAGGGCTGGGGAATGCTTGGAGCAACCGACGTCGAGCTGTCTTGTCCGCGCCGGGCCAAAGCCGAGACCTGGGTTGTCAACGCCGGCCGAAAACTGCGCTTCTGGCGCCGGTGGTTTCAGGCGGTCATCGCAATCTTGGCGGTCATGACCTCGTGTGGAGTCTTCCAGTTGAGGGCGCGGCGCGGACGGTTATTGAGCTCGGCGGCGACGGTGTTCAGCCCGGCGGCGCCGTGCACCGACAGGTCGGTGCTCTTGGGCAGGTATTGGCGAAGCAGTCCGTTGGTGTTCTCGCTGAGACCACGCTGCCAGGGAGACCGGGCGTCACAGAAGTAGACCGGCATATGAGTGCGGCCCGTGAAGGCTTTGTGCCGGGTCATCTCGATCCCCCGGTCCCAGGTCACCGATCGGCGGAGCTCGGCGGGGAGCTGCTCGACGGCCTGGCTAAGAGCCTCAACGACGCTATCGGTGCCGGCGCCTTCGGGCAGGTGAACCAACACCACGTAGCGGGTTGCTCGCTCCACGATCGTCCCGACGTGTGAGCGGCCGTGACGTCCCACGATCAGATCTCCTTCCCAATGGCCGAGCACCCTGCGCTCTGACACCTCCACCGGTCGTTCCCCGATTGGCGTCATGTCTTTGATCCGTGGCGGGCCCACCGACAGTCGCCGCTGAGGCCGGCGAGCCACCCGGCGGGTGCGCAGATGCACGCTCAGCTGGCCCGGCAGTCCTCGTTTGGCTTGCACGAATAGCGATGTGTAGATGGTCTCGTGCGAGACCCGCATCGAAGGATCGTCGGGGAAGCTGTCCACGAGGCGCCGGGAGATCTGCTGTGGAGACCAGCGGCGGGCCAATCCCTCCTCCACCACGGCCCGCAACGGCCCGTTCTCAGCCAGCTTGGGGGGCCGGGAACGTCTGGCTCTGGCCCGAGCCATCCGATTGGCCCGGACCGCCCTGTAGCCGGCCCCGTTGCTGTTCCGAGCTACCTCCCGTGACACCGTCGACACCGATCGGTGCAGGGCGGTAGCGATGGCGGTAAGCGTCATCCCCGCCGCCAAGCCCCGCGAGATCTCCTCTCGCTCGGCCAACGACAACCGCAGTGGTGACTGCGGTCTGGCTGGCCGAGGTCGGATCCCGCCCGAGGCTTGAAGCCAGTACCGCACCGCCGACCTGGACACCCCGGCCGCGGCTGCCGCATCTTTCAGGGTGGCGCCAGACGCCCGCGCCTCCCAGAACCGACCTCGAACCTCCGCCGACTTCGGATTTCGCCCCACCCCGACCTCCTCATGCTCAGGGAGGCCACCATGACCGATCTCTTGCGTTCAAGGCCTGAAACCACCGCCGGCCGAAAACTGCGCGGTCAGCGGCTCTTGGTCGATAGGACCTCCTTGGCTCGGTCTTTGAGGCGGTAGCTGTCGCCCTGGAGCACGATGACCTCGGCGTGGTGGACCAGCCGGTCGACCATGGCGGCCACGGCAACGGCATCGCCGAAGATCTCCGCCCAGGCGGAGAAGGTCTTGTTCGAGGACACGATGAGGCTGGCCCGTTCGTAGCGACTGGAGATGAGGGCGAAGAACAGCGCAGCGGCGTCGGAGTCGAAGGGGATGTAGCCCACCTCGTCGACGATCACGAGGGGGACTCGCCGGAGGCGTTCGAGCTCGTCTTCGAGCTTGCCCGCCCGCTTGGCCGCAGCCAGACGGCCGACCCAGTCCTGGGCGGAGGCGAAGGCCACCCGGTGACCTCGGCGCGCCGCCTGCACCCCGAGCGCGATCGATAGGTGGGTCTTCCCTGTGCCCGGCGGGCCCAAGAAGATGACGTTGCTGGCTTCGGACAGGAAGTCGAGTTGGGCCAGGTGAGCCATGGTCGACTGCTTGACCGAGCGCTGGAAGCTGAAGTCGAAGTCGTCGAGGGTCTTGACCTGAGGGAACCGGGCGGCCTTGACCCGGTGCTGGCCACCGTGGGTGTCTCTGGCGTCGACCTCCTCGGCCAACACGGCGGCCAGGTACGTCTCGTGATCCCAGCCCTGCTCGGCCGCTCGCTGGGCCAGCGGACCAGCACGGGCTGAGATCCGTGGCGCCTTGAGGGCTCGAGCCAGGAAGGCGATCTCCGAGTTGGGCCTCGTCATGAGAGTCCCGCCAGTGCGTCGTAGCGAGCAAGGTCGGCCGCCGGCACCCTGACATCGCCGGCGCCGAGGCGGGCCTGGGCCGAGCGGTGCAGGCGCAGCGCCCGAGCATGGGCGGGACCGAGCACCACGTCGGCTGGCACCCAGCTGCGCTGGTGGTGGGCGATGAGGCTTCCTTCGTGGTGGACCCAGAGCTCTTCGAGCGAACAACGCACGCTGACGCGCCGCCCCGAGAGCCCAGGGGGCACCGAGTAGTCGACATCGCCGACACGCACGAAGCCGTCCTTGGTCACCCGCACCTCGACGCGACGGTCCAGGTCGGGCAAGGGGTCAGGCAGCGCCCGCAGATAGCCCCGCTCCACCCGCAGAGCGTCGCCGACCCTGGCGCCCACCCGGCGGTGGTGGCGCTGGTAGGCCACCGTCTCGGCCCAGCAGTCGTGTTGGGCCTGCATATCGGCCAGGTCCTCGAAGTGCCGCAAGGGCAGGAAGGAGGTCTGCAGGTAGCCGACGGTCCGTTCATCTTGGCCCTTGCCCTCAGGAAAGCGGGGGCGCAGGATCACCGGGCGGAGGAGGAGGTGGCCGAAGAGCGCCGCCACTTCGTCGACAAGGCGAGGCCGACCGGGTCGTCCGGCCACGGCGCAGCCCTCGTTGTCGACCACGGCGGCCTCGGGCACCCCGCCTAGGCGCACGAAGCAGCCCAGGGCGGCGACACAGAAGTCGGCCGTGGTGCGTCCGAAGGTGAACACCGTGGCGTGACCGGCCGAGTGCGGCAGGGTGGCCACCAAACCGAAGGCCTCCCGGGTGGCGTCCTTGCCCACCGGGACCTGGACCCCCGTGTGCCACCAATCCAGCTGGCTGAGCTCGCCCGGTAGGTAGGTGGTGCGTTGGTAGGACCGAGCGGCTCGCAGCACCGGGCGCAGCTTGGCCACCCGCTCCTTCAGCACCGTGATGCCGCCGCCGTAGCCGAGCGGCCGAAGCCGCTCGAGGATCACCGTGGAGGCGACCTTCGGGTTCTCCTCCAGCATGGCCACGATCGGCTCGATGTAGTTGTCGAGGACCGAGGTCGCCGGTGCCCGCTCATAGCGGGGCGGCTCGGACAGCTCGAGGAGTCGGTCGACGGTGTTGCGGCTCATGCCGAGCTTGTCGGCGATCGCCGTCTTGGTCCAGTGTTCTCGATGGAACAGGCGCTGGACCTCAGCCCAATCCTGCACGTCGTACACCCTTCCTCCCCCGGGTCGGCTGACCCGAGGGTTGATCGATCACTGCCAGTAGTGGTGGACCGCGCAGTTTTCGACCGGCGCTACGTGCTCAGTATTCAGGCGGCGTCGACACTCCACCTGGACCTTCGCCGACATCAGGCTGTCGAC
>DASXZJ010000114.1:0-24827 GCA_036502025.1 Acidimicrobiales bacterium | reverse complement strand
GGCTGCAGCAGCGCCGCCGTCTCAATCGCCCGGGGCAGGGTCGAGGAGTAGAGCGCCCCGGCGCCCTTGAGCTCCCCGGTCCGGATAAGACGCTCCCGCAATGCCAACACCTGCGCACGACCCAGTTCGGTCAGCCCGCGGCAGCCCCGCATGCCCCCAACCACACCGTTGACGTTGCAGACCGCTTCGCCGTGGCGGACCAGGACGACGCGGGTGGCATCCGGCTGGGACGGGAAGATGCGACGGACGCCGTCGGGGACGCCGAAAACCGACCCGATGGTGGTGGCCTCGCTCTCGACCTCGCCTGCCCCCTCGCCGACCCCCAGGAACTCTCCCGAACCCGCACCGGCGCTCATGCCAGGTTGCCGACGAAGTGCTCCAATTGGCGCAGCGTCCGGCATTCGACCACGTCGTCGCAGTGGGCGGCGTACTCGCCGACGATGGAGTCACCCGAGCCCCAGTAGTCGCGCGGCTCGGGGTTGAGCCAGTAGACCCGGCGGGCCTTGCGCTGCAGGTCCTCGACCACCCAGGCGCCGGAGGCGTGGTAGTTGTTGCGGGCGTCGCCCAGCAGCAGGATCGACGAGCGGGAGGTGACCTCGTCGCTCCAGCGCTTGTGGAACTCGGTCAGCGCGTGGCCGTAGTCGGAGTGACCGTCGACCCAGATCACGTCGGCCTCGGTGTTGATGCGGGCCACCGCCTCGGCCGGGTCGACCACGCCCTCGAAGAAGCGGGTCACCTCGTCAATGCCGTCGACGAAGACGAAGCTGCGCACCTTGGAGAACTGAGAGCTGATGGCGTACACCAGGTGCAGGGTGAAACGGGCGAAGGAGGCCACCGATCCCGAGATGTCGGCGATGACGAATATCTCAGGTTTGGCCGGGCGGGGGTGGCGATAGCGCGGGTCGATGGGCACTCCCCCGGTCGAGAGCGAGCGGCGCATGGTGGCCCGGAAGTCGAGCGGCCCCTTCCGGCCGTGGCGGCGCTTGCGGGCCAACCGCACCGCCAGCTTGCGCGACAGCGGCTGTAGCGTCCGATGGAGCACCGCCAGCTCCTCGCGGGTGGCGTGCATGACGTCGATGTCCTCGGGCAGGGGCTTGCGCACCGAGCGGGCCAGGGCCTCGGCCCCCCGGTCCTCGACCAACCGGCGGCGGATCTCGGTCTCGACGGCGCGGCGGAACTTCTCGATGCGGGCCTTGTACTCGTCGGCCGCCAGCCGCTCCTCCAGATCGGTCAACCCCTCACCGGCGGCCGCGTCCCGGGCCTGGCCCATCAATTTGGCCAGGACAGCGTCGAGGTCGAGATTCCGCAAGGTCCGGTAGAGGTAGTAGGTGCCACCGACCGGTCGGCCCGGCTCCATGCCGGCGTAGCGGTCGACCGCGTTGCGGGCCACCACGTTCATCATGGCGGCGTCCGCCGACAGCAGGGATTTGAAGAGCAGCTCGGCCAGCTCCTCGGGGGTCATCCCCTCGCCGCCCCCGGCTCCCTTCCACGAGCGCCCCTGGCCCCGCGTCCCACCCTCGCCGCGGCCGGCCGCGCCGTCCTGGTCGCCTTCCTCGCCATCACCGGGCTCGTCCCCGTCCTCACCCGTGGCCGAGCCAGGGCCGCCGGCGCGCACGGCGAAGAAGACTTCGAAGGCCGTCTCGAAGGCGCGCCAGTGCGACGAGGACTTCACCAGCGTGGCCGCCAAGGCGTACTTGAGTCCCTCCCGGTCCTCGAGGGGTATGTGGCGCACCGCCTCGGCGGCGTCCAGGTGCTCGGTCAACGAGACGGGCAGGCCGGCCCGTCGCAGCTCGGTCACGAAACCCGACAGCAGGTCCAGCACGAGACGACCGGCCTAGCTCACCGAGAGCAGTTCCTTGGCGGCCCGCTCGATATCGGCTTGATACTTCAACAGGATGTGCAGCGTGTCCCTGGCCCCGGCGGCGTCGATGGTCTCGACGCCGAGGATGACCAGGGTACGCGCCCAATCAAGCGTCTCGGAGACCGACGGGGCCTTGCGGAGCTCCAAGGTGCGGAGCGAACGCACGATGCGCGCCACCTGGTCGGCCAGCTCCTCGCTGATGCCGGGCACGCGGGAGCGCACGATCTCGCGCTCACGATCGAGGTCGGGGTAGTCGACGTGGAGGTAGAGGCAGCGACGCTTGAGGGCCTCGGACAGCTCCCGTGTGTTGTTCGAGGTGAGGAAGACCATGGGCAGCTGGGTGGCCCGCACCGTGCCCAGCTCGGGGATGGAGACCTGGTACTCGCTCAGGATCTCGAGCAGCAGGGCCTCGGTCTCCAGCTCCACCCGGTCCACCTCGTCGACCAGCAGGATGACCGGATCGGTGGCCCGGATGGCCTCGAGCAGCGGCCGGGCGAGGAGGAAGTCCTCCGAGAAGATGTCCTCTTCGAGCTCCTGCCACGACGGGCCTTCCTGCTCCTGCTGGCCGTGCTCGCCGGCCTGGATGCGCAGCAACTGCTTGCGGTAGTTCCATTCGTAGAGGGCCTTGGACTCGTCGAGCCCCTCGTAGCACTGCAGGCGGATCAAACGGGCGCCGGTGAGGTCGGCCACCGACTTGGCCAGCTGCGTCTTGCCCGTGCCCGCCGGTCCCTCGACCAGGACCGGCTTGGCCAGGCGGTCGGCCAGGTAAACCACACCGCTGATGGAATCGTCGGCCAGGTAGCCCACCTGGGCCAGGCCGGCCCGCACGGCGTCGAGTGAGTCGAAGCGGGGCGGCCCGGCATCGGGCAACCCCAACGAGGCGTTGACCGACGCGCTCACCGGCGCACCTGCCCGTCGCCGCGAACAATCCATTTGACGCTCGTCAATTCCCTCACTCCCATCGGGCCCCGGGCGTGCAGCTTCTGGGTCGAAATGCCCACCTCGGCGCCCAATCCCAACTCCTCGCCGTCGATGAACCTGGTCGACGCGTTCACCAGCACGGCCGCCGCATCGACCTCCGCCGCAAAGCGATCAGCCGTCCCGAGGTCGTCGGTGACGATCGCCTCGGAGTGGCCCGAGCCGAACCGGGCCACGTGGTCGATGGCGCCGTCAAGATCGTCCACCACACCAATCGCCACCGTCGGCCCGAGGAACTCGGTGGCGAAATCGCTCTCCTGCGCCGCCGTCGTGCCGGGCAGGATGGCGCGGACCCGCTCGTCGCCCCGGAGCTCGACGCCCGCGGCCACCAGCGCCTCGGCCATCCGGGGCAGGAAGGCGGACGCCACGTCGGCGTGGACCAGGATGGTCTCGGCTGCGTTGCAGACGCCGAAACGCTGCGTCTTGGCGTTCACCACGATGTCGAGCGCCATCGAGAGGTCGGCGGCCGCGTCCACGTAGACGTGGCAGTTGCCGTCGCCGTCGAGGACGTAGGGCACGGTGGCGTGCTCGAGCAGGGACTCGATGAGCGCCGGGCCGCCCCGGGGGATGAGGCAGTCGATGAGGCCGCGCAGCCGCATGAACTCCACGGCCGTCTCGTGCGAGGTGTCCTCCACCAGGGCCACCGAGTCCTCCGGCAGCCCGGCCTTGGTGACGGCCCGCCGCAGGATGCCGACCACGGCCCGGTTGGACTCCAGCGCGGTCGACGAGCCGCGTAGGAAGGCGGCGTTGCCCGCCTTGAGACAAAGTCCGGCGGCGTCGCTGGTCACGTTGGGGCGGTTCTCGTAGATCACGCCGACCACCCCGAGGGGTACCCGCACCCGGGTGACCCGCAAGCCGTTGGGCCGGACCCAGCCCTCGACCACCTCGCCCACCGGGTCGGCCAACCCGGCCACCGTGCGCAGGCCGGCCGCCATGCCGCGCGCCCGGGCCTCGGTCAGGCGGAGACGGTCCTGGGCGGTGGCCCCCATGCCGTCGGACGCGGCGCGGGCCAGGTCCCGCTGGTTGGCCTCGAGCAGGCTCGGCCACTCCTCATCGAGGAGGTCGGCCGCCACCCCGAGGGCCTCGTTGCGGACCGACGCGGAGGACCGTCCCACCACCCTCGAGGCCGCCCGGACGCGGCGCGCCAGCTGCTCCAATGCCGGTGTGGTCACCGGGTCAGCGTACAAGCACCAGGTCGTCGCGGTGCACGACCAGGTGGGACATGTCTTCGGGGAGCTGCTCGCTGCGACGCCCCACCCACTCCTCCGAGCGCCCCGAGCCCAGCCGAACCAGGCCCTTGGCGAACACCTTGCCGTCAGGCCCGGCGATCTCCACGGCGTCGTCGGGCGCGAACTCCCCCTCCACCGAGACCACGCCGGCCGGTAGCAGTGAGCGGCCACCCTCGGCCAGCGCGCCGCGCGCCCCTTCGTCGACGACCAGGCGGCCCGAGGCACCGAGGGCGAAGGCGATCCAGAGCTTGCGGGCCGGGAGCCGGTGCGGCCGGGCGCGGAACACCGTGCCCACCCCGCTCTCGCCCGCCAGCGCGGCGCCGACCACGCCCGGCCGCGCCGCGTCGGCGATGATCGTCTCGACCCCCGACCAGGTGGCGATCTTGGCCGCGGCCAGCTTGGAGGCCATGCCGCCGCTGCCGGCGGCGCTGCCGGGCCCGCCCGCCATGGATTCGAGCTGGTGGTCGATCTCGACCACCTCCTCAATGAGCGAGGCCTCGGCGAACTGGCGTGGGTCGGCCGTCAGCAGTCCCGGCGTGTCGGTCAGCAGCAGGAGGAGGTGCGCGCCGACGAGGTGGGCCACCAGCGCGGCCAACCGGTCGTTGTCACCGAAGCGGATCTCCTCGTCGGCCACGGCGTCGTTCTCGTTGACCACCGGCACCACGCCCAGCGCCACCAGGTGGCCGAGCGTGCCCCGGGCGTGCAGGTACTGCGTCCGGTGCACGAAGTCCAGCGGGGCCAGCAGCACCTGGCCGGCCAGGATGCCGTGGGGATCGAGCCCGTCCTGCCAGATGCGCATCAGCCGGTGCTGGCCCACGGCGGAGATGGCCTGGAGCACGGCCGGATCGCCCGGTCGCTTCTCACCCCGCTCGAGCGCCGTCCAACCCGCGGCGATGGCGCCCGAGGTGACGACCACGACCGTATGGCCCTCGGCCCGCGCCGCCGCGATCTCGGTGCACAGGCGGTCGACGGTCGCGGCCGAGACCGAGGACGAGCCCACCTTGAGCACCACCGTCTGGGGGCGGCCGCCGCTCACGGCTCGCCCCAGGTGAAGGTCATGTCGCCCACCGTGACCTCGTCCCCGTCGCGCACCCCGGCCCGCGAGAGGGCACGATCGACGCCCAGCCGGCGCAGTCGTTTCACCGCTTCGGCCAGGGCGCCGTCGTCGTTCAAGTCCGAGAAGGCCACTGCCCGCTCGGCGATCCGTCCCACGACGCGCCAGTTGCCGGGGCTGACCCGCTGCACGTCCACCCCTTCGGGCACCGGACGGTGCAGCACCACCACCGAGCTGGCCACCGCCGCCATCTCGGCGCGCGCCGTCTGGACCATGGCGGCCAGCCTCTCGACCAGGGGCCGCACGCCGTCCCCGGTGGCGGCGGAGAGGACCAGCTCGCACACCTCGTGCCCCGACGACAGATCCATCTTGGAGCCGACCACGAGGCGGGGACGTTCGAGCAGATCGGGCTGGTAACCGCCCAGCTCACCCAGCAGAATCCGCAGCTGCTCGGCCGGGGGGTGCTCGGCCAGCGGGTCGAGGTCCAGCAGCACCACTAGCACCCGGGCCCGCTCGATGTGCCGCAGGAAGCGGTGACCCAGCCCCTTCCCCTCGGCCGCGCCCTCGACGAGGCCCGGGATGTCGGCCATGACGAACTCGGTGCCGTCCCGTGACCCGCCGACCCGCACCACGCCGAGGTGGGGCTCCAGCGTGGTGAAGGGGTAGTCGGCGATCTTGGGCTTGGCGGCCGAGACGGTCGAGATGAGCGTGGACTTCCCGGCGTTGGGGAACCCGACCAGGGCCACGTCGGCCATGAGCTTGAGCTCCATGTCGAGCCAGCGTTCCTGACCCTTCTCGCCCTGCTCGGCGAAGGCCGGGGCGCGGCGTCGGTTGGAGAGGAAGCGGGCGTTGCCCCGCCCGCCCTGGCCGCCCTCGGCGATCAGGTGGCGGTCGCCGTCGGTGGCCAGGTCGCACTGCACGGCACCCTCGCTGTCGCGCACCACCGTGCCCACGGGCACCGGCACCACCACGTCCTTGCCGCGCGCCCCGTGGCGCTTCTGCCCCGAGCCGTGCACCCCGTCGGTGGCCCGGCGGTGCGGGTGATCCCGGAAGCCCAGGAGGGAGGACTGGTTCACCGACGCCACCAGCCAGACGTCGCCGCCGTGGCCACCGTCGCCGCCGTCGGGACCACCGCGATCGACGTGGGCCTCCCGCCGCCACGACACGGCACCGGCGCCTCCGTCACCGGCGCGCGCGTGTAGTTGAGCCTGATCGACGAATCCGGACATGGCGTTCCAGCTTAAGAGGCGACGAGGTGGCGGGCGCGCTGCCCCACCTCGGCCCGGGCCCGCTCACCGTCGATGAGCACGCTCCGGCCACCGGCCACCACGGGCACGCCGCCGACCCAGACATCGGTCACCAGGTAGCCGGCGCCGGCCCAGACCAGGTGCCCCAGGAGCTCGGGCTCGTCCAGCCCAGGCGTGAAACGCGCGTCGTCGGTGCGGAGCCGGACGATGTCGGCCGCTCGCCCCACCTCCAAGGCGCCCACCGGCAGTCCCAGCGCGTCGGCCCCGTCCCGGGTGGCCAGCCGCAGCGCGGCGGCCGTGCTCAGGACGCCCGGATCCCCGGCGGTGGCCCGGGCCAGGATGGCGGCCAGGCGCATCTCGTCCCACAGGTGGAGATCGTCGTTGGAGGCTGGGCCGTCCGTACCGAGCCCCACCCGGATCCCGTGGGCCAAGAGCCGGACCAGCGGGGCCACGCCCGAGCCCAGCTTCCCGTTGCTCCCGGGACAGTGGGCCACCGCGACGTCGTGCTCGGCCATCAGGGCGATCTCGGTCTCGTCCAGCCACACGCTGTGGGCCGCCAGCACCCGGCCGTCGAACACGCCGAGCGAAGCCAGCAGCGCCGGCGCTCCCATGCCGTAGCGCTCCTCCACCTCCCGGCCTTCAGCGGCGGTCTCCGACAGGTGGATCTGCAGCAGGGCGTCGCGCTGCTGTGCCTCGGCGGCGATGGCGCGCAATCCTGCCGCCGGAACGCTGTAGGCGGCGTGCGGCCCGAAGCCCACGTGCAGCCGACCCTCCCGGCCGTCCATCTCGTCGTGGATCCGGCAGGCCTCGGCCAGATGCACCGGCCACGTACCCGACGGCCCGGCGTCGGGGAAGTCGAAGATGCCCGGGGTGAGGACGCAGCGGATGCCCGACGCCACTGCCGCCTCGGCCACCGGCTCGGGTTGGAGATACTGCTCGCACGTCGTGGTCACTCCGTTGCCGAGGAGCTCGTCGGCGCCGAGGGTCATGCCCCAGAAGACGTCCTCGTCGGTGGCCCGCGCCTCGCGGGGCCAGACCGCCTCGGCCAGCCATCGGTGCAGCGGCAGCCCGTCGCCGGCGCTGCGCACCAGGGTCATGGGCGAGTGGCCGTGGCAGTTCACCAACCCGGGCATCACGATCCCGCCGAGGTGGCGCACCTCGGTGCCGGCGGCGGCCGCCACCCCGGGGTCACCGACCCAGGTGATCACCCCGGCCTCGAACTCCACCGCCCCCGGTCGGAGGACGGTGTCGTCGGCGTCGACGGTGAAGACGGCGTCGGCGACCAGCCGGACGGTCACGCCACGCCGACGAACAGCCGATCGGACAGGTCGGCCGACAGGCGAAGCCGGGCCTCACCGCCTTCGACCCGCACCTCCACGCTGCCATCGCCGTCGCGCCCGCCGACCACGGCCACGGCGCCGGGGATGAACCCGCCCTCACCCAACAGCGTCAGCGAGCCCAGGTTGAGCTCGACCTCCTCGCTGATGCGCAGCAAGCGCACGCGCTCGCCCGGCTTGGCCGAGGCCAGGGGACGCGTCGACTCGGTCGGGGCGGGTGAGCCCGAACCCGGGATGGGGTTGCCGTGGGGACAGGTGGCGGGGTCACCGAGCAACTCGACCAGGCGGGCCTCGACGTCGTCGGAGATCACGTGCTCCCACCGGCCGGCCTCCCGGTGCACCTTGTGCCACTCCAGGCCGATCACGTCGACCAGCAGGCGCTCGGCCAGGCGATGCTTGCGCACCACCTTCTCGGCCAGGGCGCGCCCACTCTCGGTCAGATGGAGGCGCCGGCCGTCCCGGGTGACGTAGCCGTCATCGGTCAACCGCTCGAGCATCTCGGACACCGACGGGGCCGAACGGCCCAGTCGCTCGGCGATGCGGGCCTGGATGACCGGCACGCCCTCCTCGGCCAAGCCGAGCATGGTCTCTAGATACTCCTCGACCGGCGGGTGGTACTCCTGGGGCGAGTGGTCGTGCTCACTCGCCATGACAGTGGCCCTCCCCCGCCGCCGAGGGCGGCACGTCGAGGGCGGGGTTGCGGTCGAAGAAGCCGACCGGGATGAGGCTGAAGCCGGTGTACTCGACCGGCATGACCGGCCAGTCCTCGGGGCGGGGGATGTGGGTGACCCCGAAGGAGTGCCACAGGACGATGTCGGTGTCGACCACCGCCCGGTCCTGCGCCGTCCACTCCGGGAGCCCCGCCCCACCGGCGTGCTGGTTGGGGTAGTCCCCGGCGGCCCGGCGCTCGTGTTCGGCGAAGGGCGTCACCCACAGGTTGTGGGCCGCGAAGGCCGCCCGGCGACCGACGCTCGAGGCGGGATCGGCCAGGAGGGTCGGCGTCGAGACCGGAACCAGCTTGTAGGCGGTGGGTTGGCCCAGCGCGTTGGCCTGGGCGCGGTTGGTGATCTTCCAGCACCGGCTGCGGGAGGGGTCGACCCGCCGGCGCGCCGCCAGCTCGCTCTCCAGGAGGGTGGCCTGGGGCGCGAACGCGTTGCCCCACGGATTGGCCTCCCCGGCGGGCGAGGGAACGGTGTCGACCTCGAAGACGGCGTTGTCGGGACCGTCGATCTCGATGTCGAGGCGGACGTTGAAGAGATGCTGGTGGAAGGGCGCGGCCAGCCCCGGGGCGATCAGGCTGGCGTTGGGTCCCGGCCCGTCGGGGCCGACGGCCATGGTCGACATGATGCCGGTCAGCTTGACCTCGAGCTGCATGGTCCCGTCGAGGTAGAAGTACCAGTAGAAGCCGTACTCGTAGTTGCCCACGGTGGCGATGGAGCTGACCACCAGGCGGCGGGAGCGCCGGACCTCGGTCCGGCCCGAGGGAAGGTCGACGTGCTTCCAGAGGATCCCGTAGTCCTCCTCGTGGATGCAGATGGCGTTGGGCCGGGTCCGGGGCTTGCCCCGCTCGTCGGAATAGACGTCGTCGAGGTAGGCGATCTCGCCCAGGCAGTCGCACCCCAAGGTGAGCGAGTTGGCCATGCGCCCGAGGCCCCATTCGCCGGCATCGAAGGCGCTCTTCCAGGAGTGCATCGGGCCGGGATGGCCGTAGGGCACCACCATCTCGCTGACCGAGGCGCGGTAGACCACCGGCCGCACCCGCCCGCCGTCCTCGTAGCCGACGGTGTGGATCACGAGTCCCTCGAGTGGGTCCATCCCGACGCGCAGCGACCACTTCTGCCAGCGCAACCGGTTGCCCTCCAGCGTGAAGCTGGGCCCTTCGGGTTGGGCGATGGTCAACGGTCGAAGGTCGGTGCGGAGGGGACCGTTGTCTTCGGGGTAGTAGCTGCCCAGCTGGGGCGGCAGGGGCACCACCCCGAGGTCGACCACCTCGAGCACTTCGCCCCGGCCCATGTCGACGTAGGCCATCAGACCCTCGAGCGGGCGCGCGTACCCGTTGTCGCCGGGAGAGTCGCGCAGGTAGGCCAGGCAGCGGGTGATCCGCCGGTTCTTCTCATGGTCCAGACCGAAGGTGCCCGCCGGCCAGGGGTCGATCTGCACCAGGGAGCGGTCCGTCACCCCGCGCCGGTCCAGGGCGGCGTTCCACTCGGCGTTCTGGTGGAGCGCGTTGAGGACGTGGATCGCCTCCTCCATCTGGAGGGGCGGCCGCACGTCGCCGACCTCGACCCAGGCGTCCACCGCGTCGCGGGTCACCGACACGATCACCTCGGTGACGTTGGCCTCGGGGCCCTGCAGCAGGACCAGTCGCACCCGGCGATCGAGCGCGGCGGGCTCGCCACGGTCAACCGCCCGCACCAGGTCCTTGGGCGGGTCGCACAGCCCCACGTAGGCGAAGCGGATGTCCTCGTCGCCCACCTCGGCCCGGCCGCTCTCCACCACGATCCGACGGGCCGCCGTGATCTCGTCGCCCTGCAGCGGCGCCAGCGGATGAAGGGGTGAGGTGGCCATGTCCTGCGTGATGTTACGCGGCCGGCGCCGGCGGCCCTCTACCATGCCGGAATGGTCGAACCAGCGGATCGGGCCACCCGCACGGCCCGGGAGCTCGTCCGGCGGACGGGGGTGGACCATTTCGATGTCCTGGTCATCCTGGGCACGGGCCTGGCCGGCACGGCCGAGCTGCTCGGGACGGACGGCCCGTCCATCCCCTTGGCCACCCTGCCCTTCTTCCCCCGCTATACCGCCACCGGTCACCATGCCGAGGGGTGGTCGGTGCGCCTCGGGGACAAGATGGTCCTGATCCTGGGCGGCCGGTGCCACCTCTACGAGGGCATCGAGCTGACCGAGGTCGTCCACCCACTGCGGACGGGCATCGCCGTGGGCTGCGCCACGGTGATCCTGACGGCGGCCGTCGGCGGCATCCGGGAGGACCTCTCGACCGGTTCGCTGGTGGCCGTCTCCGACCACCTCAACCTGACCGGGCGGAGCCCGCTCAGCGGGCCGCAGTTCGTCGACATGGCCGGCGCCTACGCGCCCGAACTCCGGGCCCTCGCACTCGGCGCCCCCGGCGGCCCGGCGCTCGCCGAAGGCGTGTACGCGCAAGTGCCCGGTCCCCAGTTCGAGACCCCGGCCGAGGTGGCGATGCTGCGCGCCATGGGCGCCGACGTGGTGGGTATGTCGATGGCGCTCGAGACCATCGCGGCCCGCCAGGCGGGCGCCGACGTCCTGGGGCTGGCCGTGGTCACCAACCAGGCCGCGGGCGACTTCGCCCACGTGACCGACGCCGGCGCCACTGCCGCGCCCACCGTGGCTGAGATCATCCGGCACGTCGTAGTGTCACTGCCATGACCCTGACCCCCACCGGCCTGGACCACGTGGCCATCAACGTGCCCGACGTGCCGGCCGCCATCGACTTCTACACCAAGGTGCTGGGCCTGACGCTCAACGGCGAGCGTCCTGACTTCGGCTTCGCCGGCGCCTGGCTCGATGCCGGGGGGCAGCAGGTCCACCTGATTGAGCTGGCGGTGCCACCGAGCATGGGGCAGCACTTCGCGCTGCTCTACGAGGACCTCGACTCGGTGGTCGGGGAGCTGCGGTCACAGGGCTTCGAAGTGTCCGACCCCAAGCCGAGCGGGCCCAACCGGCATCAGGCCTTCGTCAACGATCCCTGGGGCAACGCCATCGAGCTGCACCAGCATCCGCGCTGATCATTGCTCGAGGGATTCGGCCAGGCGGGCCAGGGTGACGCTCATGGTCCGGCGATTTCGCTCCGCTCGGTCGTCCACCCCGGAGGTCTGCCGGCTGAACTCCAGCACCGATTCGGGCCGCAGGTCCTCGCTCCATTCGGTCACCCGGCACCCCGACCCGGTCGGCTCAATGCGGTAGCCCCAGGTCGAGTAGTGGAAGTCCATCATCGAGCACGCAAAAGCGAAGGTCCGGCCAGGTTCGGCCTCGATGACCCTGCCCTGCGTGGTCCACTGGTGCTCGCCGTGCCGGTTGTGACCGTCAAAGGTGGCGCCGACGACAGGGCCGTCGTACCCCTCGTGCCATTCACAGGCATGGCACTCCTCTGACCACTCACCCATCCGGGTTACGTCAGAGATGGCGGCGTAGACCCGCTCGGGCGGGGCGGCGATCTCACGGGAGACCTCAAGCCTCGTGGCCATACCCCACCAGCGTGGCGAATCCCGCCCTGAAGCCCCTAACCGGGGAGGACGTCGACGTGCTTGCGGCCGCGGCGGGCGCCGAACTTGACCACACCGTCGGCCGTGGCGAACAGCGTGTCGTCGCCGCCCAGCCCGACGTTGCGGCCCGGGTAGAACTTGGTGCCGCGCTGGCGGACCAGGATGGAGCCGGCCGTCACCGCGGTGCCGTCGAACTCCTTGACCCCGAGGCGCTGGGCCGCCGAGTCGCGACCGTTGCGGGTGGAACCGCCACCCTTTGTCTTCGACATGAAATGCTCCTTCGACCGGTGAGCGGCGCCGTCAGCCGGCGGCCGTGATGGCGGTGATCTCCAGCGTGGCGTAGTGCTGGCGGTGACCCCACCGGCGACGCTGGTTCGACTTGTTCTTGTAGGTCATGGCGTTGATCTTCGGGCCCTTTTCCTCGCCGACGACCTTGGCCGTCACGCTGGCCCCGGCCAGCTGGGCCGGGGTGGCCAGCACGGTGGCGCCGTCGACCACCAGCACCGGCTCGAGGGAGACTTCGGTCCCGACCGGCTGACCCAGCAGCTCGACGCGCAGGCGCTGGCCCTCGGCCACCCGCTCCTGCTTCCCGCCTGACTTGATGACTGCGTACATAAGGGCGAGATCCTACCGCAGAACCGAGTCGTCCAAGGTCACGCCACGGCCCCCGCAGACGGCGCACTCGGTCGACAGTGTCTCCAACAAGCCCTCTGAGATGCGCTTCCGCGTCATCTCGACCAGTCCCAGCTCGGAAATGTCGAAGACCTGGGTCCGGGTCTTGTCCCGGGCCAGCGCGTTGCGCAGGGCGGCGGCCACCTTGTCCCGGTTCTCCCGGATCTCCATGTCGATGAAGTCGATCACGATGATCCCGCCGATGTCCCGCAGCCGCAGCTGGCGGGCCACTTCCTCCGCGGCCTCGAGGTTGTTGCGGTAGACGGTCTCCTCCAGGTTGGTCTTGCCCACGTTCTTGCCGGTGTTCACGTCGATCACCGTCAGCGCCTCGGTGCGCTCAATGATCAAGGAACCCCCCGAGGGCAGCCACACCTTGCGATCGAGCGCCTTGTGGAGCTGCTCGTGCACGTGGTAGCGCTCGAAGATGGGCAGGCCCTCCTCGGCGGCGTCGTAGTACTCGACCCGGTCCGAGAGCTCGGGGCTGACGGCCCGCACGTAGTCGCGCACCTGCTCGAAGAGCGCCCGGTCGTCAATCACCACGCCCCGGTACTCGGCGTTGAGCTCCTCACGCAGCAGCCGCACCGACAGCTCGGGCTCCCGGTACAACAGCCCCGGCGCCTCGGACTTGCCGGCCTCGGCCTCGATCGCCCTCCACTGCTCGAGCAGCGTCTCGATGTCCCGCTGCAGCTCGTCGGCCGACACCCCCTCGGCGGCGGTGCGCACGATGAGCCCGTGCCCGGGCGGCTTCACCTCGTCGATGATGCGGCGCAGCCGGCGCCGCTCGGTGTCGCCCAGGCGCTTGGAGATGCCGAAGGCGCTCGAGTTGGGCACCAGCACGGCGAAGCGGCCGGGCAACGAGACCTCCTGGGTCAGCCGGGCCCCCTTGGCCCCGATGGGGTTCTTGGTCACCTGGCACAGGATGGTCTGGCCGGCCTTGAGCACGTCCTCGATCCGGGGCTGCGACGCCGCCGAGCCGTTCCCCCCGCCCTCGATGTCGTCCCGGTCGTAGCGCACGTCGCCCCGGTAGAGCACGGCGTTCTTGGGGATGCCGATGTCGATGAACGCCGCCTCCATGCCGGGCAGCACGTTCTGGACCCGGCCCCGGTAGACGTTCCCGTCGATCTGGTTGGTGTCGTCGGCCGCCCGGGAGACGTAGTGCTCGACCAGGGAACGGCCTTCGAGCATGGCGATCTGGGTCATGCCGGGCTGCACGTGGACGCAGACCAGGTAGCGCCCGACCTGCTTGCCCTTGCGCTCCCGACCGACCCGGCGCCGGCCACCACGGGCGCGCCGCCCGCCGCCGTCGTCCTCGCCCGAATCGCCCGACTCCTCGGCCGCCGCACGAGGCATCGACCGCGCCGGCGGGGTGATCACCTGGGCCACCGGGGCCGGCGCCGCGGGCGCGGCCGGGGTGGGTCCGGAGACCACCGGCACGGCGGGGGCCGGCCGGGTGTCCCCGATCTGTGGACGTCGTTGCTGTTGCTTCTCTGGTGCCGGTGGTGCCGGTGGTGGGCTAGCGCCCGCCGGGACCTCCGTCACGTGACCCTCCTGGGTCTGGCTGAATTCCGACTCGGACATGAGGGAGAGCCCTCCTTGCGTCGTTCATGAGGCACGCCCGAGGGCGTGTTCCACGACGGGGTCGGTCCCGAGCCTGCGTACCGAGAGCGGCTCGGACCGTGCGCCGTCGCGCTCGATCCATTGATGCGTTCTACAAGCCCGCGCCAGCACCACATCGGTGCCGAACGCCGAAACCAAGTCGCCCGGGCGGACGCCACGCGGATGCGTGGCCAGTTCAGCCCGGAAGCGACCAATCAGGTGTTCCCCCTGCTCTGACCCCTCGTCGTTGGTCAGGGCAAGCGCCAAGATGGCTGGACGGATGTCGTCTTCGGTCTGACGACCCTTCCGTTCGCGCCGGACGGTGAGGCTCGGAGCTGCGAGCACCTGCTCGATCCGCTCCTGCAACTCTTCACCTGCCACGCCGAGCACCTCCAGCTCCCAATCACACGATGCTACCTCTTGTTGCAGCGAACCCTCCGCCATGCTGATGGCCGCGGCGGCCTGCACCTCCATCCCCACCGGCAGCAGATCGCTCAGCAGGTCAGGCAGCCCAGGGACAGCCGAGTCCTCGAACTGGGCCTCGTCGAGGCGGGCGTCGAGGTACTCCCCCAGCGACTCGCACCCCGTCGGGAGCGCCAGCCCGAAGCTGAGCAGGGGGTGCGGCGAGAACCCCTGGGACAGCGCCACCGGCACCCCGCTCCTGCGCAATGCCCGTTCCCACATGCGGGCCACATCGCGGTGGCTGGTGAAGCGGATTTTGCCCGTCTTGGTGAAGCGGAACCGCACCCGGAGGTTCACCGACTCGCTCGTGTGCCCGCTCATGTGCCGGCCCGGGCCGCCGTGCCGACCAGGCGCACCGGGATGCGGCCGCCGCGGGCCAGGTCCTGGCCCGTGCCCTGGCTCCCCCCGGCCGGCGGGATGGGCGAGGCCACCACGTGCTCGAGGCCGAACTCGGTGCAGGCCCCGCAGTCGTAACAGGGCGTCCACCGGCAGTCCTCGACCGGCGCCTGGGCCAGGGCGTCGGTCCAGTCGTCCCAGAGGAAGTCGCGGTGCAGGCCGGCCGAGATGTGGTCCCACGGCAGCGCCTCGTGCTGGTCGCGGTCGCGGTGGGCCACCTCGTGCAGGCTCAGGCCCTCGGCCGCCAGCGCCGCCTCCCACAGGCCGAGGTCGAAGCGCTCCGACCACTCCTGGAAGGTCCCGCCGGCCCGCCAGACCCGCTCGATCACCGCGCCCATGCGCCGGTCGCCCCGGCTGGCCAGCCCCTCGGCCGCCGACGCCGCCGGCTCGTGCCAGCGGATGGTCAGTCCCTTGGTGGGGTGCGCCGCGGCGCGCAGCAGCGCCACCTTGCGCTCGAGCTCGTCGATCGTGTCCTGGCCGAACCACTGGAAGGGCGTGTGCGGCTTGGGCACGAAGCCGCCGACCGAGGCCACCACGTTGACCGACTTCTGGTGGCGCCGCCCGATCTCGACGCAGTGCCGCCCGAGCTCGGCGATCCCGAGCACGTCCTCGTCGGTCTCGGTCGGCAGGCCGATGAGGAAGTACAGCTTGACCCGCCGCCAGCCCTGGCTGAAGGCGGCGTCGACCGCGCCGTAGAGGTCCTCCTCGGTGATGAGCTTGTTGATGATCTGGCGCATGCGCCACGTGCCCCCCTCGGGGGCGAAGGTCAGGCCGGTCCGGCGCACCTTCTGGATCTGGGCCGCCGTGCCGACGGTGAAGGCGTCCACCCGCAGGGACGGCAGGCTGACCGAGACCCGGCCCTGGTGCACCGGATCGTCGATGATGTCGCGCACGGTGTCCTCGATGCCCGAGAAGTCGGCCGTCGACAGCGAGGTCAGCGTCACCTCGTCGTGGCCGCTCCAGGCCAAACCGGCGCTGACCATCTCCTTGACCTGCTCGGCCGGCCGCTCGCGCACGGGCCGTGTGATCATGCCGGCCTGGCAGAAGCGGCAGCCGCGGGTGCAGCCCCGGAAGACCTCCACGTTCAGGCGGTCGTGCACCACTTCGGTCAGCGGCACCAGCGGGTGCGCCGGGTAGGGCCAGTCGGCCAGGTCGTTGATCGTCCGCTTGGCCACGCTGGCCGGCACCCCCGCCGCGATGGGCGCCGTCCCCGCCAGCCGCCCGTCGCGGTACGTCGGCTCGTAGAGCCCCGGGACGTAGACCCCTTCGATCGCCGCCAGCGCCAACCGCAGCTGGTGACGCTGGCGCGCCGGCGCGTCGACGGCCAGCCAGCTGGCCAGGGCGGCGTTGATCTCCCCAACCACTTCCTCGCCGTCGCCCAGCACGAAGGCGTCGACGAAGTCGGCCAGCGGCTCGGGGTTGAAGGCGCAGTGGCCGCCGGCCAGCACCACCACGTCGCCCGGTCCCCGGTCGGCCGCGTGCAGCGGCACCCCGGCCAGGTCGATCAGGTTGAGGACGTTGGTGTAGACCAGCTCCGCCGAGAGGTTGAAGGCCATGACGTCGAAGGCCGACGCCGGCAGATGCTGCTCCACGCTGAAGAGCGGCACCCCGTTGGCCCGCATGGCCGCCTCCATGTCGACCCACGGGGCGTAGGAGCGCTCGGCGACCGCGTCGGGCCGCTCGTTGAGGATCTCGTAGAGGATCTGGAGCCCCTGGTTGGGCAACCCGATCTCATAGGTGTCGGGGTAGAGCAGCAACCAGGCCACCTTGCCGGGGCCGTGCTCGGGGTACTGGGCCCCCTGCTCACCCCCGATGTAGCGGGCCGGCTTGGACACCCCGAGCAGCAGGCGCTCGATCTGCGGCCACAGGGTCTCCATCGGGCCAACCATACGGGGGTCTAGCCACCCACCGGCGCCGGCGCCGTCGTCGTGGTCGTGGTGGCCGGGACGGTCGTGGTGGTGGTGACGGGGACGGTCGTGGTGGTGGCGGTGCCCCCGGGGTGCGGGGTGGTGGTGGTGGTCGTCGACTTCGTGCCCGGCGCGGTCGTCGTGGTCGTGGGTGTCCCGGCCGGCGGGTTGGTGGTGGGCGTCGTCGAGCTGGGCGGGCTGGCCAGGGTGGGGGTCTTCACGTTCGGGCTGATCGGGTTGGCCAGGAGGTAGTTGAAGATGTTGCGGACCAGGGGGGCGGCCGCCTCGGCGCCGTACCCGCCCTCGTCGATCACGGCGAGCACGAGGTAGGTGGGGTTGGGGTTGGGCCCGAACGCGACGAACCAGGAGTTCGGCTCGTTCTGTCCCGGATTGGTCGCCGTGCCCGTCTTGCCGGCCAGGTTCCACGACGCCGGGAAGCCCTGGAAGGCGCTGTAGCCCGTGCCCTTGGGGTTCGAGATCACGCCTTCGAGTCCCTGGAGGATCGGCTGGATGCTCGATTGCGGGAGGGACACCTGTCCGGTCACCACCGGCTTGAACGTCTTGACCACCTTGCCGGTGGTCGGGTTGACCACCTCGGCCGCCACCTGGGGGGCGTAGCGGGTACCGCCGTTGGCGAAGGTGGAGTACGCCACCGCCTGTTCGATCGGGGTCAGTGAGGTGCCACCCTGCCCGAAGGCCATCTCCACGTTGTCGCCGGTGTACCAGGTCGTGTTGGGGAAGGCGACCGGTGCCTCGGCATGCAGCTTCACGCGCTCGGCCTGGCTGTCCACCCGGCCCTGGGCCTCACCGGGCAGGTCGATCCCGGTGATCTCCCCTTCGCCGTACTTGGCCGCCACGTTCTGGATGGCGTCGGGTCCGTAGGTGGACCGGCCCTCCCAGAACATGGCGCCCAGGTTGTAGAAGTACGAGTCGCTCGACACGGTCAGGGCCAGGGGCAGGTTCACCTCGCCCCCGCCGTCGCCGGGGTCGTCGTGGAAGTTGCACGTGCCGCCGGTGCAGTTGGGCACCTTGAAGGTCAGCGTGTCGTCGTAGTAGCGCGACGGGCTGTAGACCCCGTACTGCAGGTCGGCCGTGGCGGTGATGAGCTTGAACGTCGATCCCGGCGTGTACTGCCCTTCGATGGCGTTGTCGTTCTCGGCCCCGGTAGCCGCCAGGGCATTGAAGTTGGCGGTGGAGATCCCTCCCACGAACTGGGTGAGGTCGAAGCCCGGGTCCGAGGCCAGGGCCAGGACCTGGCCGTTCGACGGGTTCATGACGATGGCGGCGCCGTTGATGGCCGGCGGGAGCTTCCCGTGGTCCTCCTGGTCGGGCGTGTGCCGGTCGGTGAGGATCTGCTGGGTCAGATCGTTCTGCACGGCCTCCTGGAGACCGGTGTCGATGTTGAGCACCACCGTGTCGCCCAGTTTGGGCGCCGTGCGCGACAGGGTCCCCACCACGTCGTCCGAGGCGTTGACCGAGAGGGCCTGGCGCCCGTCGACCCCGCGCAGGTACTGCTCGTACTGGGCTTCGATCCCCGAGACGCCCACCTGGCTGCCCTGGTTGTACCCCGCCTTGGGGTTGGCCGCCAGGAACTTGGCCGAGATGTCGCCGAGGTAACCCAGGATGTGCGGCGCGGTGGTGCCGCCCTGGGGGTAGTTGCGCTGGGTGACGGTCTGGACGGTCACCCCCGGGTACTGGGAGGGGTGGAGCAGGAGCTCCTGCACGGTGGCCGGCGACACGTTCTGGGCGATCGGGACCGGCTCGTAGGGGCTGTACTTGTTGTTGTTGACCGAGGCCTTCACCCGCGCGGGTGTCTGGCCGACCAGGGCCGCCACCATGCCGACGATGGCCTTGTCCTGCGTGGCCTCGACGCGCGAGAGCAGGATCTCCTGATCGGGCGTGTTGCCGACCAGCACCGTGCTGTCGCGGTCGACGATCTCGCCTCGGGGCGCGGCCACGCTGACGATCCTGACCTGATTCTGGGTGACGGCGGCGGCGTAGGTCTTGCCGTCGATCACCTGGAGGGTCCAGAGGCGCAGGACCAGGATGCCGAAGAGGAGCAGGACGGCGATGCCCACCACCCGCAGGCGGAGACTGGGACGGGACGGCTCGTCCTCGGGCGATCCCACCAGGGAGGCCACGTTGACGCCCTTGCGGGGGCGCATGCGGGGCTGGTGCGCCTTGGCCCGCCACGAGGACTGGCGCACGCGCCGAGAAGGCGGCTTGGGGTACCGGCGGTCACCGCGGATGGGGTGGCGGAGGGTTCGTCTCACCACAGCCCGCGATCAACCGGCTGCGCCGATACCAGTGAACGGCGGTTCCCGTCGGTCATGAGCGCCCAGCGCATCAGGCGGCTGACCACGAACACCAGGATCACGCTCGAGATCGCCACCATGCCGAAGAGAGCGGCGAAGTTGATCCGCACCATCTGTTGCTGACCGAGCACCGCGCCGAGCACAGCGAACAGCATGTCCGCTACGGCCGCCCCGATCAGCGCGGCCACCGGCTTGAGCCAGACCGCCCGCGTGTCGACCGCCGCCGTCGTGGTGCCGATGGCGTAGCCGAGCAGGCATCCGACCAGCGCGGACAACCCGAATGGGGTGGGCAGGATGAGGTCGAAGGCCAGGCCCGACCAGAAGCCCACCAGCGCGCCGGTCTGGGGGCCGTCGAGCAGCGCGGCGGTGATGGGGAGCAGCCAGACCAGGTCGGGGTGCACCCCGCCCAGATTGATGGACACCATGACGGTCGACTGGAGGACGAAGACGAGAAAGACAGCCAGGACGACCCGGATCGCCACCCGCGTGGTCACGGCGCCGGGACCCACTGGACGACGTCGACATAGGCCAGCTGCGACAGGTCAGCCTCCGGGGTGACGTTGATCGTTTCCTGCGTCGCGCCGGCGCTCGTGTGGAAGGTCGCCACCTTGGCCACCGGTATGCCGGCGGGGAACGACGAGGCGTCGAGCCCGCTGGTGTACATGATCTGGTGTGTGCGCAGGGGGGTGTGCGGCGGCACGAGGTCGGCGGTCATGTCATCGCCCGGCCCTTGCCCGTCGATGATCCCGGTGACCCCGTTGCCCAGGGTCACGCCCACCTTGGACGCCCCGTCGGTGATCAGCTGCACCAGTGCGGTGTGATGGAACGATTCGACGACCTGCCCGATCAGGCCGCCCTCCCCCACCACCGGGTTGCCGACGTCGACGCCATCGGACCGCCCCTTGTCGATGGTGATGGTCATGGTGAAGTTCGAGCTGTTCTCGTCCTGGGTCTCGGCCGTCACGGTCGGCAGGTCATTGAGAAAGGGCAGGTTCTCCAGGGCGAGCAGGGTCCGCAGCTGTGTGTCCTCGAACGACTTCTCCGCCTGCTCGGCCCGGAGGGCGCCGATGGAGGCCTCGAGCTTCTGGTTCTCGGACTGCACCGTGCCGTAGTGCAGGGCGCCGGCGAAGAAGTCGCCGATGGGGCTGAGGATGTCCACCACGGCGGAGCGCAGCGGCGAGTAGATGCCGTTGGCCACCGACTTGATCCCCGAGGTCAGGCTGTGGGTGCGGCCGTTCTGGTCGAGCGAGATGATGGAGAGCGAAACCACGACCAGCACGACGATGGTCAAGGTGCGGCGTGACCGCCGGGACTTCGCCACCCAGGGGAGCCCGGACAATCCGTCAGCGCGAGGAGGTGGTGATCAGCACCCGCTTGAGCGCTTCGAACTCTTCCAGGCACTGGCCACTGCCGATGGCGACGCAGTTGAGCGGGTCGCGGGCCACCACGATCGGCATGCCCGTCTCGTGCTGGAGCCGGGCCTCCAGGCCGTGCAGGAGCGCTCCGCCACCGGTCAGGACGATGCCCTGCTCCATGATGTCGGCCGCCAACTCGGGCGGGGTGCGGTCCAGGGTGACCTTGACGGCGTCGATGATGGCGGACACCGGCTCCTCAATGGCCCGTCGGATCTCCTCGGTGGAGACGACGATCGTCTTGGGCAAACCACTGACGAGGTCGCGACCGCGGATCTCCGCGTGCAGTTCCTGCTCCAGCGCGTAGGCCGAACCGAGAGTGATCTTGATCTCCTCCGCGGTGCGCTCGCCGAGCGCGAGGCTGAACTCCTTCTTGACGAACGACACGATCGCCTCGTCCAGTTCGTCGCCACCGATGCGGACGGACTGGCTCGTCACGATGCCACCCAGCGAGATGACGGCGACCTCGGTCGTCCCGCCACCGATGTCCACCACCATGTTGCCGGTGGGCTCGTGCACCGGCAGGCCGGCTCCGATAGCGGCCGCCATGGGCTCTTCAATGATGTAGGCGCGCCGTGCCCCGGCGTACTCGGCCGCCTCCATGACGGCCCGTCGCTCCACTCCGGTGATGCCCGAGGGGACGCAGATGACCATGCGCGGCTTGGCGAAGCGGCGCTGGTGCACCCGGTGGATGAAGTAGCGCAGCATCTTCTCGCAGATCTCGAAGTCGGCGATCACGCCGTCCTTGAGCGGCCGGATGGCCTGGATGTTCGACGGCGTACGGCCGATCATCCGTTTGGCCTCGGCCCCGACGGCCAGGGGGCGGCCGTCCTTCACATCGACGGCGACCACGGAGGGCTCGTTGAGGACAATGCCTCGGCCGCGTACGTAGACCAGGGTGTTGGCGGTACCAAGGTCGACGGCCATGTCACGACCAAGGAGGGAAAGGCGATTATCGGCCATAAAGGTCTTTCTCCCGATGTCTGCTGGGGTGCGCCGGAGGGGGACCGGCGTCTACTGCTGGGTCACCAGGGTACGGGACGAAAGGGGACACCACAAGGCGGGCCGCCGAACGGACCCACCTGAACTGGGGTTATGACGGAGCGAGCTCGGGGAAGAACAGCGCGATCTCGCGGGCCGCCGATTCGTGCGAATCGGACCCGTGCACCAAGTTTTCGGTCGTCTCGATACCAAGGTCACCCCGGATGGTTCCGGGCGCCGCCTCGGCCGGGTTCGTGACACCCATCATGGCGCGCACCACGGCGAAGGTGTCCTTCGGACCCTCCACCACCAACAGCAAGGACGGTGAGCGCGTGATGAACGCGACGAGAGCCGCGAAGAAGGGACGCTCTGCATGTTCGGCGTAGTGCGTCCGGGCCAACTGGTCCGAGATGCTGCGCAACTCGGCCGCCACCAGGCGGAGGTGCTTGCGTTCGATCCGGCTGACGATCTCGCCGGCCAGGCCGCGCTCGACGCCGTCCGGCTTCACGATGACAAGGGTGCGATCCACGAGCCGAGCACAGTAGCAGTACCGGCACCCGGCCCCTCAGAGACCGGCATCCTCCCAGCGCACGGCACCGGAGAGGATCTCGGCCCGGGCCGAGCCAACGGTGTAGAGCGACCCGGCCACCACGACGGCGCCGCGGGCGTCGACCAGCGCGCGGGCAACCGATAGCGCGTCGACTGTTCGCGGTTCCACGTAGACCGTGAGACCCAGCGCGCGACCAGCGTCGGCCACGTCGTGGGCCGCGATGGCGCGCGGCGAGTCAGGCTGGCAGGCGACCACCGTCGACACGCGGGCGGGTGCCAGCGCGGCCAACATGGCCGAAGGGTCGCGGCCGGACAACATTCCGATGACGGCGACGGTGTCGCCCTCGACCGCGAACTCCTCGACCAGCGACGCGGCGAGCGCGGTCATCCCGGCCACGTTGTGCGCGCCGTCGACCACCAGCAGCGGTCGTCGTCCGAGCACCTCAAGCCGTCCCGGGACGCGCACGACGCTGAAGCCTTCCTCGACCACACCGGAGTCCACCGCGCGCCCGAAGAACGCCTCGGTCGCCGCCAACGCGCACGCCGCGTTGTCCCCTTGGTGCGCGCCGTGCAGCGGCACCAGCACGTCCTCGTAACGGCCGCCCGGCGTCCACAGCGTCACCAGCCGGCCGCCAACGGCCACCCGGTTGGACTCGCACCCGAAGTCACGCCCGGTCACCCACACCCCGGCTGCGCCGACCTCCCGGGCGTGCGATTCGACGATTTCTACCAGGTCAGGGCTGGTTTCTCCCACCACGGCCAGGCTCCCGCGCTCGATGATCCCGGCCTTGTCGGCGGCGATCCCCTCCAGGGTCGGGCCCAGCACGTCGGTGTGGTCGTAGCTGAAGTTGGTCAGCACGGCGACGTCCCCGTGCACCACGTTGGTGCAGTCCCACGTCCCGCCCAGACCGACCTCGATCACCATGGCGTCCACCGCTTCGTCGGCGAACCACGAGAGCGCGGCCGCGGTCAGCAGCTCGAAGCGGGTCGGACGTTCGGCCAGCAGCGGTTCGACCAACGCCAGCTCGGTGAGGACGGCCAGCAGCGACGGGTCGTCGATCGGCTCGGCGTTGCGCGCCAGACGTTCGGCCACCCGATGCAGGTTGGGACTGGTGTAGGTCCCCACACTCAACCCCTGCGCCATCATCAGCGCGGTCACCATGGCCGAGGTCGAACCCTTACCGTTGGTCCCCGTCACGTGCACCGAGGGGATCGACTCGTGCGGGTCCCCCAGCACGTTCATCAACGACTGCATGCGCGACAACGTCGGCAGCGAGCGCCGGCTCGGCATGTTCGATTCGAAGTCGATGTGGGAGTCCAACCACGCCAGCGCGTCGTCGACGCTGCTGAAGGGAACCGTCGTGCTCACACCCACCTCATCGGCCTCCATGGGGCGCCGGGATGAGGCTGGTCAGGAAGCGGCGCGCCGTGAGCGTGGCGCCTTGGCCGGCACTCCACCGACCGGCACCAACGTCGGAGCGACGCGGTCGAGGACGACGGCCCGGTCCACCACGCACTTCCCGACGTCGGAGCGACTGGGCAGGTCGTACATGACGTCGAGCAACACCTCTTCGAGGATGGCGCGCAACCCGCGGGCACCGGTGCCGCGCAGCAGCGCTTGCTCGGCTACGGCCTCCAGCGCGTCGGGTGTGAACTCCAGCTCCACGTTGTCCAGCGCGAAGACACGCTCGTACTGGCGGGTCAACGCGTTCTTGGGCTCAATCAGGATCTGCACCAGCGCGTCCTTGTACAACGGCGAGACGGCGCTGACCACGGGCAGCCGGCCGATGAATTCGGGGATCAGGCCGAACTTGATCAGGTCCTCGGGCAGGACGTGGCGCAGGATCTCCCCGTCGTCGCGCTCACGGCGGTGCACCTCGGCGCGGAAGCCGATGCCCCGCTTGCCGATCCGCCCCTCGATCAGCTTGTCCAGTCCGGCGAACGCTCCGCCGCAGATGAACAGGATGTTGGTGGTATCGATCTGGATGAACTCCTGGTGCGGGTGCTTGCGCCCGCCCTGGGGGGGCACCGAGGCCGTCGTGCCCTCGAGGATCTTGAGCAGCGCCTGCTGGACACCCTCGCCCGACACGTCACGGGTGATGGACGGGTTCTCGCTCTTGCGGGCGATCTTGTCGATCTCGTCGATGTAGATGATGCCCGTCTCGGCTCGCTTGACGTCGTAGTCCGCCGCCTGGATCAGCTTCAACAGAATGTTCTCGACGTCCTCGCCGACATAGCCCGCCTCGGTCAGCGCGGTGGCATCGGCAATGGCGAAGGGCACGTTGAGCATGCGGGCCAGGGTCTGGGCCAGCAGCGTCTTGCCGCAGCCGGTCGGGCCGAGCAGCAGGATGTTCGACTTGGACAGCTCGACCCCGTCGTCCTGGACCGGGCCGGCCTGCACCCGCTTGTAGTGGTTGTACACGGCCACCGACAGGATCTTCTTCGCATACTCCTGCCCGACCACGTAGTCGTTCAGGAACGAGAAGATCTCCTTCGGCTTGGGCAGGTCCTCGAAGTTGAGCTCGGTGGTCTCGGTCAGCTCCTCGGCGATGATGTCGTTGCATAGGTCGATGCACTCGTCGCAGATGTA
>DASXZJ010000113.1:0-21153 GCA_036502025.1 Acidimicrobiales bacterium | reverse complement strand
CCGGTGGCAACTTCTTGGCGAGGGAGGGGGCCATTTGAATCGCCTGGTTCAGGTAGGTATCCCCCTCGGTTTTCTGCCCGGATTCGTAGAGCAGGAGTCCCAGGTTGTAGATCGCGTTCACATCGGTCGGACTGGCCGCGATTACCTGCCTGTAGAGGGCGATTGCCCCGGTCGGATTGCTGGCCGTCTCGGCGATCGCCAGGTTGTATTCTGCCCCGGTGTAGTTGGGATCGATCTTGATGGCGGCCTGGTAGTTCGTAATGGCGCCGTTAGTGTCGCCTTGAGTCTGATCGATCACTCCAAGGTCGTAGTCGGCGATCTTGTTGTCGCCGTACTTGTTGGACGGATCAGTGGTGAGGATCGCGTTGAAGTCGGCGGTGGCGCTCTTCGTGTTGCCCGCTTTGAGCGCCGCCACTCCGGAATTGAGGAGCTGGTTCGGGGATCCGACGGCGGCTGGCCCGGATCCCGATGGGTTGGGAACGGCAGCGGGGCTCGAGCATGCAGCGACCGCGACGCCGCCCGCCAGGGTCAGGGCAATAAGTGTCGTGTACGTACCGACGAACGGATGGCGAATTCTCATATGTTCTCACTTCCATCGCGATCTCTGCTCATCTTTACGGCCAGCGCCCGCAGCAGGGCGCTGGCTTGAGTCGCTAACTCTAGTTTGTTCAGCCGCTCGTCCCGGCACGACTCACCATGGGGATTTCGTAGAACTTTGCGGTTACACCTGACACTCCGAAACTCTGGCCGCCGACACTGAAGGCAAGCGTTGTTATGTCGAGAGGTGTGAACGCTTGATCCCACCCGAGGTTCTTCGATGCGACGAGCAGATGAGTGTCGCTTCCCGTTCCAGGAATGAACTGGAAGACATCGGCACCCCCATTGACGGTCATGGTTATCTGAGGCGATTTGAAGAATGTGTTGGAGAGATGCCACCACAGGTCAAGAGGCAGGTCGAATGTTGCCACGACGTCGTCACCCTTGGGGGCCGAAGGGACGTCGATCCATTCACCGAGACCCGCCGAGACGGTCCCAATCTGCTTCAACGCCCCGCAGCGATCGCCGGAATGTTCTAGGAGCTGCCAGAAATCATCGGACTGGATCTGTCGGTAATGGCATTCGATTGCGACCTGGGTACTCGGTCGATCAAACTCCTGATATTGACCTCCGTAATTGTCTGGCTGCCATCGCAGGATGTACTTCGGGGCACTTGCTGTTGCCAGGTCATCGGCATCAAGTTGATCCAGGTAGGGAGTGTAGGCATCGCGGAACGCCGGCAAAGGGTCAAAGGCGAGGCCGTATGCCCAGACCAATCCTTGTTCCCAGGGTTCGACGACGACAGTGCTCCTTCCAACTTCGGACAGCATCGACTCGGGGACCTTGTAGAGCGCTTCCATGTTCACTCTGGCGTCCTGTTCCAATGTTGCTCGTCGTGTGGTGGACGCGAGCGTTACCACCTCATGCCCGGCATTGCGAAGTCCCAAATCAGGGCGCCCGAGCAGCGAAGGAACCGACCCCGAGGCGACCACCGCGATCGTGGATGTCGCGGCGACGGCGATCACGAGGCCAGCCCAGTGATATTTCCAAGGTGCGAACGCCACTAAAAGCAACGGAATCGCAGCAAAGAATACGGGGTCGTGGAACGTGTCATGCCTGACGAAGCCCTCGCGGAAGAGATCCCACAAGAAGAGAAGAGTAAGCAGGCTGATCCCTACTTGAATTCGACGCGACCGACCGCGGCAATGGGCAACGGCAAACGCGCCAACGATAAGAACGCAAAGTGCCCCCCACCAGTAGTCCGAGGCTCTTCCCGGCTCCTCGGTGGACAGGGCGGACGCGTAGCCGCTGATGATGTCGTACGAGCCCCTCGCGAAAGCGTACAGATTGCCAAATCCATTGCCGGTAGCGAACCAACCGATGAAGAAGACGGGGATTATACCGCCGGCAATTGATACGACGACCCGGCGCCTCCGCGAGGGAAGGCAGACCACCGTGATGCCAAGAGCAACCACCAAGGGGGCCGCCAGGCTCACTTTTATGAGCGAGAAAAGTGAGAGGACTCCACCCAACATGACCCACACCCATGGCGACCTCGCCCGGCCCGTTGAACCCGACAGCAGCGCCACACAGGCGATGAAGTACAAAGGGAGAATCCGCTCCGGTCCTCCAGTGAACTGGACCGCGACAATCGAGATCACCACAGTGCCGGTGCCATAGGTGACCAACAGGGCCGGGATGATCGGCACGCTTTGGCGGAGCCGGCCGAGGAGAACGGCGAACAGGGTTGATTGAAGACCCAAAAGGAAGGCGAATGAAAGCGCGGTGGTAGCGGGGTAATAGAACGACCAGACCGAGAGGAACCCCAGCGGGCCGTAGGCGAACACCACGTGGGTTCCAAACGGCAGACTCGTTCTCGCGGCCATTTCTAGGGTGGCCTGCCATGAAGGGTCTATGCCTGCCGTGGGGGCCAGGTCGGCGGCGCTGAACGGCCAGGAGGCCAAGGCGAAGATCAGTCCCCAGAAGCCGCTCGATCTCAGCAACTGGGCGGTTCGTTGCCGCCAGACCGATGATTCCGTCCTAACGAGCGCCTGGGGTTCCTTGCCCGCGGTGACCTCAATTGATGTCGTCAGCTTCGAACCCTCCATGGCGCGTCACCCACGGCCCATGTTGCAACGGCGTGGCCAAACGGGCGCCCCTCGGTCGAGCACTCTCCATTGAACCGATGGGCCGCGCGAGCTCATCTGGGATTTGGTGCCACACCATGCCGAGAGTAGTTCTCGGATTCAGAATCGGAGTTTGTCGGCACTCAGTTCGTTAGAGTCGCCCCTATCCATCGCCCATATGGTGACCAAGCGAGATTGATGAGTGACCAGTGATCGCATTACCGCCGTGATGGGTCCAGCCAAGCATCGCCGCTCGATTCATCGCCCGCTTAAGGCTGGGTGTCCCCCAGCTCGGGTCTGGGCATTGGCTATTGGATCGTTCATTGCCCTTGCTATGTGTGCGGACCTCATGTCGTGGATCCACGGTCCGGCTTCGTATATCTCGTCCTGTCCTGGAAACTGCCAAGCCGATCCATTGCAGAACACGTGGTTTCTGGCTTTCACGCCCTATTCGTTGCTGCACGGTCAGAATCCGTTTCTCACCAACATCATTAACTACCCGATGGGCGTGAACATGTCGAGCAACACGTTCATGCCGTTGGTCGGTCTACTGGTGACGCCACTCGTGATCGTGGCAGGTCCAACGGCAACGTTCAACGTCTTGATTGTCGCGGCCTTCGCTGGCTCGGCGACGGCCGCGTTCGTGGTCTTCCGCCGGTGGACCTCATGGGTCGGCGCAGCCTACGCCGGTGCCCTTTTGTACGCATTCTCGCCCTACATGACGGCTGAGGGAATCGCGCATCTGAACCTCATCCTTGTTCCAATACCTCCCCTAATCCTTCTTCTGCTCGACGAACTGATTGTTCGACAGCAGAGGAGCGCTGTTCGTTCCGGAGTCCTGCTGGGGCTGCTGATGGCAGCTCAATTCCTCATCTCGCCAGAAGTGGCAGGCACCCTCGTCTTGATGTCAGCTATCGGAATTGGCGTGCTGGTCGCAGCCCGTTGGACGGAAGCGCGCCGTCGTGTCCGCTACTTCATGAGGGGTCTTGTCGCAGCTGTGGGTGCATTCTTGGTCGTCAACGTCTACCCGCTATGGGCCTATTTCCTGGGACCCGAGCGAGTCACGGGGTCGGTCCAGTCACGGGCGACCCTGGATCTGCTTTCCAACGACCTGATGACCCTCATTCTGCCGTCTTCGGCTCAGAGGATTAGCCCTGGCGGCCTTCAGAACATCGCAGACCGGATCGCGCCGGTGTGGTTGTGGGCGGGAGAAAATGGTGGATATATCGGTGTTCCACTCCTTCTCCTCCTCATCGCCGTCGTCATTCGGAATCGAAAGAACGGACTCGTACGCTTTGCCGGGTTCCTGGGGATAGTGGCCCTACTCATCAGTTTGGGCCCCAAACTGATGATCGATGGCCACGGCACTGGAATCCCCCTTCCGTTCCGACTCGTAGAGACTCTTCCCGGCTTCTCGAGTGTCGAGGCATCGCGCTTTGCTCTCTACGTCGGTCTGTTTGCCGGCCTGCTATTGGCCGTGGGCCTCGACCACCTTCGAACCAACGGGTTCGGGCGCCTTGGGGCGGGTCGGCCGGGCGCTCTGGTGGCGACGGTTGTAGCGGTCGTCGCCCTGGTCTCTGTGCTGCCGGCGTTCCCCTACCCGAGCAGCGCGACGGGAGTGCCCACCTTCTTTGGTGCTGGCGAAGCGTCTCGGATTGCGGACAACAGCGTTGTCCTCACCTATCCCATTCCCGACTTCCCGTTCGTACAACCGATGAATTGGCAGGCAGTCGACGGCATGCGGTACAAGTTGATTGGCGGGTATATACGGACGGGCGATGCCAACGGTAGGGCACTGAATGAGGGCATGCCGTCATTCACGAGGACTTACTTCGGACGTTGTGAGGAAGGTGGCGACGTGTCCCCTTCTCCGTCCGACGTTGCCTCCGAGGGCAATGACCTTCGCGAGTGGGATGTGTCGACGGTCGTCGTGACGCAGAGCGCTCCTGATCCTGGGTGTGCCGAACAGCTGATCGAGGCGGTAACCGGACGACCACCACTGAAGACAGGTTCGGTCTGGGTGTGGTTCGGCCTTCAATCCGATCTCGGGCGCACGTAGAGTCGATGTATACCCGTCTGCCGCCGATCATCGGGCCGGACTGCGGTGGTGATGGGTCAGGACCGGCGCGAAGGTCTGATCATGGTTTGCTGGTGTCCGCCGCGCCTCCCCTCCTCGCCTTTCTGCTGGCCCAAGCGGTTATGTATGGAGCGGCTTGGCACGCTGGGGTTGGGAGCCACTACTTCCAGGCTTCTACGTGGGCTCGGGGAGATTCCACGCTGTACCTCTCCATAGCGGACCATGGCTACAGGCTGACCCACTGTTCCGGTTCGCAATATCCACCTGGCTCGTGGTGTGGCAATGCTGCCTGGTTCCCTCTTTATCCGGGATTGATCGAATTCGTTGGGAACTTTGGTCTGTCCCATATTCAAGCCGCCGCAGATCTTTCGGCTCTGACGACCTTCGTGATGTATGGGCTTCTCTGGCAGCTCATCGGGCCCGCTTGGACGAAGAAGCGCCTACTGGCGCTGGCGATGGCCGCCGTGTTTCCGGGCGAGGTGTTCTACTTCTCGATCTTTCCGATTTCGCTGTTTGTTGTGCTGACGTTGGCGTGCCTAACGCTCCTTTCCCGTCGTCGCTATACCTGGTCCGGGGTGGCCGGGGCCGCCGCGGTCTGGACGTACTCGGCTGGCATTCTCCTCCTACCTGTCGTTCTCCTCTTCACCTCCCTCTTTGACCACGCTCGACATTTTGGCGAGTGGTTGCAGCGCTCTCTGCGAAGCGCGGGGTCGATGGTGGTCGCGGCCACCGCACTGCTAATCGCCTATCAGAGTTGGGTCGGGAAGTGGAACGCCCTATTCCTTGTCGGCGAGAAGTACAACGAAGGTGCCCCGATCCACAGTCCATTTACCCTCCTTCGTGAATCGTTCTTTGGCGGTCCTGTGGGTCGATTCGCGGTATCGGAGCTCAACACCTCCTTCTCCTATGTGGCCACCAAGGAGCAAACGGGATTCGTGATTGCCCTGGTGCTGCTACTCGCGGCGGGTGTCGGGCTTAGCTGGCGGGGATCGCTCACGAGGGTGGAAATCCTTGTCGCCATCTACACCGCCACCTTTTGGATCCTTCCTCTCACGCAAGCCGGGAGCACAGCGCTCTATCGAGCCGAAGGCTTGCTCGTTCCGTGCGTCGTACTTTTGAAGAGACTTCCGGTCGCCCTGCTAGCGGCCCTCGTCGTCATCGCCGGTTTTATCGCCTATCAAGTGGCAGCGCTCTCCTTCCAGTTCGACCTTGGATGAAGTCTCTTGCCCAACCAACTAGCTGAAGTCGTCGGATAGTGAGTTGGTGGGGGCGGCCGTGACGTCGGTGCCCGACGATCGTTCGCGGGGGCGCCTTCCCACTAGATAGTGGCCCGGCCCCGTCGTCCCCGTAGAGTCGCCGGTGCCATGAACCCGCCCGACCTCGTCCGTCACGTCGCCGACGTAACGCCCGAGTGGCTGACCGTGGTCTTGGCCCGCTCGGGTGCGCTGCGGGAGGGCGCCCGGATCATCGGGGTGGACACGGCTGCCATCGGCACCGGCCAGATGGCCGATACGTCCCGCCTGTCGCTCACTTACGACGCCCCCGGGGCCGGACCGTCCAGCGTGGTGGGGAAGTTCGCCTCGGCCGATGACCAGAGCCGGGCCACCGGGTTGGCCCTGCGGGCCTACGAGATCGAGGTCCGCTTCTACCGCGAGGTGGCCGACCGCGTCGGCACCCGCATCCCCGCCCTGCACTTCGCCGACGTCGAACCTGACACCGGATGGTTCACCCTCATCCTCGAGGACATCGTCGGGGCCCGGCAGGGCGACCAGATCGAGGCCTGCGGTCCCGAGGTGGCCGCCGCCGTGCTCGAGGAGATGGCCGGACTCCACGCGCCGTGTTGGGAGGCACCCGACCTGGCCGCCCTGGCGTGGCTGAACCGGAACTCGGCCGACGTCGACGCGTTCATGGGCGCCATGGTGGCCTCGCTCCTGCCGGGCTTCCTGGAGCGCTACGGCGACCGGTTGGCTCCCGAGCACGCGGCCCTCTGCGAGTTGTTCGTGGCGCACCTCCCGGCGTGGATGGGCAGCCGGGTGGGACCGCGCACGGCCAGCCACGGCGACTTCCGTCTCGACAACCTGCTCTTCACCTCCGGTGAGCGCCGGCCGGTGGTGGTGGACTGGCAGACGCTTTCCTGGGCCGGTGGCTCCTACGACGCCGCCTACTTCATCGGCGGCTGTCTCTCGGCCGAGGACAGGCGCCGCCACGAGCTGGATCTGCTGGGCCACTACCACCAGGAGCTGCTCGCCCGCGGCGTGCGGGACTACTCCTTCGAGCAGCTCCGGCGCGACACGCGGCGCGACAGCTTCGGCGGCGTGCTCATGGCCATCGTGGCCTCCATGGTGGTCCAGCGCACCGAGCGTGGTGACCTGATGTTCCTGACCAGCACCACCCGGCACGCCCAGCACGCCCTCGATGTCGACGCGCCCGCGCTCCTGGTGGGCTCCGATGACTGAGCTGCTCGTGCTGTGCACCGGCAACGCGGCCCGGTCAGTGATGGCCGGTTTCATGCTCGAGCACCTCAAGGTGGGCCGGCCCGAGGTGGCGGATCTCCACATCGTCACCGCCGGCACGCACACCATCGACGGCCAGCCGATGGGCATGCGCACCCGGACCGCGCTCCTGGAGATTCCCGAGCTGGCCGAGGCGTCGTTCAACCGGCATCGCAGCCGCCAGGTCTACGAGGCCGACCTGGTCCGGGCCGAGTTGGTCATCGTCATGGAGGCCGACCACGTGCGGTTCGTCCGGCGCACCTTCCCCGACGCGGCCGATCGCACGGCCGGCATCCGGCGCCTGTGCGAGGACCTGCCACCGGCCCCGCCGATACTCCGGGAGCGGGTGGCCACCTTGAAGTTGGCGGACGCCACGCTGTCGGACGCCGACGACGTGATCGACCCGGCCGGGCGCGATGCCGATGCCTACCGCGCCTGCGTCGGCGAGCTCTGGACGCTCTGCCGCCGCTTGATCACCCTGCTGTAGGGCGCGGGCGGAAGTAGATCATCTCGTCGTCCTCCTCGCCGGGCACGGTGACCTGCCGGAGCGGGCTGAAGCCTGCCTTCTCGAAGGCCCGGTGCGAGCGGGTGTTATGCACGCTGGGGCCCGCCAGCGCGCCACCCACCTCGGGGTAGTTCTCCCAGATCAACTCGGCGGCCCGGCTGATCATCCGCGGACCGAGGCCCGCGCCGCAGCGGGCCGGCTCGCCGATGAGCAGATCGATGCCGGCCGCGTCGTCGGTCCCGACCGCCCGCGCGTAGTCCGGGTTGTCGGTCAACCGGTAGATCTGAAGCAGCCCGACCGGTGCGCCGCCCTCGGTGACGACAAAGACCATGGTCGGATCGGTGCCGTCGATGCACCGCCCGAATTCGGTCTCCACCCCGGCCTGGTCGAGGGGCGTGCCCCACCATGACGCCACGTGGGGCTCGGCCAGCCAGCCGACGAGCATCGGGAAGTCGGCCCGGGCCAGCGGCTCAAAACCGAGAAATAGCTGGGGCACCGCCCGGTCCGCTCAGTCGGAGTGGACCGATCGCAGGCCGGCCCAGGCGAGGTCGGCCATGCGTTGGGAAAGGCGTTCGGCCTCCTCCTCGGCGCCGACCTCGGACTCCGGCCGCTGCTCAATGAAGCGGCGGCTGGCGCCCTCGGCCATGCCCACGACGGCGTAGGCCAGGAGGCGGCGGTGGTTGTCGTCGAGGCCGGCATCGATGAGGGGGTCGATGGCCTCGGCGATGGCGTCCTCCACCGTGCGCAGGGCCTGTCCCAGCTCGTCGTCGTCAGCGTGGTCGCGCCCGTACAGCAGGCGGAACTCCGCCTCGCGGTTGATGACCAGGCGGAAGTACGCCGCGAAGCCCAGCTCGACCTGCCCGCGCGGCCCGTCCGCCTGCAGCACGGCGTCCCGGACCGCGGCCAGGAGCTCGGCGGCGATGGAGTCGACCAGTTCCAGGTAGAGCGCCCGTTTCGAGGAGAAGTGCTGGTAGACGAGGGGCTTGGTGACTCCCGCCGCCTCGGCGATGTCGTCCATGGTGGTGGCCCGGTAGCCCCGGCGGGCGAAGAGCTCCAGGGCGACGGTGAAGAGCTGCTGGCGCCGCTTCTCAGCCGTGAGCCGCCGCGTGGATCCCTGCAGTACGTCACCCATCGGACTAGAGGTTACCGGCCGGTCATCAACTCGGGTGGAAAGGCGCGATCAGGCCCGACGGTCCGCCAATTCATCGAGGAGCCGGGCCAGCCGTCCCGGCAGGTCGGCCAGGTTGAAGTGCCGGGCCGCCACGGCCTGGTTGTGGGCCAGGAGACCGTCGTCGGGGTCGGCCAGCCACCTCGAAAGGGCCGACGGGTCGTCGCTGTCGAACCAGCGGAACCCGAAGGCCGCCAGCTCCGAGGCCACCGGGTAGGGCCCGATGGCCAATGGCCGCCGGAAGGTGGCCGATTCGACCGACGGGTTGCCGAACCCCTCCCAGGTCGACGGCAGGACGACAGCGTCGCACGCCGCGTAGGCGTCGGCGATGCCGATGGGCTGTGCGCCCGTCCCGAGGATGACCGGGCCCGCCGCCCCGTCCACCAGGCGTTCGAGCTCGGGGCCGAAGCCGTCCTCGGCCGGCCCGAGGAGCCAGTACGTCCCCCCGACCGCGCCGGCCAGGGCCAGTCCGCCCGGGATGTTCTTCCGGCTCAGCGCCCGCGTCGGCTGCAGCAGGAGGCGGGACCCCCGCCCCACCCCCAGGGCTTCCCGGGTGCGGGCGCGGTCCCCGGGTGCGGGCGCGGGATCGAAGGCGTTGTAGATGGTCGTGGCGTTGATGCCGTGCGCCTCGAGCTGCCGTCGGCTCAGCTCGTTGATGGTGACGTGGGCCCAACTCGGGTCGTCGGGGGGCGCGGGGTGGTGGGCCAGGTGCGGCCGCTGCCACGGCAGGTCGTGATGATGCAGCACCGTCGGCTGGCCGGCGCGGGCCGCGGCTACGACGACGGCGGCGGCCGGATTGAGGGGGAGGGAGCAGAGGTTCTCCACCACGACCAGATCGACTCCCGCCAGGGCGCGCTCCACCTCGATCCGGCCGGGCGGCTCGGTGGCGTCAATGGCCAATCCGGGCACCGTCACGTCGACCGGCCCCGAACCGGCCACCGTGATCACCCCCCACCCCAGTTGGCCCAGCGCCGCGGCCCACTTCGCCGCTTCCACCGAAACGCCGTCATCCCCGCCCAGGCGGAAGGACAGCAGGGCGGCGGTCGGCACCCGCGGGACTTTACGGCCGCCCTCGCGAGTCGGCCCCACATCGGGGTCGAGTAGCGTTGCCCCGCGATGGCAAAGCGAGCATTGATTACGGGCGTCACCGGGCAGGACGGTTCCTACCTGGCTGAATTCCTGCTTGAGCAGGGTTATTCGGTCATCGGCATGGTCCGCCGCTCCAGCACGGTCAATTTCGAGCGGATCGCCCATGTCCAGGACAAGCTCGAGCTGGTCGCCGGCGACCTGCTGGACGAGGTCTCCCTGATCAACATGCTGCGCGACCACCGCCCGACCGAGATCTACAACCTGGCCGCCCAGTCTTTCGTCCAGACCAGCTTCAGCCAGCCGGTGCTCACGGGTGAGACGACCGCCCTCGGCGTCACCCGCCTGCTCGATGCCATCCGCCTCGTCGATCCCGACATCCGCTTCTACCAGGCCAGCTCGTCGGAGATGTTCGGCAAGGTGCAGGAAGTCCCCCAGCGCGAGTCGACGCCGCTCTACCCGCGCAGCCCCTACGGGGTGGCCAAGGTCTACGGCCACTGGATCACGGTGAACTACCGCGAGAGCTACGACCTCCACGCCTCCTCGGGCATCCTGTTCAACCACGAGTCGCCCCGTCGTGGGCTGGAGTTCGTGACGCGCAAGATCTCCAACGGGGTGGCGCGCATCGCACACGGCCTCGACGACAAGCTCGCGCTCGGCAACCTCGACGCGCAGCGGGACTGGGGCTTCGCGGCCGACTACGTGCGCGCCATGTGGATGATGCTCCAGCAAGACGCGCCCGACGACTACGTCGTCTCGACCGGTGAGACGCACGAGGTGCGCGAGCTCTGCAAGCTGGCCTTCGCCGTGGCCGGTCTGGATTGGGAGCAGCACGTGGTGATCGACGACAAGTACCTCCGGCCGGCCGAGGTCGACCTGCTCGTCGGCGATCCCGCCAAGGCGCAGAAGGTTCTGGGTTGGCACCGTGAAGTCGACTTCCCGGGCCTGGTCACCATGATGGTGGAAGCCGACATGGACCTGGTCCGCAAAAGCCTCAGCTAGCCGGGGGTCGGGCGCTCCCCGTGCCGGCCGCCATCTCGGCCGACCCCGTCGGCGTCCTGATCGCCTTCGGGGCCGGGATCCTCTCCTTCCTCTCGCCCTGCGTCCTGCCCCTCGTCCCGGGCTACCTCTCCATGGTCTCGGGGCTCTCGGCGGCCGAGCTGACCGCGGTCCACCCCGGCGGGACGGGCACCGTGGTGGCGTCGACGACGCGGCCGATGCTGCGCGGCATCGGGCTCTTCATCGGTGGCTTCACCCTGGTCTTCGTCGCCCTCGGTGCGACGGCGTCGGGCATCGGGCACCTGCTCAGCTCGCACCAGTTGGTCCTGTCCCGGGTCAGTGGATTCGTCATCGTCTTCCTCGGCCTGGTGCTGATCCTCGGAGCCGTGCCCGGGTCCTTCTGGTCCCGTATCGGGACGCGCCCCCTCGGCCTGCTGACGCGGCTCACGGGTGATCGCCGCTTCGACGTCCGCCCCTCCACGCTCGGCACCTGGGCCGCGCCGGTCATGGGCATGGCCTTCGCCTTTGCCTGGACCCCGTGCATCGGCCCCGTGCTCGGCGTCGTGCTCGGCCTGGCCAGCCACAACGGGACCCTGGCCGGCGGCGTCCTCCTCCTGTTTGCCTACTCCCTGGGTCTGGCCGTGCCGTTCGTCGTGACCGGGCTGGCCTTCGGTCGCATGACCTCTCTCTTGGCGCGGGCCCGCCGGGCCATGTGGATCATCGAGATCGTGGCCGGCGTCATCGTGGTGGCCTTCGGCGTGCTGCTCATCACCAACAACGTGGCTTGGGTGGCGACCGAGATGCGCCACCTGTTCACCGACATCGGTCTCGGCCGTCTCAGCACCAGCTAGTCGAACACCTAGCCGAGGTGGGCGCGCATGAAACTCCGGGTCCAACGATTGGCTTGGTTTCGGCGTTTGCACTCACGATCGTTCTTAGGGGTGCCGCCTCCGATTCAAGAACCACCTCGGGACATCGTCTACGGCCTCAACGAGGCGCTCGATCTGCAAGCTGCCCTCGAGGACAGCAGGGACGTGCTCATCCACTCCGACCATTTCGCTGTGCTCTCACAGGTAGAGCATCAAATCCAGATGCTCAGTCGTAGACTTGGCTTCGATGAAGGAGGAACGGATGTCCGCTGAACTACTCAGGGCATCGGAGGCAGCTCGCCGCCTAGCTATCTCAACTAAGGAACTCTTGCGGCTCGTCCAGGCGCGAGAAATTCGCTATGAGATGGTTGACGGAATCGCCCATGTCCCGAGTGATGCTCTGGAGGAGTACCAGAGCAGGACGCCCTGATCAGCCTCCCGCCACCTCGGACAGCACGGCCGCGAAGGTTGTGGCGAAGGTGTGCACGTCGCCGGGCCAGCGGGCCGACACGTAGGTGCCGTCGCGCACCACCCAGGCCGGCCGGTTGTCCTCGAGGGTGTCGCGCCGCCGGCCGCTTGTCTTGGCCCGGTGGTCGGGCGCGTCGGGCGGCACGTCGAGGAAGTCCTCGGGCCGGTCCAGGGCCCGGGTGACCTCCTGCTGCACCGACATGTAGCCCCGAGCCTGCCCCGGCTGCTCGAGATAGGTGCGGTAGTAGTTCGGGTCCCAGAAGCGGACCCGGAGCCCGATCCTCCAGGCGGTGCGCTCGAGAGACCAGGTCAGGGCCGTGGTGCGCCGCCCGTAGAGCACCGAGCGCCCCGTCGAGGGATCGATGCTGCGGGCGGCCGCCAGCACGCCGTGGCACACCGCGCCCACCGGTTTGCCGGCCGCGAAGAATTCGACCACCAGCTGCTGCACGACGGGGCTCTCCAGGTAGGCGCGCATGCCTCGCGCCCGATGCCCGCCCGGGAGGAGCAGCCCGTCGAACTCCTTGGCGTCGACGTCGTCCCACCGTCGTGGTGAATCGAACGCGGGGTCGCCGAGTAGCTGGGCATGGGCGCGCCGTCCGTCGGCGTTGGCGCGCAGCACCCGGCCGGCCAGCGGCAGCCCCCGCCCGCTCACCATCAGGTCGTCGGCGTGGCCGACGTTCCCGTCCGGTGTGGTGAACACGACGTCGTGTCCGAGCGCGGTGAGGACGTTCCAACTGACGGCCACCTCGGTCGGGTCGAAGTCCCTCTCGGGGATCGGGAGCAGCACTTTTGCCATCCCGAGCATTCTGGGCCAGAACGTCATATCGTCCAAGCCATGACGGATACTCAACATCAGCAGACCGGCGGGACTGAGACGATGTTCGCGCCGGATGACAACGTGAAGACGCTGTGGGTCAAGGCCTACCAGGGCGAGATCCTCGGCGAGATCTTCTTCGAACGCGTCGGCGAGCAACGGGATGACACGGACCATCGGTTGAAGATGAGTGTGCTCAGCCGGCTGGAGCGCCGGACGAAGGAGGCGGTCGTGCCCGCCCTTCAGCGCGCCGGCATCTCCACCGACGCCGACCCCTCCACCGTCAGTGATGCCGAGTCCTTGGCCGGTGCGGTCTCCTCACTCTCGTGGGCCGAGTTGATGGCCTCCTTCGAACCGGTCACCACCCAGTTCGCCGCCATGTACGCCCGCATCGGCGAACTGGATCCCGCCGAGCAGGAGACTGCCGACCTCCTGGTGGCCCACGAGCTGGCGCTGCGCGACTTCGCCCGGCAGGAACTGGTGGGCAACACCGACAACTCGCTGCAGGCCATCAACTCGTTGTCCCATATGCAGTAGACCCCGAGCCGCCCGCCGGGGTGGCATTCGAGCCGTGCCGGTCTCACCGCTGCCGCTCGCGACCGGGAAAGGCCAGGTCAGGGATAACGCCGTGTTCGGGGCCGCCGGCCCGGGGATCGTGGGCGTCAGAGGCGACCGCATCGAGGCGCCGTCCCCGGCCGGGCCCAGGTTCGGCCGTCCTCACTTGGAACCCTCGGACCCACCCCCCCTACCATGGTGGCGAAGGCCATGGCCCCTGTCGTCGAACTCCGTGCTGCCGTCGCTCTCGCCGGCCGCTTCCCCGCCCTTGCCGGGGTCGACCTCTCTCTCGATACCCGGGAGGTCGTCGTCATCGTCGGCGCCAACGGGGCCGGGAAGACCAGCCTGCTGCGGGCCTGCGCCGGCCTGCTGCCCGTCACCTCGGGCGAAGCCCGTGTGCTCGGGGTGGACCTCCGGACGGACCACACCGCCGTGCGCCGTCACGTCGGCCTTCTGGGGCATGCCGCCCCCCTCTACGACGAGCTCAGCGCGGCGGAGAACGTCCGCTTCGCCGTACGGGCGCTGGGCATCCCCACCGCCACCGCCGACGCCGCGCTGGTCCGGCTGGGGCTGGTGGGGCGGTTGCGCACCACCCCGACGGGTCGCCTCTCCGCCGGGCAACGGCGCCGGGTGGCCCTCGCCGCGCTGGTCGCCCGCCGGCCCGCCCTCTGGTTACTCGATGAGCCGCATGCCGGACTCGACGCCCCCACCCGCGCGCTCCTGGGTGAGCTCATCGGCGAGGCGGTCGCCGACGGCGCCGCCGTGCTCCTCTCTTCCCATGAGCCCCAGCTCTCGGTCCCGCTGGCCGACCGGGTGGTCACCATGAGCGGCGGGCGGATCACCGACGAGGCACCCGGTGGCCGACGCGCCCCGTTGAGCGCGGTCCCCGCGGCGGAATCGCCCCTCGAACCGGGCAGCATGGAGGCGTGGCATGTGGCGTGATGCACTCCTGGTCGCCGGCAAGGATCTCCGCATCGAGGCCCGGTCTCGTGTCGCCCTCTGGCAGGTCGTCCCCTTCGCCGTGCTCGTCCTGGTCCTGCTGGCCTTCGCCATCGGTCCCGACGACGCCCCGCTCCGCCATGCCGCGCCGGGGATCTTCTGGATCGCCGTGCTGTTCTCAACGGTGCTGGCCATCCAGCGCAGCGTGGCCATCGAGTCGGGTGAGGGCACGCGGGACGGCCTGCGACTCTCGGGCATCGACCCAGCGGGGATCTTCCTCGGCAAGGCGGCCGCGGTCGGGCTGCAACTACTCGCCCTCCAGGTCGTGTTGTGGGCCGGCGTGACCTTCCTCTTCGACGTGCGCGTCCACGTGGTGTGGCTGGCCATCACGGCGTCCCTGCTGGCCACCGTCGGTCTGGCCTGTGCCGGCGTGCTCTACGGCGCGCTGTCGGCCGGGCTACGCGTCCGTGACACCCTCCTCCCGTTGCTCGTCCTCCCCGTGCTGGCGCCGGTGCTCCTGGCCGGTTCCAAGGCCTGGCAGGCGGCCCTGAGCGGCAACGCCGGCTCGGGCACCCAGTGGCTCCGCATCCTGATCCCCTTCGCCGTGGTCTACCTGGTCATCGGCATCGTCCTCTACGGGCCACTCCAGGAGGCCGCATGAACCCCGCCGTCCTGCCCGTCCGTCCCCGCGGCAACGGGCGAACCCGCTACCCGCGCTGGCTGACCGTCGTGGGCATCCTCGGCGTCATCGCCATGGCGTTCACCGTGTGGCTCGGGCTGTGGATCACCCCGCCCGATCAGACACAGGGCAACCTGGCCCGCCTGCTCTACATCCACCCGCCCATCGCCACCGTCGCCCTCTACTGGGCCGGCGGGGTGGCGGCCGCCGGCAGCCTCCTCTATCTCTGGCCGCGCACCAGGTCCCTCTTCTGGGACCGGCTGGCGGCCTCGGCGGTCGAGGTGGGTGCGGTGTTCGCCGCCCTGACGCTGGTCACCGGATCGCTCTGGGGCCGGCCGGCCTGGGGCACCTGGTGGACCTGGGACGCCCGCCTGACCTCCACCGCGCTGCTGCTCCTCCTCGAGCTCGGGTACATGGCTCTGCGCCGGGTGCCGGCCGACCCCGCCATCCGGGCCCGGCGCTGCGCCGTCGCCGCGCTGCTGGTCGCGGTCGACGTGCCCATCGTCCACTTCTCGGTCGACTGGTGGCAGACGCTCCATCAAGGCGGGACCGTCCTCGATCCCGGCTTCAACCTCCACGTCCACGGCTCAATGGCCTGGACCTTCCTGCTCGGCTTCATCGCCTTCTCGCTGATCTTCGTGTGGCTGCTGGCGGTGCGCTACCGCATCGGGGTGCTCGAAGATCGCGTGGGCGACCAGGAGATGGAGGTCTCGCTGGCCGAGCGGTGGAGCGAGGGCGGGAGCGAGAACAACGAGACCGTAGGCACCGAGCGCGCCGGCAACGAGTTGGCCGGCGTGGGTGCTCCCCGCGACGGTCGCCCGGTGGATCGCGGTGCACCGTGAAGTACGTCGACGCGGGCTACGCCGTGGCGCTTGGCACCATGTTCGCCTACGCCGTCGCCCTGGGACTGCGACGGCGCCGCTGGGAGCGCGCCCTCAAGGCGGCGGAGGCGACCGACGCCGATGCACCGGGTGACGCCATCACCGACGCGGTTGTCCCCGGCGGGCGGTCGTGACCGGCATCGCCACCGGATCCCCCTCACCCGACACATCCACGACGGCCGGTGTCTCTGGTGGTCCGGCGCTTCCGGTGCCCCGCCGTCGGCGGAGCCGGCGACTCTGGGTGGTCTTCGGGATCCTGGTCGCCGCCCTCATCTTCCTGCTGGTCGAGGGGCTCGGCAGCTCGCTCAACTACTTCGACACCGTCAACCAGGCCTTCGCCCACCGCGCCACCCTCGGCACGCAGCCGTTCCGCCTCGAGGGCGCCGTCGTGGCCGGCTCCATCCATCCCACGGCGGTCGGGACCGACTTCGAGATCTCCGAGGGTGCGAACACCGTGCACGTGGTCAACCGCGGGAGCCCGCCCGCGCTCTTCCAGAACGGCATCCCGGTGGTGGTGCAGGGGCACTTCACCTCCGTCACCTCGACGAACTTCGTCTCCAACCTCATCCTGGTCAAGCACTCGGCCACCTACATCGCGCAACACCCGGGCCGTGTGAAAGCCAAGAACGGGACGGTGCACTAGCGGTGAACGCCGCCCTCGGCACCCTCGGCGTCTGGCTCGCTTTCGCCGCCAGCATCATCGGCGCGGTGGTCATAGCGGTCGGGCTGATCCGGAACCGGGGTGCTTTGTCCGACGGGCCCGAGTTGGCGGTGGAGAGCGCGAGTGGCCTCACCGACGGGCGGCTCTTCGGCCCGGTCCTGTTGCTCGGCGCCGTGATGGCCACGGTGGCCATGGAGCACGCGCTGGTCACCCACGACTTCAGCCTGGTCTTCGTGGCCGAGAACAACAGCAAGGTCACGCCGTTGCTCTACTCGATCACCGGGATGTGGTCGGCTCTGGCCGGGTCCATCCTCCTGTGGGGGTTGGTGCTGGCGATCTTCTCGACCATCTTCGTCTGGCGCTACCGGCGTCTGGCCACCGATCCGGTCATCCGCTGGGCCACCCTGGTGCTCTACGTCGTCTCGGCGTTCTTCTTCGGGATGATGACCGGGCCGGCCAATCCGTTCGTCACCACCCACGATGCCACGGCCGGGCTCGGGCCGAACTCGCTCCTGCAGGACAACCCCCTGGTGGCCATCCACCCGCCGCTGCTCTACATCGGCTTCGTCGGCTTCACCGTCCCCTTCGCCTTCGCCATCGGGATGCTGGCCACCGGGCGCGTCGGCGAGCGTTGGCAGGTCGAGTGCCGTCGCTGGACCCTGGTGTCGTTCACCTTCCTCTCCGTCGGCATCGTGCTGGGGGCGTGGTGGTCGTACCAGGTCCTTGGCTGGGGCGGGTTCTGGGGTTGGGACCCGGTGGAGAACGCGGCACTCCTGCCGTGGTTGTGCGGCACGGCCTATCTCCACTCGGTGCTGGTGCAGGAGCGGCGGGGGCTCATGCGCGTCTGGAACCTCTCCCTGTCCGTCGCCACCTTCGCCTTGACCATTCTGGGTACCTTCCTCACCCGCTCGGGGGTCATCAACTCGGTGCATGCCTTCACCGAATCGTCGGTCGGGCCGATCCTGATCTCCTTCTTCTTCGTGGTGATCGTCGTCGGGTTCGGGCTCATCGCCTGGCGCGGCGACCGGCTCCGTTCGCCCGGTGGTATCGACGCGCCGCTGGGCCGTGAGGGCGCCTTCCTCCTGAACAACCTGCTCTTCGTCGGCTTCGCCTTCGTCGTTCTGCTCGGCACCGTGTACCCGCTGCTGTACCAGGCGGTGACCCAGCAGCAGGTCAACGTCGGGGCCCCTTACTTCAACACGGTGGCCGTCCCGGTCGGGCTGGCCATCCTCTTCCTCATGGCGGTGGCGCCGGTCCTCAGTTGGCGCAAAATCGACGCCCGCGTCCTCTGGCAACGCCTCGCCGTCCCCGTGTGGGTGGGTGTCCTGACCGTCGTGGTCTGTGTGGCGTTCGGGCTGCGCGGCCTCGACCCGCTGATCGGCTTCGGCCTCGGTGCGGTCGCCGCCGCCACGGCTGCCCGCGCGCTCGCGTTGTCGACCCGGGCGGCCCGGACCCGCCACGCCGGGTGGTGGCGCGGCCTGGTGGGCCGGACCAACGGCGGCATGGTCGTGCACCTCGGGGTCATCGTGATGGCCGTCGGCATCATCGCGGCCACGACCTACCGTCACCAGACCGAGTTGGTGCTGCGCCAGGGCAACGTCGTGACCTACGGCGGCCACCGCTTCGAGTTCGTGGGCCTGCGCACGGTCACGGTGCCCTCGAAGACCTCCGACCAGGCACTGGTCAAGGTCGATGGCGCGGTGTTCAAACCGGCCCTGACCAACTTCGGCAGCGCCCTCAGCGTGGTGGGCACCCCGGCCATCGATTCGGGCGCACTCGGCGACGTCTATCTGACCTTCGACCAATCCGGAGGGCTGGGGAAGGTGTCGGGGGGCCAGGTGGTGGCCGACCTCCCGGCCGGCTCGGTGGTCATCGGCGTCGTCATCGAGCCGCTGCTGGCCTGGCTGTGGGCCGGCGGCCTCCTGGTCGGAGTGGGCGGTGCGCTCGCGCTCATACCGGGCACCCGGCGGCGTGCCACGGACCCGACGTCGGCGTTGCCAGAGATGGTGAAGGACTCGAGCGGGCCGCCGCCCGACGCCTCCCGCGACCCCGGTGCCGCCGTCGAGCGGGTTCCGGCCGGCGTGGGCGCGACGGGGGAGAGCGGTCCGTCGGAGGCATGAGGGCCCGCGGCAAACGCCGTCACACCACTCGATGGATTGCCGCCGGCGTGCTGGTGGTGCTGGCCGTGGTCGGTGTCGTCCTGGCCACCCGCACGCCCGAGGAGGCGACGCAGGTCGACAGCCCCCTGGTTGGGCACACCGCGCCTCTGTTCGCCGGGACCGACCTGCGGAGCGGCCAGCCGGTGTTCCTGCGATCCATGCGCGGTCGCTACGTTTTCGTCAACTTCTTCGCCAGCTGGTGCGGGCCCTGTGTGCAGGAGGCGCCCGATCTCATCACCTACTACTACTCGCAGCGCGCCAACCCCCACGGTGCCGAGATGCTCAGCGTCGTGTTCCACGACGAGACGTCGTCGGCGCGGCAGTTCCTCAAATCCCAGGGGATTACCTGGGGCGCGGTCGACGACCCGGGTGGATCCATCGCCGAGCGCTACGGCGTCACCGGGCCGCCCACGACGTTCCTGATCGATCCATCCGGGCGCATCACGGTCGAGCCGTACGCCGGCCCGGCCACCGAGAAGAACCTCTCGCACATGATGGCCGAGGCACGGCAGCCCCATGGCTGACCGACCGGCCCGGCTGCCTCTCTGGGCGCGCGCCGGCCTGCCTCTCGTCGTCGCCGCCGTGGCGTTGCTCATCGGGAGCGGTGTGTTCTCGAGCAAGCCCCAGACCGGCGCGCAGCGCGCCGCCGCTATCGAGTCGGTCATCCGTTGCCCGTCGTGCACCGACATCTCGGTGGCGCAGTCCAATGAGACCACGGCGGTGACCGTGCGGCACGAGATCCAGCGCGAGGTCGCCCAGGGGCGCTCGACCGCCCAGATCGAGCAGGGGCTGGTGGCCCAGTACGGGCAGACGATCCTCCTGGCGCCACCTGATTCCGGTGGGTTCGCCGTCATCTGGCTGGTACCGATCGCCTTGGGCGCCGGCGCCCTGGTGGTGGTGGGCGTGCTCTTCTGGCGCCGGTCCAAGGAGTTCGGCGCATTGTTGGGCCAGCGGCCCGCGGAGCGCTCGACATGATGGCCGACACGTCCGATCTCCATGGCAGCGGGCCGCGCGGCACCGATGACGAGGTGTGGTACCTCCACGACGAGCAGGAGTTCCTGATCCGCTCGCTCGAGGATGCCGACCGCGAGCACGAGGCCGGTGACCTCTCCGATGTTGATCACGCCGCCCTCACGGCGCGCGACCGGCAGCGGCTGCGCGAGGTGGAGGCGGCGCTGGGCACAATCGGACAGGCTCCCGTCCCGCGTCCGGCCGAAGTCGTCCCTGAGCCCGACGAGCCGAAAGGGACACGCCGTAGCGCGTGGCGCCGGATCGGCATCGCCGCCTCGTGCTTCCTCATTCTGGCCGGCATCGTGATCCTGGTCGTCCATGCGGTGACCCCACGGCAGCCCGGCCAGGCTTCATCGGGGAGCATCTCGGAGACCAAGGCCGAGCTGATCGAGCAGCAGCTGGGCGAGGCCCTCAACTTCAACAACGCGGGCAATCCCGTCCAGGCGCTCAAGACCTACCAGAAGGTGCTCACCGAGGATCCCAACGACCCCGAGGCGCTCGCCGCCTCCGGGTTCATCGAGTGGAACTACGGCTCCAGCGGCGCCTCCCCCACGCTCGAAGCCACCGGGCGCAAGGCGGAGGAGAAGGCCATTCGCGTGGCCCCGACCTTCTACGCCGGGCACCTGTTCCTCGGACTCATCCTCTACAACCAGGACCACAACGCGGCAGCGGCGGTGACGCAGTTCAACCAGTTCCTCCGAGACGCCCTGCCGGCGGGTGAATTGACGAAAGTGGCACCGTTGCTGGTCGGTGCCTACACGGCGGCCGGTGTACCGGTGCCGTCGTCGCTGGCCAGCGCGGCGGTGGCCACCACCACCACCACGACGACGACGACCACCACGACGACCACCGCCACCTCAGCTCCGTAAGGAGCGCAACCCCGCCACGACGGCGCCGAAATTCTTGTCGAAGGCGGCGATGTCCTCGTCGGAGGTCGACCAGCCGACCGAGACCCGCAGCGAGTGGCTGGCGTCGACGCCCATCGCTTCGAGCACCGGTGAGGGCTCGATGCTCTCCGAGGAGCAGGCCGATCCCGAATGGACGGCCACTCCGGCCCGGTCAAGGCCGATGAGCACCGGTTCGGCTTCGACGCCGTGCACCCCCAGGCAGATCAGGTAGGGGAGCCG
>DASXZJ010000112.1:0-51704 GCA_036502025.1 Acidimicrobiales bacterium | reverse complement strand
CTGATGGCGAAGGCTCACCTGACCTAGGGGTCCATGGGTCTCGTTCAAGACCCCCACTGAATCAACCCGAGTCCGCCGTAGCTCTTAAGCTTGAGGCGCTTTGCCGCGCTATTCATGTCGTTCCGCAATGACCCAGCATCTGCATCGGCTTGCGTTACATCGGTCTGCAGTTGGCTCTGGAGCGCCGTCGTGTTGGAGCTGGTGGTTTCGACGAGTTTTTGGATGTCATGCAGAACTGCGGTTGTGTCATCGGTGGCCCAGATTGTCGCATTCGTTCCTACGTTGGACAGTTGATGGATGTAGCTGATTGACCCAGGCACGGACAACGAGGAGAGGTTGAGGACGTTATTATCCTTGGCGTCGTCGCACGCCGTCTGAGCGCTCTTGTCAGCACTGTCTAGCTGCGTCAGTTCACTCTGGGTCGGAGTTTTGGCCTGAATCACCTCACCTAGGAGAATCTGGGTGTTGGCTGACGCTGCCTCGCAGGTGGCAAGTCCATGGCGGATGTCTGCGGCAAAGCTCTTCAGCGCCTTTTGCTGGGATTTCTGAGACTTCGACAGGGCGCCCGCCGGTTGAGCCGCTGAGAACGAGAGGCCGACCACGGCGCAGAGCATCAATAGCCCAGCTGAGATTTGCCGCCTGAACATGAGGTCCTCCCTTATCCAACTGGACCAACGCACGCTAGTTGAGAAGAAGAGCAAGATTGATTGAATCAGATAGCACAGCGACCGAGGTGCTCATGGCCGCTGCCAGTTGCACCGGGGGAGACCGACGTTGGTGGTCAGATGCCTATCCGGCAAATCAAATGCCCGGCGGAGCCCATCGCCACGCGCTGATGGAAACGCTCAACGATGTCCGTAGGGCTAGACAGCTACAGCTCGATGCAACGCATCCTCTGGAAATGAAATCTCATCCGAGCCGAGCTCTTCCCCGGACGGCCCGCGAATGGGCACGCGAACGATCACAGAGTGATGGCCGGGTGGTCCATAGATATGTAAAACCGTACCCACAACCTCGTAGAGTCCCCAGGGAACTGTCACCCGGTCGCCCGGTTGGAACTTTTCCGGAATTGCCATAGTCACCTCCTACCAGGGTGCTGGTTGCCTAAATAGCTTAGCGAGCTGACTAGACACCTCAGCATCCAGATGCTGGCTTAGCAGGTTCAAGTGCGTCCGCCATTTGCGAAAGGTGTCCAGCACAATCGGGTATCCATCTGCTTTCAATCCCGCGAGTTTGACCTCGTCGGCATGAGCAAGCCCGTTTCGGGCCGTATTCAGGCGCTCCAGCGAGTCGTTCAACGTTTTTGACCTTTGAGTTCTCAGGGCCAACGCTGGCCACAACTCGAATCCGAAACGGCCAAAGTCCCTGCCAAGAGAACCGGGTTGAGCATTGCCTCGGTCCAGGTCGCGGTTCAATCGAAGCGAATTCTGAATGACTCCCTGAAGTGCAGAACTCGACGGAGACGTCCAAAGCGCGAAGCGCTCGCAGGAGAGGTCGTGCAGGTCGCGTGCGAAGCCTTGAAACTCCACGGCAAGGCGCAGAATGAGGGCCTCGTTCAAAGCTTGAGTTCTCCAGCGCCGGCCGCGCTCTGGCCCGCTTACGAGACGGTGGGCAGAAACGAGTTCGTCAAGATGGTCCGAGCGTCCACCTTGCCAGAATGCGAGTGCGCTTGACGACACGCTGAAGAAGGATACTTAGGGGCAACGGGTGACCGTGGGCAGAATGGCGAATATACGACCGGAATTCAGATCAAGGTCCGGATATCTGCTCCGACTAGAGCAGCCCCTGCTGTGTGGTGGTGGTCGTCGCACCGACAGGTGCTGTAGTGGCCGAACCACCGCATACTTCCATGATCACCGTCGTCTCGGCGCGCACTGTCGTGCCGGCCGCAGGGTTCTGGCTGTTGACCGTGCCGCCTGCACAGCCGGTATCAGTAGTGAACTGCGGATTGAGACCGGCAGCGGACACGCTGCTGGCCGCTTGAACTTCGGTGTCACCGATGACGTTGGGTATGGCTCTTGGCGGGGCAGTGGTAGTCGTAGCCGGTGGCACATTACCCGGCGGCGGATTGTCTGCCTCGCTCGGGAAGGTGGTCGTGGTGGCCGCAGCCCCTTGGCCCACGGTCGTATTCATTGTCGGCACCCCTGTCTTTACTTGCCTTCCACCAACGCGACAGCCTTGTTGACGAAGCGCCGAAGCTGCTGGGGGTCGGGCTGGCCGAGATCGCTGTAGTCAAGGGCCACTACATAGGCCCCGACCACAACGAGAACAATGTCGAGTCCGATGTTCAAGCCATTGTCAGGAACCGTGATCGCGTAGGCCCCAGACCTGTTGCCCACCTTCGGGAACGACATTGCGCCAATTGTTCCCTTGAGCGTCTTGCCGCCCGTGTCAAAGGTGATGCTTTTGCATCTCGACAGAGCCTTGTTGAACTTCGCGTAACGGGCAGTGGCACCGCCGCCGGTCTCAAGTACCTCGTCAAGGCTGGGCAGCTTTCCATCCGTGTAGGTCACCTCTGCGCGCACCACATGCTTGGCCGGTGCCTTGAGATCCCGCAGGCAGGCCGGCGCCGATGAGGACGAGCCGCTCGAATAGTCAACCGACCACCCGATGGGCATGGCGGACAGGGGCAGCGTCTTTGCCTTGAGCTGTGCCTTGGTGGTGGCGCCCGCAACGCCGGCGGTGACTGCGGTGACCGCGAGCAGGGCAGCCACCGTTAGGCCAATGGCTACTCGCATGGCCTGACGCTACTGCTGGGCACTGTCAGGTGCCGATCACTGCTCTATGTCACAGCATCTCGTTAGCATCGGGGCATGGCCACCACATACCGAGCAAGCGCGCAGAACCGAATGGTGCCGAGCAATGAGAAGCGCGGCAGCGCAGCGGTGCACTACCAGCCCGAGCTGGTGTACATTCATGCCGTTGCGGTCGGTGATGGCATCGAAGCCACGCAAACTCTGTGTGGCAGGCAGCCGAACGTCGAACCGGGATCGCTTGATTTCGACAGGGTGTCACCGACAGTGCAGTGTCCCCGGTGCGCACAGCTGATGCGCGGCCCGATCTAAGCCGTCGCGGGCAGCCGGACGGTGTGCGTGGCACCTTTGCACCGCAACTCGGCGCCACGGCCATCCAGCACCGTGCAGGGCACACCGGCCACTGCGCCGCACTTCGGGCAGCCGTAACGGGCCACGGTGTCGCTGTTGGTGGTGCTGCCGTACTGGTTGGCCATGTGGCCGGGCTCAGCTTGCCGTACTGGTCAGCTGCTGCCGCTGGGATGCCACCCCCAGCGCAACGACCGCGTACGTCAACATGGCGAACACGGCACCGGCTGCCCGCTCCGTGTTGGCAGCCCCGTCCGCCCGACCAAGGTGGCGTAGGGCCAGCCATGCAAACGTGAGGGCTAGGAGCGCGATGCCGGTGCGGCGCAGGTAGCTCCCAACGCGCCTTGCGTTGCTACCCATCCATTTCGCAAGCCGGACTGCCTTGCCCGGTAGCTCGACGATCTCCACCAAGGCCAGCGAGCACACCAACCACGGGGGGATCTTCACCCAACGGAGGCTACTTCTGGCCCTACGTCATGCCGGACGCGGTGCGCTTACCGGTGGTGGGCGCCGGACACCACCAGCTGCGGAAGCTGGCTACAGGAAGAAGGTGGCCAAGCCTACGACGGCGCCAACCAGCTCCAGCGGAGCCACCTTCTGGCCCTTCGCAAACTTGTATACCGTCACGCCGGCACCGACGAGGCCAACCAAAGCGAGAATCCGCTTTGGCCCCCAGTCGTCACCAGCCACGGCAGTCTTTGTTGGCATAGCTTCAGAATACTTATCGGGTGTTCCGACCGGCGCGCGGTGTGGCATGACAGGGCAGGCGGCCGGTGGCCGGTGGCCGATGGCCGGCAGCCGGTCCGTAAGTTTGGCTGCGCTGAGCATCATGGGGTCATCCCAGATGGCAACCGGTGGCCCCCGTGGCACAGATTCCAGCCACACGGGGCGCAGATGGCATTCTGCGGCCCCCCGGGGCGTTCCTCTGCCCTCTCCGAAGGCAATTTGGCCCTAACCCAGGCGGTGTTCCCGGAAACCCCAAAAACGCCGCTCAGCCTGCGGCTTTTGAGGAGCATCCGATAAATCTCATAAATACCCGCTTTCCCGACATCCAATTGCCCCATGGCGGCCGACATTGCCCATCCAATGCGTTTTCAGAGGGGGGGGCGGCGGAGAAGTGGTTCTTCGTCCTCGCCCACCAGAGTCGGGGCGCTGAGCGACGACTTGGGGCAGTCGGGAGCCGGCATTTGTGTCCAGTTCCAGCCGCTCGAGCCGAAAAGTATTTTCGCCAAATTGCATGCCCACCAGTCCCCCGAAATTATGGAATTTCAAATTTCTCATAGCGGCCCCCAGTGGGTTCCACGGACAGCCGTCCGGCTCTCGTGCCAAGGCGCTGCCTGCTCCATGGTTTTCGTCCCGTCATCCCTTGTGAAATGTCAACGGATTTGTCAACGCAATACAACCGCGCAGGACCCAACCAAACCTCACCAGACCTCACGAAGAGAGTCCAGGTGACCAACGTGACCTGCCTGAACCGCGCAGGACCACACCAGACCTCATGAAATGGAGGGGTCTGGCAGTCAGGAGGTTCGTGGGTTCAAGTCCCATCGCCTCCACAAATTTCCCCTGGTTACCGGGTCGATACTCCGACGGAAGTTCCGCAGGGCGATACGTCCATGCGGCCTCGTCGCGCCGTAATTCATTTCCCGCACTAGGGATGTGGTTTCGCCCTATAACGAGCCCTATAGCAAGCCCTATAGCAAGCCGAGTAGCCCCAACAACTCGTCCAACAACGCAAACAGCGGGTTGCCGTTGCCGCCAGCGGGTTGGGGGCACCCGGTGTGCGACACGAACGGCGCTTTGCGACACGCGGTCGAAGGAACTGGTGTCGGGACGCGACCTCCCCACCGAACGCCGAACCACGAGTGATCGGTGCCCTCAACGGACCCCGAGATGGCGGTACGCCGCGGCCCCGCCGGCCGCGACGTCCCGCTCTCAGGTTTGGCCGGCCAGCGCGTTGACGAGGGCGCCGAGCTCGAACACCATCGTCTCGATGGCCACGCAAATGGGATCGCTGCAGGTCAGACCGCCTGCGGCACCGGCAGGCGCGGCGCTCCCGGCACTGACCAGCACGGCCGTGGTCGTACCAGCTCCCAGGCTGGCCAGCACCATCGTCGCCGTCGCGATACGGCGACGAATACGGGTCTTCATGTCTCTACCTCCGCCTGACGGGGGCCACCCAGAACGGTTCCGCCTGACCGCCCGCCGAACCGATACCAAACCGACCCTGGCCTGATTGTCAAGCACCACACCTGCCGGTGTTCAACGGCGAAAGGACGCGGATGGACAAGGCGGGGCGAACCACTGGTAGTACCTGCTCCGTGGAGCACGCCACAGCCACGTCCGAGACACCCGTGCCCGACCTGATCGGGCCCGATCTCCGGGTCCTCTTCTGCGGCATCAATCCGGGGCGGCTCTCCGGAGAACTCGGCCTGCATTTTGCCAAGTCGGGTAATCGCTTCTGGAAGCTGCTGCAGGCGGGTGGATTCACCGAGGAGGTTCTGACCCCGGCCGAGCAGCACGTCCTCCCCTCGCTCAGCGTCGGCATCACCAACCTGGTGGCGAGAGCGACCGCGGCGGCCAGCGAACTCAAACCCGCGGAACTGCGGGCGGGCGCGGCGAAGCTCGAGGCCACGGCCAGCGAACTGCGTCCGCGTTGCGTGGCGGTGCTGGGGCTCCAGGCGTACCGCACCGCCTTCGGACGCCCGACTGCCACGGTCGGCGAGCAGCCCGAACTACTGGCGCGATCAAGTTTGTGGCTCCTCCCGAATCCGAGCGGACTCCAAGCTCGATACCAGTTGCCCGAGATGACCGCCTTCTTCACGGCGCTCTACCAAGCGACCGCGGCGACCTGAAGGCGACGAGCCAAAAAGCGACGAGCAAAGACGAATAAGGCGGCCACGGGCCCAAAGAGGACCTAGCCCTCGCCGCCCTCGCCGCCCTCGCCGCCGGCGGCGAGGGCTAGCTTCGGGTGACCCTATGACGCTCCGGCCCCTCCTCCGCATTGCGGTGGTCAGTGCCGCGGTCGCCAGTGCCGCCGTGACGATGGGAGTCGGAGCCGGGGCGGCCGTCCCCCCGTCGAACTCTGCCGCCGCGACACGGGCAGCCACGGTCGGCGCGTCCAGCGGGCAGCCGGCCGGCTCACCGCTCACCGTTCCTCTCGGCGCGCCGTCGGGCGGTCCCGCCGCGCTGGTCGACCCGCTCGACGGGACGGGGGTCGGCACGGCGAATCCGGGGAATGTGAGCGAGTACCCGGGCGCCTCGGTGCCGCTCGGGATGGTGCAGTTCAGTCCCGACACCTCGCCCCATCGCTCGCTCACCACGGGCTCGGGGTACGACTATGTCGACAGCCTTATCTCGGGCTTCAGCCTGACCCACCTCTCGGGTGACGGCTGCGCCATCTACGGCGACATTCCCATCCTCCCATTCACCGGCACGGTCCCGCTCGATCCCAGCGACGCCGTCCAACCGTTCACGCACGCGACTGAACGGGCCTCGGCGGGGAACTACGGCGTGACGGTGGGTGGGGCGAATGGGGGTATCGAGGTCGCGCTCACCGCCACGACGCGTAGTGCGTTGGGCGCGTTCGTGTTTCCGGGCGGTGGCGGCGGTGGCGGGGGCGGCGGAGCAGGCGGTGGCGGCGGCACAGGCGGCGGGGGCGCTGCACCCGGTGGAGGCGGCGGAGGCTCCGACGACCTCTTGTTCAAAGTCAGCGATTCGGCCAACGGCTCGAGCGCCTCCGAGGTGACGGTGGTGGGGACCGACGAGCTGGCGGGCTCGGTGACCAGTGGCGACTTCTGCGGCATCCCGGGCAACTACACCTTGTATTTCACGGCGCGGTTCTCCCAGAAGTTCGCGGCCGGCGGGACCTGGCAGAACAACGCCCCGGGCTTCGCGCCGTCGTGTGCGGGCACGGCCAGCGTGACCTGCGGCGCCTGGGTGAGCTTTTCCAGCGAGACCGCCCAACGGATCCTGGTCAAGGTGGGCGTCAGCTTCGTCTCGGTCGCCGGGGCGACGGCCAATCTCCAGGCGGAGGACCCGGGCTGGAACTTCGGCCAGGTCTCCCGGGCCGCCACGTCAGAGTGGAACGGGCTCCTCGGCCGCGTGGCCGTCGAGGGCGGCTCGGGCCCCGGTCGACGCACGTTCTACACCGCGCTCTACCACTCCCTCCTGTTCCCCTCGGTCTTCAGCGACGACGACGGCCGGTACCTCGGATTCGACCATCGGGTCCACGCGCTCCCCAAGGGGCAGGTGCAGTACTCCAACATCTCGGAGGCCGACATCTACCGGTCTGAGGTGCCCCTCCTGGCCACCCTGCTGCCCGGGCCCACCTCCGGGATGGTCCAGTCCCTCCTGCGCGACGCCGCCCAGACCAAGGGGGGCTACCTACCCAAGTGGGTGATCGGCGCCAACGACGCCGGAGAGTGGGACGGCGACTCGGCCGATCCGATCATCGCCGACGCCTACGCCTTCGGGGCGCGCGCCTTCAACGTCCGCCAGGCCCTGGCGGCCATGATCCACGGGGCCACCGTGCCGGGCAGCGGGTTCATCGTCGAGCGCCCGAACCTGGCCGAGTACGCCGCCAAGGGATGGGTGCCCGAGCTCACCTATGACGTCACCTCGTATCCGTACACCGACGGCGGCTCCGAGACGCTCGAGTACGCCCTCGACGACTTCGCCATCTCGCAGTTGGCCGCCGGGAGCGGAGACAAGGGGGCGGCGTCGACCTTTGCCAGGCGGAGCCAGAACTGGCAGAACCTGTTCGATCCGGCCACGGGCTATCTCGCTGCCCGCACCGCCGACGGGAGCTTCCCCGCCGGCGCCGCCTTCCAGCCGGCCAACCTCTTCGATCAACTCGAGGGCATTGCCCAATCGGGCTGGGAGGAGGGCAACGCGGTGCAGTACACCTGGGCGGTGCCCCAGAATCTGGCCGGGCTGTTCGGGTTGATGGGCGGGGACCGTGCCGCGGCCGCCCACCTCACCACCTTCTTCTCCCAGCTCGATGCGACCCGCTTCCAACCCCTCGACTGGGCCGGCAACGAGCCCGACGAGTCGGTCCCCTACGACTTCGACTACGCCGGCGAGCCGTGGGCGACGCAGTCGGTGGTGCGGCGCATCGAGAACCAGCTGTACGCGGCGGCCGCAGTGGACGAACCCGGCGAGGACGACCTGGGCGCCCTGTCGTCCTGGTACGTCTGGTCCGCCCTCGGGCTCTACCCCGAGACCCCCGGGGTGGCCAGCCTCGCCCTCACCAGCCCGCTCTTTCCCAAGGCCACCATCACCGAGGGCAACGGGCACACCATCACCATCACCGGCCACGGGGCGCCCGACGTCTACATCCAGAAGGCCGAGCTGGCGATCGGTGCGGGCGGCGCCACCAGCTCCGCGCCCGCTACCCCCTCCGCGCCCGCTACCCCCTCCGCGTGGAACAAGCCCTGGATTCCCACCCGCGCCCTCAGCGACGGGGCGTCCCTTTCGGTCGATCTTGGCCGTGTCCCCGACAAGCATTGGGGGACGGCTGCGTCGGCGGCCCCTCCTTCCTTCTCGCAGGATTCCGCCCCGGCCGTGGCTTTCACCACCCCCGGTGGTGCATTGACCGTGCCCGCCGATGGCTCGTCCGCTTTCCGGCTGGGAGTTCAGGAGGAGGCCGCCGAGGGGCCTGCTCGGACGGCCACCTGGCACCTGGTCCCCCCGCTTGGGGTCCTCGGAGTGAGGGTGACGCCGGCGTCGGGGAAGTTCAAGGTGGTGAACGGCCGCGCGTCGATCCCGCTCGTGGTGACCTCGGGCAGCCCGGGGACGTTCGCGGTGACCTTCAAGCTGGCACAGGGCGGCCGGTCGCTGCCGAACCTGACACTCGACATCGATGTCCCGGCACCGTTGTGAGCGGGCGGGGGGTCGGCCCCTCCGTGGGCCTGAGCACGGCCTCGCCGTCGGCCTGAACCTAGGAGGGCGTCCACCGTGTGGTCGGTGAGGCCAACCAGCTGAGCACCTCACGCCGGGTTGTCGGTCCATGGGTGGTCCACGGCGAGGGCAGGGCACCACTGGTCCGGAGCTCGGCGGACTCCTCGATGTTCTGCGACAGCGGATCGACCGTCAGCGCGCAACGGGTCGATTCGGCGTCGATCCCGAAGAGCGTGGCGGCATTGAGTCCGAAGATGCCCGACTTCACCTCGTCGGTGAGGGCGGGATAGTTGAACGACTCCTGGAACTGGGCCGTGATCTGGAAGGCGCGCATGGCCATGATCTGCGGTTGCGGGCTGCCGTACCAGATGGCGTCGGTCCCCCACATCACTCTCTTCGCTCCGACCCGGCTCAGCAATTTCCCGAGCGCGTGAGCCGCCTGGGTCGGTTCGGTGAGCAACTGTCGCCAGAGCGTGCCCAGGTCGACCCAGACGTTGTCGTTGGGCGGAACGTTGTGGCGATCCAACGCGGCGAGAAGGGTGTCGATGCCGATGGTGGCGTTGGGATCGTAGGGGCCCTCGACGTGGGAAGGATCCCACGCGGCGTGGTACACCACGAAGTGCATGTCGGGGTACAACCGCGAGATCGCCACGATGTCCTCGGGATGATTGAACGTCGGATCGAAGTTCACGAGCGGGAGCCCCTTGTGGGCGACGAAGACCTTCACGCCGAGATCATGGGCGTGCTGAACCGTGGGCAGGCCTATGGCCGGGTCCTCGAGCGAGTAGCCCTGCCCGGAAGGGCTCCACGCGGTGTAGACCTTGAACGCGGCGGGTGGACCGGTCTGGACGGCGTTCGACATCTCATCGAGCGTGTCGCTCAGGGGGCCGACATTGGGAGCGAGGACGTTCTCCACCAGGAGGCGGCTCGCACCACCGTGGACCAGACCCGCGGTGATCTCCTGGGTGCTGATGGCCTCGGCAAAGGGGATCGGCGCGTTGGACGGGCCCGAATTGGGGACGTCGGTCAACATGGCCACCGTGGTGTCGCTGGCCAGAAAGAGGTCGTGGAGATAGGTCGACCGGTCGACACAGTCGAGACGTGGATTGTCGGTGCAGCCCGCCGGGAGCATCTCGAGCACCAGGCCCACCGTCTCTGGCGCGTTCTGGACCCAGGGACCGTTGGGAATCACATGGTGGGTGTGGACGTCGAAAATGAACTCACCCGAGCTCGACAGCGCCGATTGACACGCCGCGGTGTCCTCCGGCGACGGCGTGGTGAAGGTACCCCCCTGGCCGTGCCGGACCGCCGATGGGTGCGTGGCAGCCGGCGACGCGCAGCCGGCGAGTTCGAATGCCGCCAGTGACACCGCCACCGCCCCGGCTCCTTGAAGAAAGCGGCGGCGGTCCATGCCCAACCGCTTCGCCGCCTCGTCAACGGAGGATCGGATCAGCCGGTTGAGGGCTCGATCGGTCCCCGACGGAGCCGCCGGGACGAACTCACCGTTTGAGACCGGCCCCGCCGGTAAGGGCAGCCGGGCGAGGGCAGCCTCTTGGTCTCGTTGCCTACGGGAGAACGGCCCCACTCCAGCCACTGGAATGAGGTTACGACCGTCGGGGCGTTGCCAAGAGTCAGGGCGCGTGCATGAGCCCCGCCAGCGCACTCCAGTTGCCCGATGACATCTTCGCGAAACCCATGGCCGATCTGCCCCCCTCGCTATAGCATCGCGACCGTGACGGGCGGAGGGTCGCAAGGCGGGGCGCCGGGGATGGGCCGGCCGGTAGGCGGGGCACCGGCATGAAGATGGGCAGAGGCACCGGCTCGGCCAGGCCACGGGTGGTGGTGAAGGCCAAGCACCAGGTGCGCCGCTCCCTGAACCGGGTCGACAACGAATCGGTCAGACGGGCCCGGAGCCTGCTCCACGCGCTCCACCATCATCCGCCCGACGTCCTCTACCTCGGCGATTCCGCCGTCAGCTTCGTGGGAGCGCAGGACGCAGACCGACGGCGCCTCAGCACCATGGTGGCCGACGCCCTGGGTTCGGGTACAGCGGTGCACGTGGTCGACGGGCCCAGCTTCAATGCGGATATCTACGATGCCTACCTCGGGTTGTTGAAGGGGATGCCACTCCCATCGGTCATCGTGGTACCTCTGTGCGTGCGGGTCCGGTTCTCACCCTGGATCGAGCACCCGGTGCACGGCCACAAGAGGGCCATTCAGAAGATTCGGGAGTTCGATCCCTCACGCCCCTCCTGGCATGTCCATGGAGCGTTCCGGACACCGCACAAGCCAGACTTCGACGCGTTCCATCGAGTCCCGTACCCGAACCTGCTCGGCCAGAAGACAGTCGGTGACTTCGTGTCACAGATCTCGGCCTATCAGCGCTCCGGAGACAACCTGGCCCGCGAGAGGCTGCTGTACGCCTATCACCATGGCGGGTTGCTCACGGCAGGGAGTGCCGCGATGGAGGCCGTGACCGTGATGGGACAGACCCTGCGCGAGCTCGGGTGCACCACCGTCGTCTATCAGACTCCGGTTCCGGTGCAGAAGGGGATCGAGCACTACGGCACCGAGTTCCGAAGTCGCACGGAGCAGAACTTCGCCGTGCTGAACGAGGCCTATCGGCTGGGAGCCGGCGCGGACGCAGCCGTCATCGAGTCGGGCGGATGCTTCTCGACGGACGAATTCATCGATCCACGTGACGCCACCGAGCACCTCAACGAAGCAGGCCGGCGGCGGCTGGCCGGGTACATCGTGAACGAGATCAACGCCGCCGGAAACGGCTTGACCCGTCAACCCGAACGGCTGCACGCCGATTCCTGACCTCGGCCCGGCGCCCGCGTGTCGTGGGTCGAGTGACCGGCGGGTTCGGTCGATTCCCGGCGTCGTGCGACCGCCCTTGTGAGCACCGACTGGTCCACCATCTCGTCACTCGCCACCGCCGGAGGGACACTCGTGCTGGGCGTCGCCACGTTTGCCGCGGTGCGCTCGGCGAACCGGGCGGCCCGGATCGCCGAGCGATCGTTCCAGATCGGCCTCCGCCCGGTCCTCACCCCTTCGAGGCTGGAGGACCCGCCGCAGAAGGTCATGTTTGCCGACCGCCACTGGGTCACCCTCGAAGGTGGACGCGCCGCCGTCGAGGTGCTCGACGACATCGTGTACCTGGCGATGATGGTGCGCAACATGGGCAACGGCATGGCCATCATCGACGCCTGGCACCCGTCCCCCGGTGTCAAGAAGAGGACTGACGATTGGGGCGCCGAGGCGGACTTCAGACCGCAGACCCGGGCCTTGTGGATTCCTCCCGGCGACGTCGCGTTCTGGCAGGGTGCGCTACGAGACGCTGAGGAGCCGGTACACGCGACCATCGCCGACGCGGTGGCGGCCGGGGAACTGACCGTCGAACTGCTCTACCTCGACCATGAGGGTGGACAACGCACCGTCAGCCGGTTCTCCATCGTCCGGCGGGACGACGACGCGCCGGGTGGTGAAGGCCCGAGGGGTTGGTGGGTCACCCTGTCCAATCACCACAACCTGGCCCACACCTGAGGCGGCCGGTCGGTCCGCCTCAGACGGCCATCGGTACGGCGCGGCCCCTGATCGTCGGCCGAACGAACGGCAACGCTCCCCGCATACTGGCGCGCTCGATTTCGGCGATGGTGAAGCCGTTGGTGTCGATGGCGGCCTCGGTGTTCCGGGTGAGGTGGCAGTTGCCCATCAACGGCCGCCAGACGGGTTCGATCCATCGTTGCCACCGGAGCCGCTTCGGACGATCACGGGCGGCGACATGTTCGATGAAGACGAACTGACCGTTTGGTCGGAGTACCCTCCTGATCTCGCGCAGCACCGGTTCCTGTTGTCGAACCGAGCACAACACCAGCGAGCAGACCACGGCGTCGAAGTGGGCGTCGGGAAACGGGAGCGATTCGGCGGGTGGATCAATGACCTCAGCCGTTCGACTTCCGGCCGCGACGGCTCCCATGAGGATCGCCCGCATGTGGGCGTCGGGCTCGGTCAGGGTGAGGGGGTCCACCGCCTCGGGGTACGACGAGAGACTCCGACCCGTGCCGGCGCCTATCTCGAGCACAGCGCCGGACAGCGTCGAGAGCAGTTCGGTGCGCCACCCGGTGAGACAGGCTTCCTCGGCGCCTCGCATGAAGCGGTCGTACGACTTGGCGATCGGCTTGAGCACGCAGCTAGCTCCCGGATGGGTGTCGCCGCAGCAAGCGGCGACACCCTCGAACGTTAGGTCGCTTGGGGGGTCGACTGCCCTGGGCCGCCCGCCCCGGGCGGCTGGGTGACCTCAGAGACCGGTGGCCCCGTTCCAACCGAAGGCGAAGTAGGGGGGCCCGCTTCCCGGGGCGCTGACCTGCCCAGCGGGCTCCATGAAGGCGGACTTCTCCTGCTGGGCGAGCGGGGCGATCCGAGGCGCCTCGTGGGGGTCGTTGCCGGAGTAGTTGGGCAGATCACTGGTGGGCGACAGCCCGGTGCCCTTCGGATTGGCGGCGTTGAAGGGGCCGGTGTCGAACACCGCCAGGGCCGAGCCGCGGTAGGGGTACGAGGCGATCGACGGGATGCCCCAGAAGGGATCCTGGTACGGACCGAACCGTTGGGGGACGAGGGCCGGGTGCGCCGACGTGGGGAGCGGGCCGCCTACGAGTGCCGCCCCGATGGTGCGGGCTTCGGTTTCGGCCTCCACGTTGGGCACCTGGTGATCGCCCCATGCCATCTGCAGCAGGACCTGATGGGAGGGCGTATCGGGCAACCCCCCGGTGATGTCGGAGGCGTAGCCGTCGGGGTCAGCCCGATCCCACAAGGTTTGGATGAGGTCGAGGACGAGCTCCCTCTGGGCCTGGTCGGGATAGAAGGTGTCGAAGACCTGGGAGTAGCCGAGGGAGTTGGTCGGGTTGGACAGGTCGAAGGTCTTGGGATTGAGGTCGGAGAGGAGCGGCGCCGGATCGACGTAGTCAGCCGAGCGGGGCAGGAGGACCGAGTAGTTCATGCCGGGAACGCCCAGCACGCAGTGGCGGACGTCGACCGACACGGCGCACACGGTCCCGCCGTAGATGCCGCCCTGGCTATTTCCGTCGTAATAGGCCTGCGTCGTATCGATGAACGACGTGCCATCGGGCCACTGGAAGGCCGCGTTGGAGGAGAACCCGTCGGGGTGGACCATGAGGCGGGCGAGGTACAAGAAGTTGAGTTCACCCTGCTGGACCCGGTCGGCGATCATGGGGAAGAGGGAGATGTTGGACAGCGCCAGCAGCGCGTTGGGGACGTCGGCCGACGCCATGCCGAACCAGTCCGTGGCGCAGTACATCATTCCGAAGCCGCCGGCCATCTCCTCCTGGGCGCTGGCGTTGACCTCGGTGGCGCTGCCGAAGAGGCCGTGCCCGTACTCGACCGGTCTGAGCTTCTGTCCGCTTTCGCGGGCGGACCGGCCGACGTTGCAGATGAAGTTGGCCTCGTAGGTCTGGCCGGCCACCTGGTGCGGCACGGAGTCAGGCTTGAGGGGGTTGAGCACGAACGTGCCGGGTGAAGGGCAGTCATCGAAGAGGCCGCCGGTCAGTTGGGCGCATTTGACCGGCGGATCACAGGTGGGGCCGATGAAGCACGGCACGGTGAAGTAGCCCGTGATCTGGCGGGCGACGTTGGCGTTCTGCTGGGGCGTGAAGTCGGTGACGTCATTGACGAAGAACTGAGGGGACCGGCCCACCACCTTTCCCTCGGCCAACTGGGCCGGGGTCTCCCCGAGCTGGGCGAAAGCCTGATCGCGGATGGAGACCAAGCGCCCGGTCACGTTCTGGGTGCTGGCGGTGGTGAAGTCCCACGCCAGGTAGATGCTCGAGCGGTTCGTCCAGCCGGCTTCGGCCAGGGTCTCGAAGATGCCCTCCATGTGGGCCCGGCGGGGGTCGGTGGCGGGGGCGGTGCCGTTGCGGTAGGTCGAGAAGGCGGCCGAGGGGGTCGGTGCCGTGCCGTTGTCGGTGACCAGGTTGCGCAAGGCGACGATGTAACCGGTGCCGTCGGACAGGTTCACGGCGGGGTGGATGATGAGGTCCTGCTGAACGGCCCCGGTGGACACGACGCCCGACTCATGGGTGTTCTGATCGACTTCGGCCCAGACGGGCACGTGCTGGCCGGTCTCCGTGTCCAGGAGGATCACGCCGATGTTTGGATCGGCGTTCTCGGAGAGGTCGGTGACCGGCGGCAAGTGCGAGGGTGTGAGGTCTGTGTTCTTGGTCAGGCCCGGGACCACCGTGAGGATCTGCGAACCGGCGCTGAACCCGTCACTGGCGTTCCAGGCGGTGGGGACGACCGGCTCACCCAGGACGTTGCGGGGCATGGCGAACACGTTGAGGTTGAGGCGCCGCCCGGTGGCGCTGGTGGGGTCGGGTCGGGTGAAGGAGTCGTTGGGGTAGGGCAGCATGCACTGGGCCGGGTCGATCGGGTCACAGCCGGCCGGGTTGGCCGGGTTGGCCGGGTTGGCGGTGGCGTTGCCCCCCCAGTGGTCGTCCGGCGGGGCGACCCAGGCGGGGGTGGTGGCGCCGGTGGCGCCCGCGCTCGGGGTAGTGGGGAGTGGGAGTGAGGCCAGCGTGGCCAGGGCGGCCAGGGCGGTGGCGGCGAGGGCCAGGGTGAGCGTGACGGGCAGCGGGGCCGGCCTTCTCGACGCGGCGGTGCCTGCTCGCGACCGGCGGGACAGGCCGGCCAGGTGGGCGATCCGGTGGTGGTGACGTGGGGCGGGGGGCTGATCGCCCTGCTCAGGGGGGCCCGCCGTCGCCATTTTGCAACCTTAGATGCGGCGACCCGGACCGGGCCCCTTGGGTAGCTCATCCAGGGGGGCTACCCGCCCTTCACCCGCCCCCAGCGAGGGCTAAGGAGGAGCCTTGAGGATCGACTCCTGAGCGGTCGCAAGATGTGGTTACAACGGTCGTTACCCAGAGCGACAGTCAGCTTTGCGGGCCCAGGACGGTGGGTTCTGATGGAAGCCAACTCCCTTGATGGGTAGACGGCCGCAGTTGTCAGGGGATTGGTGTCGCACGGGAGTGCGGCGGGTAGGAGGGGGAGAAGTATGACTAGGGGCAAAGACACCTTGCGCGTGGCGGCACGACATCTTCCAGGCTTCGTCGGAGTACTCGGCCTCTTAGCGGTTGCGAGTGTCACCGTCGCGCCGTGGTCGAACGCGGCCCCCACGGCCGCTCCATCCACCCCCCCGTCCTGCGGTGGGATAACGCTCTACAAGAGTCCGGGCGTTCCGTGGACCTGCACGTTTGACGACGAGTTCAACGGCACCTCGCTCAACACCAACGATTGGACGGTCCAACAGACCTCCATCAGCTCCTACCACTCCGGGCAGGAATGCTTCGTGAACAGCCCGAACAATGTCTCGGTCTCCGGCGGGCTGCTGAATCTGACGGTGCGCAAGGAAGCGGCGCCCTTCGTGTGCGCCGCGCCTTCGGGCAACTACGTCACCCAGTACACCAGCGGCATGGTCACCTCCTACACCCATTTCAGCCAGACCTACGGGGCCTTCGCCGTCCGAGCCAAGATCCCGGCGCAGACGGCCCAAGGCCTGCAAGAAGCGTTCTGGCTGTGGCCCGATAGTCAAGAGGGCCCCCAGAACATCATCCCGGGAGGGAGCGAGCTCGACATCGCCGAGATGTACAGCCAATACCCGAACATGGTTGCGCCAACGGTTCACTACGGCATGATGACGTTCCGCCCATCAGTCACCGACGACAACTGCTCGCTGTCGGATGCCTCGACGGAGTTCAACAACTACGTGATCATTTGGACACCGTCGCAGTTGCAGTTCGACTACGACGGGCAGACCTGCCTCACGGTCAACCGGAGCCCCGGCTCACTCCTCGGCGGCAGTGCGTGGTTCACGACGCCGTACTTCTTGAATCTCACGCAGGCGCTGGGCGTGGGCGGCAACGCACCCGACACGGGCACACTCCAATCGGCCACCACCCAGGTCGATTGGGTTCGCGTCTGGAGCTGAGCCACCGGCCACGGTTCGGCCTCCTCCCCGGTGACGGGTAACTGATGATGACGCCGCACCACCGGGACACTTTTGGGCCGGGCTCCTCGGCTGCACCAGTGTTTCTTTTTCTGTTGTTTCGAAGCGGGTTTCCTCTGAGATAGGCACCAATCGGGCGGTCATGGCGCCGACACACCAAGTCCTCTTGGTGAATTCGGCAGCGGTCAATGTGCAAAGCGGTGCGCAATTCGGCAACAATGTGCACCATGAACAAGCGAGACCTTGCAAAAGCAGTAGCCGTCCAAGCCGATGTGGAGCTGAAGACGGTGACGGCCGTCCTCGACGGCTTCACTGACGTGGTCACCACCGTGGTGTCGAAGGGGGAAGTGATTTCGATCCCCGGTTTCGCCAAATTCGTAAAGGTCAACCGGGCCGCCCGCATGGGTCGCAACCCGGCGACGGGAGAGACCATTCGGATCAAGGCCTCCAAGAAGGCGCGCATCACCCCGGTGAAGGCGTTCAAGGACGCCGTGTTGGCTCCGGCCACCGCGCCCAAGCTGAAGCCGGGTGTCTTCCCGACCAACCCCGCCGCAGTCGCCGCCGCCGGAAAGTCGTCGGTCGCCGCTCCGGCCCGGGCTTCGGTCGCCAAGGCCCCGGCCCGCAAGGCGCCCGCCCGGAAGGCACCGGCCAAGAAGGTCCCCGCCCGCAAGGCACCGGCCAAGAAGGTCACGGCGCGCAAGGCCCCGGCCAAGAAGGTCACGGCGCGCAAGGCACCGGCCAAGAAGGTCGCCAAGCGCACACGCTGACCGTCTGAGCCCGCGGGTCGGGCTCACGGCTGCAAAGGCAGGCACATGGGGCAAGGGATCGCCGACCGGCCCCTCACCGAACCACACCCGGATCGGCTCTCCCCCGCCCGCCCCGACTATCAGAGGATCCTCGAGGCCCATGGGGCGGCGCTGGATCGAGGGCTGATGTCCTACCTCGATCCCCTCTCCGGACTTTCCGTGCTGACCGCCGGCTATCTGGCGGCCCGCGGCAGCTGCTGCGATTCCGGATGTCGACACTGCCCCTACGTGGCCTGAGCCGGTGCGAACTCGCTCGGCCCCGGTACGGTGACCTGATGCAAGGGCTGCTGTACGGGGTGCGACCGCTGCCGTGGACCCCGCCCGACGAGGACAACCACCTGTTGGTCGGCCTGTCCCGGGTGCCGATGCGGATGGAGGAGCTCGACCCACCCCGGCCCGAACGGGACGGTTGGGTCATGGCCAAAACTCGCCTGACCGGTATCTGCGGCTCGGACGCCAAGCAGGTCTTCATGGACTTCGGCGACGACTACACCGACAGCGCGCTCAACGGGCTCTTCACCTTCCCGACCGTGCTGGGCCACGAAGTGGTGGCCGACGTGGTGGAGATCGGTGCTGGGGTCTCGCGGCTCGCGGTGGGCCAACGCGTCGTCCTCAATCCATGGTTGTCGTGCGTGCCTCGCGGCATCGACCCACCGTGTGGCTCGTGCCAGGACGGCGACTACAGCCTGTGTTGGCACTTCACCCAGGGTCCTCTGGCGGCCGGCATCCACACCGGCACCTCCAAGGATGCCCCCGGTGGTTTCGCCGAGTACCTGCCCGCCCACGAGTCGATGCTGGTCCCGGTGCCCGACGACATCAGCGACGAAGCCGCGGTGCTGGCCGATCCCTTCGCCGTGTCCCTGCACTCGGTGACCCGCCATCCGCCCCCACCCGGTGGCAAGGTTCTCGTCTACGGAGGTGGTGCCTTGGGGACGACGGCCACGGCCATCCTGCGCGCCCTGCATCCCGACGTGGAGGTGATGGTGGTCGCCCGCTTCCCGGCCCAGGCGGCGCTGGCCCGGCGCCTCGGCGCGACGGTCGTGTCACCCCACCCGGTCGAGCAGCTCCTCGAGGAGGCCGCCGCCTGGTCGGGCGGGGTCCTCCAGCGGGTCGAAGGCTCGTTGCCCATGGCCCATCCCGGTGGCGTCGACGTGGTCTACGACACGGTGGGCACCGGTGAGACAGCCGAGGTGGGCGTGCGCCTGCTCAAGGCGCGGGGCACCATGGTCAAGAGCGGCGTGCACGCACCCGAGCGCTGGGAGTGGTCGCCCTTGTACTTCAAGGAGATCTCCTGGGTCGGTTCGAATGCCTTCGGCGTGGAGGCGGTCGACGGGGTGCGTCTCCACGGGATCGAGCACTACCTGCGCCTGGTGGCGGCCGGGCGCATCGAGCTGGACGGCATGCTCACCCACACCTTCAGGTTGGACCAGTGGCGCGAGGCCTTCACCGCCCTGGCCACCCAGGAAGAGAGCGGCGCCATCAAGGTCGCCTTCGACTTCCGCTGAGCCTACAATCGGCCCCCGCGGCATGATGTGCGTCACAGCAACCATTAAGGGGGCCCCATGACCACCAGCTCCACCATCACCGAGACGGGTGACGGGTTCGCCTTCGACCCGAAATGGGGCATCGAGTCCCCGGCGACCACCATGTTCGACTTCAACTACACCGGTGGCCGTGACCAGCTGCTCCGGCTCTACGACAAGGGCACCCGTCGGCAGTGGATCGGCAGTGACCGGCTGGACTGGTCGCTCGACGTCGACCTGGACAATCCCGTCGGCCTGCCCGACGACATCAACCCCCTCTTCGGCACCGAGTGGTGGGACAAGATGGACGAGAAGCGACGGGGTGAAGTGCGGCGCAACTTCGAAGCGTGGCGCTTCAGCCAGTTCATGCACGGGGAGCAGGGCGCGCTCATCTGCACCGCCAAGATCGTGCAGACCGTGCCCGACATCGACTCCAAGTTCTACGCCGCCACCCAGGTGATCGACGAGGCCCGGCATGTCGAGGTCTACAGCCGCTACCTGCACGAGAAGGTGCAGATGGTGTATCCGCTCAATCCGCATCTCAAGTCGCTGCTCGACAACGTGATCTCGGACAGCCGCTGGGACATGACGTACCTGGGCATGCAGGTCTTGATCGAAGGGTTGGCCTTGGCGGCGTTCGGGATCATCCGCAACATGGCGACGGAACCTCTGGCCAAATCCTTGAACGCGTACGTGATGCAGGACGAGGCCCGCCATGTCATGTTCGGGCGTTTGGCCCTGCGGGACTACTACCCGCAGCTGAGCGAGGCCGAGCGCAACGAGCGTGAGGAGTTCTGCGTCGAGGCCTGCTACCACATGCGCGACCGGTTCTTGGGTGAGGAGGTGTGGGAGCGCGTCGGCCTGCCCGCCGAGGTTGGGCCCTACGTCGAGAACTCAGAGTTGCTGCGGAACTTCCGTTCGTACCTCTTCATGCGAATCGTCCCGATCCTCAAGGACATCGGCCTGTGGGGCGACAAGGTGCGGGGGGCGTTCGAGCAGATGGGCGTGTTGGCGTTCGCCGACACCGACATCGACCAGGAGATGGCCGACGACGAGGCGGCTGCTGACGAGTTCGACGACGCCCGCATGAAGCACGTGAAGGCGGTGGCCGAGCAGGCCTAACTGCGCTCTGCTCGGCTCGGACTATTCCGCTTTGGCCTCGAGTCCGGCCTGAATCTGCTGCATCGGTTCGTTGGTGTCGAGGTAGTCGCGCCACGAGGTCACCTTCCCCTGACCGTCCACCTTGATCACGGTGGCCCCGGACATGAGGATGGGAATCCCCTCGCCGTTGTCCACCGGGAAGGTGCCGGTCCCGGTCCACTCGAAGACGGCCCAATCGTCGCCGCCCCTGATGTCGTCGACCCGCTGCTGCCAGTCCGGAAAGATGGCCTCGGTGTCGGTCGCCACCTTGCGGACGTTGGTCGTCCACGGCGTCACGGGATCGCAGAACACGCCATCAGGGGCGAAGAGGGCGGCGAAGGCGGCGGCGCCCTCAATGACCTCGAAGGCCCGAGCCCACGCCGGCCAATCCACCGCCGCCGGGCTCACGAGCCCCGGAGGCTCTGCGCCTCGAAGGCCACCACGGCATCGTCGAGCGGGAGGATCACCTGCGGGCTGATGTTCTGGTGGGTGTCGGCCACCAGCCGGATGGCGGTGCCCCAGGCGGTGAAGCCGACGGCATGGCGGGCGAAGCTCATCGGCCCTTCGGTCACCTTGACCGCGACCACGCCTTGGCCGCCTACGGCGAGGGCGGAACGCTGCATCCGTTCCATGGCTTCCTCACGGGCCGAGTACATGGCCTCGGTGAAGTTGGTCAGCTCCACGTTCTGGCGGGTCTGCTTCATGGCCGTCCCGGCTGACCGGCGGGGGGCGTAGACGAAGCTGGCGCCGAAGGCCAGGCCGACCGGCATCCATCCGGCCCCCTTGAGCAGCGAGAAGTCACGGGCCCCGAGGTCCGACACGAAGGGCATGCCGTGGGACGCCCCTTCCCCCACCGGTCGCACCGCCGTCCCGACGAATTCGACGTCGATATGGTGGGTCCGCACCTCGACCTCGACCCGCACGCCGACCACGCCGTGCCCCTGCACCTTGACGCACTCGCCCTTGAGCTCCTCGGCCGCCTGCCGCACGGCCGCGTTGTGGGCGTCCGAGGCGAGCGAGATCGAGCCCTGGCCCCAGTTCCACACCCCGACCGGTACCGAGACGACCGAGACGCCGCAGACCAGGTCGACCGGCTCCCATCCGGCGGCATGGAGCAGGAGCGCCTCGTCGATGGAGAGGTCCGACGTGATGCCCCGGGTCCCCTTGGGGGCCGCCGGCGCCTGGGCCAGCGACTGCGCCCCCCGCAGCATCTCGGCCCGCACGTCGAGTGCCCCGCGCTCGCTCATGACAGCCGCACCGTGGGCCGAGGGGCGGGTACGACGTCGAAGTCCTTGAAGCGGCGCATCCGATTGCCGCGCAAAGTGCAGTCGATGACCTCATCGCCGGCGGACAGTTCCCGCTTGACCACCTGGATCCGTGCGCCGTGCAGCGCATCGCTCCCCAACTGCTGGCGTACGTGCTTGCGGGCCAGCTGGCGCACCGCCATGTGCGCCTTGCTGACCTGATCGACCTCCTGGGGGGAGTTGGATCCGCCCCACATGCGGTTGCCCTCCATCAGGTACTCCGTCATGCAGAAGGCCCAGACCCGGACCGAGGCCATGGAAGCCACCACCGAGATCGGCATGTAGCCGGCTTCGATTGACTTGGTCAGTCGCTGCCCGGCCAGGTACGTCGTCCACGGCACCCCTCCGGCCGGCGGCGGGCCACCGTCGACCACCACCGCGGTCCCCAGGAAGTGGAACTCGGTGGTGCCGGTGTCGGCCAGGTGCGCCACCCGGTCGACCACGCCGATGACCCCGTGCGCTTTGGCCTCCGTGGCCTCCTCCAGCATGCGCGAATAGGACGCCTGGTAGCCCTGGTTCCAGGCGTCCTGGACCCAGGACTGCTCGAGGTTCTGCCCCCACATGCGGTGCTCGTTGGACACGAAGCCGTGCGGGCATCGATACGTCTCGGAGTAGGCCCCGGCGGCCTGCCCGCCTCCGGTGTAGGGGTTCATGCCGCGCAGGTAGCCCGACCCGGCGCCGTACCAGCCCCACCGCATGACGCAGAAGCCCTGGACCAGCCCCACCGGGTGCAGACCGAGGTCGAGGCAGGCGGCGAAGTCGGGCACCGTCAGCCCCGACGAGAACGCGCCTGACTCGAGGCGCCGGACGGCTGCTTCGGGCAGGTCGGCCGGAGCCGAGCCGTCGGGGGCCATCAGTTGTCGAGCGAGATGATGGTGATCGGCTTGGGCAACGTGACCTCACCGGTGGTCTTGGTCACCGCCGTCCCCAAGGCGAGGAACTCAATGGTGTGCGAGCCCCACTGGTGTGACTTCTCCTCCAGGCGCACCCCGACGATGCCGCTGGCGTTGAGCTGCTGCGCCTCGTCCTGCATGCGGGTCATGGCCAGCTCGCGTGCCTCGTAGAGCGCCTGGGTGAAGTTCGGCAGCTCCACGTTCTGCCCCACCGAGCCCAGCGCCTGGGAGAGCTTGCGGTGGGCGATGTGATACACGCACGTCCCCATGACCAGGCCCTGGGGGACATGGCCCGTCTGCATCAGGGTCCAGAAGTCCTGACCCGAGAGATCCGAGGTGAACGGCTTGCCCAACGCGTTCTTGTACGACGCGCCGTCCTCGGCCTTGACCGCGGTGCCGAAGGCGATGAATTCGGCCGAGTCGTTGCCCCACTCGTAGTAGTTGACGTCCAGGCGGACGCCTACCACCCCGTCCGCCCCGAGCTCCTCGGCCTCCTCCTCCATGCGGGTCATGGCCAGCTCGCGGGCGGTGTACATGGCCTCGGTCAGCTTGGTCAGCTCCTGGCTCTCACCCCACTTACGGGTCTGGATGCCGATGTGGTAGATCGACGAGCCCATCACGAATCCGAGCGGATGGAAGCCGGCCTCCTTGACGAGCAGGAACTCGTTGACCGAGAGGTCGGACGTGAAGAGGCCGTGCTCGAGCTCCTCCAGGCGGTGGGCGGCACCCTTGGGCAGGTCCTGGGGCTGGGACTCAGACTGCGTCACGACGACTCTCCGATCACGATGTTCTCGAGCGCGAGGCGGGTTTGCTCGCTGTGGGCGGCTTCGTTCTTCAAAATGGTCAGCAGGCGGGTCAGCCACGCGTCCATGGCGACCTGCTCGCTCCGGATGCGGATGCCGCCCGACGCGTGTCCCACGCTGCAACGGACGGTGGCGCCTTCGACCTCGGCCCGCAGCGTGTCGTCACCGAGGGTGATCTGCACCGTTTTGATCTCGGCGGACTTGCGGAACCGCCCGCCGGCGTGCTCGACCGAGATGCGGTCGCCCAGCACCGCCGAGAGCTGCTCGATCAGCAGCTTGAGCATGATCCGGGAGTCAGTGCTGTTCGAGGCCAGCTGCGAGACGGCCATATCGAGGTCGAACGCATCGCCCCCTGGTGTTGCGGCGGGCTCGATGGTCATTGGGCGCATCGTACCGCCCGACCCGCAACGGCATCGGGCGGCCCGGCGCCCGCCCGCTCCCCGGCGGCCCGCCCGCTCCCCGGCGGCCCGCCCGGTCCCTTCTCCCCGCCTCAGCCCGGCCGGGCCTCGCAGATGACGACGGGGATGTCGCGGGTCGTCTTCTTCTGGTAGCCGCCGTACCCCTTGTAGGCGGCCACGATCTGGGGCCACAGCTCGATCTTCTCCTCAGCCGTAGCGGTCCGCGCCCGCAGCGTACGGGTCTCGCCCCCGATGGTGATCTCGACGTCGGGGTTGGCGCTCAGGTTGCGGTACCAGTCCGGGTCACGGTCGTCGCCGCCCTTGGAGGCCACGATCACCACCCGCTGGTCGTCGTTGACCGGCGAGGTCAGCATGGTCGTGCGGGGCTGCCCCGATTTCCGCCCGATGGTGCGCAGCTCGACCACCTGCATACCGAAGGCCGTGCTCAGCACCCGCCCGCCCGAGATACGCAGGATCGCCCTGTGTGTCCGGCTCATGTTCTTGGTGACGATGTCCATGATGGTCTGCTGCGTGCTCATCGCACTCCCTTTCCTTGCGTTCTGCGCGCCCTTCGCGCCCTTCGCGTTCTCCGTCTTCTTCGCGTTCTCCGTCGCCCCGACGCCAGCTCTTGCACCCCCAACGTCACTGACGCCGGCGGCCACCGGCTCCCGCGCCGGCAATAGCCATGTACGACACTAGGCCGTCACCGATTGCACAGGTAACGGCGCGCCGATAGCGTTCCGGCACCTCGTTGGGGAACGGCCAACCCGAGCTGGCGCAGTCCGGGCCAGGCAAGCAGTGATCCCAATGATGATCTTGGCTACCAGGCCCCACCGCCCGCTCGTCGTCATGGTGGCGTGCGCCGTACTGAGCGGACTCGTCGCCGCCCCCTTGACCGCCTTGGCCGGTCCCCACCCCGCCTCGGCGACCCCCATCTACCAATGGTCGCCGGCCCACCCCGGTGACTTCCCCGATCCCGACGTGCTGCTCTACAACGGCACCTACTACGGGTTCGCCACGCAGAACTTCGCCACCAATGGCCGGACCGTCAACATCCAGACCTCCACCTCGAGCGATGGGCTGAGTTGGTCCGCCTCCTCCGTCGACGCCCTGCCGGATCTGCCCCCGTGGGCCGAGCAGGGGAACACCTGGGGGCCCTCGGTGGCCTTTGACGCCGCCGATCAGGTCTTCGTGATGTACTACTCGGCCACCCAGGCCTCGAACGGCTACCAGTGCATCGGCCGCGCCGTCTCGTCCGCGCCGCTCGGGCCCTACGTGGACGACTCGACCGCCCCGGTCATCTGCCAGGACGGCCTCGACAACGGCAGCGATGACGCCCCATCGGGGAACTACGGCGGGAGCATCGACCCCGACATCTTCCTCGACAACGGCGTGGCCACCCTCATCTGGAAGAGCGACGGGAACCATCTCGGGGTTGAAGACACCTACATCTGGTCCCAGCCCCTGTCCTCCGATCTGCGGTCACTCACCGGCACCCCGACCGCCATCCTCACCACCACCCAAGCCTGGCAGAGCGGCATCGTCGAGGGTCCCGACATGGTCGATGCGGGCGGCCACGATGTCCTCTTCTACGCCGGCAGCGATGAGGGCGCGAGTACCTACGCCATCGGCTACGCGCTCTGCCCGCAGGGCCCCTCGGCCGCCTGCGCCGACGGCCCGACCAACCCGATCCTGACCTCGCAGCCAGGCATGTCGGGACCGGGCGGGCCGTCCACCTTCCTCTCGCCGTCCGGACAGCTCGAACTCGCCTTCTCGGCGTGGCAGGGAGACGCCATCGGCTATCTCGACTGCGGCATCCGCCCCATGTACCTCTCCACGGTGACGTTCACCTCGGGCGTCCCGTCACTGGCGCCGGCGGTCAGCACCGCCAGTGCGGCCAATCCCTCGTGTGCCACCGCGCCACCGCCGGCACCCGGCTACTGGCAGGTCGCCGCCGACGGCGGCATCTTCAGCTACGGCTCGGCCCAGTTCTACGGGTCGACCGGCAACCTGCGCCTCAACCGTCCCGTCGTCGGCATGGCGTCGACACCGGACGGGCGCGGGTACTGGCTGGTGGCCTCCGACGGCGGGGTCTTCAGCTACGGCGACGCCGCCTTCCACGGGTCGACCGGCAACCTGCGTCTCAACCAGCCGATCATCGGCCTGATCCCGACGATTGACGGAGGCGGGTACTGGCTGGTGGCCTCCGACGGCGGGATCTTCGCCTTCGGCGATGCCCACTTCTACGGCTCAATAGGCGGCGAGGACATCGGGTACCCGATCACCGCCATGGCGCCGAGCTATCTCGGCGGTGGGTACTGGCTGGCCGACGCCAACGGCCAGGTCTTCGCGTTCGGCGATGCCAACTACTACGGAGAGCCGCCCTTCGCCCCGGGCGGGTACAGCATCACCGGCATGGCCGGGAGCTCGGACGACAGTGGCTACTGGCTGGCCAGCGCCAACGGCAACGTGGCCTGCTTCGGTGACGCCCCGCCCTACGGATCGCCGATCGGCCAAGCGATCAACGGGTCAGTGGTCGGGATCGCCACCACCTTCGACGGTGGGGGCTACTGGCTGCAGAGCTCCGACGGCGGCATCTTCAGCTACGGCGACGCACCCTTCGAAGGCTCCATGGGCGGCCAGCGCCTCAACGCGGCCATCGTGGGCATCGCCTCGGTGAAATGACGCCCGCCACCAACGGCTTGAGCTCTCAGACCGGCAGGGGAATCGACTGGGCGAAGTGGAACAGGTCGTCCGGGTCATAGGTCGATTTGACCCTCTTCAACCGAGCCAGGTTCGTCCCGTAATAGGCCTCGGCCCAATTGGGCAGGCTGGGGTCGATGTAGTTCTGGTAGGCACCCTGCGCGTAGGGGGCGAAGGTGCTCTGGGTCGCCTCCAACCATGACCGGACGGCCGCCGATACGGACGCCGGAGGGCTCCCGTTGGGATAGGTGACCGAGTACTGGGCGCAGGCGATCGCATCTCGATGCACGAAGGCCGCGCTGTCCGACGCCACCTCGTTGATCACTCCGCCGTACCCGTCGAACACGATCCCCCCACCCACTTGCGGTGCGGCGGCCCCCAACGCCTCGACCGCGTCGATCATGGCCGTCGTCCCCGCTTCGGGGAACGGCGCCGTCACGAAGGCCGACTTGGCCGCGAAGGCCGACCGGGACAGCGTTCCTGCCGGATTCTGGGTGGGGAGGTGGCACTCCCCGATGGTCTTGCCCTCGCACCCCGCCTCGATCAGCATGGCGTTGAGAAAGTTCTCCGGCCCGACGAAGTGGTCGGTCGGGGTGGAGCCGACCGCGGTCAGCAGCGGGGCGAGCGCACTGGCACAGGCGCCGGTGGTGCCGGCGAAGACCCCGGTGATCTTGAGGAGGCCGCCACTGGCGGTGCCGTTGGAGTAGAGCTGGCAGTTGGACCACAGTTCATTCGGTGTAGTGGGCATCCACCGCAGCCAGGCGTCGAGGGCGGTGGCGGCGTCGCCCCAGGGCCACTCGAGGGTGAACAGGGCCACCTCGGGGATGAGATGGGTGGTGAAGGTGAACGAGGTCACCACCCCGAAATTGCCCCCGCCGCCCCCCTTGCTGGCCCAGTAGAGATCGGCGTGGTCGGTCGGGGCGCAGGTGCGGAGGGAACCGTCGGCCGTCACCATCTTGAGCGACGCGATGTTGTCGCAGGTCATCCCGTAGGCCCGGGCCAGAACCCCGATCCCTCCCCCGAGGGCCAGCCCGGCGATGCCGACGGTCGGGCAGGATCCCCCCGGGACGAGGACTCCGGACGACGCCAACTGGCTATAGACGTCGACCAGGTGCGCCCCGGCCCCGATGGTGGCCAACTGGCCGCCCGACGCCACCTCGATCCCATTGAGTGAGGTGACATCGACCACCAGTCCCGGGCTCGACGAGTAGCCGCCGTAACTGTGCCCACCGGAGCGGGCCGCCAGCGGGGTGTCGTGGGCGCGGGCAAAGGCCACGCAGCGTTGGACGTCAGTTGGCGTGGCGCAATAGGCGATGGCGGCCGGCTCCGGCGTGTAGAGCTCGTTGAAGAGCGCGGCGTCGGCGGCATACGAGGGTGAGTCCGAGAGCACCAGGGGTCCGGTGAGCATCGCCGCCAACTCGCTCCAGACGACCGGCCCGCTCGGCTCGCTTGGGCCACCTGACCCGCCCGAGCCCTGGCTGGTGGTGGTCAACCCGAGCGAGGAGCCGCCTGACCCGCTCCCCTTCCCGCACGCCTCGGCCGCACCGAGCAGGGCAGTCGCCCCTAGGGCAGCCGACGCCGTCCCGACCCGATGCAGGAACCCCCGCCGGTCCATCGATGCAGCGCCGAGCGACATTCGGGCGACGTTACCTATCGGCTCGCCCCCGCGCCGGGAGCCCGCGCGCCGGGAGCCCCCGCGCCGGGAGCCCCCGCGCCGGCGCCGAGCCCCGGCGCCTCGGGCCCGCCTTAGAAGCCGACCCCACCACCTCCCGGTGTCGTGGTCGTGGTGGTGGTGGTCGGGGGCGGTGGCGGGGTTGTGGTCGGGGGCGACGTTGGCGGGGTAGTTGTGGCCGGCGGCGCGGTCGTCGTGGCCTTGGTGGTGGTTGGCGTCGTGGCCCGAGAGGTAGTCGTCGTCGTCTTCCCGGCCGTGGCGGGCGTGGTCGTCGATGCCGGCAGTGGCGTCACCGCCGCCGTCGCCGTCGACGTGGCGCCGCTCTTGAGAACGGCGAACCAGTCCCCCTCGACCGCCTGGCCCTTGGCGTCGCCCTTCTTGGCGTCGCCGGCGAACTCGTAGAGCGCCTCACGGTGGATCGCCACCTGCAGGCGACCATGGGCCACCTTGATGGTCGAAAGTCCCTTCACGCCCTTGGGGCCCTTGACGTGCTTCACGCCCTTGGGCAGAAGGAAGGGCGCCCACAGCTGCGCGCAGGTGCCGGTGCAGGTGGCCTTGCCGGGGGGATCCTCCATGTAGCGGTAGAGCGTGTGGCCCGAGCTGGAGGCCAGCACGGTGCCGATGTTCGCGATCTTCACCGTCGAGATGCTCAGCGCCTTGCTGGCCGAAGCCGGCGCCGCCAAGGCCACCACCGCGGTCGCCGGCAGCAGGGTGGCGGCCAGCAGCCCGCCAGCCAGTCGGGTCGCGCCCCCAGATCGTCCCGTCCGGCGGCGTCGAATCCCCGTGAGCTGAACCACCATGTTGCGACGTCCTTTCACAAGTTCAGGTTCGGTCCACTTCCGGACCCGATCCACTCAGTCATACGGCCCGAGCAGGCGGGAGGATTGCCAATACGCCAAATCAGCCGGACGCCTATCCTGGGCGGCGTCGGACCGGCGCTGGGCCGACCAGATCGGGGAGGGCATTTGCAATGACCACTGCCTCAGGCGGCACCAACGGGTCAGGCGGCACCAACGGGTCCGGAGGATTCGAGCTCCGGGGGGTGAACCACCTGGCTCTGGTGTGTCGGGACATGGCCCGCACGGTCGACTTCTACACCAACGTGCTCGGTATGCCGCTGGTCAAGACCATCGAGCTGCCGGCCGGCATGGGGCAGCACTTCTTCTTCGATTGCGGCAATGGGGATTCACTGGCCTTCTTCTGGTTCCCCGACGCGCCCGATGGCGTGCCCGGCGTGAGCGCACCGGCGGCCCGGCCCGATCAGGGCGACCTCACCAGCGCGGTGGGCTCCATGAACCACGTCGCCTTCGACGTGCCGCCCGACAAGATCGAGGAGTACCGCGACCGCCTCATCGCCGCCGGCGTCGAGTGCACCGAGGTCGCCAATCACGACGACAGCGAGTACACGATCAGCGAGGACCTCCACCCTGGCGTCTACGTCCGCAGCGTCTACTTCCAGGACCCCGACGGGATCCTGCTCGAGTTCGCCTGCTGGCTCCGCGAGTTCGGCCCCGACGACGTGAACATCGAGCCGGCCCGCGCCCCCGGCATCACCGCCCCCGCCGCCGCCTCCGCCGCGCCCGCCCTCGCCTGAGGTGCCCCGCCTCCGGCAGGTCCCCAAAGCAGAGGCCACCGCGCCCATCGTCCTCACCATGTACGACTGGCTCTTCGAGGGCCGCGACCCCGTCGCCGAGCCGGGGCGGTGGGATGGCACACCGGGTGACTGGTGGACCGTGTTCGCGCTCGTGCCCGACGTGCTCGATCACGCCGTCAAGGGCTTCGGCCTCTACCAGTCCCCCACCCGCATCCTCGATCCCCAACTCCGCGAGCTCGGCCAGATCAGGACCGGCTGGGCGGCCGCGTCGCAGTTCGTCTTCTCCCAGCACGCCAAGTCCATGCGCGGCCTGGGCATGCCCGAGGAGAAGATCACCAACATCCCGGCCTGGCCGGTGGCCGATTGCTACAGCCCGGCCGAGCGCGCCGTGCTGGCCTACACCGACTGCCTCGTCTACGACCACGGCCGTGTCCCCGACGCGCTCTTCGATGAGCTCAAGTCCCACCTCTCCGACGAGGCCATCCTCGAGCTGACCTACATCACCACGCTCTACTTCCAGCACGCAGTCATGTCGCGTGCCCTCCGCACCGAGTTCGACAACCGCCCCGAGCCGATCACCGAGGTGCCCGGCCCGCCCGGCGCCACCGCCATGGCCCCCGGCCCCGGCCATGCATCCGGTCATCGCGCCGCAAATCAGGCTGTGCCCACCGAGTCGGCGGGCTCCACCTCGTGACGGCGGCCCACGTCGTCAACCCATCCGAGCATCTGGTCTCGCCAGCCGACGAGGCGCGCCACTCGCCCGATCCCGACGACCTGTGGAACGAGTCCTACTATGCCGACTTCGTCCACGAGGACGGCTCATTCGGCGGGTGGCTGCGGTTAGGTCTCTATCCCAACCGTCAGGTGGCCTGGTGGACGACGTGGATCGTCGGACCCGACCGCCCCGGGGTCTGCTCGGTCAACTACGCGGTGCCGGTGCCCGCCGGCACGGGGCTGGTGGCCGAAGACGCGGCCACCCGGATCGAGCTCGATCTGCGCCGCCCGCTCGAAGAGTTCCGCATAGCTGCCGCGGCGCCCGCCTCCACGTACCAGTACGCCGAGGACGCTTACACCGACGTTCCCGGCGTCCCGGTCGAGCTCGAGGTGGACCTGACCTGGACCACCGACGGCACGCCGTATCACTACGACCTCACCACGCGCTACGAGATCCCCTGCACCGTTCACGGCACGGTCGCGATCGACGGGGCCGAGATGACGGTGCAAGGGCAGGGCCAGCGCGACCACTCCTGGGGGGTGCGCGACTGGTGGGCCTTCGGGTGGTGCTGGTCGTCGGCCCGACTCGACGACGGCACCCGGATCCACTTCGCCGACATCCGCTCGCCCGGGTTCCCTATCGAGTTCGGCTACGTGCAGATCCCGGCGGTTGGCGTGGGCGTGGGCGGTGGCGGTGGCGGTGGCGGTGGCGGTGGCGGTGGCGGTGGCGGTGGCGGCGTGTATCCCATCACCGAGCTCTCGGTTAGCGAGGAGATGGGGGCGCACGGGTTCCCGGACTCCGCCCGGCTGAAGGTGGTGGCCGACGGCGGGCCGGGCGACCTCGAGATCACGGTCACGCCCTTGGCCTTCGGCCCCGTCCTCCTGCGCAACGACGACGGCCGGACCAGCCGATTCCCCCGGGCCATGGTGCGCTACGAGGCCGACGACGGGCGGCAGGGTCTGGGCTGGATCGAGTGGAACCAACCTGAACCAACTTGAACCAAGCGGAGCTGGACCTGAACCGGCCTGGTCAGGCGTAGTGCGACCGCGCTGATCAGAGGCAGCCGATCTATGTGGCCTCCGAGGGGCCACTACCCTTCATGCCGTGTCCAGGTCATTACCTCTTCTTCCTGCCCGCCCCGACTCCCGCCGTCGGCGGGGTCAGTGGGGCTGGCTCAGCCGGCCCTTCCTCGCCCTAGGCGGGATAACTCTGCTGACGGGGGCGTCGGTGGTAGTGACCGCGGAGGCGGCGGGGGCGGCGAGTACCACCACGACCACGGCCAAGCACTCCACCACCACGACTACGGCAGCCAAGCACTCCACCACCACGGTGCCCCCGACCACCACGACCACCACGGTGGCGGCCCCCAGCCCGGCCGATACCTGGTTGATCAAGGCGATCGGCGCTGAGGAAAAAGTGGGCAGCGTGCGCATCAGCGGCAACATCAAGCAGGGCAAGACCAACATCGTGCTGAACCTCCTCGTCAACGGGGACGGTGAGGGCGGGGGCACGTTCCGGCAGTCCGGCAGCAATATCCAGCTGAAGCGGGTCGGCCCGATCCTCTACTTCAATGCGCCGAAGAAGTTCTGGACCACTGACGGCGGCAAGACGCAGGCGACGAAGTACGGCGGGAAGTGGATCGAGGTGTCGGCTCTGGATACTCGCTTCCAGTCCTTCGACCAATTCCTCAACGCCGGCGACCTGGTAACGGCCGTCTTCCAGGGCCACACCACCCCGCTCACGGTCAGCAAGCCGACGACCTACCAGGGCAAAAAGGTGGTCATCGTGTCCGACGTGGTGGTGGTCTCGGGCAAGAAGAGCTCAGGGCAGATGTACATCACCGCCACCGGGAAGCCCTACGTCCTCAAGATCGTCGACAAGGGACCGACCGAGTCGGGGACCATTCTCTTCTCCTCCTACGGCAAGGCGAAGTCCATCAGCACGCCGCCCGAGCCGATCAACCTCACCTAGGCGAGCGGGCGGGCCAGGCGGGGCGGATCCCGGGCGGGGGCGCCGTTCGGGTTACTTGAGGAGGCTGCCCAGCACGCCACCCACCGCGCCACCCTCGAGCGCCGAGCGACCCTCGTGCTCGTCGGGCAGGAAGGGAGCGATGGCGCCGGCCAGAATGGCCACCGGCATCGACTGGAGCCAGATACGGCCGGGTCCCGTCATCACCGCGAAGTGGTGGCCGTCCTTGCCCATGTAACGGTTCATCAGTCCCGGCACCCGCACCGTCTGGAAGCCCACGCTGGCTTGGAACAGACCGACGTGCCCGGGGTGCACCCGCATGGTCTGCCCGGCCACCAGGTCGAAGGCGAGCACCTCACCAGAAAGGTCGACGAAGGCCCGTCCGCTGCCGGAGAGCTTCTGGAGGATGAAGCCCATGCCGCCGAAGATGCCGCCGGTGAAGGACTGTTGAAAGCCGATGCCCAACTCCACACCGGGGGTGGCCGCCATGAAGCCGTGGCGGTGGACCATGTACTCGGAGCCGGGTGCCACATCGATGGGCACGATGTGGCCGGGCATCTTGGCGGCGAAGGACACCGAGCCCACTCCGCCTTCGGCCGTGTAGGTGGTCAGGAAGATGGAGCTGCCGCCGACCGCACGCTTGACCGCGCCCATGATGCCCTTGCCACCCATGCCGCCACCGGTGCCGGTGGAGAGCTGGATGGAGTCGGTCATCCAGCCGAACTCCCCGACCTCGGAGACGATTGACTCACCCGCCGCCAGGGTCAGTTCCAGCACCGGCATGACCGTCCCGTGAATCGTCTCTTCCATGGTGACCTCCCTCGGCCCTGACTGTGCCCGCCGGTGCGGACGCGCCGCCTGAGCGTAGCTGCGCGTCGCACGGCGTTCCCGGGCCGTGAGCACCATGCATGAGGCGCTCGGCCAACGACACCTCCACCAGGCCGAGTGCCACCCCGAACACCAGGCCCATGACGGCATTGGTCCCGAACACCAAAGCGAGATTCTCGTGAGGAACCAGGTCGGCCACCGCCGCCACGACGTCGTGCTCCACGCTGAGAGGGACGGCGAGGAGGCCCAACACGAGAAGGAAGCGGGGCGAGACCAGCGCGGCCGACTTGCGGAACGCGTCGAGGATGGAGATGTCCTCCATGTTGAGGAGCGGGCCGACCAGCACGAACAAGGTGGTGACCACGAGCCCCGGAATGATGAAGACCGCGGAGGCGACCGCGTTGAGCAACCAGAGCATCCCATCGGCCAGAAGGAGGCGCCCGAGAGGCATCGAGCGGAGGACATGGCGGAATGGGGGCGCCGCTTCATCGCGCTCCACCGCTCCGACCAGGCGCTCCAGCAGGCCGCTGTAGAACGTCAAGCCCAGGGTCGAGAGCGTCAGGACGAAGAGCGCAACGACAGATTCGAGACCGTGATGATCGACCGAGAGTTCGTCGAACGTGGTCGTGGCGAACGCATCGAGGCCGAAGATCACGATGGCGGGGAGGAACACCCGCATGGGCTCAGCCCGGGCGGTGCGGGCCGCCATGCCGAGGAGCTCAGCGGGCGAAACGGCGGAGGGTACGGTGGGCGAAGCAGCCAGGGGCGGGGGTGGCCGAGGCGGCACCTCCGGCTCGGTCACGCCGGCAGCGAACCGTCGCCCACGAACTCGAAGAGCCGGGCCGTCGGGTCGAACGGCGCCGGCTCGATCCGCAGCACGTGCCGCCCCACCGTGAGGACGTAAGGGTCCGGAGCCGAAAACGAGTGCTCGCTGAAGCCGGCTGACTCGAAGAGGGCTCGGACAAACGGCGTCTTGTCGGGCGGACGGCGGTGACGGGTCCAGATCACGCTGGCCCCGGCGGCGCAGAAGGTAGGCAGGGCCCGGATCAGCGCTTCGGTGTCGTCGTCGCTGATGTTGCCCAGCACGCCGCAGGCGAGGACGAGGTCGGCGGGGACGGCGCCTATATAGGCGGCGGCCTTGGACCCGTCGCCGTGGTGGACGGTCACCCGCTCGCTCACCCCGGCCGCCTCGGCCCGGTGGCGGGCAAAGGCGACGAGGTCGGGGTCCGCCTCGACCAGCACGGCGTGCACGTCGGGGGACCGGGGGTGGGTGGCCACGACGTCGATCACGTCGCGGCCCTGGCCGGCGCAGATGCTGGTGATGCGTATCGAGCCGGGCGGGTGGTGATCGAGGACGTGCCGGACCTGTTGCTGGACCAGGCGGAGGCGGAGCGAGAGGGGTGAGGCGGGGTCGAGGTAGGCGTCGTGCCAGCGCATCCAGTGGGAGGGGGCGGGGGGTGCGGGTGCGGGGGGTGCGGGTGGTGCGGGGGGTGCGGGGGGTGCGGGGGCGGAGGGTGCGGCGCCTAGGGGCGGGATGGGCTGGTGCGGGTCACTCACCGGCGCCATGGCGCCATCGTAGGGTGGGCCGGGTGATCAAGTACCTGGGCAGCAAGCGGCGCCTCGTGCCGGTGCTGGCCCGCATCTGCGCCGCCTCCGGAGCCACGACGGCGCTCGATCTCTTCACCGGCACCACCCGCGTCGCCCAGGCCTTCAAGGCCCAAGGCGTGCACGTCACCGCGGTCGACACCGCTCGCTATTCGCACGTCTTCGCCCAGTGCTACATAGAGGCCGACGCCGCCGCCACCGACGTGCGGGCGCTGCGGGCGGCCATCACCCACCTCAACGCCATCCCCGGCAAACCGGGCTATGTGCACGACACGTTCAGCCAGGACGCCCGCTTCTTCCAACCGTTCAACGCCGCTCGGATAGATGCCGTGCGGGACGCCATCGACTCGGCCTATGCGGGGTCGCCTCTTTTCCCCATCCTGCTGACCAGCCTCATCGAGGCGGCGGACCGGGTCGACTCGACCACGGGCGTGCAGATGGCGTACGTGAAGTCGTGGGCGCCGCGGTCGGCCCGGCCGCTCGAGTTGCGGGCGCCGCAGCTGCTGGCCGGCGGGGGGCTGGCGGTGCGCGGTGACGCGCTCGAGGTGGCGGGGGCGTTGGGGCGGTTCGATCTGGCGTATCTAGATCCGCCCTACAACCAGCACCGGTACTTCACGAACTACCACGTGTGGGAGACCTTGGTGGCCTGGGACGCGCCCGAGGCGTACGGCGTGGCGTGCAAGCGGGTGGACGCCCGGGACGACCCCTCGACCAGGAGTGCCTTTAATTCGAAGCGGACCATGGCGGGGGCGTTGGCGTCGGTGGTTGGGTCGGTCGAGTGCGATTTGCTGGTGCTGTCGTACAACGACGAGTCCTGGTTGGGGGTGGAGGAGTTGGAGGCGTTGTGCGGGGCCGGGAGCGGAGGCGAGACAGTCGGGAGGGAGGTGGCCACGCTGGCCTTTGACTCGGCCCGCTACGTCGGCGCCCGAATCGGCATTCACGACCCCTCGGGCCGCAAGGTGGGCACGGTGGGGCATCTCTCCAACCAGGAGTTGCTGGTCATCGCCGGCGGGGCGGATCTGGTGCGGCACGTCGTGGCGGCGGTCGGGGCGGCGGTCGAGGCGGGCGTAGGGGCGGCGGTGGGAACGGTGGTAGGGGCAGCCGGGGCGGGCGAGCCGATCGGCGCGCTGACGGCGGATCGGCTTCAATAGGCGCCGTGACGAAGGACCACAAGCGGGACTACGCACGCCTGGAAGACGCCGATCTCACCGCTCGCCTCTCGAGGGACGAGGAGGCCAAGCGACTCCGTAAGGCGCAGCTCCGGTTGCTGCATCTGCGCCTGATCAACGGGGGGCAGCTCTCGGGCGGGAAGCTGGGGCCGCCGGTCTGCATCGTCTTCGAGGGGTGGGACGCCGCCGGCAAGGGTGGGGCGATCAAGCGGCTGGTCGAGCCCCTGGACCCCCGCCACGTCCACATCGCGCCGTTCGCCGCGCCCACGCACGACGAGCTGCGCCACCACTTCCTCTGGCGCTTCTGGCCACCGCTGCCGGGCTGGGGCGGCATGACCATCTTCGACCGAAGCTGGTACGGCCGGGTCCTGGTCGAGCGGGTCGAGAACCTGGCGACCGAGGTGCAGTGGCGCCGGGCCTACGACGAGATCAACGACTTCGAGCACACGCTGGCCGAGGAGGGCATGGTGGTCATCAAGCTGTGGCTGCACATGTCGCACGAGGAGCAGCTGCGGCGCTTCGAGCGCCGGCGCGACGACCCGCTCAAGTCGTGGAAGCTGACCGAGGAGGACTGGCGCAACCGGGAGAAGCGGCCGCAGTACAACGAAGCCGTGTCCGACATGCTCCGCTTGACCGACGGCGAACTGGCGCCTTGGGACGTGATCTCCTCGGAGCACAAACGCAACGGGCGGGTCGAGGTGATCGAAACGGTGATCCGGCGCATGGAGGCGGGGATGGAGCGCTGGGGGATCTACGTGCCGTCGTCCGACAGCGAGGAGGAGGAGGAGACCGAGCTGGCTCTGGCCCACGACGACGCCGAGTTCGAGCATACCGAGGACCCGCCCGGGCACGACCCCGAATTGGGCGTGGCCGTGGGCCATGGCGAAGCCGAAGGTGAGAGGTTGGAAGCATGACCGCCCCCTCCCCCTCTCGATACGGCATCACCATCCCCTTCGACGGCATCCCCCTCCACGCCCACCGCCAATGGTTCGCCCGCCTGCGCGAGCTCGGCTACACCGACGTCTGGTCGGCCGAGGTTGACGGGTCCGACGGCTTCACACCGCTCGCCCTGGCCGCCGCCTGGGAGCCCGAGCTGAAACTGGGCGTCGCCATCACGCCCGCCTACACCCGGGGCCCGGCGTTGCTCGCCCAGAGCGTGGCCTCCATCGCCGACGCCGCACCAGGCCAGTTCGCCTTCGGCCTAGGCGCCTCATCGGAAGTAATTGTGGCCAACTGGAACGGCCTCGCCTTCGAGAACCAGTACCGCCGGGTGCGTGACACCCTGCGCTTCCTGCGCCTGGCCCTGACCGGCGAGAAGATCACGGAGACCTACGAGGGCTTCTCCGTCAAAGGGTTCCGCCTGGCCCGCGTCCCCGAGCAGCAGCCGGCGCTCTACCTGGCCGCGCTGCGACCGGGGATGCTGCATCTGGCCGGGCGGGAGGCCGACGGCGCCATCCTCAATTGGCTCAGCGCCGACGACGTGCGCAAGGCGGTGGCCGAGGTGGAGAGTGCCGCCGCGGCCGTCGAGGGGACCGCCGCAGCCGTCGAGGGCGCCCCCAGGCGAGAGATCGTCGCCCGCATCTTCGTCATCCCGACCGAGGACGCCGACTTGGCCCGCATGGTGGGGCGCCGGATGATCACGGCCTACCTCAACGTCACCGCCTACGCCGAATTCCACCGCTGGTTGGGCCGGGGGCCGGCCCTCCAACCGATGTGGGACGCCTGGGCGGCCGGCGATCGCAAGGGCGCCTTGGCGGCCATCCCCGACGAGGTGGTCGACCAGCTGGTGGTGCACGGGTCGACGAAGGAGTGCCGGGCCCATATCCAGCGCTACATGGACAACGGCGTGACGGTGCCGGCGCCTGCAGTGATCCCCCTGGGGATCGAACTGGCCGACGCCGTCGCCGGGCTCGCCCCCTAGGCGGGCAGTTAGACAGTTAGGTGAACCACTGATGGACTTCCGCACCACCCCGGTCGCCGACCTGGCCCGCCAGGTGCGCGCCCGCACCGTCTCGGCCCGTGAGCTGACCCAGGCGGCCCTCGACCGGATCGAAGCCCTGAACCCCACCTACAACGCCTTTGTCGCGGTGGACGGTGACCGGGCACTGGCGGACGCCGCCGCGCTCGATGAGAGCATCGCCCGAGGCGGTGATCCCGGACCCCTGGCCGGCATCCCGATCGGGGTGAAGGACAACCAGGACGCCATCGGCTTCCGCACCACGCACGGCTCGCCCCTCCTCGCCGACAGCCCCCCGGCGACCAGCGAGACACCCTTCGTGGCCCGCCTGCGGGCGGCCGGGTGCGTGGTGGTGGGCAAGACCAACACGCCCGAGTTCGCCTGGTCGGCCAACACGACCAACGCCGTCTTCGGCGCCACGGCCAACCCGTTCGATCCGGCGCACGGGCCGGGCGGGTCGTCGGGGGGCGCGGCGGCGGCGCTGGCGGCCGGCATGGTGCCGCTCGCCACCGGCTCGGACGGCGGCGGGTCGATCAGGATCCCATCGGCCTGCTGCGGACTCTCGGGCATGAAGCCCTCACTGGGCCGGGTGCCGGGGGGCGGACCCGTGGCACCCGGGTGGCTCGATCTGTCCACCTCCGGTCCCATGGCCCGCCGCATCGCCGACATCACGACGGCCCTCGACGTGGCGGTGGGGCCCGATCCGACCGACCTGCGCGCCCTGCCCCGGCCCGAGGCATCGTGGTTGGCCGCCCTGGACAACGCCCACGTCCCGGTGCGGGTCGTCTGGGCGCCGACGCTCGGCTACGCCACGGTCGACGCCGAGGTGCTGGCCGTGTGCGAGCGGGCGGTGGGCGTGCTCGAGTCCCTAGGCGCCGAGGTGACGGTGCTCGACACGGTCTTCGACGAGGACCCGGTGGGCGACTTCCTCACCCTGATGGGGGTGTGCCAGCTGCGCACGATGCGGCCGCTGATGGGGTCGCCGAGGTGGGGCGAGTCCGACCCGGTGCTGCGGGCCATCATCGATGCGGCATCGGCGACCACCGCGGAGCAGCTGGTGCACATCTTCGACCGCTTCCACGCCATGAACCTGCGCCTGGTCTCTTTGTTCCACGAGGCGCGGATCCTGCTCACCCCGACCTGTTCGGGGCTGGCGCCCCTAAAAGGCGAGGGATCGAGCATGGTGAACGGGGTGGCGACGCCCAACTGGGTGCAGTTCACCTACCCCTTCAACATGACCCGCTCGCCGGCGGCGACGGTGTGCGCCGGTGTGTCCGGGGGCGGGCTGCCGGTCGGGCTGCAGGTGATCGGCCCCCAGCACGGCGACCTGGTGGTGCTGCGGACGGCGGCGGCGTTGGAGGCGGCGCTGGAGGCTGATGTGCTGGCTCCGGTGGGTGGGTGAGGTTGTTGGGAGTGAAGTCGTGCGAGTGAGGTTGTTGCGAGTGAGAGGAGACCGTCCCCGTGTCGATCGCCAGTGAAGAAGATGTGGTGCGCCTGGTCGGGCCCGAGGACGCGCCCTGGGCCGACACGGGCACCGGCGTCCTGCTCAAGGTGGTGCGCTACGACGCCTTGCGCGGCACCTGGGTCATCCTCAACCGCTTCTCGCCGGGCGTGCTGCTCCAGACTCATCGCCACACCGGGTCGGTCGACGCCTACACCTCCGCTGGTCGCTGGCACTACCTCGAGTACGACTTCTACGTGACGGCGGGTTCCTATCTGTACGAGGCGGCCAACTCGGTGCACACGCTGCACGTGCCCGAGGAGAACGAGGGCGAGACGGACGTGTGCTTCATTATCGAGGGGGCGCTGCTGAACTTGGCGGCGGACGGCTCGGTGGAGTCGGTCAGCGACGGCCCGGGCACGTTGGCCGCCTACTACGCGCTGCTCGAGGCCCAGGGTGATCCGCGGCCCAACGGCCTCATCGTGTAGGTGGGAGCCGCGGGAGTGGGAGCCGACCCCAGCCGCCTCACCGACCCCCAGCTGTACCAACTCGGCGATCCCTTCGCCTTGTACGCCGATCTGAGGCGGGAGGCCCCCGTCGCCTGGCACGAGCCCGACGAGCGGGCGGGCGGGTTCTGGGCCGTCACCACCCACCCCGAGGTGAGCGCCATCGGGACCGACCCGGCGACGTTCTGCTCGTCGCGGGGGATCCTGCTCGATGAGATCGGCACCACCTACGACTCCCCGCCCACCATGATGCACACCGACCCGCCGCGGCACACCCGCTACCGGCGCCTGGTCCAGCCCGGGTTCAAGCCCTCGATCGTGCGCCTTATGGAGGCGGGAGTGGCGGGGAAGGCGGGGGCGCTGGTGGGGCGGATCGAGCCGGGGGTGGCGGTCGACATCGTGCCGGCGTTGTCGATCCCGTTCCCCTTGCAGGTCATCTGCGAGCTGCTCGGGGTCGACGGCGAGCAGTGGCCCCGCTTCTTCGAGTGGTCCGAGGCGGTGATCCCAGGCGAGAGCGAGCGGGGGGAGGAGGAGCGGGCCCGCCTACAAGGCGAGATGTGGGAGTACCTGATCGGGGTGGCCGGGGAACGCCGGGTGAAGCCGGCGGATGATCTCGTCTCCGTCTTGGCGACGGCCGCCCCCGATGGTGACCAGCTCAGTGAGGCGGAACTGGCGATGTTCTTGATCCAGCTGTTGGTGGCCGGTAATGAGACCACCCGCAACCTCTTGTCGGGGGGGCTGGCCGCGTTGGCCGAGCACCCCGACCAGTGGGCGGCGTTGCGGGCGGATCGCACTTTGGTCCCAGGCGCCGTGGAGGAGCTGCTGCGGTGGACCACGCCGGTGATCTCGTTCATGCGCACGGCCACCCGGGCGGTGACGGTGCGGGGCCAGGCCGTCGCCGAGGGCGACCCGTTGCTCTTGGTGTACGCCTCGGCCAACCGGGACGAGGTGGTGTTCGGGGCCGATGCCGACGCACTCCAGGTGCGGCGCCGTCCCAACCCCCACGTGAGCTTCGGGTTCGGGCCGCACTTCTGCCTAGGCGCCGCTTTGGCGCGGCTGGAGGCGCGCATCGTCTTGGAACTGCTGCTCGACCGCTTCGCCTCGCTGTCCCCGGCGGGGGCCGTGGAGCGCACGGCCAGCCCGGTCATCGCCGGGGTGCGCAAGGCGCCGCTCGTCTTCGCCTAGGTGCTGCGCCCGCCTGAGGCGCCCCGACTCTGGGACTTGGACAGAGGCAAGAAGCTCGCAGCTTCGCCATACGGCTCGCTGCCTCTAAAACCTGCATCGAACTTCGTTGCCTTGAAAATCGGTGGCCACCGCACCTCGAGGCGAGGCCTGGGCCGCGTAGCCCGCTCCTAGGCGTCGACGGTCAGGCTCTCCAACAGATCGGCGAACCGGCGCTGCGCCTCGGCCCGACGGGTCGGGATGTGCTCGGTCGGCACATCGACCGGCACGTACCCCTTCAGCACCCGCCGCGCCACCGTCTGCTTGTGCACCTCATCGGGACCGTCATAGATCCGTGCGGCCCGCGCCGCTCGATACATCGATTCCAACGGCAGGTCACTCGAGTACCCGAGCGACCCGTGCACCTGTAAGGCGCGGTCGATCACGTTGTAGAGCACCCCGGCCCCGAAGTACTTGATCATGGCGATCTCCACCCGGGCCGCCGCCTGGCCCTCCTGGTCCATCTTCCAGGCAGCCTGCAACGTCATCAGCCGGGCCGCCTGCATCTCGGCCAGGGATTCGGCCACCCAGTTCTGGATGGTCTGCTTCTCCGCCAAGAACGACCCGTGCGCGTACCGGGACACGGCCCGCTCGCACAGCATGTCGAAGGCCCGCCTGGATTGGCCCAACCAGCGCATGCAGTGGTGGATCCGCCCCGGCCCCAAGCGCTGCTGGGCCAGCTGGAAGCCGTCCCCTTCCCGCCCGATCAGGTTCCCCACCGGCACCCGCACATCCCGGTAGACGATCTCAGCGTGGTTCCCGAACCGCCCGTACGGCGTGTGCGGGTCCTCCATGGTCGAGACGTCCCGCACGATGTCCACGCCCGGCGTGCCCACCGGCACGATGATCATCGACGACCCCTGGTACGGATGGATATCGGGATTGGTCACCGCCATCACGATCAGGAAGTCGGCCACCGACCCGTTCGAGGTGAACCACTTGTGCCCGTTGATCACGTACTCGTCCCCGTCCTTCGCCGCGGAGGTCTGCAACAACGTCGGATCGGACCCGGCCGTCCCGGGCTCGGTCATGGAGAAGGCCGAGCGCAGGTCCCCGTCCAGCAACGGCTGCAGCCATAACCGACGCTGCTCCTCGTTGCCCGAGTTCTCGATCCCCACCGCCAGCAGCTCGGCATTCCCCGAGTCCGGCGCGTTGTTGCCGAACACCACCGGCGCCAGCGGCGACTGGCCCAGGATCTCATGCATGAGGCCCAGCTTCACCTGCCCGAACCCCATCCCACCGAGGTCCGGCGGCAGATGCGCCGCCCACAGGCCCTGCGCCTTGACCTGCTCCTGCAGGGGCCGCACGGCCACCTTGACTTGGTCGTAGGTCAACTCGAGTGTCTCGAGCGGGAAGACCTCCTCCTTGACGAAGCCGCGCATCCACTCCAACTTCTCCTCGAATTCGGGCTCCGTCGAAAAATCCCAGGCCATCGTCTCTCCCTGTCCCTCCGGCCGCCCACTCGGCTACCGGAGGACCCCACCCTGCCACTACCTTGTGGCCCGTGCCCAGCGAGACTCCCGTCATCTTCCGTAAGGCCGCTTCGGATACGCCGCCCCCGCCCCAAGTCGCCCTCTCGGAGGCGGACCGGGCCGTCATCTCCCACGCCGAACACGCCCTTCTCGACGAGCGGCGCCTGTTAGGCGCCGAGGAGCTGACCGCGCTGGCCAAGCTTCCCGACGGCGCCGTCATGGCCCTGGCGTCGCTGGCCCACCAGGTACGTCTGGCCTGGTGCGGCCCCGAAGTCGAGATCGAAGGGATCCTCTCCGCCAAGACCGGGGGCTGCCCCGAGGACTGCCACTTCTGCTCGCAGTCCTCCCGCTTCGACACCCCGGTCAAGGCCACTCCCTTCCTCGATACGACCGAGGTCCTCACCGCCGCCCGCGAGACCGCCGCCCTCGGGGCGTCGGAGTTCTGCATCGTGCTGGCGGTGCGGGGCCCTGACGAGCGCACGATGGGGCGCCTGCTCGAACTGGTGCCCCTCATCCAGCGCGAGACGGGCTTGAACGTCGCCGTGAGCGCGGGGATCCTCACCCCTGAGCAGGCTGAACGACTGGCCCAGGGCGGCGTGCACCGCTACAACCACAACGTGGAGACGGCCCGCTCCTACTTCCCGTCCATCGTCACCACCCACACCTGGGACGAGCGCGCCGATACCTGCCGCTTGGTCCGGGAGAACGGGATGGAGCTCTGCTGCGGCGCGCTCATCGGCATGGGTGAGACCGACGCGCAGCGGGTCGAACTGCTCGGTCAGCTCCAGGAGCTTGAGCCGACCGAGGTCCCGGTCAACTTCCTCAATCCGCGCCCAGGCACACCCCTCGGTGAGCGCGAGGTGGTGGGAGCGTGGGAAGCGATCCGGTGGATCGCCTTGTTCCGGCTCGCCCTGCCCTCGGTGATCCTGCGCTACGCGGGCGGTCGGGAGGTCACGCTGCGCGACCTCCAGGCCATCGGGATGACTGCCGGCATCAACGCCCTGATCGTCGGGAACTACCTCACGACGCTCGGCCGTTCCAGCGACGAAGACCTGCAGATGCTTTCCGACCTTCGCATGCCCATCGGCGCCCTCACCGCCGCCATCTGAGTGCCTGACCCCGCGGCCCATTGCACCGGCTGTGGACGCACCAATTCAGAATGTCCCGGGTGCGGACGCGCGTTTGACCCACCACGGTTCTGTCCTCAATGCGGTCGCCGCATGACCGTCACCGTTATCCCCACCGGCTGGGTGGCCCGTTGCCGCGATCACGCCGAGCTCCGATCCGCCCAATAACTTCGCCACGTTCTCATTTGCCCCGCCCGACAGGCGCGCGCGGAGATGGCGCATCAACGCCGCAGTGGCAAGCCTTTTGAGCTGTCTTTCGCCCTCTGAGCCCCCATGCGCCACGTGGGCGAAGGGGAAGACGTCATCGCGTGCCCGTGCGGACTGTTGAAGGTCACCACGCCGTCAGGGTCGCCGTGCATGGACCACCCCAATTCGTGCACTGCACTGTGGTGGCGCCCGCACAGCGTGATCAGGTTGGACTGGTTCGTCTCGCCGCCTGAGGTCCACAACACCACGTGGTGGACTTGGGTGAAATTGGTGAAACTGCATCCCGGAAAACGGCATCCCTTGTCACGGCGGGCGATCTCTCTCCGCTGGGCGACCGTCGGACTGCGACGCGCCCGCTTCTGGTCGAGGATGCAGCCGTCGCGCCCCTCGACCGAGAAAACGACCTGGGCGTCACACGCCAGGCGGCGGGCCACCTCACGGGAGATCGGGCCGATGCCCTGTATTTCGCACTCACCATCGCTTTTGCTTCCCGTCAACATCCCCAGGTCGGCATGGACCACCACGGTCGGGCGGTACCGGGTTCCCTTGGCCGCCATCCGCGCGCCACGGACCATGTTCATCAGGGAGTCGTAGAGGCGCTGCTCAAAGGGGACGTACCCGAGCGGATCGGCAACCCCATCAGCCTCACTGCGGGCGGCCCCGTCGTCCGCCCGCTCCAACGAAACCCCCGCAACCAGCGCGGCCTTCACCTCGGCGTAGTCGTCCTTCGTCAGGGCGGCCCACAGAGTGCAGTTGGTGTCGTTGAACCGTAGGGACCGGTGCTCATGACGACGGGCGTCCGCCGCGTCGGTGGAACCCCGATGCGAGGCGGCCATCTCCCGAGCCTGCCTGGCCGACCAGTGCCGCGAGGCCATGGCCAGACGGGCATCGCTCTCGGGCGTGGCGACCTCGGCGAGCGGGGCGAGCTGATCGAGCGAGATGGAGCCGTCGGCCAGGGAGCCGGCCAGGTGGGGCAGCGTCTCGAGGTGCGCCGCCGTGCGCACCCACATGCGGGCGGTCGCCCCACCGACGCCGGTGCGTTCGGTCAGCCACGACACCATGGAGACGGCGCCGTCGCCGCGCCACGCCTCGGCCCGGTCGAACTCGGCGATGTCGCCGAGGAGTTCCCGCTGCTGCGCCGCCAGGGCCCGGCCCCGCTCGACGATGGAGGCGGCCAGCTCTACGGACCTGGGGTCCCCGCCGAAGTCACGGCAGGGTGGGCGTCGCCGGCGTATCTCGCTGCGGGCGGTCTGGCTCGCTTGGCTCGCTTGGCTCGCGTGCCCTACCTGATCCGGGCTCTCCGTCTTCCTCGGCACCTGAATGAACGGTCGCCCCTTTGCGCGAGAATGGTGCATGGGCAAGGAAAAAACGGCCAAGGGCGAGAAGGCCACCCAGAGCGCCTCCGCCCCCGCCCCCGCCCCCGCTCAGGACCCCGCCCTCGACGTCATCGGCGTCGTCGACACGATGTTCGCCCGTTACGACATGGGTGGCGAGGCGCTGGATGCCCTCAAGCAATGCCCCGGCTACGGCACCCGCTTCACCATCCTGCGCCGCACCGTCCCGGGCTTCAAGGACCTGGCGGTGGCGGCCAAGAAGATGATCGAGGAGGATGGCGCCAAGATCGTCGTGGCCCTCGGCATGCCGGGCAAGGAAGCGGTCGACAAGGTGTGTGCCCACGAGGCCTCGACCGGGATCATGACGGCGCAGCTCATGACCAACACGCCGATCCTCGAGGTCTTCGTACACGAGGACGAGGCCGACGACCCCGCCGTGCTCGCTACCGTCTTCAAGAACCGCTCGCGGGACCACGCCCGCAACGCGTACGAGATGCTCTACGAGCCCGAGGCGCTGGCGGCCCGGGCCGGTCAGGGCATTCGCCAAGGCTTCGGGGACGCCGGGCCACTCTCCAGCTGACCCCGTACCGGCGGAGGCGACCGAGCCGGCGAGCCGGTCCCCTCCTCCCGGCCGGCCGGCTACCCCCCCCGCACTAAGGGGTGATCGAGTACTTAGGGTGAGCTAGGAGTTGTTCCAGGTGTCGGTGAAGCTGCTGCCACCGGCGGTGAGCGGACCCGGAGTGGCCCTGACCGTCCCGCCCGACGCCATGGAGATGGCGGCGTCGGGGAAGGCGCTGATTGAGCCCAGGTGGTTGGTGACGTCGGTGGCCGCGGCGTTGGTGAAGGTCACATTGCCGAAGTTGGCCAAGGTCAACGGGCTGCAGAAGAGGAGGGGGCAGACCGACGGCGCCTCGGCCACCCACTCGGCCGACGAGCGGGCCATCCCGCTGCCCTGGGCGTTGAAGGTGAACTTCCAACCCTTCTGCGCGTCGGCCAGGATCAGGGCGAAGCCGCCGGATGCGTTCGACATGACCATCCCGGTCATCTTGTCGCCGGGACTTACCGGGTAGGTCGAGGTCGACAGGTCGACCGACCCCGCCGGGAACATCTCGTACCAGGCGTAGTAGGTCGGTTGGCCGGTGCGAGAGCAGTCGGCGTCGGTGCCGGTCTGCTCGACCGAGGATGAGGTGTACCCATCGAGGCCGACCCAGAAGGACGAGTAGGTGGCGGACGAACCGAGGCCGAGGCCGCCCAGCAGGCCGCCCCCACCGGTCGAGCAGGTGACCGTCGGCTCGATCCACGAACCCGACACCGTCTGGAAGGTGTCATTGATGTCGGCGTAACCCGACCAGTTGGTCGAGTTCACGTCGGTCAGATGCCGTAGTTGGACCCCGTTTACGGCATGCCGACCCAGGAGAGGCTGGTGGTAGAGGACCGGATTGGCCGCAACCCGCGGCGTTGCCGCCGCCGCGGCCGCCGGACCTGAGCCCGCCGCCACCATCATCGGAGCCGCCATACCGAGGAGCGCCAGCCCCCCAATCGTCCACAACTTTCTCACGACACCCCCAAGCTCATCCGCCGGCTCAATGGAATTTTCCTGCCCAGGAACAACGTGCCGGGGGGCCATTCCTTGCGGCCCGCTATTCAACGACCGTTGGGGAGGAATTTGGGCGCCCGGGGATGGACTTGGGGCGCCTAGATGCCTAATTCCAAGGGGTCAGCCATGGTCCAAGGCTACGAGGGATCGCAGCGGACGCTGGCCGGTTTTGGAGTTGTGCCAGATGGCGGCGGTGAGTGCGAGCAGGCGCTGGAGCACCCTAGTCATCACCCCACCTGGGGTTCTTCCCCCGTGGCGCTCGAGGTCGAGCTGGGTCTTGAGGGTGGCGTTGACCGACTCGATGAGCTGGCGCAGCGGCTTGAGCAGCGGGCTGGTGCTCCGGTTGGGCTCACGCTTGGTGGCCGGGCGCACCAAGGTGGCACCGTGCTCGCGCAAGAAGGTCTCGAACTCCTTGGACACATAGCCCTTGTCGGCGAGGATCCTCTGCCCGGGGCGCAGCAAGGCGGGCTCGGCTTCTAAGAGGTCCCGGGCCACCTCGCGCTCGTCGATTTTCGGGTTGGCCAGCGCGAAGGTGACGGGCAGGCCGGCCGGGGTGCAGACCAGGTGCAGGCGCAGCCCCCAGAACCAGCGCGAGTGGCTGGCGCAGTAGCCATAGGAGGCCCAGCCGGCCAGGTCACTGCGCAAAGCGGTCGGCCGCGAGCGTCCACATTCGACCGGGGTCGAGTCAATGACCCAGGTGTCGTCGCTCCAACACTCCGTGTCGGTGGCCAAGAGACGGATGATGGCCCTGAGCTGGCCCTGCGCCTTGCGCAGCCGCTTGTTGTAACCCGACTGGTTCGGGAGGTAGGGGAACCACGGCCGCAGGTGCACTCGGGCGTGGCGCAAGAACCTGGTCTCAGAAGTGAAGCCCAACAGAGCCTGCAGCACGGCCAAGGTCACCAGTTCGGCATCGGAGAGCTGGGGCACGAGCCCGACCTTGGGACGCCACGGGTGCAGCTCGGGACGGATCCGAAGTTCGTCGTCGATCTTCACGTACAGTGCGGTGACAAAGGTGTCCAGTTCGGTGTCCACTTGGCCTCCATGGTCGGGTTGGGATTACGCAACACCGATCATGGACGCCTTTGTCGCGTCGACCGTGGACCCTCGATTAGCCGGGGTCCCTTGGAATCAACCATCTAGGGGTCCCGGGGCAGGCCCAGGACCTTCTCGGCCACGATGTTGCGCTGGACCTCAGCCGTCCCGCCGCCGACGGTAAGGGCCGGGGCGTACAGAAACCCCCGCGACCAGGTGTTATCCCCGTTGGCGCCGGCGCCGCTCGGACCCCAGCCGCCGACTGGGCCCGTGCCCAGCAGCATGGCGAAGGGTCCCGCCAGGTCACGGGCGATATTCATGATGTGCTGGCCGTGGGCATCGGCGATGGCCTTGCGTACCGACGCCTCGGCCCCCGGTGCCTTGCCCGCCAGCACGGCCGAGACCATCCGCAGCCGCAGCACCCGCAAGATCTGGCTCTCGACCCACACCTCGACCAAGCGGTCCCGCAGCATGGCATCGGGGGCGCCGCCGGCGGCCCGGACCAGGTCGACCAGATCGTCGGCCGTCGGGCCCATGCCCCACAGCGCCCCCTCCCCCGACAGCGAGACCCGCTCGTTGCCCAAGGTGACTTTGGCCAATTCCCAACCACCGTGCTCCGCCCCTATGAGGTGGTCCGACGGGATGCGGACGTCATCAAAAAAGACCTCGTTGAAGGCGCGCTCGCCGGTCATGTCGACCAGCGGGCGGACGGTGATGCCGGGGGCGTCCATCGGGCACACGAAGTAGCTGATGCCCTGGTGCTTGGTGGCGGCCGGATCGGTGCGGGCGAGCAGGATCCCCCACTTGGCGATGTGCGCGTAGCTGTTCCACACCTTCTGGCCGCTGATCACGTAGTGGTCGCCGTCACGCTCGGCCCGGGTGGTGAGCGCCGCGAGGTCCGAGCCGGCGCCGGGCTCGCTGAAGAGCTGGCACCAGAACTCCTCGCCGCTGAGCAGCGCCCACAGCCAGCGCTCCTTCTGCTCGTCGGTGCCGGCGTACATGAGCGTGGGGCCGGCCCAGCCGATGCCGATCGGGTTGATGGGGCGGCGCACGCCGGCGCGCTTGAGCTCCTCGTCGATCATGAGCTGGGTCAGCGGGTCCGCATCGAGGCCGAAGGGAGGGGCCCAGTGGGGCACCACGTATCCAGCCTCGGCGAGTTGGCGTCCGGTGGGGTGGGGGTGGTCCGCCAACCACTGCCTGGTGGCGACGCGCCGGGGGTCGTCGTCTCCGGGTAGGCCGAGATCCATGCGGGGAGCGTAGGCTGACCGCCGCTAGGGCGACCAGGCGACCAGGCGAGCGGGGCGCCGGGGCGGCGGGGTGGCGGGGCGCCGGGGCGCCGGGGCGCCGGGGCGCCGGGGTGCCGGGGCAGCAACGGCAAGGCAGCGGAAGCAGGGCAGTAACAGCAGGCGGGCGTAGCAAGAGGCAGCAAAGGGGAGGATTTCAGCGATGACCAACTGGAACTACGGGGAAGTGTGGGAGCTCGTGGCCGATATCCAGCCCGACGCCATCGCCGTCACCCAAGGCGAGAGAAACGTCGCCTGGGGGGAGTTCGACCGGGGGGCCGACGGAGTCGCCCAGTTCCTGCTCGACCTGGGCGTCCAGCAGCAGGACAAGGTGGCGGTCTACCTCTACAACTGTCCCGAGTACCTCCAGACCCTCTTCGCCGCCGTCAAGATCGGCCTGGTCCCGGTCAACACCAACTACCGCTACGGCGACGACGAGCTCGCCTACCTCTGGGACAACGCCGACGCGGTGGCGGTTGTGTTCCACGGGGCGTTCGCGGAGCGGATCGAGCGCATCCTGGACCGGGTGCCCCAGGTCAAGGGGTGGCTGTGGGTCGACGACGGCACCGGCCCCTGCCCGGACTGGGCCACGCCCTACGACGAGGCCGCCAAAGCGGGCCCGGCTACCGGCCGGACCACGGCGCCTTGGGGGCGCAGCGGCGACGACCTCTTCATGCTCTACACCGGCGGCACCACCGGCATGCCCAAGGGCGTGATGTGGCGTCAGGACGACCTCTTCTCCCTCCTCATCGCCAGCGGCGTCCGCCAGTACCCCGTCGAGGGCAGCTTGGACGACGTCCGGACCATCCTGGAGGCCAACCCCACCGCCGGCGTGACGCTCATGCCCGCCTGCCCGCTCATGCACGGCACGGGCGGCTTCACGGCCAACACCACCCTGGCCGAAGGGGGGCGGGTCTGCCTCCTCGAGTCACGCAAGTTCGACCCGGTCGAGCTCCTCGATACGGTCGAGCGAGAGCACGTCAACGGACTGGTCATCGTGGGCGACCCCTTCTCCCGGCCGCTGCTCGGGGCGCTCGACGCCCAGCCCGGCCACTGGGACCTCTCCTCGCTCATGATGATGATCTCCTCAGGCGCCATGTGGAGCGAGTCGATCAAGCAGGAGCTGCTGGCCCACCACGCCGGCATGCTGCTGGTCGACGCCTTCAGCTCGTCGGAGGCCTTGGGAATGGGCGTCTCGGTGTCGGGGGCCGGCGCCGCGGCCGAGACGGCCAAATTCACCCTCGGGCCCACGGTCAAGGTGTTGACCGAGGAGGGGCGCGAGGTCGTCCCGGGCTCCGAGGAGATCGGCGTGCTCGCCTTGGGCGGGCGCAACCCGCTCGGCTACTACAAGGACGAGGAGAAGTCGGACCGCACCTTCAAGGTGATCGACGGCGTGCGCTACTCGATCCCGGGCGACTTCGCCCAGGTGGACACCGACGGCACCATCCACCTGCTCGGGCGCGGCTCGGTCTGCATCAACTCGGGCGGCGAGAAGATCTTCCCCGAGGAGGTCGAGGAGTCGCTCAAGACGCACGACGCCGTGCGCGACGCCGTCGTGGTCGGGATACCGCACGAGATCTTCGGCGAGCAGGTCGTAGCCGTGGTCGAGCTCGACCCCGACGTCCCGGCCCCGACCGAAGCCGAGCTCATCGATCACGTCAAGGCGCGCCTGGCTTCCTACAAGGCGCCCCGGCGCGTGCGCTTCGTCGGCACCATCGGCCGGGCGCCGAACGGCAAGGTCGACTACAAGCGCCACCGCGACGAGTCGATCGCCGAGCTCGGAGCGGATGCGGGAGCGGGAGCGGGAGCGGTCACCTAGCTCCGTGTACACCGCACCGGTCGACGCCACCCTGGGTGAGGCGGAGTGGCGCCCCTTCGTCGAAGCCAACCCCTTCGGTCATCTGGTCGCCCCCGGTCGAGACCGCGACGTGCCCGTTGTCGTCCCCACGCAATTCGTGCTCGACGGGGACACGGTGTGGCTGCACCTGGTGCGGGCGAATCCGGTCTTCGCGGCCCTGGCCGAGAACCCGAGAGTCGTCTTGAGCGTGGCGGCGGACTGGGCCTTCATCCCGTCGGCGTGGAAAGCGGCCGACGGTGAGGATCCTCTCCTGGGCATCCCCACCACCTACTACGGCGCGGTGCAGATGATCGGCAACGCCACCGTCCTGAGTGAGCGGGAGTCGCCGGGCGTCGTGGCGGCTGTCCTCCGCCGCCAGCTCGAGACCTTCCAAGCGGGCGTCGCCGTAGCTGACCCCGCTCAGGCGCACCAGAAGAAGCTCCAGGCCATTTTGGGTATCAGCATCGCGATCGACAAGGTGTTGGCCAAGTTCAAGTACGGCGGCAACGTCGATACCGCCCATCGTCTGGCGGTCGTCGACCACCTG
>DASXZJ010000111.1:0-22845 GCA_036502025.1 Acidimicrobiales bacterium | reverse complement strand
GATCTGGTCGGTCCCTTCGGGGAGGGGTCCGGTGCCGGTCAGATCCCTCAGGGCCAACCGGTACGAGTCCGTGGCCACCAACCTCGTTCCCGACCCTTCAGCCGCCACCAGGACCCCGGTCAGAAGGGGTCGGGCATCGTCATTGGAGGCGGCCCTCACCACCTGCCGCAAGGCTTCGGCCAGGCCGGCCGCCGGCAGTTTCACCTGGTCGGGACGGGGATCGGGGAGCACCGGGAAATCCTCGACGGAGAACGTTCTGACGACGAATCGGGATCGGGCCGCGGAGATCTCAACCTCGTCCTCACCACCCTCGAAGGTCACTGCGCCCGGTTCCAGGGAGCGCACGATGTCAGCGGCCAGCCGGGCCGGCGTAACCACGGTTCCGTCATCGAGGCCAATCGCTTCGCTCTCGACGCGCACCGTCAGATCGAGATCGGTCCCCACCACCGTGAGCCGGTTTCCGGCCACGTCGATCCGGATGCCGGACAGGGCCGCGGCCGTGGAGCCGCGGGTCGTCACGGCTCGGCCCGCGGTGGTCAAAGCCTCGACGAGGGTGTCGCGTTCACAACGGAACTTCACACAGGGCCCCTTGCTCTTTAAAGAATTGAATTCTGACAGTGACAGTAATAAGGGCTGTGGATTGTGGATGACATGCCATTAGCCGAGGCCAGGCCCCATCTTGTCATCCACCGTTCATCCACCCTTGTCCACCGGTGTCCGCCGCGGGTGATCAGAAACCCTCCGTCGTCCCCGTTGGGGGTACCCGTATCCACAGTCTCCCGAGTCTTCCCCACAGGGTCATACACCGCTCTTGATGTGCAGAATCAGCTCGGTCACCTGGTCGTAGATCTGCCGCCTCTCCTTCATGAGCGAGGAGATCTTGTCGACGGCATGCATGACGGTGGTGTGGTCTCGACCACCGAACTCCCGGGCGATGGCCGGATAGGAGAAATCCGTCATCTCCCGGAACACGTACATCCCGATCTGACGGGCGATGACGAGCGGGCGTCGGCGACTGGGGCCACACAGGTCGTCGATGGTGAAACCAAAGGTCGACGCGGTGGCGTCAAGGATCATGGCCGGGGTGATCCGGCGGGGTTGACCAGCCAGAAGGATGTCCGACAGGACATGTTCAGCCAGGTCACGGGAGAGGGGTTGATGGTTGAGGCTGGCGAAGGCGCAGACCCTGATCAAGGCCCCCTCGAGCTCGCGGATGTTCCCCTTCACGTTGGCGGCGATGAACTCGAGGACGTCGTCAGGCACCGGGAGGGGCTCCCGTTCGGACTTCTTCTGCAAGATGGCCAACCGTGTCTCGAGTTCAGGAGGCTGGACGTCGGTGATGAGCCCGGAGAGGAAGCGGCTGCGGAGCCGGTCTTCCAGAGTGGCGATCGATTTGGGAGGCCGGTCCGAGGTCAGGACGACCTGTTTGGACGCCCCGTAGAGGTGGTTGAAGGTGTGGAAGAACTCCTCCTGGAGGCCCTCTTTGCGCTCCATGAACTGGACGTCGTCGATGAGGAGGACGTCGCAGTCGCGGTAGCGGCGCTTGAAGGCCAGCGTCGTCGAGGTGCGCAGCGAGTCGACGAAGTCGTTCATGAACGTCTCGGTCGTGACGTAGAGGATCTTGCGCCGCGGGTAGTTCTCGGTCACGTAGTTGCCGATGGCGTGCAGGAGATGGGTCTTGCCCAGACCCGAGTCGCCGTAGATGAAGAGCGGATTGTACGAACGACCAGGGGTTTCGGCCACGGCCTGGGCCGCCGCGTGGGCCAGGCGGTTCGACGAGGCGGCGACGAAGGTTTCGAAGACGAATTTGGGATCCAGCTGGACGGCCGGGGTCTCGCGGCCGGCGCCCCCGGCGTTCCCGGGGCCGTTGACGGCGGCCGGGCTGGTCGGGGCCGGGGTGGTCGAGGCCGAGGCGGCCGGGGCCGAGGTGATCGGCGTCGGGGGCTCGGGCACGCCGAAGAGCTCGTCGGGGTCGCCCTCCGCCTCAGCGGTCTCGGAGACCTCAAGGCGGCCTCGCACCGGCGAGCCGACCTCGTTGGCCAGGGTGTCCTCGATCATGGGGAGGTAGCGGGTCTCGACCCGCTCGCGGATGATGCCGTTCGGGACCGAGAGGACGAAGACGCCGTCGGCGAAGTCCACCGCCTGAAGGCCCGACAGCCACACCTGCCAGGTGCTCTCCGAGACCTGCTCGCGCAGGGACCCGGCGCATCTCGTCCACAGTTCCCCAGCTTGACTCACCGCGTGTCCGATCGCCCCTTCTCCGTCCGTGGCGTCAGGGGCGGTCTGACCGTTCCTCGGTGCGGGTAATTGATCGACGGTACACCGTGGCACATCGGCCGACTAGTGGGGATCGGCAAATCGCGCCTAACATGGTCGCCACCCGCTGCCGCCAGCTGGAATCTTGTCACCAGGCAGCCCGTACTCTGCCACGCGCCCCGGCCGAACGTGCCGTGCAAGCGTGTGCGAAAGGCTGATCACGTGAAGCGCACCTACCAACCAAACACCCGCAAGCGGGCCAAGACGCACGGGTTCCGCAAGCGCATGTCCACGCGGGCCGGCCGAGCCATCCTGAAGTCACGACGCCTCAAGGGGCGCCACAAGCTCACCGTCTGAGCTGCTCGTGCCCGCCCCGACGGTTGGAAGGATCACGAGCCGCGCTGCCTTTGCGCAGCTGCAGCGGTCCCGGGCCCGGGCCACCTCGGGTCCGGTCCGGGCCACTTTTGTCCCCGCCCGCTCCACTGGGGCCGGCGATGGGATCGGGGCCGCCGGCGGCATATATCCCCAGGTGGGGTACGCAATTGGCCGCAACGTCGGCCATGCCGTGGTCCGCAATGCGTTGCGGCGCCGGGCGCGTGCTGCCGCCCGGGAGGTGGCCGGGGGGCTGCCCCGGGGGAGCTATCTGTTGCGTATCGAGCCGGCGGCCGTGCGCCGTGATCGGGCCGAGTTGGCCGCCAACGTCCGTGAGGCGCTGATGCGGGCGGGGCGGGCCGCCGGGGCCGAGTCCTCTTCGGGCTCGCGGGTGGCGTCGTCGTGAGCACGGCCACCGCCCCTCCAGCCGCCGCGGCGGCAGCCGCCGCGACCGGGCCTGATCCCGACCCGGCAATCCGCCCCTCGGTGGCGGGGCGGGCCGCCGTGCGGGTCCTGCGGGCCTACCAGGGGGCGAGCTCGGGCCGGGTGTCCCCCTGCCGCTTCTACCCGAGCTGCTCGAACTACGCCGTCGAGGCCTTCACCGAGCACGGTTTCTGGCGTGGCACCGCCCTCACGGCCCGCCGCCTGGTGCGCTGCCGGCCCTTCGGGCCCCACGGGGTCGACCTGGTGCCGCCGCGTGGCCAAGGCCGTGGCCGGGGCCAAGGCCTTGGGCACGACCACTCCCCCTCGCAGGCCGGCCCGGCGCCATGTTGAGCGGCCTGAGCTCCCTCGGGCTCGGCGCCGAGAACGCCCTGTTCAAGTCCATCGGGGAGATCTTCCACCCGCTGTTCCTGCTCTTCGGGTGGGTCCTGGCCGGGATCTACGCCGTCATCCCGAACTACGCCGTCGCCATCACCGGGCTGACCATCCTCATCATGCTGGCGCTGACGCCGGTGACCATCAAGAGCACGAAGTCGATGATCGCCATGCAGCGACTGCAGCCCGAAATGAAGAAGCTGCAGGTCAAGTACAAGGGCGCCGAGAACCGCGAGACGCTCAACCAGGAGATGATGAAGCTCTACAAGGAGAACGGGACCAGCCCGTTCGGGGCCTGCCTCCCGAGCCTCCTGCAGATGCCGTTCCTCATCGTCCTCTACTCGCTTATCCGAGGGCTTTCCTATATAGCGGCCAGGGGACAGCAATATACGAACGCTGCTGGACACACAGTCACCTGCAAGGTGGCCGCGTGTGTGGCGCCTCGTTATATCCCGAGTTCTTCCAAGATCTACGGGAATTTGGTGCAGAGCAAAGGCCAAATGCACTCGTTCTTTGGCATGGACTTGTCCTCAGTTCCGTTCAACCATCACGGGGCCAACCAGGCGCTGTTGACCATCCCGTATTTGGTGCTCATCGGGATGGCCATTTTCCTGCAGTACTACCAGATGAAGCAGATGAACAGTCGGAATCCACAGGCTGCCGCTGCGAATCCACAGATGCAAACAATGCAGAAGTTCTTCCCTATTATTTTCGGTGTCATTTACCTTAGAGTGCCCGCGGGAGCAACCATTTACATGGTGGTCTCTTCGGCTATGCGGATCGGCACCCAGGAGTTCATGTTCCGCACCGGGATGGTGACGCCCGTCGGGGCACCGGTCGAACGCGAGATCGGCGGCAGCGGTTCGACGACCGCGGCGGCCGCCAAACCGAAGCCCAAGCCCAAGCCGGGGACGAAGCCGGCCCCCATCACCGATGGCTCGGCCGAGGCGCAGAGCACGCCCGTGCCCAAGAGCACGTCGGCGGCCAACGGCAACGGCCGCCGACCGACCAACGGCCGGCGTCCCTCGGGCCGAGCCACCAACGGGAAGAAGCCAGTCGAAGAAGAGGCCGCGCCCGCGCCGGAGCCAAAACCGCACCCGCGCTCGCGCTCGAAGAGAACAAGAAAGGCTCGTTAGAGCGTGGAGTGGGTTGAGGTAGCGGGAAAGACGGTCGAAGAAGCAACGGAGTTGGCACTGGACCAACTGGGCGTGGCCGTGGGCGACGCCGAGGTGATCGTGGTGACCGAGCCCAAGGCCGGGCTGTTCGGCCGCATGCGGGGCGAGGCCCGGGTTCGGGCCCGTGTCCGTCCCGTCGGTCCCCGTCCCAAGCGTGAGCGTTCGCGCGACCGCAGCCGCAACGGGAGGGGTGGGCCGGGATCCGGGTCCGGGGGCGGCGGAGGTGGAGGTGGAGGGCGTCAGAGCGCACCGAGGGGTGGCGGCGAGCGGGAGCGCACGTCGGAGAACGGGGCGGGCCATGGATCCGCCTCCGGCGAGGGGGTGCGGACGGGAACGGGCACCAGCCGCTCGGCCCGCCGGCGACGTGGCCGGGGCCAAGGGGGGGGCGGAGAGGGCCGGCCGGGGTCGGCGGTTCCCGCTGAGAACGGGTCCGAGCGCGGGCCCAGGATCGACGGGCCAGCACGGACACGGACGGTGAAGCAGACTACGCAGCGTTCAAGCGAACCGAAGGAGACAGTTGCCATGGCCGAAGGAATGACGCTCGAGGAGCAGGGCGAGGTGGGCCGCGCCTTCCTGGCCGGCCTCCTGGCCGAGTACGGCGTCGAGGCCACGGTCGAGACCCGCCTCCTCGACGAGGACACGGTGGAGATCGCCGCCCTGGGCGACGAGTTGGGGCTGCTGGTCGGTCCCCGGGGTTCGACGCTCAGCGCGCTGCAGGACCTGACCCGGGCCGTGGTCCAGCGCCAGTGCCCTTCTCGGACCGACCGGATCCTGGTCGATGTCGCCGGCTACCGCGAGAAGCGGTCGGCGGCCCTCAAGCGGTTCAGCTCCCAGATCGCCGAGGAGGTCATCGCCTCGGGTCAGGAGAAGGCGCTGGAGGCCATGAGCCCGGCTGACCGCAAGGCCGTGCACGACGCCGTCAACGAGATCGAGGGGGTGTCCACCCGCTCCGAGGGTGAGGACCCCAACCGCTACATCGTCATCGCTCCGGCTGGCTGACGCGCCGTCGGTGCCCGACACCGACCCCAGCGGCGACTTCCCCGCCGCCCTCCTCGACGTCCTGGCCGAGGCCCGAGCAGCCGGCTTCCTCGGCCCGGGTCCCCTGGAGCCCCATCTCCGTCACGCCGAGGGCTTCGCCGCGCTGGCCCGCCGGCAGCCGGTTGCGCTCGGCTCCGGCCCGCCGCGCCTCCTGGATCTCGGCTCGGGCGGCGGCCTGCCAGGGCTGGTGGTGGCGGTCCGATGGCCGGCGGCCACCCTGGTCCTTCTCGACGGCAACGAGCGCCGGACCGACTTCCTCGTGGCGGCCGTGCGGCACTGCGAATTGGATGAGCGGGTCACGGTGGTCCACCAGCGGGCTGAGGTCGCGGGCCGGGACCCGGCCCGGCGGGGCACCTTCGACGGAGTCGTCGTCCGGTCCTTCGGGCCCCCGGCCGTGGTGGCCGAGTGCGCCGCCCCGTTCCTGCGGGTGGGCGGTTGGCTGATCGTCTCGGAGCCGCCGAGGAGCGCTCCGGGCGGTGCCGGCTCTGACCCCGAGCCCTCGCGCTGGCCGCCGGAGGAACTGGCCCAGGTGGGGCTGGAGCCGGTAGCCCCCGTGCGGGACGAGTTCGGCTACCAGGTGCTCACGCAGCGTGAGATCTGCCCCGGCCGCTTCCCCCGGCGCGACGGGGTCCCGACTAAGAACCCCATCTTTTGAAGCTCCGAATCAGCGGCTGAGCGGCCCGGGGTCCGGTGTCACGACACGAGGGACGTCTCCGCCGGTCGTCAATTTCGGTAGTGAGTCGGAATTTTGAACCCACTCCGATTCTCAAATGGGGAGGAGCAGGTCAGAGCGCTGCCGGTCACACCCGAATGGTGGGTGAGTTCAGGATTCCTACTCACTCCGAAAAGAACCATGCCCCGCTCGCTCGGACGAATCCCCCAAAGCTCGGTGGTAAGACGACTCCTCGTAGCTTGGCCCGCCGCCGGTGAGGGCCGTCTCAGCCCGGAGGCACGGATGGTTGATAACTCCGCCCCTTGGCCGGCCCCAACGTTCCACGTGGAACACCGGGCCGGTGTACCTGTCTCAGGGCCCGGGGACATCCTCCTCCTCCCCCTCGAGCCAGTGCGACTGGCGCTCCGAGCCGGTGTCGAAGAAGGTGTCCAGGTAGTCCTCGGTGCCCAGGTCGCTCCCTCTCAGGAGTGAGAAGACCTCGGTCCCTTCGGTGATGCGGCTGCCGTAGATCCAGAAGCCCTGGGCCAGGCCCAGGTAAAGCAGGCCGTTGGTCTCGGCGTACTCCGCCGCTTCGAACTCGGCCTTCTCGATGGCGGCATCGAATGAATCGGCCTTCCAGATGGTGATTCGCTCCTCGAAGTAGGGCGAATCGAGCCAACGGAAAATGCAGCGGACGCCGAACCATCCCGAGGCCAGATCCCTGGTGCCCACGACCGAACATTACCGATCCGGCCCCCTCCGGAGCGAGATTTATTGCCCAAGGGCGCCCGCCCTCTTCCGCCGTCGAATTTTCCGCCCAGACCCTCATGTTTCACGTGAAACAACCTTGAAGTCTTGACCTGAGTGGGCGGGCGGGCCAGGATAGGCGCCGTGGCGCGGAGATTCGGAGTGACTGCCTGATGCGGATCCGCCGCCGGGATCGGGAAATCGACACTCAGACCGACCACCACAACGCAAGCCAGACCTCCAAGAACGGAGACTCCGCCGAGCCGGTTCCGTCCCATCCCACGGCGGCGGACCCGGTCAAAATCCTGATCGCCGATCCCCCTCTTCCACCACCAACCGGACCGCCCCTGACCGCCGCCGCTCCCCCACCAGTGACTCCAGCGGCCAAGCCCGCCCCCGCCCCCCCGCCGGCGCCCGTGAAGGCCGTAGAGGCCGCCCCAGCGCTGGCGCCGGCTCCAGCGGCCGCTACGCCCCCGCCTCCCCCGCCCGCGCCGGTCCGGGCCGAGCCCGAGCCCGAGGCCCCGGTCGCTGACCCACCGGCCGCACCCCTGCGAGAGGTCCCCATGGCCAAGACTGAGAAGAAGCCAAAGAGCAAGAAGAGTGAGGAGCCGGTCGCCCCCGCCGAGCCCCAGATGCGGCCGCCCTCGATCCGCTCGGAGGCCGACGCCCTGCTCGATGGCGACCGCCCGGCCGTGCGAGAGCTCCCCCGGGTCATCGCCATCGCCAACCAGAAGGGTGGGGTGGGCAAGACCACCACCACGGTCAACCTGGGTGCCGCCCTGGCCGAGCAGGGCTACCGGGTGCTCGTGGTCGACCTCGACCCCCAGGGCAACGCCACCACCGGCCTCGGCGTCGACGCCCGGAACTTCGAGTTCTCCATGTACGACGTGATCATGCGGGAGCAGCCGCTGGAGGACTGCATCGAGCCCACCAGCGTCAAGAACCTCTTCGTGGCGCCGGCGACCATCGACCTGGCCGGGATCGAGATCGAGCTGGTGCCCGCCTTCAGCCGGGAGCTCAAGGTGAAGCGGGCCATCGACTCGGTGGTGGACGACTTCGACTTCGTCCTCATCGACTGCCCTCCCTCGCTGGGCCTGATCACCGTCAACGGCCTCGCCGCCGCCGGTGAGGTCATGGTCCCCATCCAGTGCGAGTACTACGCCCTGGAGGGGCTGAGCCAGCTCCTGCGCAACGTCAACCTGGTCTCGTCCAACCTCAACGAGTCGCTCGAGGTCACCACCATCGTCCTGACCATGTTCGACGCCCGCACCCGCCTGTCCATCGATGTGGCCAACGAGGTCCGGGAGCACTTCTCGGGCCGGGTGTGCAAGAGCGTCATCCCCCGCACCGTCCGCCTCTCCGAGGCGCCGTCGTTCGGGCAGCCGATCACCGTGTTCGATCCCACTTCGCGGGGGGCCGTGGCCTACCGCGAGCTAGCCAAGGAGGTGAGCAATGGCGCGCCGCAGCGGACTCGGTAAGGGGCTTAGCGCCCTGATCCCGAGCGAGGCCATGGGGGAGTCGGACTCTCTCCTCCGTACCGTGCCCATCTCGCACATCAAGCCGAACGCCTTCCAGCCCCGCAGCCACTTCGACGAGGAGTCGATGTCGGCTCTGGCCGCCTCCATCCGCGAGGTGGGGCTGCTCCAGCCGGTCCTGGTGCGCGAGGTCGAGGGTGAGGACGAGAGCTACGAGCTCATCGCGGGGGAGCGTCGCTGGCGGGCCGCCCGCCGGGCCGGCCTCCAGACCATCCCGGTGCTGGTGCAGGTGGCCAACGACGTGGCCAGCCTGGAGCAGGCGCTGGTCGAGAACCTGCATCGCGAGGACCTCAACGCCCTCGAAGAGGCGGCCGCCTACCAGCAGCTGATCGACGAGTTCGGTCTGACCCACGAGCAGGTGGCCACCCGCATGGGCAAGGGCCGGGCCACCGTCACCAACACCCTGCGCCTCCTGCAGCTCCCGGCCGGGGCCCAGCGGGCCCTGGCCGAGCGCACCATCTCGGCCGGTCACGCCCGGGCCCTCCTCGGGACGCCGGACCGTGCGCTCCAGGATAAGTTGGTCGAGCAGATCGTGGTTGAGGGATTGACCGTCCGGGCGGTCGAGGAGCTGGTCCGCGGCGGGGCGACGGTGACCGACCTCCGCGTGGTTCCGCCGCCGCCTGAGGTCGAGGGTGAGGCACCGGGTCAGAGTAATACTTCAGGTAGTACCGGTGGGGGAGCGGCACGACCGGCAGCAGGGCCCCGGAAGCTGCCCGAGCCGGGGGTCCTGGAGCTCGAAGACCTGCTCTCGACCTATCTCAACACCCGGGTCAAGGTGGACATCCAGAATCGGCGGGGCCGTCTGGTGGTCGAATTCGCCACCCTGGAGGACCTCGAGCGCATCTACCGAGCCATGGTCGGTGACAAGGGCGTCTAGTACGTCACGCAACTGTCAAGACACGGTTCAGGTTCATCCACAACCTGTGCATGATGTTGTGGATTGTTACCTAGTTCACCTTGTGGAGGGTTTGGTCACACTCCCGTCGCCTGACCTGCATGTGTCGGTTGCGGCCCCCGCCAGAGGCACAAAAGCGGCCCTGCCGGCCACGCCTCAGACCCTCAACCAATCCCAAAATCGCGTGACAAATCCCCCACCAGGGTGAGCTTCAGCCCCTCACCCTCAGTCCCAGGCGGCGTCGGCCCACTGGCCCAGGACCCGGGAGAGGGCGGCGGCCAGCAGGGCGGCCCGCTCGACCACCAGATGGGCCGGGCCGACCTCGACCAGGACCGCCGGCATCCGCGTCTCGCGCAGGATGGGCAGCGACATGCCCCGGGCCCCGCCGTCGGCGATGTCGAGGGCGCCAGGTACCGACCGCTGCACCAGCTGGGCCAACAGGTGGCCGCCCTGGGACTGGTCGTGGCTGCCGGCCCAGAAGGCGGTGTGGCAGGCCGCCGCGGTGGGGTTGAGCCGCAGCCCCAGGTAGACGTCCACCGCCAGTTCGTTGGCCTGCTGGGCCTGGGTCGAGTCGTCGGGATGGTGGAGTTCGGTCACCCGGGTGCCGCCGAGCACGAGGCGCCGCCGCAGGGCCCCGGTCACGCTGCCCAGGCCGCCGCTCTCGCCGATGGCCACATGGCGGCCGTTGAGGGTCGGTGGCGCGTCGCGCAGCTCGGCCCGGGCCCGGACGGTCGAGATCAGTTCGGGGTCGAGGTGGCGGTTCTCCAACCGGATGAGCTCGCCCAGGGTGGCCCCGCCGACCAGGCCGTCGACCGGCAGCCCGGCGTTGCGCTGGAACTCGATCAGGGCGTGAGCCGTGTGGTCCCCGAAGATGCCATCCACCCGGCCGGCGTCGAAGCCCAGCGTGCACAGCCGCTGCTGCAGCTCGGCCACGTCGTCGCCTCGCAGCATGGTGGCCTGCCGGTAGAGGAAGCGGTCCCCGAGGCGGAAACCGGCCTCCACCAGGGTGTTCCACGTTTGACGACCGCAGATGCCGTCGACCCGCAGGCCGCGCTGATGCTGGAAGGACTCCACCGCGGCCCGGGTGCCCGGGCCGAAGACGCCGTCGTCATCGACGGGCGCGCCCGGGATCTGGACGGCCAGCCGGCGTTGTAGGTCCGAGACGGCGGCCCCCCGGTCGCCCCGGGAGAGGGGCAGGCCTACAGGTAGGCCGAGATCTCCTGGAGCAGCTGACCCTTGGGCTTGGCCCCGATCAACCGGACCTCCGGCTGCCCGTCCTTGAACAGGATCAGGGTCGGGATGCTCATCACGTCGAAGCGGCGCGTCACCTCGAGGTTGTCGTCGATGTTCAGCTTGACGATCTCGATCTTGCCGGCCTGCTCCTCGGCGATCTCCTCGAGCACCGGGGCGATCATCTTGCACGGGCCACACCACTCGGCCCAGAAGTCCACCAGGACGGGGACGTCCGAAGCCTTGACATGCTCGTCAAAGGTAGCGTCGCTCAGGGTCACAATCTTCTCGCTCATGCGTTCTCCTTGTCATCGGGGTGTAACGCTGCCGCCCGCAGTTCTGTTCCCGCCCTTCCCGCTGCCCTTCCCGCTGCCCTTCCCGCTGCCCGTCACGCTAGTGGCGGGCGTGGCGCCCTACTCCCCGTGGTCCTCCAGCCAGTGCTCGGCGTCGATGGCCGCCATGCAGCCCGACCCGGCCGAGGTGACGGCCTGGCGGTAGAAGTCGTCCTGGACGTCGCCACAGGCGAACACCCCGTCCACGCTGGTCTTCGACGAACCCTCGAGCGTGCGGATGTAGCCGTTGTCCTTCATGTCGAGCTGGCCCTTGACCAGGGCGCTGTTGGGCTCGTGGCCGATGGCGACGAAGAGGCCGGTCACCGGCAGCTCGGACGTGGCGCCGGTGACCGTGTCCTCGATACGGATGCCACTGACCTTGGTGTCCCCCAGGATGTTGGTGATGACGGAGTTCCACCGGAACTCGATCTTGGGGTTGGCCGTGGCCCGGTCCTGCATGATCTTGGAAGCCCGCAACTCGTCGCGCCGCACGACGACGCTGACCTTGGTGGCGAAGCGGGTGAGGAACAGCGCCTCCTCCATGGCCGAGTCGCCCCCGCCGGCCACCGCGATGTGGTGCTCGCGGAAGAAGAAGCCGTCGCAGGTGGCGCAGGTCGACACGCCGTAGCCGAGCAGCCGCTCCTCGTTGGGGCAGCCCAGCATCAGCGAGCGGGCGCCGGTGGCGAGGATCAGGGTGTCGGCCAGGACCGTCGGCTCCTCGGCCTCGGGGTCACCAATCCAGACCGGGAAGGGTGAGCCCGCCGAGAGGTCGACGCGGCTGACCTTGGCCGTCCGCAGCTCGGCCCCGAAGCGCAGGGCCTGGGTGCGCATCGTCCCCATCAGCTCGGGGCCCATGATGCCGTCGACGAAGCCGGGGTAGTTCTCCACGTCGGTGGTCAGCATGAGCTGGCCGCCCGGCTGGTCGCTGTTCGACGAAGGCTCGCCCTCAATGACCAGGGGTTCGAGCGTGGCCCGGGCGCTGTAGATGGCCGCGGTGAGGCCGGCCGGACCCGAGCCGATGATGACGACCTTGCGCCGCTCCGCCATCAGAACTGCTCAGCCATCAGAACTGCTCAGCCATCAGAGGAAGGTGCGACGCCCCGCTTGGAGTAGAGGAACGCACCGATACCGCAGAAGAGGCCGCCGAGCACCAGGTAGGCGATCCACACGTGGTGGGCGGTCAGGTAGCTGTTGGCCAGCCGGATGAAGCCCACGCTCAGCAGCACGGCGACGGCCAGGCCGACGACGGCGATGACGATCCCGAAGACGATCCCCCGGGCGGCGATGATGGCCGGCCGGACGGCTTTGTCGTTGACGGTGGCCACCACGACATCGACGGTGTCGAGGACACGGGCCGACAGCCCCTCGGAGAAATCGTTCTCAGCCACGGCGTGAGACTAGTCGTCGGCCCCGGTCGATCCGACCGACACGATGTAGCAGACGCCGACGGTGTTGGGCCCCGCGTGCGTGCCCACCACCGGGCCGAGCGACACCGAGATCAGTGGGTGCTTCACCTCGATACCCGACAGGCGCGTCAGCACATGAGCGATGTCATCGTTGGCCCCGTCGGCTACCCCGAGCCATTCCAGGGGGGAGTCACCCTCTACCTTGGACACCAGGTAGCTCAGCGCCCGCGAGCGGGTGCGTTGCTTTGACTCCTCGGCCACCTCGCCGTCGCGCACCTCGATGACCGGCTTGATGTTGAGGAGTGAGCCGAGCAGCGCCTGGGCGCCGCCGATGCGGCCGCCGCGTTGGAGGTGTTCGAGACCGCCCACCACGCCGTAGACGCGGGTGCGGCCGATGCGGTCCGCCGTGGCGACCATCAGGTCGTCCAGGCTCGCCCCCGCCGCGGCCTCCTCGGCGGCGGCGATCACCAGCAGCCCCTGGCCCATGGTGAGCGTGCGCGTGTCGACCACGCGGACCGGGATGCCCGAGAAGGAGTCAGCCGCGGTGACGGCGGAGGCGTAGGTGCCCGAGACGCCCGAGGAGATGTTGAGGCAGAGCACGCTCTCGGCCCCCTCGTCGGCCGCCTGTTGGAAGGCGGCCATGAAGGCGCCGGGGGAGGGGGCGGCGGTCTCGGGCAGGTCGCCCTTGCCCTGGCACCGGCGCCAGAACTCCTCGGGGCTGAGCTCTTTGCGGTCCAGCAGTTCCTCGGTCCCGAAGCGGATGGTCAAGGGGACGACGATGACGTGATGGCGGTCGACCAGCTCGTCGGTCAGGTCGCAGGCGCTGTCGGTCACGATGCGTACACCAGGCATGGAAGGGAGTCTGCCACGGCGCCCCACGCCTCGTCCTCACCCGATCGGACCCGCTCGGACTCCCCCTCGCCCCCGCCCCGGCCCACGCCGCGCCCCCCGCCGGCCCCACGCCGCGCCCCCCGCCGCCAGGGCATTTGGCCCGGCCGATGGTGCCGGGCCGCATTCCACGGCAGTATCTGATCGGGAGGTGGCATGAAAACGGGCCCGGACATGGTGGCGGCATCCGACCGGGAGGGCTCGGCCAGCTCGGACCTGCCCCCCCTCGCCCTGCTCAACCTGCAGTCGCGGATCCTGGACCTGATCGACACCGCCATCATCGCCGTCGACCTGGCCGGGCTGATCATCTTCGTCAACCCGTACGCCTCCTTCCTCTATGGCTGGGCCGGCGACGAGCTCCTCGGGACCATGGCCAGCGAGCTGTCGCCGCTGGCCATCAACGGGGACGTCGAGGCCGAGATCGGCCGGGCCATCGTCAGCGGCAGCTCGTGGGAGGGCACCTTCGACGTCCGCCGCAAGGACGGCACCGTGGTGAGCGTGCACGCCGTCGACTCGCCGCTCTACGACGGGCACGGCGAGCTGGTGGGCATCGTGAGCGCGGGCATGGACGCCACCCGCCAGCGCGCCGCCGAGGCACTGGCCGGCGAGCGCACCCAGGCGGCGCAGGTGAGCCAGTTTCTGGCCGACCTCGGGGCCGTGCTCACCATGTCGATGGACTACGAGGCGACGCTCGAGGCGCTGGGGCGCAGCAGCGTGCCGTTCCTGGGCGATCTCTGCCTCATCGACGTGGCCGACGGGGACGTGGTGCGCCGGGTCGTGGCGGCCCACCACATCCCCGAGCAACAGGACCTGGTCGACGAGTTGGAGCTGCGCTACCCACCCGACCCCCACGGCGATCACCCGGCGGTGCAGGCCCTGCGCACCGGCACGCCCGCGCTGGCCGCCGAGATGACCGACGAGTTCCTGCGGGCCACCACCCGGGACGAGATCCACTACGGGATCGTCAAGGAGCTCAACTTCCAGTCCTACATCTGCGTGCCCCTCATCGCCCGGGGCCACAACCTCGGGGCGCTGACCCTGGTCTCGTGCGATCCGGACCGCCGCTTCGACGAAGGCGACCTCGAGGTGGCCAAGGAGGTGGCCTGGCGCGCCTCGCTCATCCTCGACAACGCCCGGTTGCTCTCGCAGTCGTCCTACGTGGCCCAGGTGCTCCAGTCGAGCCTGATGCCGCCGTCACTGCCGGCCATACCCGGGGTCGAGGTGGCGGCGCGCTACGTGGCCTTCGGCGCCGGCATGGAGGTCGGGGGTGACTTCTACGACGTCTTCTCGGCCGGGCGGGGCGCCTGGGTGTTCGCGCTGGGCGACGTGTGCGGGCGCGGCCCCGAGGCCGCGGTGGTGACCGGGTCCATCCGCCACACCCTGCGCAGCGCCGCGCTGGAGGTCCGCCAGCCGGGCCGGCTGCTGGCGGTGGCCAACGAGGTGCTGTTGCACGACAGCAGCGACGTCCATCTCTTCGCCACCCTGCTCTGCGGGATCCTGCGCCCCCAGGCCAGCGGTGCCCGCATCTCGCTGGCCAACGCCGGGCACCCGCCCCCCATCGTGGTGCGGGCGGACGGCACGGTGGAGACGCCGCGCAACGGCGACGTGATCATCGGCGTCTTCGACAACGCCACCTGGTCGACGCGCGCGCTGACCCTGCATCCCGGCGACCTGCTCATCGCGTACACCGACGGCATCACCGAGGCCCGGCGGGAGGGCGACTTCTTCGGCGAGGAGCGGCTGGCCCAGGTGGCACACGAGGCGCGGCGGCGCTCGGTCGAGGAGATCGCCGACCGGATCATCGACGCCGTGCGCGCGTTCGCCGGCCACGAGCCGAGCGACGACCTGGCGCTGGTCGTCCTGCGGGTGCTCGAGGAGTAGCGGCCCGCCCGGGCCGCCCGATAATCCACCACCCGCCGGCCGCCTCGGCGTTGTTCCGAGCGACCGCCACCGCGCCCCCGCATCTCTCGTTGGGGCAACGGCGATGGCGGAAAACAGGCGAGAAAAGGGGTAGACGACCCCGAGCCTCGGGCGTACCGTTGAGCTTGCGAACCCGGATGATGTCTGACCCGAAGCGCCGGCGTATGAGAGGGTCGAGCCGGCCACCCAGGTGGGAATTGTCCCGTTGTGAGGTCCCTTCTTGACTCACCGGGTTCGCGCGCGCCCGGGGCGGACCAGGCTGCCGGGCGGGTTACTTCCAGTAGCGCCGGCTGTGGATCAGCGTGCTCTCCGGGCGCCGTCGTTGCGCCCGATGGCGGCGACCCAGCACCACGGCCACGACGTAATACGCCGCTGACCCGGCGGCCAGCCCGCCCACCACCCGGAACAGGAGCACCGGCCCGGTGGTCGCTCCCGAGAGGTTCGAGACGACCAACACGACCACACCCATCGCGATGGTGGACGCCGCCACCCGACGGAGCGGGGCCCAGGTACCGGGGGAGCCGAGGGCGCCGAACCAGTTGCGCAGCAAGGCCAGCCCGATCACCGCGCTGACCGAGTAGGCCACCGAGAGGGAGAGGGCCAGGCCGCGCACACCGAGGGGGTGGACCAGCACCACGCCCAGCGCGACGTTGAGGGCGTTCTCGACCAAGTAGAGGTAGAAGGCCACCTTGGTCCGCTGCATCGACTGCAGCACCCGCACGATGTAGAGGTACGAGCAGAAGCCCGGCAAGCCGATCGAGAAGAAGGCCAGAGCCGATCCGGTGTCGGCCGTCTGCGCCGCCGTGCTGTGGTGGTGGCCGAGGAGCAGCGCCACCGCCGGTTTCGCCAAGAGCAACATGCCGACGGCGGCCGGGATGATGAGGGCGAGCATGGCGCGCCACCCCCCGGCCAACCGGGTCACGAAGGCGGCGCGGTCGCCGGTGGACCAGCGCTCCGCCAGGTCGGGCGCCACCACCGACATGACGGTGACCGCCACGATCCCGTACGGCATCTGCATGAAGGTGTAGGCGTAGGTGTAGGAGGAGACCGGGTCCGGGCCCGAGGCGGTGCCGGCCAGAAGGGTGATCACGAAGAACGCCACCTGGTTGGCCACCACGAAGCCGAAGGTCCACCCGCTCAGGCGCACCACGGTGCGCAGGGCCGCGTCCCGGAGGTTCCAGTGCCAGCGCAGGCGCGAGAGATGGGCGGCGCGCAGGCTCGGGATGAGCGCCAGGCCCTGGATCACCACGCCGAGCGAAGTGCCGAGCCCCAGCAGGACGAGCTGGGAGCGGTGCTGCTCGACGCTGGCCAGCCCGACGCCTTTGCCCGCCCACAGGCCGAACCAGACCAGGACCCCGATGCAGACCACGTTGTTGAGGATGGGCGCCCAGGCCACGGCCACGAACCGCCGCCGCGTGTTGAGCAGCGCGGTGGCCAGAGCGAAGAGGCCGTAGGCGGCGATCTGGATCACGAACCAGCGCAACAGCGTGGTGGCGACGGCCCGCTCGGCCAGGACCTGATGGATCTGGTGGGAGTGGGCCGACGTATCGAGCGCCGTCAGGGCGGTGATGAATTGGGGAGCCAGCACCAGCGCGGCCACCGTGGTGGCCAGGAGGACCACCAACGACACCGACAGCACCGCCGAGATGGAGCTGAACGCGTCTTCCTCGTCCCGCGTGGTCAGTTGTTCGACGAAGACAGGGATGAAGGTGGCCGAGAGGACGCCGCCCAGCACGATGTCGTAGAGCATGTTGGGGGTGGTGTTGGCCAGGTTGAAGGCGTCGGCCAGGTGGGACTGGCCCAGCGCCCACGCCAGCGCCACAATCCGCAGTAGCCCGGTGAGGCGCGAGACCCCCGTCCCGACGGCCACGTAGCTGGCTGCCGTCGAAAGGGAGAGGCGCCGCCCGCCGCCGCCCGCACCGCCCGTACCGCCCCCAGCGACCCCGGCCCCACCGCCCGACGGCCCGGCGCAATCCGCTTCCCTGAGCCGGCGCCGGTCGGCACGGGAGAGCGGCGGCGGGTTCTCCATCGCCACTCAGTGCGCCCGCGGCCCGTGCCGGCGGCCGCGGCGCCAGGTGCGGCCCCACCAGACCAGGAGGACCAGGCCGGCCACCACCGTGAGGGCGACCCCGACCAGCGAGATGGAGGTCGAGTGCACCGTCAGCACCGTGTGCGAGATGGTGAGGTCGCCGTCGGGCGTGCGCAGCGTGACGTCGACCGGCAGCCGGTCACCCGAGGTCCGGGCCCGGGCCGGCACCCGGACCGCCGTGGTGGCGTGCGCCAGGGTCAGGGTGCGGGTGTCCCCCGAGGGGAAGGTGAACTTGTCGCTGCTGAGGGACATGACCACGGTCACCCGGTAGGGCGCGGTCGACTCCACGGCGATGGGTATCTGCGCCGTGCGCGAGGTGAAGGTGATGGTGTGCTCGGCTCCCAGGGAAATGGCAGAGAGCACCGCCCCGAAGCTCCGACTGAACGAATCCAGCCTGGCCGACCGCCGGGATCCGTTGAGCGCCCGGCTCTCGGTGCTGAGGAGCTGGTCCGACAGCGTGGTGAGCTCACTGGGGTGCCCGGCGACGGCCAGGGTGAAGGAGTGGAGGTGGGCCCGCGCCACGGCGATCCGCTGGGCCGCGCTCCGAGAGATGGCGCCGGCCCCCGCCGCGGGCCCCGACTGGAGGTGCAGCGACGCCGGTTCGGAGTTCCCCCCCGCCGGTACCTGGGCGAAGAACTCATCGAGCGTCACCGGCATCACCACGGGGTTGTTGGTCATCCCGCTCAGCAGGGTGGAGAGGAAGGCACTGGTGGGGCGCCAGCCGGCCGGCGGCTCAACGACGACGCCACGGGTCCCCGTGTAGGCGTTCTCGAAGTGGATGAACTCCAGGGTGGCCAGGAGTTGGTTGGCGGCCAGGTTGGGGTTCCCGGGGTCGGCGCTGAAACGGGAGTCGGCCACGCTGTTGGTCGCGGCGGCACTCACCCGTCCGCCGTGGCCTAGGTCGAGCGCGAAGGTCTGGGCGAACGTCAGGGGGGACTGGGACGCGCCCGAGGGCAGGGCCAGCACCGAGTCGTCGACCACCAGCCGGTTGGCCCCGGCCGACCTCAGCCCGCTGGCCAGGTTGGTGCTGTCGGCGGTACTGAACTGCGACGTGGTGTCCACCCACGCGCCCGGCGTGGGGTGGAGGCCGGCCTCGTGTAACAGCGTCGTCCCCCGCGCCATCTGCTCGCTGATCTCGCCGGACAGCTGCGCTCGGGCCAGGGCGGCCACGTTGATCGGGGTGTAGGGCTCCGCCAGCAACTGGTCCCCCCCGGGTCCCCCGGGGTCGGTGAGGTCGGCCAGCTCGTCGCGCGCCGTCCGAGCCTTGCCACCCTTGCCGGCCGCCAGGCCCGCCGCGGCGGCGGGGGCGACGGCCACCGTCACGTGGACGTTGTCGTGCTCGGCCAATTGCGTGGTCTCGCTCTCGGCGGCGGACAGTTGGCTGCTGGTCGGTGGAGCGCGGTCGGACTGGGGGCCGACCGGCATGATCACCCCGACCCGCAGCGGCCCGTTGCCGGCGCCGATCGGCTCTTGATACGCGAGGAACGTGGTGAACCGGCTCAGCGCCGAGCTGCTGCCATGCCGGAACAGCGCCACCGAGACGGGGTAGACGCCGATGCAGCGGCCGATGTCGGGCGTGCAGTTGAGAGGCACCGTCGGGGCGCCGGCCGGGCAGGGCGTCGTGCCCGCCGCCGGGGTGGGCGGGCTGGTCGAGCTCTCGGGCAGGACGGTCACACACGCGGTCGACACCCGTCCGAGCGGGGTCAGGGTGACCGGCAGGTCCACCCGGGGGGTCAGCAGCGTCTTGTCCGGCGTGGCGCCGGTGGCCTGCTGGAGCTGGGACATGTCGGTGATACGGCTGTAGAAGCCCACGCTGACGTAGAGATCGCCGGGGGCGACGGAGGTCTCGCCGACTCCCACCGCCAGCCGGAACCAGGGCGACGCGGGGGTGATCACCGCGGTCTGTGACTCGAGAGTGAGGGCCGGCGGATCGGACCCGGCGCCGGCTGCGGCGGCATCCGCCACCCCGCCGGCCACCCCGCCGACCACCCCGCCACTGACCAGGAATGCAGTCGACACGGCGAGCGTGCAGAGGGCGGCCTTGGCCCAGCGTGTCGGCACAGGGAGAGGCTAGATGCCGCATTACGGTGGTCGGGTGCAGTCCCATTCCGTGCCCGAGCGGTTCCGGCCCCTCCTCGACGCCACCGCCGAGCTGGCGCAGCGCTTCACCGGCGCCGGGCGGACGCTGTATCTGGTGGGCGGCTCCGTCCGCGACGCCATCGTCCCGGCGGGAGCACTCGTCGATCCCGACTTCGACCTGACCACCGACGCCCGCCCGCCCGAGATCGAGCGGTTGGTGGCCGGCTGGGCCGACGACGTGTGGACGCAGGGCGCCCGCTTCGGCACCGTCGGCTGCCGGCGGGGGACCCAGATCTTCGAGATCACCACCCACCGGGCCGAGGTCTACGTGCGCGAGTCCCGCAAGCCTGAGGTGACCTTCGGCGACGACATCGAGCTGGACCTGTCCCGGCGCGACTTCACCATCAACGCGCTCGCCCTGCGGCTGCCCGACATGGAGCTGGTCGACCCCTTCGACGGCCTGGGCGACCTGGCCGCCGGCCGGCTCCGCACCCCCCTCGACCCCGAGGTCTCCTTCGGCGACGACCCGTTGCGCATGTTGCGGGCCGCCCGCTTCGCGGCGCGCTTCTCGCTCAAGCCCGATGCCGCGCTCGAGGCGGCCATCGAGAAGATGCACGACCGTCTGGCCATCGTCTCGCGCGAGCGCATCCGCGACGAGCTGGACAAGATCGTGCTGCTCGAGGTGCCGTCGGATGCCCTGTGGTTCGTGGTGCGCACCGGGCTGGCCGCCGAGTTCCTGCCCGAGCTGCCCGGCCTGGCGCTCGAGCAGGACCCCATCCACCGCCACAAGGACGTGCTGGCGCACACCCTGGCCGTGATGGACAAGACCTCGCCGGACCGGCTGCTGCGCCTGGCCGCCCTCTTCCACGATGTGGGCAAGCCCAAAACCCGCGCCATCACCGAGGGCGGGGTGAGCTTCCACCACCACGAGATGGTCGGGGCCCGCATGACCCGGGTCCGCATGGAGGCGCTGCGCTACTCGTCGCACGACGTCGACGTGGTCGTCCGCCTGGTCGAGCTCCACCTGCGCTTCCACACCTACCGGCTGGGCTGGACCGACAAGGCGGTGCGCCGCTACGTGCGCGACGCCGGGGACCTGCTCGGCATGCTCAACGAGCTGACCCGGTGCGACTGCACCACCCGCAACGCCACCAAGGCGCGGGCCCTGGCCCGGCGGATGGACGAGCTCGAGGCCCGCATCGTCGAGCTCGGTGAGCAGGAGGAGCTGGACCGGCTGCGCCCCGACCTCTCGGGCGACCAGGTCATGGCGCTGCTGGAGCTCTCGCCCGGGCCCAAGGTCGGCCAGGCCCTTAACTTCCTCATGGAGCTCCGCCTCGACGAGGGGCCGCTCGGGGAAGAAGAGGCCGGCCGCCGGCTCCTCGAGTGGTGGAAGGCCCAGCCGGCCCCGCCGGCCCAGCCGGCCCAGCCGTAAGAACCAGCCAACGCTGCCCCGCGCCGGTGCCCACACCGCGTAGGGTGCCGCGCCATGGAGATCACGTTGCTCGGTACCGGAAGCCCACTGCCCAGTCCGGACCGGGCCGGTCCGGCCACCCTGGTGCGGGCCGGTGGCGCCACCATGCTGTTCGACTGCGGCCGCGCCGTGGTCATGCGTCTCGCCGCCGCCGGCGTGGTGCCGCCCATGCTCTCGGCCGTGCTGCTCACCCACCTGCACAGTGACCACATCACCGACCTCAACGACATCATCACGACGCGTTGGGTCATGAGCCCCGCCCCCCTCCCGTTGCGGCTGATCGGGCCGCCCGGCACCCAGCGGGTCGTCGACGGCATCCTGGCCATGCTGGCCCTGGACCAGCAGTACCGCCTGGCGCACCACGACAGTCTCGACCAGGGCCCGGCCATCGAGGTCGAGGAGGTCGAACCGGGCGCGTCGTTCGAGGTGGCCGACGCCCATGTCTCGGTCCACCACACCGACCACCGCCCGGTGAGCCCGACCGTGGGCTACCGCATTGAGCACGAGGGCAAGGTGGCGGCGATCGCCGGCGACACCGTGCCCTGCGACGAGCTCGACGCCATGTGCCAGGGGGCCGACCTCTACGTCCAGACGGTGATCCGGGAGGACCTGGTGCGTCTGATTCCGAACGAGCGGATCCAGGACATCTTGAACTACCACTCCAGCGTCGAACAGGCCGCGCAAACCGCCACCCGCGCCGGCGTCAAGACCCTCGTGCTGACCCACTACGTGCCGCCCCTGCAGGCGGCCGACACCGACGCCTGGCGGGCGCTGGCGGCGGCCCACTTCAGTGGCGAGATCGTGCTGGGTGACGACCTGACGGTGGCCAGCGCCTGACCGCAGCCGGCGGTTCTGCCAGGACTTTTCTGTTGGCCCGGGGGCCGTCGCATCACGGCGATTGCACAGGTGAATCCCAGCCGTTAGCGTTTTAGCGCCGAGCGGCGGCATGTCCTTTCTGGACACGATGCGGGAACCGGAAGGAGCAGTTATGGCGGGTCGGACGATGGCAGGGAAATTGACGGGGCGCGGGCGTATCGCGGCCGTCGTGATTGCGGCGGGTCTGGTTGCACCGGGCGCCTTGGTGGCGTTTACGCCGGGCACGGCCGGAGCGGACACCAGTGATCCGGTGGGCACCGTCGTGGCCCAGGCGGAGGCGGTGGTGGGCCAGGTCGACAGCGCGACCATCACCATTGAGCAGGAGGCGCTCCTGGCCGTGTTGGAGAGCAGTCTCCTCAGCGGCAGCTGCCTGACCAGGGTGCTCACCTCGCCCTTTGGTGGCACCATGCCCTGCAGCTGATCGGCGCCGTGATGTAGCCACCGTCGAGGATCATCCCGGCGCGGTCTGACGCGCCGGGGTGGCTCGGAGGTACCGTTGGTCCATGCCACGGATAGATGCACCAAAGAGCGGGTTGGGCGAGCACATCGACTGGGCGCTCCTGCGGCCCAAGATGGCGGCCGGCATGGGCAAGTTGTCCGAGGCCGTCTACGCCAACAGCCAGCTCCCCGTGCGCGAGCGCGAGGCGGCCCGCTGGACGATCGCCCTCCTCAACGACTGCCTGGTGTGCCGCGACACGCGGGCCAAGGACGGTCCGGCCGTGGGCGCCGACGAGCCCTTCTACGCCGACGCCACCGACTGGCGCGCCGCCACCACCCTCAGCGAGCGCGAGAGGGCGGCGGCCGAGTTCGCCGAGCGGTTCGCGCTGGACCACCTGGCCATGGACGACACCTTCTGGGACCGCATGCACGCGTTGTTCTCCGAGGAGGAGCTGGCCGACCTGACCATCTGCTGCGGGATGTTCCTCGGCATGGGCCGGACCCTCGCCGTGGTCGGCGTGCGGGCCCCCGGCGAGCGCATCCTCGTTTAGACCTGTTCGCAGCTGAAGCTGATACCGCGGCGCGTGTCGCTTAAATCGGGACGCCCACCTTCAAGAAGTAGAGCCCGGC
>DASXZJ010000110.1:0-2108 GCA_036502025.1 Acidimicrobiales bacterium | reverse complement strand
TTGGTCCTCGTCATTGTGGCTTTGTATTGCAGCGCCCTTGGCCGGGCATGGGTGGTCACCGGGATAACCCGGCGGGGCTAAGGAGCCGCCTCGACAGCTAGCCTGCTGGCATGCGGATCGAGCAGTTCACGATCATCGTCGATGATTACGACAAGGCCATCGAGTTCTTCGTGGACGCGCTGGGCTTCGACCTCATCGAGGACTCCCCGTCGCTGACCAACGACGGCAGGCCGAAGCGGTGGGTCGTTGTCCGCCCGCCCGGCGCCCAGACCGGCATCCTTCTCGCCCGCGCGGACGGCGAGAACCAGGCCGCAGCCGTCGGGAAGCAGATGGCCGGGCGGGTCGGGTTCTTCCTCCGGGCCGACGACTTCGACGCTGCCTACGAGCGCATGACAGCCGCCGGCGTGCAGTTCCTCACCGCGCCGCGCACCGAACCCTACGGGCGTGTCGCCGTGTTCCTCGACATCGCAGGCAACAAATGGGACCTGCTCGGCCCGGCGGCCTGACACCTCAGCTCCTGGCTCCGAAGCCTGGGCAATGACAGCACGGTCTGGCAGCGGAGCACAGCACGGCCGGACCCAACGGCCCGGGCCCGGCGAAGAACACTGGCACGGCGCCACCACGGGAAACATGATGTGCCACTTCGCCATGCTCGAAGGCGACGGCACCGGCGACGGCACCACATGGCTCGAACCCGTCACCGACGAGCAATACGAGACTGCTAACCAGCAATAGGCCGCCCGTTATCGGCCCTCGCTTGTCCCGAGCGTGGCCCTGGGAACCCCGATCGGGTACAGATGGGCACGGCGTCTCTGCAAGGCCGCGTGTGGCACGTCTGTGGCAGGCACGTCAGGTCGTACATCCGGCGGCAACCAAGAAACCTAGCCTGACCTGCACAAATAAGAGCGGGCGAAGGAAATCGGACCCTCATGACCAGCTTGGGAGGCTGCGGCGCGCAGTCCTCCGAACTGCTACGGCTTAAGTCAGGGGTTGTTTACCAGACATCGTGAGTGCCCCTGAAACACCGTCACTGACCCTCCGATCGGGCATGCGGCGGGCACGCGCTTACGGACCTCGGGCGTCACCCGGAACGCGATCCGCGGCGAGTGGGCGGCACTTCCCGCAGTGTCATCTCGTGGGTGAAGCGCTTGACGAAGACTGAGCGCCTCGGGAAGAGTTTGTCCATGGCGGCGACCGGTCGCCAAGCTGTGGAACACCCGCCCCAGCCGGAGTTCCATTGGCGAAGGGGATTCGCCCTCTCGGTCGTTAATGTCACAGGCCATCTTCCAACACCGCGCCGCTGGGGGACGAGGGTGTCAAGGGGAGGCTTGTCCATGACCAAGGACGCCAGCTTCAAGAAGGTTGTCCGGCGCCACGCCGAGGAGACTGGGCAGCGCTACACCGAAGCGCTGACGGATCTCAAGGGTCTCGGTGCGCGAATGTACCACGAGCCAGTTCCTGAGCAGCTATTCGCTCATCTCCGGGATCGCTACGGCATTGACCCGGTCGCGGCGACCAGGCTCAGTGTGCACAAGACCTACGTGTTCCGCATCGACCGCAATGACGGCAGCCCTTGGGTCGCCCGCGCGTTCCCCCCGGCTCGGCCACGCGCCGGTGTTGAGGGTGACGCCGCAATCCTCAGATTCCTGGAGCGGCAGGACTATCCTGCGGAGCGCTTGGCGGCCGACGATGCGGTATCTGACTTCGATGCCAGCGCGGTCCTCGTGACCCGGTTCGTTGAAGGCGTCCAGCTCCCCGACGATGCCGCGAAGTTCACCATGATGGGTGAACTGCTCGGACGGCTACACGCGCTGCCGTACGACGATTCCGCCAGCCGCCCGGGTGGAGCGAGTGGTGAGGACCCGAGCCGTGAGGGCACGCCGCGTCAGGATCTGCTCGCGGCTCTGTCGTTTCTCGACGCCGTCGACACGAAGGTCGCGGCCGCCGAACGCGAGCGATTCGAGCAACTCCGCGACCAGGTTCGCTCGGCCGACGACGGTCACGGCCTCCCAGAGGGCCTGCTCCACGGAAACCTCCTCCACGCCCCCGATCACGCCGTCCTGAGCGAACAAGGGCCAGTCGCGATCAACTGGAAGGCGTCCGGGCGC
>DASXZJ010000109.1:0-4324 GCA_036502025.1 Acidimicrobiales bacterium | reverse complement strand
CAGGAAGAACTTGAGGCGCGCCGGCGTGGTAACCACCGGCGATGCCTGCAAGCTCCACGGCGCCGGGGCACCGGACCAGGCAGGGAAGGCCGAACTCGACATAACGACGCGATTCTAGATGGCCCCTGTGACGCTCGAGCGGTTCCGCCCCGGATCGACGGGCGTCACGCCCGTCGACGCTTCCGGCGACCCATGGCGTGCAGGTGCTTGCGGGTGATGCCTAGCTGCCACGGTCAGCGGCCACAAACGCCGCTCAGGGTGTCGGCACTCATCACGGCTGCCACTCTGGCTACCCCCACGGCTACCCTTACCGCTTCGACGAGTTCGTCGTCGCCCGGCGAACGTCGCCTGAGCTGGTGTTTTCCGGTCGGGCTGGCCGGATTCGAACCGGCGACCTCTTGACCCCCAGTCAAGCGCGCTAACCAAGCTGCGCCACAGCCCGTGTTTCCTGCATCGTAGTTGACGTCGCCGTGCGGGACCGGAAGGGAGCCACCACTGGGTCCCCTGGGCTGCCGGGGCCCGTTGTTAGGGTGACGCGCCGTGGGCACCGAACGCGCCGGGGGGCCGACGGCGAGGAGCATCGAAGAGGTCGTCGACGCCTGCCGGCAGGCCGGGGTGCGGCTGATCCGCTTCCTGTACTGCGACAACGGCGGGACGGTGCGGGGCAAGGCAGTCCACATCGATCGTCTCGCCGACCGCATGCGGACGGGGGTGGGGCTGACCGTGGCCATGCAAGCGATGAGCTCGCTCGACGAGCTTCAGCCCGTGGAGGGCATGGGGCCGGTCGGCGAAGTCCGCCTCGTGCCCGATCCCGAGAGCTTTGTCGTGCTCCCCTACGCTCCTCACGCCGCGGCAATGGTGGCCGACCACGTGGCGCTGGACGGCCGGCCGTACGACGCCGGCCCTCGTCCCTTCCTGGCCAGGATGGCGGGCGTCCTGGCCGATCGCGACATGGTGCTCTCGTGCGGGGTCGAGAGCGAGTTCAGCCTGGCCCTCCAGGACGGCACGGCCTTTGTTCCCATCGATCACAGCCTCTGCTTCTCGACAATCGGGATGGCGGCCGCCGCCGACGTCATCGACGCCATGGTCGAAGCGCTCGAGCAACAGGACATCGCCGTCGAGCAGTACTACTCCGAGCTCGGACACGGTCAGCACGAGCTCTCGGTCTCCCCTCACCCAGCGGTCCAGGCCGCCGACATCCAGGTACTGGTCCGGGAGACCATTCGGGGCGTGGCCACTCGCCACGGCGTGGTCGCCTCCCTCGCCCCCAAACCCTGGCCCGACCAGGCGGGAAACGGCGCCCACGTGCATCTCAGCCTCTGGGACAGCGCTCTGCGCCGTAATCTCTTCCACGACGACGCCGGCCGCTACGGTCTGTCCGGCCTCGCGGAGCACTTCGTCGCCGGTATCCTGGTCCACCTTCCGGGCCTCCTCGGCCTGACGGCCCCGAGCTTCAACTCGTTCCAGCGCCTCCTTCCCGAACACTGGAGCTCGGCCTACGTGTGCTGGGGTCCCGACAATCGAGAGGCTGCGGTTCGGATCCCGTCGACGTTCTGGGGGCGCGAGATGGCATCGGCCAACCTCGAGTACAAGCCGATCGATGCGTCCTGCAACCCCTACCTCGCCTTCGGCGGACTGATCGCCGCTGGCCTCGACGGCATCGACCGTGAGCTCGCTCCACCCCAGCCCGTCACGGTCGACCCCCACAGGATGTCGGCCGCGGAGCGCGAGGCGATCGGCATCGCGCCATATCCCGCAAGCGTCGGCCACGCGCTCGAGGCCCTCGAGCACGACGACGTTCTGGCCGGTGCTCTGGGCGAGACGCTCGCCCGCTCCTATCTGGCTGTCCGACGCTCGGAGTGGGAAGCGGACCCCGGCACGGACGAGGCCCACGAGCGCGCCCGCAACTTCCTCAAGTACTGAGGACACAGGCGACTTGACCTGCCCAAACGCCCCCTGACCTGGGGGTTTACCTGCCCGTTGTTGCTCATTGTGACCTGCTGTTTCTTGGTGCCCCGCGGACATTTCGCGGACACGGGTTCAGGCCTTCCGCAGGCTCGCTCCGCGCTGGAGCGCACGCTGGGCCCGCTGCTCAGCAGTGGGTGACCGCGACCAGGCGGTGACACTCCGCCGAGGGCGACCTTCGACGCCCCGGCGGAAGTCGTCGCGCTCACGCTTTGACGTTGCGCCCCAGACGCCCTGGAGGTCGGGGTCGGCCAGCGCATAGGCGAGGCACTCGTCGAGGACCAGGCAGCGCCGGCAGACGCCCTTAAGCGGCTCTGTGGGCTCGCCACGGCTGGGCACGAACGACAGCTCCGGGTGTTCGGCGCAGGCGGCATCGGCCATCCACGGCGGTCGCCCGAGGAGCTCCTCGAGGCTGTGTGGCTCCCGAGCCCACGGTGCCTCGCCGTAGACCCCTGCCCCCAACTCGAGCGCCACGGAACACCAATCGTACTCCCGGGCAGTGACGGCTTCGCGCATGGCCAGCGCCGGACTTGTGGCGGGGCCCCCGACAGGCGGTTACCGGGTCGAGATGCAGTGTGTGCGCCCGCCAGGGTGACCCCCTCGATCAGTGTGCGCCTCCGGCTGGCGCCTGTCGATCCCCGGAGGTGCGACCCTTCGAGACCGACATCGCTCTACCCAACGTCGCTTAAGGTAGAAGCGATTGATCTGTCTCCTCAGACAGCTTGCTGCCTGTGAGGATTGTCGGGGCACCCAGACCGAAGACTGATTGATCAATCACCGACCATCAAGTAGCTAGCAGGATCAGAGTCCTCAAAGACGAATCCCTACTGCGACAGGGGTGTTCCGGTACCCTCAGCCAGGGAATATGACCGTCGTAACGCAGCGCTCCCCACAGAATCCTCGCCGATGGGTCACGCGAACTCAGCGAGGCCCCACAGACGGGGAGGCCGGCCGCGGGCTACAGATTGAGGCCGAATCTCCAACGTCCTCCCCGCTCCCTGGAACCGAGCGCCGCGCCCGCCGTTTGGGCCGAGCCGACCGGCGTACTCGTCGGCTCGTCATTGCCGCAGTGTTCGTGATCGTCCTCGCGATCCAGGTCGCCAGCCCGGTCCGCCAGGTGGAGGACAGCTATCGGGTCAACAGCGTGGCCCACCAGATCATCGACCACGGAACGGTCAGCCTCCAGGGCACCGACCTCCACAACCACGACTGGGTCGATTGGGTCAAGGGGGGCAAGCCCTACACCGAGTGGGTCAAGGGCGGGAAGCCCTACCCCGGCTATCCGCTCGGGCCATCCTTCGTTGCCGTCCCCTTCGTGGCCGGCGCCGAGCTCGCTGGGTTCCAACCTGATACCCCGTCCAGGGACGCCACCCTCCAGGTGATCGAGGCAAGCGTCGTCGTGGCGGCCACCGCTGCCGTTGTCTTCTTGATAGCCGAACTTGGCCTCTGCACCCTGGAAGCTCGAAGACGCCGCCGGTGGGCCGTAGGAACGGCATTCGTCTTCGCCTTTGGTACTGCTGCCTGGTCGACGGCCAGCCGGGCAATGTGGCAGCACGGCCCCTCCATGCTATGTCTGGCCCTCGCCGCCTATTTCGCCCTGCGCTCGAAGGAGGAGCCGCGCTTCGCCGCCTGGATGGGGCTCCCCCTCGGCGCCGCGTACTTCATGCGCCCGACCAGTTCCATCCCCATCGTGATCCTGAGCCTGTGGGTGCTGGTCTGCCGCCGACGCCAGCTTCTTAGTTACCTCGCCGGACTTGGCGCGATGCTCGGGGCGTTTGTGTTCGTCAGTGAGAACACCTACCACACCCTCGTGCCGCCTTACTACGCCGACGGCTCACTCTCGCGCTTCCGCTTCCCGGCTGCCTCACTGGCGGGAGAACTGGTGAGTCCCGCCAGGGGCCTGCTGGTCTTCTCGCCGGTTATCGTGCTAGCCGTCGTCGGTGTCGTGATTGCCCGGCGACGTCAGGCCCTCGACGGCCTCTCTGTGGCCCTCAGCGCCGTCATCATTGCCCACTGGTTCGTGGTGAGCAGCGCCTACGACTGGTGGGGGGGCTACAGCTACGGCCCCCGGTACATGAGCGACATGCTGCCCTTCTTGGTCGTCCTCGCTCTCCCCGCCGTTACCTGGCTCGCCAAGAAGGAATCAGGCCCAGTCCGTACGGCAGCAGTATCCGGAACCACCGTGCTCGTCGTTGCCAGTGTCCTATTCAACCTTGGGGGGGCATGGTCACCGCGGGCTATCGAGTGGAACAGCGACGTGCTGCTAACCGTCCATCGCCTGTGGTCATGGAGCGACCCGCAGTTCCTCCGTGGGCTGTCCTGGGTCGCTCCCCACGCCGACTACGCCCAGTTGCTCGCC
>DASXZJ010000108.1:0-35504 GCA_036502025.1 Acidimicrobiales bacterium | reverse complement strand
GGCGAATTCGTGGACCCATTTCTGGATCTGGAGCTGATCCTCGTTCAGGGCCAGTGAGAAGTCGGACATGTTGAGCCCTCCTTGGGCGTCAGCCCGACCGTGTGCCGGGTCAGATCCAGCTGCGCCACGCCGAGGGGGATGCGGTCTCCGCAGGTGCGGCCCTGCCCCTTCAGTTCGTGGTTACCACATAGTAACCTACACGCTCCCTGACGTCGAGAATCGTGTTCTTCAGGTCAATACCCAGGACTTTTACGGCTCAAACCGCTATGTCACCAGCCGAGGTGGCCCCGTTCAGCGGCGGACGGCTGTCCCGGTCGCGGTGTCCTCCACGGTCCAGCCCAGGGCGGTGAGCTCGTCCCGCAACGAGTCGGCCCGGGCGAAATCCCGGGCCGCCCTCGCCGCATCGCGCTCGGCCACCAGCGCCGCGGTCGCCGCGTCGACGTCGGCCGACTCGCCGTGGAGGGAGAGGCCGAGCGCGGCGGCCAGGATGGCGGCCGTACGGGCCAGTTGATTCCCTTGCTCCTCGTCTTCAGCGTCCGCGCTGGTGTGGGCGGCCGTGACCAGATCGAAGATGCCCGCCAGCGCCCCGGGTGTGTCCAGGTCGTCGTCCATGCGGGTGCGGAAGGCGGAAAGCGCATCAGGGTCGATCCCGGTGGCCGGCGGGGTGCCCTCGACGACGTAGCCGGCTGCCGTCTGCGCCAGGAGCTCGCCCACCCCGAAGCGGCGGGCCAGCGTGTCGAGCCGGGCCAGCGCCTTCTCCGCGTCGGCCACGGTCTCCGACGTGACCTCAATGGGCGTGCGGTAGCGGGCGCGGAGCACCAGGAGGCGGTAGGCCCGGGCGTCGTGCTGCGAGAGGAACTCGGACAGCGTGGTGAAGTTGCCGAGCGACTTGGACATCTTCGTCCCGTCCACGGTGACCCAGCCGTTGTGCACCCAGTAACGGCTGAACGCCCGACCGTCGGCGACGGCCTGGGCCCGCTCGTTCTCGTGGTGCGGGAAGATGAGGTCGATCCCACCGCCGTGCAGGTCGAAGCCCTCACCCAGCAGGTCGAGGGCCATGACGACGCACTCGGTGTGCCACCCGGGGCGTCCGGGGCCCCACGGCGACTCCCACGTCGGTTCGCCGGGCTTGGCCTTCTTCCACAGGGCGAAATCCAACGGCGAGCGCTTCTCCTCCGTGCTCTCCACCCGGGCCCCCGACCGGAGCGAGTCGAGGCTCTGCCGGGCCAGGAGCCCGTAGCCGTCCACCTGCTCGACATTGAGGTAGACGCCGTCTGACGTCTCGTAGGCCACGCCCCGCCCGACCAGGTCCTGGACCAGCCGGATCATGTCGTCCACGTAGGCCGTGGCGTGCGGGACGTGGGTGGGACGCAGCACGCCCAGGCCGTCCATGGCTTCGAACCACGCCGCCTCGTACTGCTCGACGACGCTCTGGGTGCTGCGCTGCTCCTCGTTGGCCCGCTTGATGATCTTGTCCTCTATGTCGGTGATGTTGCTCACGTAGTCCACCTCGAGGCTGCCGAAGAGGAGGTAGCGCCGCAGCACGTCGTAGGACAGGTTGAACCGCCCGTGCCCGATGTGGGGCACGTTGTCCACGGTCGGGCCACAGACATACATGGACACCTGGCCCGGCACCCGGAGCTCGAAGGGGCGTACCGTGCCGGTCGCAGTGTCGTGGAGGTGCAGCACCCGGGTACGGTAACCCGATCATGTCGACCGACGAGACCGGCTCCTCCCGGGTCCCCCAAAAGCCAACCATCGACGGCGTCGAGCCACGTTGGGCCGCCGTCTGGGAGGACGAGGGGACCTATCGCTTCGACGCCGGCGCCACCCGCCAGCAGGTGTTCTCCATCGATACGCCACCGCCGACCGTCTCGGGGTCGCTGCACATGGGGTCGGTCTTCGGCTACGTGCAGACCGACGCCGTGGCCCGCTACCGCCGTATGCGCGGTTGGGAGCTCTTCTACCCGATGGGCTGGGACGACAACGGGCTCCCGACCGAGCGCCGGGTCCAGACCTACTTCGGCGTGCGCTGCGAACCGTCACTCCCCTACGACCCCGCATTCACCCCGCCCGAGGAGCCCGGGAAGGACGACATCCCGGTCAGCCGGCCCAACTTCATCGCGCTGTGCGACCAGCTGACGGCCCAGGACGAGCTGGTCTTCGAAGCCCTGTGGCGGCGGCTGGGCCTCTCGGTCGACTGGTCGCACTCCTACGCCACCATCGGCGACCGCAGCCGACGGGCCAGCCAGCGCATGTTCCTGCGCAACCTGTCCCGGGGCGAGGCCTACTCCTCCGAGGCGCCCACCATGTGGGACGTCGACTACCAGACCGCGGTGGCCCAGGCCGAGATGGAGGACCGCGAGCGCCCCGGGGCCTACCACCGCCTGCGCTTCGACGACATCGAGATCGAGACCACCCGCCCCGAGCTGGTGGCCGCCTGCGTCGCCCTGGTGGCCCATCCCGACGACGAGCGCTTCGTGGCGCGGTTCGGCACCACGGTGCACACCCCGCTCTTCGGGGTGGAGGTGCCGATCCTTGCTCATGAGCTCGCCGAGCCCGACAAAGGGTCGGGCATTGCCATGATCTGCACCTTCGGCGACCTGACCGACGTGGTCTGGTGGCGCGAGCTCGACCTGCCGACGCGCTCGATCGTGACCAGGTCGGGTCGCATCGCCGAGGCCCCGCCGCCGGGGGTGCCCGACGGACCGGCGTGGCGGGCCATTGCCGGCAGCACCGTCAAGGCGGCGCAGCGCACGATGGTCGAGCTCCTCACCGAGTCGGGCGACCTGATCGGGGAGCCCAAGCCGATCACCCACCCGGTCAAGTTCTACGAGCGCGGCGACCGGCCGCTCGAGATCGTGACCAGCCGGCAGTGGTTCGTGCGCAACGGCGGGCGCGACGCGTCACTGCGCGACGAGCTGCTGGCCCGGGGCAACGAGCTGTCGTGGCACCCGCCTTTCATGCACGTGCGCTACGACAACTGGGTCAACGGGCTCAACGGGGACTGGCTGGTCAGCCGCCAGCGCTTCTTCGGTGTCCCGGTCCCGGTCTGGTACCCGGTCGGCGTCGACGGCACGCCGAACCACGCCGAACCGCTCGTGCCGGACGAGAGCCGCCTGCCCATCGACCCCACTACCGACGTCCCCGACGGCTACTCACCCGAACAGCGCGGGGTTCCGGGGGGCTTCGTCGGCGACCCCGACGTGATGGACACCTGGGCCACGTCCTCGCTGACCCCCCAGATCGCCTGCGGCTGGGAGGACGACCCCGCGCTCTTCGCCGCCACCTTCCCCATGGACCTGCGCCCGCAGGGGCCCGAGATCATCCGGACCTGGCTCTTCGCCACCATGCTGCGCACCCATTTCGAGCACGGCACCATCCCCTGGCGCAACGCCACGATCAACGGCTGGATCCTCGACCCGGACCGCAAGAAGATGTCGAAGTCCAAGGGCAACGTGATCACCCCGATGCCGCTGGTGGAGGAATACGGCTCCGACGCCGTCCGCTACTGGGCCTGCAACGGCCGGCCCGGCACCGACACGGCGGTGGACATCGGTGTCATGAAGATCGGCCGCCGGCTGGCCATCAAGATCCTCAACGCGTCGAAGTTCGCGCTCGGGCGCCTCGGCGACGATCCGGCGCCGGGGATCGACGCCGTGTCGGCGCGGCTGGACCGGGCCCTGCTGGCCCAGCTGGCCGGGGTGGTGTCCGCCGCCACCGCGGCCCAGGAGGAGTTCGACTACGCCCGCGCCCTCGAGGTGACCGAGACGTTCTTCTGGTCCTTCTGCGACGACTACGTCGAGCTGGTCAAGACGCGCGCCTACGGCGAGGGCGACGGGGCCCGCTCGGCCCGGGCCACGCTCGGGCTGGCCCTCTCGGTGCTCATCCGGCTCTTCGCTCCCGTACTCCCCTTCGTGACCGAGGAGGTGTGGCGCTGGTGGCAGGAGGGTTCGGTCCACCGCGCCCCCTGGCCCACCATCGAGGAGGTGGGCCCGCACGCGCACGGGGATCCCGACGTGCTCGCCGTGGCGGCCGAGGTCCTCGGCGCGGTGCGGCGGGCCAAGACCACCGAGAAGCGATCCATGCGGGCCCGGGTAACCGAGCTCACCGTGTCCGCCCCGGGGGATACCCTCGAACTGGTCGAGGCGGCACAGGGCGACCTCATCGACGCCGGAGGGGTCGAGAGCCTCGTACTGGTCGAGGCCGATGAACTCGTGGTGGGAGTCGTGCTGGCCGAGGACGGCTGAGGCGGTGCTCGGGTTCAGCCGATCACGCGGCGATCACTGGGGCGGGGCCGACCCGGGGACAGCCACGTCGGCGCCGAGGTAGGCCCCGACCACCTCGGAGCGGATCTGGGCGGGCGTGCCGCGCTGCACCAGCTCGCCGTTGACCATGATGGCGGCGTAGTCGGCGAACGAGAGCGCCGTCTGTACGAACTGCTCGACCATGATGATGGTCAACTGCTCGGAGGTGACCAGCTGGCCGACCACCTCGTAGAGCTCCTCCACGATGATGGGGGCCAACCCCATGGACAGCTCATCGAGCAGCAGGATCTCGGGGTTGGTGGTGAGCGCCCGCGCCATGGACAGCATCCGCTGCTCACCACCCGAGAGCGTGCCCGCCAGCTGCTTGCGCCGGGAGCCGAGCACCGGGAACCGCTCCACCGCCCGCTCTTCCACCCAGGCACTTTTCAGGCCGGGCCGGCGGAAGGTGTACATCAGCAGGTTCTCCGAGACGGTGAGGTTCGGGAAGATCGATCGGCCCTCGGGGATCATGCAGACGCCGGAGCGGGCCAGCCGCTCCGTGGCGTTCTTCCCGAGAGGGCGTCCCCCTACCTCGACACGCCCCGCCGTCAGGGCCAGCTGTCCCGAAATGGCCTTGAGGAGGGTGGACTTGCCGGCCCCGTTCGGGCCCAGCAGGGCCATGGCCGAACCCTTGACCACGTCGAAGGAGACCCCATGCAACACCTCGATGCGGCCGTACCCCGCCCGCACGTCGACGGCGGAGAGGGCGACGCTCGACGAACCGCCCGCGCCGCCATCGAGTTGCTCGCTCGCGCGGGCGGCGGCAGGAGTCGCGCCTGTGGCCACGCCGGCCGGCCCCTCCGCCGGTTCACTCTGGCCGCCGAGGTAGGCCTCCTGAACCAGCGGGTTGGCCCGCACCGAGCCGGGGTCGCCCCGGGCGATGACCTCGCCGTTGTCGAGCACGTCGACCCGGGCGCAGACGGCCATGACCAGCGCCATGTCGTGCTCGACCAGCAGCACGCCCATGCCCTCGGCCGCCAGCTGCCCGAGCACCTGGCCCAGACCGTGGGTCTCCTCGGCGTTGAGGCCCGAGCTCGGCTCGTCCAGCAGCAGGACGTCGGGCCCGGTGGCCAGGGCCCGGGCCAGCTCGACCAGGCGGGCCAGGCCCGTCGGCAACGAGTCCGTCGGTTCGTCCGCCACGTGGAGGATCCCCACCCGGTCCAGCTGGTAGGCCGCCTCGTCGGCCGGGCTACGCCCGCTCTTCGACGTGCGGTGCTGCACCTCGGCCGCCATCTGCACGTTCTCCCGGGCACTCAGCGTGCCAAACAGCTCGAGGCGCTGGAACGTCCGGCCCAGTCCGAGCAGCGAGCGGGTGTGCGGCTTGGCTCTGGTCACGTCGTGCGCGCCCAGGCGAACCCGGCCCGCGGTGGGGCGCTGCAGGCCGGTGATCACGTTGAAGAGCGTCGTCTTACCCGCGCCGTTCGGCCCGATGAGCCCGTGCACCTCCCCGGCGACTACCTCGAGGCCCACCGAGTTCAGCGCCTGCAGGCCGCCGAAACGGACCGAGACCTCGTCGACCGACAGCGCCGGTGCGCCGACCGCTACCGTCGCCAACTCAGCCAACCGAGGACACCTGCGGTGGCGGGGCCGGGGCGGGGACATCCGCCGGCGGCCCGCCCGGGAGATCGCCGCTGGCACCCGGGCCGGCCCGGCGCGAGGCGCGCCACTCGTCGAGCCGGGTGTAGAGCAGGCCGAGCCCGTAGGGATTGCGGCCGACCGCCACGATGCCCACCCCGAAGAAGATGAAGGTGAAACCGGCCACCGACGGGATGTGCTGGGCCACCAGCGGTATCAGGGCCAACCCGATGCCGGCCTGCACCGCGCCGCTCAAGATGGTGATCCCGGCCAGCGCCACCGCGACGAACAGCACCAGGCTCTGGACGAAGTTGAACTGGGAGAAGGACACCGTCCTCGACATGCCCCCGTAGAGGGCGCCGGCCAGCCCGGCGATGCCGCCGGCCAGGATGAAGACGGTGAGCTTGGTGCGGGTGATGCTCATCCCGACCGTGGCGCAGGCGGCCTGGCTGTCGCTCATGGCCACCAGGCGCCGGCCGAACGGGCCCCGGCGCAACGCTCCCACCCCGATCAGGCAGAGCGCGAAGGCGACGGCGATCAGCACGACGAAGGCGCGGTCAGTGGTGAAGCGCATGCCGAAGATGTCGGGGCGGCCGACGGACATCGACCCGTTCGGGATGATGGAGGGGTTGGTGAAGAAGAGGTTGTCCATCAGCGCGGCGAAGGCCAACGTGGCCAGCGCCATGTACAGACCACGCAACCGCAGCGCCGGGAGGGCCAGCAGCCCGCCCGCTACGGCGCAGAGCCCGACGGCGGCCAGCACGCCGAGGATGGAGCTGCCCCCGTCGACTTTGGTCATGGCCCACGACCCGAGGCCGAGGAAGGTGAACTGGCAGAGCCAGACCTGCCCGCCGTAGCCCGAGAGCAGCACCAGCGAGAGCGCGGCCAGCCCCACCGCCAGGGCCAGCCCCAGCGTGTAGAGGTTGTTGCCGGTGATCAGCTGGGCCAGCACCACGGTGAGGACCACCAGCACCACCGCGCCGACCAGGGTCGTGGTGAGACTGGCCACCTTGGGCGGCCGGAGACGCACCACCCGGCCGGCCGCCAGCTTGGCCTGGGGCAGCAGGAGCAGGGCGACGATGAGCAACCCCATGGGCAGGATGGCCGTGACGTCGTTGAGATAGGTGGCCGGGACGTAGCCGATGGCCAGCGATTCACCGACGCCGAGGATCATGGCGCCGAGGAAGGTCAGCGGCAGGCTGCGCAGCCGCCCCACGATGGCGGCGGCGTAGCCGAAGATCACCAGCTCGGAGAGGATCGGGATGCTCATCCCGGTGCCCGGGGCCAGCAGGATGCCGGCCAGTCCGGCCAGCAGGAAACCGATCATCCAGGCGAAGCCCGAGATCCGGCTGGTACGAGCCCCGGTCAGCGAGGCCAGGGGCGGGTCGTCGACCACGGCGCGCATGGAGACCCCCATGCGGGTCCCCTTGAAGAGCGCCCACAGCGCCAACGCCACCGCCACCGCGCAGCCGACGGTGATCAGCTCCTCGTAGGTGAGGTTGACCCCCAGCACGTCGACCTGGTCGCTGGCGAACCAGTCCGGGAGGTTCCGCGTCGTCGTCTGGTTCCAGATGGTCCCGGTGACGCCGTAGAGCACCAGGAACAAACCGAGCGTCACCACGATCATGGTGTTGAGCGTCGACCCGTAGAGCGGGCGCATCAGGGCGCGCTCGATCACCAACGCGAAGACCGGTGCCACCACCAGCAGCACGAGCACCAGCGCCAGGACCGGGTTCCAGCCCCAACCCTGCCAGAGCTGCCAGTAGAGGTAGGCCAGGAACATGCCGACCGCGCCGTGGGCGAAGTTGAAGACGCCGGTGGCGTTGTAGGTGACCACCAACCCGCTGGCCGTCACCGCGTAGATGGAGCCGGTGACGATCCCCGCCACCACGAAGCTGACGAACTCGTTCACGGACGCTCGCCCCTAGCTCGGCAAGGGTGTGCCTTAACGGGAGATGCCCTTGTAGTTGCTGGGGTAGAGGCCCTTGGGGTTGCAGATGAAGCCGGACTTGGGGTCGGGCTTGATGCGGGCCCAGTTCCCGTTCTCGTACTGGGCCACGATCCAGCACTGCCCGGGGATCTTCTGCGCGGGATTCTGCGGGGAGATGAGGCCGCTGGCGTTGAACGAGGTGATCTTGTTCAGCTGGGCGTCGAGGCTGGCCCGGGTGGGGTTGGTGCCCGCACCCTGCAGCGCCTGGACGAACAGCTGGGCGTTGATCCAGCCGTAGAGCGTGTAGAGGTCGAGCTGGGTCTGGGGATCCACCTTCTTGGCCCACGTGTCAAAGGTCTTCACGGCCGGCACGACCTTGGCGTCCTGGCCCTCATAGAGGGCGGTGACCCCGGTGACCAGGGTGCCGTTGCCGGCCGCACCCGGCTTGAAGTTCTCCTCGTAGGTGTTGCCCCCGCTGACCAGCAGCGCGTTGAGGCCTTCCTGCTTGTTCTCCTGGGCCATGGTCGAGATGTAGGCACCCTGCTGGGTCGGCTCGAAGAGCATCTTGACCCCGTCGTTCTTCATCTTGATCATGTCGGGGATGAAGGTGGTCTCGGTGAAGCTGGCGTCGCGTGCGTAGACCCACTTGTAGCCCAGGCTCTGGGTCAGGGTCCGGAAGGTCTTCTCCGCCGTGACGGCGGTGGCGGCCGAGTTGGAGCCGATCAGGCCGACGGCCTTGATCACCTGGGGGTACTTGGACTTGAGCCACTTGAACGGGCCCGTGATCTCGCCGCCGTTGACCAGCGGGATGGCCGCGTACAGGTTGGGGTCGCCGTAGAGCTTGGGGTCGAGCACCTGGGTGATGACCGGCACCTTGAAGGCGTCGATGGCCGGCTTCTCGGCGCCGTCAAGCAGCGAGAACCCGCCCACGATGGCGAAGTCGTTGGCCGCGATGTTCTGAGTCTCGCTGGTCACCGTGCCCGAGGAGAACGCGCTGTCCATGCCGTTGAGGATCAGTTTGCGCCCGTTCACCCCGCCCTTGCTGTTGATGTAGGCGAAGTAGGCCTCCGTGCCGACCTTGGCCCCCTCGAACAACCCGGCGATGGGTGACGAGATGTCACTGATCGAACCGACGGTGATGGAGTTGGCCGTGACGCCGGGCGCCGTGGTGGCCGCTCCGGCGATGGCGCTGCTGCCCAGGACCAGGGTGCTGACGGCCACCGTGCCGCCGACCAGGCTCCGGGCCGCTCGGCCGGCGTGGCCGCGCCAGGACGGATGCTGCGAGTGATGCTTCCCCACGTCAATCTCCCCTTTACGTCTGTGCTGTCCGTCTGCGTGGCCCGGGCCAGCAGGGACGACGGGCTATACCCGCGTTTCTGACTCTATGTCAGAAACTTTTGGCGTGGAGGTCGATCCGGGGGCGGCGGAGCGGCTGCTCGAAGCCCGGGCCGCGTCGAGGAAGGCGGCCACCCCGGCCGTAGTGGCCTGGCAGCGGAGCGAGGCCAGCACGTCGAAGGCGTGCTGGGTCAGGGGCAACTCGGCGTAGGCGACCGGCGCGGTCGACACGGCGCGCAGCGCGGCCACGAACGTCCGGGCCACGTCGACCGGCACCAGGGTGTCGTTGTGCCCGTGCAGGACGAAGAACGGCGGCGCGTCGGCCCGCACCCGGTACGTGGGTGATGCCGCCCGGAACACTTCGGGGTGCTCGGACTCGGTGGTCTTCATCACGGTCTTCTCCAGCAGCTCCAGCAGGCCGGGGCCGTAGCGCCCCGAGCCGTCGTCGCTGCCGGTCATGTCCATGACGCCGTAGAACGGGACGCACGCGTCCACCGAGGCGTCCGCCGATTCAAAGCCCGGCTGGTACTCGGGATCGCCGGCGCTCAACGCCAGCAGCGCGCACAGGTGTCCGCCGGCCGAACCGCCGCTCACGGCGACGAAGGAGGGGTCGCCTCCGTATTCGGCGATGTGCTCCTTGACCCAGGCCACGGCCCGCTTGGCGTCGACGATGTGGGCCGGCCAGGTTGCCTTGGGACTCAGCCGGTAGTTGATGGCCACGCAGACCCAGCCCCGCGCCACCAGCTCGTACATCATCGGCTTGCCCTGCTCGCGCTTCTCCCCGATGACCCACGCCCCGCCGTGGATGTAGACCATGACGGGCGCGCCGGCGGACGGCGACACCCGGGAGCGGTAGATGTCGAGGCGGTGGCGTTTGACGCCGTCCCCCCAATAGTCGATATTCCTGCTCGCGCTGACCGACCGACCCTTGAGGGGGATGGCCTGGGTCAGCCGCCACCAGCGGCCCCAGGTTGGGGCGACCCGCTCGCTGGTGACCGGGAAGGCCTCGCTCCTCACCTCGTCCAGCGCTCCGGCCACCACGCCGGCGGCCCGCCGCCCGGACACGGCCAGCCCGGCCAGGCCGATCCAGCTGACGACGGCCACGGCCAACCCGAGCCACCCGGCCCAGGAGTCGAAGGCCCCGAACAGCCCGAACACCACGGTGGCGGCCACCTGCCACACGATGTTCTGGATGGCCAGCTCGCCCTCCACCCAGCCGAAGAAGAAGCTGAGCACGGTGAGAGGTTCGCGGCGGACGGGATGGAAGGCCAGGAGGACGCCGAGGCCCCCCAGCAGCGTGACACCGAGATAGATGTAGGGCACGCCCCATCATCCCCCGAACCCGCCCCCGGGCGCCCCTCGACCCGCCCGACCTGCCCTGACGGTTGCCCCGGTGCGGAGAAGGTGCGAGGTTATGAGAGCACCGGCCCCACCAAGGAGAACCCATGACCCCAGAGCGCCTGACTGGGCTTGACGCCAGTTTCCTCTACATGGAGACACCGACGTTGCACATGCACGTTTCGATGGCGGCGGTCTTCGACCCCTCCACGGTGCCCGACGGGTACTCCTTCCGCCGCATCCGCCAGATGATCGTCGACCGCATCCCCCAGGTGCCGGTGTTCCAGCGCCGGCTGGTCGAGGTGCCGATGCGTCTCGGTCACCCGGTGTGGGTGGACGACCCCGAGTTCGACATCGACAACCATCTCCGGCGCGCCGCGCTGCCCTCCCCCGGCGGTATGCGCGAGCTCGGTGACTTCGCCGGCGACATCAACAGCCGCCAGCTCCACCGCGATCGACCGCTGTGGGAGATGTGGGTGGTCGAGGGACTGGAAGACGGGAAGATCGCGCTGGTCACCAAGATGCACCACAGCACCATCGACGGCGTCTCGGGCGCCGAGTTGCTGGGCGTGCTCTTCGACCTCGAACCCGATCCGCCCGAGCCCGAGGCCAAGGTGGAGCGCCAGCTCGATACGCGGATTCCCTCCAACCTCGAGCTGGTCTCGCAGGCCCTGATGGCCAACGTCGTCCGGCCGTTCGACCTCCCCCGCATGGCCTGGCGCACCGGCTCGGCCGTGGCCGGCGTGCGCAAGGTCCGCCAGGGCACCAGCGCCAAGGCCGCGCTGCCGCTCACCGCGCCGCGAACCTCCATCAACGTGGCCGTCCACGCCCGGCGGCGGGTCGCCTTCGCGGCGGCCAACCTGGCCGACGTAAAGAAGCTCAAGAACGCCATGGACACCACGGTCAACGACGTCGTCCTCGCCATGTGCGCCGGCGCGCTGCGCACGTACCTCCTTGCCGGCGACGAGCTCCCTGACATCCCGCTCGTCTCGGTGGTCCCCGTCTCGGTCACCCCCGAGGTGGCGGAGCTGAAGGGGTCCAACAAGGTGTCCGCCATGTTCGTCCAGCTGCCCTGCCAGCTCGATGACCCGCTCGAGCGGCTGCGGGCTATTCACGAGGGGACCAAGGGCGCCAAGGAGGAGCACAAGGCGCTGGGCGCCACCACGCTGCAGAACTGGGCCGAGCACGCCACGCCCAACGTCTTCGCCGTCGCCGCCCGCCTCTACACCCGGATGAAGCTGGCCGATCGCCACCGCCCGGTGGCCAACCTGGTCATCTCCAACGTGCCGGGCCCGGACTTCCCGCTCTACATGGGCGGCACGCGGATGCTCGGCATGTTCCCGCTCGGCCCGGTGATGGACGGCATGGGCCTCAACATCACCATCATGAGCTACATGGGCGTCCTCTACTGGGGATTGGCCTCCGATGCCCGCGCCGTGCCGCGGCTGTGGGACATTGCCGCCGCCATCCCCCACGCCCTGACTGAGCTCATGGAAGCGGCCGGCCTCGAGTCCGAGCCCTTCGACGTCCCAATCCATCTGGGGCCGGGTATGCCGCCCAATGCGAATTGGATCCGCACGGCGGCCTCACAACATTCCGAACTCGAAGGGTCCGCGTCGGCGTGACCGTGCGCGAGTTGGGCCACCTCGTCCTCTACGTGCGCGACGTGAACCGATCGGCGGACTTCTACCGCGAGGTGCTGGGCTGGCCTCAGATCCTGCCCGAGCCCGGCGAGACGGCGGTCGGCGCGGCGGCCTTCTCCTCGGGACGCACTCACCACGAGCTCCTCCTCATTGAGGTCGGCTCCGACGCCACCCCGATCCCGGCGGGTCGGCGGGTCGGCATGTACCACTTCGGGCTCAACGTCGGCGAGACCGATGACGACCTGCGCGCCATGGTCAACACGCTGCAGGCGGCCGGGGCCACCATCGTCGGCGCCTCGGATCACACGGTGACGCACAGCCTCTACATCGAGGACCCCGACGGCAACGAGATCGAGCTCTACGTCGACGTGCCCGGGGTCGACTGGAAGGCCAACCCGTCCCTCATCGCCGCGCCGATCCGGCCGCTCACTCTCTGAGGGCCCCCAGCAACCGCCCCAGCACTTCGTCGTCGGGCTGGCCGGGGGTGAACAGCGCCACCCGGTCGGCCAGGTCACCCACCCTCGAGCGGATCCGCTCGGCACAATCCTCGGGCGACCCGCATATGGCCAGGGCGTCGACCAACGCGTCGGGGATACGCGGGCCGAGCCCGTCCCAGCGCCCCTGGCGGATGAGACCGGCCAGCTCGGCCTGCAGCGCACGGTGGCCCTCCAGCTCCAGGACGCGGCGATAGGCCGGGGTCGACCCGTAGAAGCCCAGTAGCGTTCGCACCCCGGCCCGGGCGCGCTCGACGCCGTCGGCATCCCCGCCCACCCCGACGATCACGCCACAGACGATCTCGAAGGGCCCGAGCCCGGGCTCGCGGCGCGCCAGCCCGTCGGTGACGGCGGCCATGGTGAGCTCGGTCAGGGAGCGCCGCGAGTTGAAGGGCAGGACCATCAGCCCGTCGGCCACCTCGGCCGCCATGGCCGTCATCTTCGGGCCCAGCGCGCCCAGCAGGACAGGTGGTGGGCCGAAGGTGAGCGGGCCCGGGTTGAAGGTCGGCGTCATCAGTGTGTGGCGGTAGTACTCGCCCTCGAAGCGAAGTGGGGCCGTCCCCTGCCAGGTGGCGAAGATGGCCCGTAGCGCCCCGACCAGCTCGCGCATCCTCGCCACCGGGGCCGACCAGGTCAGCCCGAACCGCCGGGCGATGTGGGCCTCCACCTGGGGCGCCAACCCCAACCGGAAGCGCCCGCCCGAGAGCGCGTGGAGGTCGTAGGCCGCGTGCGCCAGGTGGATCGGGTTGCGGGGCAGGGCGACGGCGGCGTTGGTGGCGAGGTCGAGTTGGGCGCCCGAGGCGGCCGCCAGCACCAGGGGGACGAAGACGTCATGCGGTCCCTCGGCACAGTACAGGCCGTCGACTCCGAGCGAGGCCAGGGCCTTGGCCCGGGCTCGGACCTCGCCCAGCGGAGCGCCGGTCAGGCCGAGATCGATCTTCACCGCATCACCGCGCCGGCCGCCGGCCTCGTGCCATGGTCGTCCCTCCCTGGTCAGCGCAACCCGGGCGACGATACCTGAACGGCCCGCGACTTCGGCAAGACTGCAGCCGATTCAGTGAGGCCGCATGCAGACGATCCACCACGACGATGAGGACGCCGTCGCCAGCACCGCCGCCGCGTTGGCGGCGGGAGCGGTGGTCGTCGTTCCCACCGACACCGTCTACGGACTGGCCGCGCTCCCCGATCTCGCCGACGCAGTGCACGCCGTCTACCGGGCCAAGGGCAGGCCGGCCGGCCTGCACCTGCCCGTGCTGGCAGCCTCGGTCGCCCAGGTCCGCGCTCTCGGCGTGGAGTTGAACGGGGCGGCGGCCGCGCTGGCCTCGGCCTGGTGGCCCGGACCGCTCACCCTGGCCTGCGGATTCTCGCCCGACAGCCCCCGACCGGCATGGCTGACCGGGCGAGACGAGGTGGCCCTGCGCATCCCCGACCATGCCTTCCTGCTCGCGCTGATGGAACGAACCGGCGTCCTCCTCGTGACCAGCGCCAACCGCCACGGGGCCGAGACCCCCGCGGCGGCCGAGGAGGCCGGGCGAGCGCTCTCGCCGTTCGTCTCGCTGGTGGTCGACGGCGGCCCCCTCGCCGCCTCACCGTCGACCCTGGTCAACGTCCGCTCGGCGGAAGCGGTCGTCGAGCGCCAGGGCGCCATCTCGCGCCAGGCCATCGCCGAGGCGCTGGCCGCGACAGGAGAGCGGGCGTGAACGGGGTCCTGCTCGCCGTGGAGACCTCATGTGACGAGACCGCGGCCGCCGTCATCAGCGACACCTACGAGGTGGTCTCGTCGGTGGTGGCGAGCCAGATCGACCTGCACGCGGAATTCGGTGGCGTGGTGCCCGAGCTGGCCAGCCGGGCCCACATTGAGCTGATCACCTCCATCGTCGGCGCCGCGCTGGACGAGGCCGGGGTATCGGGTCGGGAACTCGATGCCGTTGCCGTGACGTCGGGGCCCGGACTGGTCGGCGCCCTCCTGGTCGGTATCTCGACGGCCAAGGCGCTGGCGCTCGGGTGGGCAGTCCCGGTCGTCGCGGTCAACCACCTGGAGGGCCATCTGGCCAGTGTCTTCCTGGCCGACCGCGACGTGCCCTTCCCCCAGACGGCCCTGCTCGTCTCGGGAGGCCACTGCATGCTGACGCGGATCCCGCGTCCCGGCGTGTACCAACTGCTGGGCGAGACCGTCGACGACTCGATCGGCGAGGCCTACGACAAGGTGGCCCGGTTCCTCGGCCTCGGCTATCCCGGCGGCCCGGTGCTCGACCGTCTCGCCGGTTCGGGCGCCGACTCGCTGGACTTCCCGCGGCCCATGCTGGGAGACGCCTACCAATTCTCGTTCTCGGGCCTCAAGACCGCGGTGGTCAACTACGTCAGAGCGGAGCCCGACTTCGTCCTGGAGGATGTGGCGGCGTCCTTCGTGGCCGCCTGCATGGACGTGCTGGTCGCCAAGATCCGCCGCGCCCTCGAGGTGTTCGGCGACCCGGCGATCGCCATCGTGGGGGGCGTCGCGGCCAGCCCCGTCCTGCGGGCCCGGGCTCAAGCCCTGGCCGACGAATTCACCAGCCGCCTCCTCATCCCACCGCCCGCGCTGGCGACCGACAATGCCGCCATGATCGGCATCGCCGGCTGGCAGAAGTTCCTCGCCCACGGCGGGAGCGACATGAGCTTCGGCCCCGAACCCGACCTCCGGCTGACCTTCTCCTGACGCGTCAGGCCTGGCCGGGGCGGCGGGCCGCTCAACCCCTCACCCGCCTCCTGGTAATTTGCCCGCTGGCGCCCAGGACGCTGCTCCGTGCCGGTCCAGCGGGCGCCGCCAATCGCCGAAGGGAGGGGAGATGTTCAGTAGCGAGTTGGACCCTGCCGCCCTGCAGGCTGACTACGCCGGCGGCCGCCCCTTTCCTCACCTCGTCCTGGACAACTTCCTCGTTCCCGGCCTGGCCGACCAGGTGGCCGGTGAACTCGAAGCCGCGGACATCTCCTCGTGGTACACCGACGACCATCCCGAGCAGATGCACAAGCGCTGGATGCCTGAGGTCAACCGGGTGCCGCCCACGGTGGGGCGCGCGCTGACCTACTTCAACTCGCCGGACGCGCTGGCGTTCTTCTCCACCTTGACCGGGATCCCCGGGTTGATCGCCGACCCGACCTATCTCGGTGGCGGAGTGCACGTGACCGGGCGCGGCGGTCGGCTCGGTGTCCATGCCGACTTCAACCTCCACCCCGAAACCGGCCTCCATCGACGGGTGAACGCCCTCCTCTATCTGAACCGCCACTGGGACCCGACCTGGAACGGCCAATTGGAGTTGTGGACCCGGGACCTCTCAGGCCGCGCCAGGTCCATAGACCCGGTCCACAACCGGCTGGTGATCTTCTCCATCACCGACACCGCATTTCACGGCGTTCCCCAAGAAGTGGCCTGCCCCCCTGATCGTCGGCGTCTTTCCCTGGCGCTCTACTACTACACGCTGGATCGACCGGCGGTGGAGAAGGCACCGTTCCACTGGGCCGCCTGGCAACATCCCGAGGCGCGCTAGCCGGATCTGCTTGGCATGGTTCCGTGGGGGAATGGAAAAGGAACCCTCATGATCCACACGCATCCGTACCGGCGATCGGCCGGCCTGGCTCTTCTCGTCATCGGTGCCCTGGCGCTCGGGGTGCCGGGGGCCAGGGCGACCGCGACCCCCACGGCCACATCGCCGCAGACCGTGTCGGGCCACGCCGTCAACTTCGGCCGGCCCGCCTGGCAGGTGTCGATTCCCGACGGGTCCGAGCCGATCGCCCTGTCCTCGCCCAACGTGGCCAACCTGGCGGGTGGCCCCGCCGTGGTGGTGGGCGACGAGGCGGGCAACGTGTACAGCTACAACCTGGCCACCGGAGCCCCGGTGTGGACCTACCGCGCCGGCGCCCCGGTGAACTCGTCACCCTCGGTCGCGCCGACCACGTCGGGATCCCTGGACTCCGTCTTCGTGGGCGACGGGGACGCGGCCAATCCCGCCGTCGGCGGCTACCAGGCGATCAGCCCGTCCGGCGGTGACCAGTGGTTCGAACAGGAGACCGACCCACCCACCAACAACAGCTCCCACCACGGCGTGCAGGCGTCGCTCGCGGTGGGAGACCTCCAGGGTGCGACGGACGTCACCGCCGGCTCCCTGGGGCAGAACCAGGACGCCATGAACGCGGCCAACGGGTCGCTGCTGAGCGGCTTCCCCTGGTTCCAGGCGGACAGCGACTTCAGCACGCCGGCCCTGGCCGATCTCTACGGCAACGGGTCGACCGAGATCGTCGAAGGTGGCGACTCCACGGCGGCTGTGGCGTACGGCTTCAGTTACCAGAACGGGGGCCACCTGCGGATCCTGAGCGCCACCGGCAACGCCGGGCAGCCCGAGCCCAACGGGGGGCTGGTCTGCCAGTACAACACGGACGAGACGGTGCAGTCGTCCCCGGCCGTCGGCGAATTCTTCGGCAGCTCGTCGCAGGTCGGGATCGCCTTCGGCACGGGCGCCACCTTCAACGGGACCGACACCGACAAGGTGCTGGCGGTGAACAATCGGTGTGCGCTCTCGTGGTCGGCCTCCCTCGACGGCAGCACCACGAGCAGCCCGGCGCTGGCCGATGTGCTCGGCAACGGGCAACTGGCCGTGGTCGAGGGGACCCACAGCAGCACGGGGGGGTCGGTGTGGGCCCTCAACGGCGCCAACGGGGGGACCATATGGAAGACCGCGGTCGGTCCGGTCATCGGGTCCGTGGTGACTGCCGACCTCGGGACGGGGTACCAGGACGTGCTGGCGCCGACGACCAACGGTGTCGTGGTGCTCGACGGCCGGACAGGAACGGTCGTCACGACCCTTCAAGCGGATACCGGGTTCCAGAACTCGCCCCTGATCACCGACGACCCCAACGGCACCGTCGGCGTCACCCTGGCCGGCTACCAGGCGAACGGCAGCGTCATCTACCACTACGAGATCTCCGGTTCGAAGGGGTCGGGCGTGTACGGAGCCGGGTCGTGGCCGCAGTTCCATCACGATCCACAACTGACCGGCGATGCCGGTACCGCCCAGAACATCCAGGTCGCGTGCACGCCACCGGCCGGCGGGCCCGTCGGGTACTACCTGGCCGCGTCGGACGGCGGCATCTTCAATTTCGGCAACGTGCCCTTCTGCGGCTCGACCGGAGCGATCGCGCTCAACGCTCCCGTGGTCGGGATGGCGGCGACCCATGATGGGGGCGGCTACTGGGAGGTGGCGTCCGACGGCGGTATCTTCACCTTTGGCGATGCCAAGTTCCTCGGGTCCACCGGGAACCTCCATCTCAACCGGCCCATCGTCGGCATGGCACCCACACGTGATGGCGGCGGCTACTGGCTGGTGGCCGCCGACGGGGGCATCTTCAACTTCGGCGATGCGGGGTTCTTCGGCTCTGCCGGCAACCTCCACCTCAATCGACCCATCGTCGCCATGGCGGCCACGCCCGACGGCGGCGGGTACTGGCTGGTGGCCGCGGACGGCGGCATCTTCGGCTACGGGGACGCCGCCTTCCGCGGTTCGACCGGGAGCATCTCTCTCAACCGGCCCATCGTCGGCATGGCAGCCACGCCCGACGGCGGCGGGTACTGGCTGGTGGCCGCCGACGGTGGCGTCTTCAACTTCGGGGATGCGGCGTTCCTGGGCTCGGCCGGCAACCTTCACCTGAATCAACCGGTGGTGGGGATGGAGGCGACACCATCGGGCCAGGGCTACCGGTTCGTGGCGGCAGACGGGGGCGTGTTCAACTTCGGGGACGCGTTGCCCTACGGCTCAATGGGTGGGCAGCACCTCAACCGACCGATCGTCGCCATCGCCGGCTACTGACGGGTCAGGCCCTCGCCGCGGTCGGCACGAGGTGCCGCTACCGTGGTTCCCGGCGGGACCGCACGCCACGACCGTTTGAGGAGGAGCGCCCGATGGCAGAGACCGGTCCAAGTGGGGTTGACTTCCACTTCGACATCATGTGCCCCTACGCCTACCAGACCTCGATCTGGATGCGCGAAGTCCGGGATCTCACCGGCGTCGACGTGCGGTGGCGCTTCTTCAGCCTGGAGGAGATAAACCGCGAAGAGGGAAAGAAGCACCCCTGGGAACGGGAGTGGTCCTACGGGTGGTCGATGATGCGCATCGGCGCCTACCTGCGACGCCTCGACATGGAGCTGCTGGACCGCTGGTACTTGGCCTCCGGGACCGCGCTCCACGTCGACGGCCGCAAACCCCACCGGCCCGAGGTGGCTGCCGCGCTCCTCGACGAGCTCGGTCTCGATCCCGAGATCGTCAGTGCCGCCATGGCCGATCCGACCACCGGCGACGAGGTGAGGCGCGAGCACGACATCGTCGTCGGCAAGGCTGCGTTCGGAGTACCCACTCTGGTCTTCGACGACGGACAGGCGCTCTTCGGCCCGGTGCTGATCGATCCCCCCAGCGGGCCGGCGGCCGTCCGACTGTGGGAGGCGGTGACGGGATGGCTCGAGTTTCCTCACGTCTACGAGCTCCAACGGCCCAAGCAGCCCGCCGACATCGACTCGATCGCCACGGCGTTCCGTCCCTATTTCGAAGCCCGTGATTGGGTCTCGGTGCAGAAGGAGACCCCCTAGTGCCCACCTACGTCGACCGCGACGCCACCGTCCAGCTGCTGCGAGAGGAATTCGAGACAGTCGAAGAGCTCTGCGGCGGGCTGGCGCCGTCGGCCTGGGACACCCCGACCTGCCTACCGGGCTGGACCGTGCGGGACAACCTGAGCCACATGATCGGCACGGAGTCGATGCTCTTGAACCTGGCCGCTCCCGAGTCCGAGGAGGGGCCTTCGGACCATGTCAAGAACCCCATCGGGCAGGCCAACGAGACGTGGGTCGCCTCCATGCGGTCGTTGCCCGGCGAGGAGATGGTCGCCCGCTTCCACGAGGTCACCACCCACCGGTTGGCGGCGCTCGACCTGATGAGCCAGATCGAATTCGACGCCCCGTCGTGGACTCCGGCGGGTCCAGACGAGACCTATGGCCGCTTCATGCGAATCCGCCATTACGACTGCTACATGCACGAACACGACATCAGGGCGGCGCTCGGCGTCACGGACCGCCCGGCGCCCACCCACCTCACATCGTCCCTCGACGAGGTCGCCACCGGTCTCGGCTACATCGTGGGCAAGCGGGCCGGTCTGCCCCGGGGGTCGCGCCTCCGACTCGCGCTCACCGGACCAGTCAGTCGGGAGTTCTACGTGGCGGTTGAAGAGCGCGCCGCCGTCGTCGCTTCCCTGGACGGCGATCCCACCGTTGTCCTTGAGATGCCGGCCATGTTGTTCCTTCGTCTAACGGGTGGCCGGCAACCGGCCCTCCCACATTTCGACCGCGAAATTCTGATCGCCGGCGACCGGGAACTGGCCACCAGGCTCGCGAGCAACCTGGCCTTTACGATTTAGAGATCCAGGTGGAGCCGGACCACGTTGCCCGCGTCACCGACCCGGATCTGGACGAGATCGCAGAGTTGGTAGGCCATCCAGAATCCCCGACCGCCGTTGCCGGCCGCCGCCGGTCGAAGCCGGCCGACCAGCGGTTCGGCGATGTGGCCACCGTCTCTGAACTCGCACATGAACGACCCACTCTGGCTCCAGGCGCGCACGGTGGCTGGGCCGCCGGCGTGCCGGATGGAGTTGGTCGCCATCTCATTGGCTGCCAACACCATGTCATGGGTGCGGGCCATCCCGAGCCCGGCCTGCAGGGCCATCCCCCCGACGAAGGAACGGACGTCCCCGAGGTCGTCGTCATGTTGAAAGGACAGGGTGCCGATCCCCGGCGGCGGCTCCGGCAATGGGTCGCCGCCGAGCGTGGCCAGAGCCTCATCACCGGGATAGCAGGCGCTCAGGGCTGACCGACCATGGGTGCGGACAAACGGGTGCGTCCGCAGGGCTTCGTCCAGGACGCATTGGGGAAGTGCCGCCTCGTTGTAGAGACATCGCAACCGGAATGACCGGTCACCGAACGCCACGTTCAAGAGTGCCTCGTGCTGCTGGCACTCGGCGATCTCGGCGGCGGCGCGCTCGGGCCAGATCGGCTCCCCGATGCCATGGACCAGACGTCCGTCAGCCTCGGCACCCATCAGGAAGTCGTGCCAGGCCGAGATGATCCGTCCCGGATTCCGACCGAGCTCGGCCATGTCGGCGAACAGCACGGCGTCGGCGTCAGCCCCGAGCGCGCCGCGCAACGCGGTGATCTTGTCTGCCGACAGGGCGACCATGATCGGCTCGTCACCGGACAAGGCATCCCGGATGAACTCGACCGTGCCATCCAGGAGTTGGTCCAGGTGGCCGTAGAAGAACGCCTCGTGGCGATAGGCATCGTGAGTGTTGTCAAGGAGGACGCCGGGCCCAGACGATGAGTTCACGTCACCCCCTTGTCGAACCGAGGCCATGAGAGAGAGGTCAGCGGTCATCATACCCACTGGTATGGAAGCTAAACAGGCCCGGGTCCCCGGGCCGCCGACCACGCGCCACCTGATCCCCCGGCGTGTGGCGATCCTTCGGTTGCGGGCTCAGCGGCATGGCACTCCAGGGGTCGAGCGTTTCAATCTCCCTTCACCGATGCCCAAAAGCCCTGGTCCTCAATCAGATCTGGCTGATTTCGGGCCAGGGGGCGTCAGATGATCGGCCAGGTCAGAGCGGGGCCTGCCTAAAAGTGACGGTCGTCGCGACCGCGCCGGCTGCCGCGGCGGCTGGGCACGACGGTCTGGTAACGACGCCAATCGCCCTCGGTAACGAGAGCCAGGGCCGTGAGGAACACGCCGGCGCCGGCCACGGCCATGATGATCAGGCCAGCCGTCTGAACGGTGAATCCGTGCTGGCTGGGGCTCACCGCCACGACGAAGTTGAGAACCGCCCCGGTGGCGAACGCGGCGAGGCTGGAGAAGAGTCCACCGATCACCTTGTCAGAGCTCCTCTGGACATGCTCGTAGCAATTAGCTACCCAGATGGAGCCCCAACAAACGTTGCTCACGGGTGTTCGATGAGGGTACGGCTCCGCCGAAAGCGACGTCCGGTTCTCAGGCCGAGGGCTCGGTGGGCGCCGAGCCGGGGCGAATGTCCAGGAACGACGACAATCCGCTGACCTCAAAGAGCTTTCGGGCCCTGGGGGTCGGGGACTGGAGGATCAATGATCCGCCCGACGTCAGCATCCGCTTGTGCTCGGCGATGACGACCGAGAGACCGACCGAATCGATGAATTCGAGCGCAGTGAGGTCGAACACGACTTCCGCCACCTCGTGATGGGAGATGTCGGCCAGCCGTTCATAGAGGGCCGGTGCCGTGGCAAGGTCCAGCTCCCCCGATAGTTCGACGATGGTGCGTCCCTCCGTGTGACGCACCTCGATCGCCAACCGCCCGAGGTGAGGGATCTCGTTAGCCATGGAGTTCCTCGCCTTCGAGTTGGATCCCGTCCACGCCATCGCCGGATTGAGCGGCCGAGCCTCGTGCCGTGACTCGGCACCTCGGTGGCTGCAGGTTACCCGCATTGCAGTGACATGCGCCGGGGAACAGGCGGCTCGCTCAGCGCGGTGGCCGAGCGCCCTCCGGCCCAGGTTGGCCGATCAGAGGAAACTCCGGGTTGCCGATCAGCTCGCCACGGCCCGCTCAAGCTGTGACTTCGACATCTTGGAGCGCCCTTTGATGCCGCGCCGTCTGGCCTCTTCGTAGAGTTGGTCTCGCGTCCGGCCACCGGGCCCCTTATGAGAGCGCAGTCCACCGCGCCGCGACGATGAGATGTCGTGGGTGGACGTGCGGCTGGACTGCCTGGCCTCGCCGGATCGGGCCCGAGCCTTGTTGACCGTGCGCGAAGCGATCTCTTCCGCGAGCTTCTCGGAATCCCCGTGCTCGACCAGCCCGCTCTTGATGTGCTTGTACTGGCGCTCCCGTTTCGCACTCCACGCTTGCTGAGGCATCTTCCTCTCCTTTCATGACGTGATGACGACGACCACTGATAGATACCCAGGACGCCGCGGTCCATACGGTGCTCACAGCTCAAAGGTCTGACCGGCGGTCCGATGGATGGTGAGGGCGGCCACCGCGGCACCGACAAGAATCAAGGCACCGGAGATATTCAGGGCCAGATGAAGCCCCGAACCAAAGGCCTCATAGGCGGCGTTGACCACCTTGGTAGCTATCCGTGCGATGGCGGCGTTCTTGGAGTGTTCCGCCTGGCTGGCCGCACCTCCTGCCCCGGCTCCTCCGGTGGTAACGGCGTGCAGGACCAAATTCTGGAAGCTCGGCGGTATTCCGATCGCTTTCAGTCGGGCCGCCAGCCCGCCCGTGAGCTTCGCGTTGACGATCGCCCCGAGGATGGCCACACCGAAGACGGCGCCCATCTCCCTGCTCGTGTTGGTGGCCGAGGCCGCCATCCCCGACCGTTCGGGACGGACCACGGTGAGCGGTACCGAGGTGACCGGCACCAGCACGATCCCGATGCCGATGCCGGCAATCGGCAGCACCCAGCCCAGCGTGCCCAGATCGGCGTGTGGACCGAGTACGGCGCTGGTCGCCAGGATCCCCCCGCCGGCGAGAAGGCAACCGATCGTCATCGGGACCCTGGGTCCGCCCCGAGCCACCCAGGGCCCCGTCACGGCGGAGGCGAGAATCAGGCCCCCGGCCATGGGCAGAAAATCGACCGCGGTCTGATAGGCCGAGGCGTTGGCCACGACCTGGAGGTAGAGAGCAGTGAAGAAGAAGATGGAGAACGTCCCGAAATAGGCAGCGAACACGACCATCGTCGATCCGGCGAAGGGCGGCCGGCGAAAGAGCGAGAGCTCGAGCATCGGACTTTCGGACCGATGCTCCACCACGAGAAACACCACCAGAGAGGCCGCCGAGACCCCGAAGAGGGCCAGTATCCAAGGGGCCTCATACCCGGAAACCTCGCCCTGGATGACGGCCAGGGAGGCCGAAAAGAGGAAGAGGGCTCCCAGAATGAAGCCCGCGACGTCAACCCGCCTCCCTTGTCGGTCAGACGTCTCGGGCACGAAGACCGAGGCCAACCCGAAGCCGAGGACCCCGAACACGAGGTTGAACCAGAAGATGGCGCGCCAGCTCGAGAAGCCGACCAAGGCCCCGCCGATCACCGGGCCGAGCGCGAGCGCGAGCCCCGATACGGCGGCCCACACCCCGAGCGCGTCAGCCCGGGTGCCCCGGTCGGGATAGACGTGGCGAATGATCGAGAGCGTGCCGGGCTCCGACGCCGCCGCACCTAGTCCCATGATCACCCGACCCGCGATGAGCCAATCGACATTGACGGCAGTAGCCGCCACCACCGAGCCGCCGCAGAAGACGGCGACGCCGATGAGCATCACCTTCTTTCGACCCAGCAGGTCGCCCATCATCCCGGCCGCCAGCATGAAACTGGCGAAGGTCAGGGCGTAGCCGTTGACGACCCACTGCAGGGACGTGACGCCGGCGTGCAGGTCGCTCTGCACGTTGGCCAAGCCGACGCTGACGATGGTGTTGTCGAGAAACGTCAAGAAGAGAACGGCACAGAGCGTGGCCAGGGCCAGCTTCTGGCCGGTCGACCCCAGGCCGCCCGCCTTGAGCTCGAGGCCCAGATCCTCCTGCGATGACATCCCCGTCGATCGATCTTCCACCGCCACGACAGATGCTGTACCCACCGCCAATGGCGGCAAACGGCCGTGGCGGGCCGCTACCCTCCATCAGGTCGGACCCGGCATCGCGACATCGGATGGGAGCATCATGAGCGCTGAAGCCAACCGGGACAGGGTCCTATGCTTCTGGAACGCGCTCTATGACCGCGACTGGGACGCCATCGGCTCGTATTTCTCGGAAGACAGCGAATACACGGACGTGCCCTCACCGCCCGATGATGTGGCGCGGGGGCCCGCCCAGATCGTGGCCCGGCTACGGCTCGGACTGGACCGGATCTCAGGCTATGAACATGACCTGCGACTCCTCGTCGCCGAGGAGGAGTCGGTGGTCACCGAGCACACCGAGACGTGGCACTGGCACACCGGTGAAACGGTGACCTTGCCCTTTGTCTCGGTGCAGGAACTCCGAGAGGGAACCATCATTCGATGGTGGGACTACTGGGACCTCCAGACACTGATGAACGCCGCCCCGGCGTGGTGGATCGAGCACATACTGCAGGGCTACACCTAAGCGGCCGGCGTCGGCCGCAAACGACTACCCTTCGCACGCGCCGGCAAGAGGGGAAGGAGTCGGTTCGGCCAACGCGTGGCCGCCGTGGTCTCGCTGGTACCGGGCGCCGATCCAATCGATTGCGACGAGGTCATCGACACGGCGCGGGAGCGGCTGGCCCCCTACAAGCTGCCCCGCCAGATGGTGACGGTCGCCGTAGTCCCTCGCACTCCCAGTGGAAAGGCCGATTACCTCGAAGCGACTCGCCTCTTCGAGGTGGCGACCGCCGGTGGGGAGCCGTGGGCGGGCCCAACCCGCGACACGCCGGGTCACTCGCCGCGTTCATCCTCCTGGTACGGCACCGGGTGATTACCCCCCAGTTCGACAAAGCGCTCGTTCAGGGCGTGGGCGATGACGTCGTGATCGTGCTTGGTGGGACGGAGCGCTCCGTAGAGGAAGGCCTCCAGCTGGAGGCTGGTACTCATCCCGCCCAATTCGAAGTAGCGCAGCCACAATTCACTGTGGGAGAGCTCGGCGGTGCGCCGGAAAGCGTCGAGTACGTCAAGCGGATCAGCCACCTGGACCCTCCGGCCGGGTGCTCGACGAATCAGAATCTGACCGACGGGCTGACGCCACGATGTCCTCCGCCTGTCCACGCAGTGGCTTGCCACCCTCGAGGGACAGTCGACGGAGGGCGGCATAGGCACCGCCTTCACCTACCCCGTTGCGCTCCATGAGCACGCCCTCGGCATGGGCGATCAGTTCTCTGGTGCGGAGCGCCTCTTGGAAGCGGACGGTCATCTGGTCGTTGGTCACGTCGAGGCCGGCATTGGTCAAGATGATCGAAGCCTGAGTGGCGAAGACCGCAGCCAATCGCTGGTCCTCCGGCGCGAAGGCGGCCACGCTACGCGAATAGATATTGAGAGCGCCCACCGGATTGTCCCGAGACATCAAGGGCGACGACAGAATGGCATTGATGCCCAGGGCCCGAGCTTGGGGGGTGAAGGCGGGCCATCGTGCCTCGGTCGCCAACGACTCGGCGTGGAACCATCGGCCCTCATTGGAGGCGTCAACACACGGCCCTTCCCCGGTGGAGTACTGACCCGCATCCATGTCGGTGATGGTTTGGTCACTGGCCGCCACGGTTGAGAGATTCCCGCGTCGCCGGAGCGACACGCTGACGCCGTCCGCCCCACCCACCGTCGCCCGGGCCAGCGCAACGACCAACTGCAGCGCACCGTTGATGACCTCTTCATTCGACGGTACGGCCGTGACCATCTTCAAGATCGCCGTCAGGCCGTGGGTGCTGTCCCGGGAAGACCCGTCGACGGCGTCGGCCTGCTCCTCGGCACCAAGCCGGCTAGGTGGGCGGTCGGATGGATCAAGTCGGATGAGGTCGGACAACCCGACGATGTCGAGCAACCGGCGGATCTTTTCCGAGGGTGAACGGATGGTGAGCGCGCCACCTGAATGGGCCAGGTGACCAGCCTGCCGGGCGATGAGGTGGAGGCCGGAGGCGTCCATGAACTCCAAGCGGGCCAGGTCGAGCACCACGAACCGGTACCCCTGCTCCATGGTGGAGGCAAGTGTCCGTTCGAGTTGGGGGGAGGTGCGGATGTCGAGTTCACCCCTGATGGTGAGCACGGCCACGAAGCCAATGCTGTCCTCGACGATGTCGAACGCCGGTTGAAACTGGCCGTCCGCCACCACCTCAGCCGCGCTCCGCCGGGCGACGGCCCGAATTCTTCGCCGGGCCCGGATCTACTCTCGGGACCTCCAGGCACGGGAAGGCCCCAAACACGACGCAATCCGAGCCAGTGCTCGTCAGCGAGGAACTCGACACGATGTCGCGGCCTCCAGGGCCTCAGAGGCCAGGCCAAAGCCAGCCTCCCGATCCCTCACTGTTGAAGGTGAACTCGACGCTACACCCAACTGCTTGCGCTCAGGAGCGCGCCTTGAAAAAGGAGTGGCGGGGTGGAAATATTTAGGGCCAGAAAGGAGGGCAGTCGTGACTCCAGACGACCCGGCAGACACCCAGCAAAACGATATATCGGAACTCACCGAGCGGTTCTCGGAGACGGTTTCGACCCTGTTCTCGGCGGGCAATGTCAGTGACACGCTGCACCAGGTCGTGCAGTTGGGTGTGGCCACGATCGACGGCTGCGACTACGCCGGGCTCTTCGTGATTGAAGGTGACGTGGTCACGACGCCCGCCCTCACCGACGAGATCGTGGTGCGGGTGGATGAGCTGCAGCATCGCCACGGCGAAGGACCCTGTCTCGACGCCATCGCGGAACGGCTCATGGTCTACGCCGAGGACCTAGCCGGAGAGACTCGCTGGACCTCTTTCGTCCCCGGCGCCCTCGAAGCGGGTATGCGAAGTGTGCTGGCCCTTCCGCTGGCCGCCAATTCCAGCGTCGGGGCCCTGAACCTGTACGCGCGCTACCCAGCTGCCTTTGGCGTGGTGGACCGCGCCAAAGGGGTGATCCTGGCCTCCCTGGCCAGCCTCGCCCTGGCGGCGGCCCACTCCCACGAAGACCAGGAGCGCCGGGCCGACAACCTCCAATCGGCTCTGAACACGCGCGAGGTGATCGGGCAAGCCCAGGGGATCCTGATGGAGCGCGAACACATTTCGGCCGATCAAGCGTTCGACATCCTGCGGCGGGCCTCCCAGCATCTGAACCTCAAACTGCGAGAAGTTGCTCAGACCTTGGTCGAGACGGGCGAGCGGCCGGACACGGGACCACCCAGGGCTCAGTGAGCGTGTGGCTGCTGGGCCACTTCCCCTGACGCGTCAGCGACCGCGACGTGTCGCCACCAGCACCGGAATTTGGCGATCGGTCTTGACCTGGTACTCGGCGTAGGGGGGATAGGCCGCCACGGCGCGCTCCCACCACGTCGACCTCTCTTCGCCGCTCACTTCCCGCACCTCGACATCAAACGGGGCCAGCCCGTCCTGAATGATGACGGAGCCAGGATCGGCCGTCAGGTTGTAGTACCAGACCGGGTGGGTCGGCGCGCCTCCCTTGGGCCACCAGGGCGTACTCCCTGTCGTGCTCCACCCTCATGAGTGGCATCTTGCGCACCTTGCCACTCTTGTTCCCCCGGGTGGTGACCACGATGATCGGCAGCCCGGTGTCCAAGAGGGTGTTGGCCCGCTGGCCTCCCGAAGCCTCGTATTCGGCTACCTGGTTCCGGACCCATTCGGCGGGGCTTGGTTCGTACTCTCCCTCAAGCGACATCGGTGGTGCTCCTTCTGAATCGGCGAATACGGTCCCAGACTAGAGAGCTGCCGTCCGCCATGAATCACGAGTGCGGCCACGGTTGTAATGCCGATAGATTGCGCGAGCGAGCCGATGGGGGTGGCCATGACCGACCGCACACGCGCACTGCACAACGACGGGATGATCCGGGAGTTCATCAGCGCCTGGGACCGGCGCGATACCGATCACATCGTCGATTGCTTCACCGACGACGGCATCTACCACAGCATGCCCCTGACACCCATCGTCGGGAAGGCCGCCATCCGTGACTTCGTGACCAAGTTCGCCGGGGTGCCGCCGGGACGCCTGGAGATCCACCACCAGGTCGCCTCCGACGACATCGTGATGAACGAACGGACCGATTCCATCACCGTGAACGGGGTCGCGGTGGTCCTGCCGATCTGCGGCGTGTTCGAAATCGTGGACGGCCGGATCAAGGCCTGGCGCGAATACTTCGACCTGACACCGGCCAAGGCGGCCTACGGCGCATCCTGAAGGGCGACCCCCACCGCTCGAAGCGCCCCTGGTGCGGGCTGCTCGCGAGAGATCGCAGGGTCAGGTCTCGCCCGATCCGTCGTTCACCAGCACCGCGGCACCCTTGACCTTGCCCTTGGCCAGATCCGCCAAGGCTCGATCGGCCTGGCCGATCGGATACGGAGTCGTCGAGACGCGCATCCCGATGCGGGCGGCCAGTTCCAGGAACTCCTGGCCGTCGCGACGGGTGTTGGCGGTCACGCTGCCGACCGACCTCTCCTCGAAAAGATGCTCCTGGTAGTTGAGCACCGGAATATCCGAGAGATGGATCCCGGCGATGGCCAACGTGCCGCCACGGTCGAGCGCCCGCAGCGCGATCGGCACCAGCCCCCCGACCGGGGCGAAGAGGATGGCGGCGTCGAGGTCACCGGGTGGCGACTCATCCAGCCCGGCGGCACCCGACGCCCCGAGCTCGAGGGCGAGCGCACGTGCCTCGGCCCCTCTGGTGTACACGTGCACGCTGGCCCCTTCGGCCAGGGCGACCTGAGCCGTGAGATGGGCGGAGCCCCCGAAGCCGAAGATGCCCAGCCGTCCCCCGGCCGGTAGCCGGCTCCGCCGCAGGGCGCGGTAGCCGATGATCCCGGCGCAGAGTAGCGGCGCCACCTCCTGGTCGCTGAACCCGTCCGGCAGCGGGTAGGCGTACTGCTCGTCGACCACGACGTACTCGGCATAGCCGCCGTCGAGATCCCATCCGGTGAACTGGGGGGCCAGGCACAGGTTCTCGCGCCCGTCGAGGCAGAACCGGCATACACCGCAGGTGCGCGCCAGCCACGGCACACCGACGCGGTCGCCGACGGCGAAGCGCGTGCACTCGGGCCCCAGCCGTTCGACCTCGCCGACCACCTCGTGTCCGGGGACGACCAGCGGCCGCTTGGGCGACAGGTCCCCAAGGGCGAGGTGGAGATCCGTGCGACAGACCCCGCAGGTCCGCACCCGGAGGCGCACCTGCCCGGGACCCGCCAGGGGCACGTCACGGACGATCGGCTGGAGGGGGGCGCTGTCGATGGGCCCGGGCGTGCCCACGGCCCACGCGGTCATCGTCTGCCTGGACACCGCAGCGACCTCCTCAGGTTGGCCCGACGGGACGGGACGATCAGCTGCCGGGCGGTGCCGCCTGGCCGGTCGCCCCGAGCTCATCGAGTATCGACTGTCCGGTCATGGTGAAGAGGGTCTCGTCGTCGCACTGCCGCCACAGGTCGAGCAGCCCGACGGAGAGGGGATCGCAGCCGTAGCGCATGGGTCCCGCGTCGTCGAGGATGGCGTCGACGACGGCCGCGGCGGCGTGCCTCGGGTCGGCCACCTGAGGATCGGCCACCGCCCGGCGGAGGCGGACGGCCTCCTCGGCCAGCGGCCGGTACCGGTCGAACTGCGTGGCCGCCTGCTCGCCCGTGCTCAAGACGAACATGTCGGTGTCGATCGGGCCGGGCAGTATCTCGACCACCCGGATCCCCGAGGAGGCCAGTTCCACCCGCAGGCTGTCGCCGAAGGCCGACACCGCCGCCTTGGTGGCGCGGTAGGCCGAATAGAAGGGCACGGAGGCCAGGATCGACGACGAGGTGATGTGGCAGACCACGGCCGGTTGGTTGGCGCGCAGGACCGGAATGGCCGCCTGGGTCAGGCCGACCACCCCGAGCACGTTGGTCTCGAAGAGCAGGCGCCAGTCGTCGAGGCGGCTGTGTTCGACCGGCAGGTACGGGGTGTCGATGCCGGCGTTGTTCACCAGAACCCGGAGATCGTCGGGCAGCGCGTAGGTGCCCGGATCGGTGACGTCCAGGGCGCGCACGCGGAGACGCCCGGTCGTCTCGCCGGCCAGGTGGGAGCCGGCCGAGGGGTCGCGCATGGAGGCGACGGTGTCGAAGCCGCGATCGGCCAGCTCGAGGGCGATGGCCCGGCCGATCCCCCGGCTCGCTCCGGTGACCAGCGCGCCCCCTCCGGTCTCCACGCCGGTCAGGCCGGTTCTGGGCGCAAGGCCGGGCCCGGGGAGGCCGGATCGAGCTCGGGGAGCTCGCGCTCCTCGCCGTCCACCACGGCGCCGACCGTCAGCTCGGGCTCGGGCTCGGGGGTGATCCGGGGGTGGAGGGACGGGACGATGAACGAGGCGGCGAAGGCGGCCACCCCCAGGAAGGCGGCCAGGGTGAACGCCCGCGCGTAGCCCGAGGTCAGCGCCACCGCCGAGGACACCGAACCGTGGCCGGCGCTCAACGCGGCGTGGGTGCGATCGATAGCCACGGTGGCCAGCACGGCCAGGCCGACCGAGCCCCCCATCTGGCGCGAGGTGTTGAGCACGCCCGAGGCCAGGCCGGCCTCGGTGTAGTGCACCCCCGAGGTCGCCGCCGAGGCGAGCGGCGTGAAGAGGAGGCCGAGGGCCAGCGAGATGACGCAGCCGGGTCCGAACACGTGGACCCAGTAGCTGCTGTCCGACCCGATCTGGGTCAACCAGCCGAAGCCGCCGGCCGCCAGTACCGTCCCGGCGAACAGGAGCGGCCGCACCCCCACCCTTATGAGCACCCGCGAGCTGACCTGGGCGCCGATGACGATGGTGGCGGCCATCGGGAAGAAGGCCAGACCCGCCTTGAGGGCGCCGTAGCCGAGCACGTTCTGCAGGTAGAGGGAGAGGAAATACCACATGGAGAAGAAGGCGGCGCCCACGAGGAACATCACGATGTTGGATCCGGTGACCGAGCGCGAGCGGAACAGGCGGAACGGCACCAGCGGGGTGTGCGCCACCTTGAGCTGGATGTAGGTGAAGGCGGCCAGCAGGACGGCGGCCACCCCCAGGATGGACAGCGTGTAAGTGGACCCCCAGGCATGGGTGTCGGTCCCGACGATGGCGTAGATGAGCGCGCCGAGGCCGAGGGTCACCGTGATGGCGCCGGCGATATCGAGCTTGGGCGTGTTCTCGTCGCGGCCCTGGCGCTTGGCCTCGGTGAGGAACGTGAGGGCGGCCACGCCCACGGCGGCGCCGATCGGGATGTTGACGAAGAGGACCCAGCGCCAGGAGACCTCGGCGGTGAGGACGCCACCGAGGATCGAGCCGGCGGCGCCGCCCGCCCCGGCCACCGCGCTCCAGATGCCGAGCGCCTTGGCCATCCGCGCCCCGGAGAAGGTCGTCACGATGATGGTGAGGGTGGCGGGCGACAGGAAGGCGCCGCCGATCCCCTGGGCGGCGCGGGCGGCGGTCAGCCAGGCCGAGTTCTGGGCCACGCCACCGACCAGGCTGGCCAGCGTGAACAGCCCCAGCCCGAAGACGTAGACCCGCCGGCGGCCGAACAGGTCGGCCGCCCGCCCGCCGAGCAGCAGGAAGCCGGCGAAGGTCAGCACGTAGGCGTTGACCACCCACTGGAGCCCGGTCGGGCTGTAGTGGAGGTCGCGCCCGATCGAGGGCAGGGCCACGTTGACGATCGACACATCGAGCACGACCATGAACTGGGCCACGCACGCGATGGCCAGGATGACCCAATCGGGCGCCGAGCGCCCGCGGGGTGTGCTGAGTGAGCCGGTGTCAGTGCTGCTGAGGGCGTCGGTCATGGCGAAGAGTGGGCCTCACGGGAGGTCGGGGTGCGCAACGTTGACGAGGCTACCCACTGGCGGCCGGAGCCCGAACGGCCCGGCTCTGGCCCCCGCCCCTCGGGTGCCGGTGGGCTAGGAAGTGGTGTGGGTGAGGCTGAGCCCGTAGGCGTCGCCGTCGGCGAAGGACGGTATGGAGAAGGACACCGTGCCCCCACCAGAGCCGTTGGGCACGACGGTGGCCGTGCTGTTCGCCGGCGTGGGCGCGGTCTCCGCCACGTCGGTCTGTCCCTCGAAGTCGGTCAGGGCGAGTGCGGCGAGGCCCGAGGTCCAGGGCACCGTGATGGTGACGGTGACCGAAGTCGGCGCGGCGTCGGTGGCGCCGGGCCAGTTGGTGGCGCAGGTGGCGTCCTGGCTGCAGCCGACCCCTCGCCCGATGAGAGCGGTGAGCACGCCGCTCGACGAGTTGTACGACGCCACCGCGTTGACCGTATCGGTGGAAGAGGTGGTGGCGATCATGTTGCCGCTGGTGGCGGCGTAGACCAGGCGCTCGTAATAGGTAGGGGTGGAGAGGCCGGCCAGGGTGAGCAGCCCATCGAGTGAGGGGTTGGCACAGGTGCCCCAGCAGGCGCGGTCGGCCGAGTCCACCTGGGCCTCGGTCAGCGCGGCCAGATAGGCCACGTCCCAGCCGGGGATGGTCTGGACTTCGGGCATGCCGTACTCGTTGACGAAGACCTTGGGATGGCCCAACGCCGGCAGGGCGGCGATGAGGCGGCGCGCCTCGCTCACGTGGTCCTCGATCATGGCCGGGGCGAGGGAGTTCTCCTCGGGCGCGGTGCCCAGGTTGTCGTCGATCTCGTGCCAGGAGATGGCGGCCAGGCTGAGGTTGTTGGCGGCGGCGAAGTTCAAGAAGGTGACCATGTCGAAGGCGTGGTCGGCCGTGCCGTACTGATCCGGGTAGTCCGACCAGTGCTCGAGCGAGGGCCCGATGATGGCGGCGTTGGGCACCTCCGCCTTGATGTCCTGGTAGGTGTAGAGGAACTGCTGGAGCAGGAGCGCCGGCGTCTCGGTGGCGTAGCCGGCCGCCGAGTAGTAGCTGTCGTTGCCACCCGGCTCGTTGTAGACCTCCCAGTAGTTGATCGGCTCCCCGCTGGCGGCGAGCGTCGACACGAGCGCCTTGATCTCGGTGTTGTAGGCCGTCCAGTTCGACCACGGGGTCGGCGGACTGCCGCCGTACGCCGCCGAGTACTCGTCGGAGAGGACCAGGGTCGTCTGGGCGCCGGCGGCCACGGCCTCGTTCCAGCTGGCCCAGTCGTAGAGCCCGAGCGCGATGGGAGGCGGTGCACTGCGGAACATGGTGGTGTTGAGACCGACCAGGTCGGCCACCAGGGTCCCGATATCGAAAACCGAGGACAGGATGCCCGAGGCGGCGTGGTTGGCCGGCCCGATGGCCTGGTTGGCGTTGAGGGTGACACAGGCGCCGGCGCCGCACGTGGTGGTGAGCGTGGCCGGCCCCGAGGCGGCGGGCGAGCCGGGGCCCAGGGTGATGGTCGGCCACACCAGGGCGGCGTACGTGCCGCCCACGGCGAGCTCACGGAAGACGGTCGAGGTGCACGACGCGCCACACGAGATCCCCTGGCGGTAGACGTAGGCGCCGCTGACCAGCTGGTAGAGCTGGACGATCGCACCGGTAGCCGGGGTGCCGCCGGTCGACGGCGTCCAGTCGACCGTGAGGTCCGGCGCCGGGCCGGCCTGGGTCGCCGTGACGCTCAGGGGGGCCAGCGGGTAGGTCACGTAGCTGAACTGGCTGGCCGCGCCGGTGGCGCTGGTGCCACCGGGCGTGGTCACCGTGACGTAGACCGCCCCCACCGCTCGGGCGGGCGCGGTGACGGTGATGGTGGTCGGACCGGCCACCACCACGGCGGTGCCGGGGCTGGAGCCGAAGAGCACGGTGGCGCCGGTGACGAAGCCCGTCCCGGTGATGGTCACCGAGGTCCCCCCGGTGGTCAGGCTCGAGGCGGGGCTGAGGCCGGTGACGGTCGGCGTGGCGTCATAGGTGAACTGGTTGGCGGTGCCGGTGGCGCTGGTGCCGCCCGGCGTGATCACCGTCACGTTGACCGCACCGGCGGTGCCGGCGGGCGCGGTGGCGGTGATGGTGGTCGGGCTGGCCACCACCACGTTGGTGGCGGCGGTCGGTCCGAAGCGGACGGTGGCGCCGCTCAGGAAGCCGGTGCCGGTGACGGTCACCGACGTCCCCCCGGCGGCGGGCCCGAAGGTCGGGCTGACGGCGGTCACCGAGGGCAGGGCGTCGTAGGTGAACTGGTCGGCCGAGACGACGGGACTGGTGCCGGAGGGCGTGGCCACCGTCACGTTGACGGTGGTGCCGGCGGTGCCGGCGGGCGCGGTGGCGGTGATGGTGGTCGGGCCGGCCACCACCACGCTGGTGGCGGCGGTAGAACCGAAGCGGACGGTGGCGCCGGTGACGAAACCGCTCCCGGTGATGGTGACCGGGGTCCCGGCGGCCGTCGGCCCGGCGGCCGGGTTGAGGCTGGTGACGGTCGGCGTGGCGCCATAGGTGAACTGATCCGCCGAGACGATGGGGCTGGTGCCCCCGGGCGTGGTCACCGTCACGTTGACCGCACCGGACACCCCGGCGGGCGCGGTGGCGGTGATGGTGGTCGGGCCGGCCACCACCACGTTGGTGGCGGCGCTCGCTCCGAAGCGGACGGTGGCGCCGCTCAGGAAGCCGGTGCCGGTGATGGTCACCGACGTCCCCCCGGTGCTCGGCCCGACGGTCGGGCTGAGGGCGGTCACCGCCGGCGCGGCCTCATAGGTGAACTGGTCGGCCGGGACGACGGCGCTGGTTCCCGCCGGCGTGGTCACCGTCACGTGGGCGGTGGTGCCGGCGGTCCCGGCGGGCGAGGAGGCGGTGATGGCGGTCGCGCTGGCCACCACCACGTTGGTGGCGGCGCTCGCTCCGAAGCGGACGGTGGCACCGGGGACGAAGCCGGTGCCGATGATGGTCACCGGGGTCCCGCCGGTGGTGGGCCCGGCGACCGGGTTGATGGCGCCGACGGTCGGCGTGGCGCCGTAGGTGAACTGATCCGCCGGGACGGCGGCGCTGGTTCCCGCCGGCGTGGTCACCGTCACGTTGACCGCACCGGACGCCCCGGCGGGTGAGGAGGCGGTGATGGCGGTCGCGCTGGCCACCACCACGTTGGTGGCGGCGCTCGCTCCGAAGCGGACGGTGGCACCGGGGACGAAGCCGGTGCCGATGATGGTCACCGGGGTCCCCCCGGCCGTGGGCCCGAAGGTTGGGCTGACGGCGGACACGGTCGGCAACGCCTGATAGGTGAACTGAGACGAACCGGCGGAGGCGGCTCCCCCGGGCGGGCTCACCGTCACGGTGACCGCACCGGCCGCGCCGGGCGGCGCGGTGG
>DASXZJ010000107.1:0-16073 GCA_036502025.1 Acidimicrobiales bacterium | reverse complement strand
CGCCGAGCACAAGCGAGCCGAGGCGATGGGCGGAGAACTCATCATCTTCTCCCCTCGGGCAAAAGTCCGAAGGCTCTTTGAGTTGACGGGATTGGATGAGTATCTGAACATCCGACCCCGCTTGAGGTCCTATTGACCTTGTCGCTCTACGCTCCGTGCCTGTCCTGTCGCGGGAAGGCTGGCTCTTCAAGGATTAGGTGAATGGTGGCCCCTACCTCACCAGGGTCTGCACCTCGTGGGAGATGGGTGGTACCGCGATCTGGATGGCTCCCTGTGACCCCCACAGAACGCCGACGATGCCGATGATCAGCCCGAGGGATCCGCCCCGGTCGTCCCCGTACTTGCGCAACACGCCGATGGCGAACGCTAGGCCAGGCCTACGCTGCTGCTGGTGATCTGCCGCGCGTATCGCGCGCTCTAGGGGATTCATCTCAGCCCCCCATTGGTTCGACATCGCGCTTGCGATCTACATGCCCATTGGCTGGAACGGATAACCGCGCCACCCGGGAGTAAGCGCGCCGTTACCAGCGGTTTGCCCGGATGCAATGAGGGGTAGTTCTTCTAGCTATGCGGCACTGTGGTGTGGCCCGATTAATCGATGTGAGCGCGTCCGTGCCCTGCGGCTTCACTCTGGTGGATGTCAGCGCGAGAAGTGGTTCTTGGCCACGCGCCCGCAGCCTCTCCCGCGTCGCTTGACATGGATCGTGACCAGGCGAGCGACGGGACGTTTCACGAATCGACGGCGGAGCGCAACAGCCGCAATTTGAGCGATCTGCTCCAGGAATTACGGGTGGCCGGGCTGGGAGTACAGATGCTTTTCGGGTTCCTGCTTTCCCTGCCCTTTACCATGCGATTCGCCAAATTAGATCAGGCGCAACGGGATCTCTATCGGGCCAGCCTCCTTTGCGCCGCGCTGTCGACCGCTTTGCTGATCGGCCCGGTTGCCTACCACCGTTGGGTTTTCCGCAAGCACGAGAAGGGGAGGTTGCTCAAGGCGGCAAATGTGCTGGCCCTCCTCGGGCTGGTGAGTGTCGCCCTCGCCGTGAACTCGGCCGTGTGGCTCATCTTGAGCTTTGTGGGGGACAGTTGGCTGATCTCGCTCTTTGCCGGCATGGTCACGGCCAGCTTCGCCTTCCTCTGGTTCGCGTTACCGATCTTCGAACGAATCCAATCCAATCCCGACGACTACGCCTAGGCCTGGTACCTGACCGATGCGACAGGGTGGCGCCCGCGGCGCACGTAGCGAGGGTCCGGCTGGTGTGGACCGGGCAAGGCGATGACGAGTCGTGGAAGTCGTGCCGCCGTCTTTTTTGATCTCGACGGCACCCTCCTTGATACCAATTATCTTCATACCTTCGCCTGGTGGAAGGCGCTTGACGGAGCCGGTGAGCGCCGACCGATGGCCGAGATTCACCGGCTGATCGGAATGGGCGGCTCCGAACTCCTCACCACGCTCCTGGGGTCCGACGCCCCCGACATCAGCGCAGCCCACGGAGACTATTTCGCTGAGCTCCACCCGTTCATCTCGGCGCTGCCCGGGGCATCTGAATTGGTCAACCAGGTGAGCTCGCGCGGTGCGATGGTCGTGATGGTCACCTCGGCCAAGGAGCGAGACCTCCCGGCCCTGCTCGGTGCCCTCGACGGTCGGGACCGCATTGCGGATGTCATCGGCGGTGAGGACGCCGACCGGGCCAAGCCCCACCCGGATCTGTTCTCCATTGCTCTGGAGAAATCAGGTCTGGCCGCCTCCTCGGTTCTGGCGTTGGGCGACGCGGTGTGGGATGTCCAAGCGGCGGCCCGCGCCGGCATCGGATGCGTGGCGGTGAAGACGGGTGGCTTCTGCGACAGCGAGCTACGGGACGCGGGGGCACTGGCCGTCTACCAGTCATGTGCCGACCTTCTGGCCCAGTGGAGCGACAGCCCGTTGGCTCACTATCTCGACTGAAAATCATGGAGCCGCCTGATCAACTTTCTGGATTGGGGGAGTGTCGATTGGGGAACAATTCATTCATCCGTACTGATGGGAGGGAAGGCCGATGCCGACCAGATCCGCCAACGTCAAGAACGAGAAGCAGTACGAACGCTTGAAGGAAAAAGGTATGTCCAAGCAGCGGGCCGCCCGGATCGCCAACAGCCCGGATGCCTCAAAGCACGGCGGCCAGCAGTCCGGAAAGGGGTCGAATCCCAAGCAAGGTGGCTCAACGGCCCAAAAGAAGGAAGCAGGCCGAAAGGGAGGCAAGGCGACTGCTCGGAAGGGTTGAGCCCGGCCGATGTGACGCCTGGCGCTATTGATCCTTTCTGAGTAATCCATAGAGGAGTTGCAGGTAGTCACTGGCCCGAGCCGCCGCACTGACCGAGACGACCGCGGTCGTCAACGTGGGCGCCCCCACACTTCCGGCCACCAAGCCCGTGGCCACCCATTGCGCAACGCAGAACGGACAACTGATCAGTTCACCAATCGCGTGCCGATGGCCATCGCCGATGACTTCCTCGTTGACCTCGCCCTCGCCAGCGGGATCCTTGAAGCGAGTGAATGGGGATCGGAGTACTGCGGTCACCGAATCCTTGGTAATGACGCGGCCGAGGTGCTCCGTGGCCAGTCCATAGAGAACGAGATCCATGGGGCCCAGGGCTTGGAGTCGGAATCGCTTGTGCCGCAGTCCCAGGGCGAGCGAGCCGGACAACACGGCATAGCTGGCCAGGATGGCCGCGTAAGCCCGCAGCGGCCGTGGATCGCCTTCCGGCCGGGAGGCGGCCTTGGACGCGCTGGTCGACTGGGCCGCCTTCTTCACCGCACGGGTCGCCTTCTTTGCCGGTTGAACGGTCACGGGAGCCTCATACCCACGCGGGCGGGGCGGGTAACTCTCAGCGGCCGACCTCATCGAGGTAGTCGGCGGCCCGCGCCGCCAGGGCCATGATGGTCAAGGCCGGATTGGCACTGCCCTGGGTCGGGCAGACACTGCCGTCGACGACGAAGAGGTTGGGGACGGCGAAGGAGCGCAGATTGGCGTCGACCACGCCGCTCCGCTCGTCCTCGGCCATGCGGCAACCGCCGATGAGATGGGCGTAGCGGTCAATGGTGATCGCCTCCTCGGCGCCGGCGCCGTGATGGATCTCTTCCATCACCTTGGTGGCCGCCTTCACGAGGGCCTTGTCGTTTTCGCACATGGTGTAGGAGAAGTTGGCTACGGGTAGCCCATGCCGATCCCGCTGGTCGGCCAGCGTGATGCGGTTCTCGGCCAGGGGCAGGAACTCGCAGAGCGCACCGAAGGTGGCCCAGTGGACGTAGTCGCGCATGTATTCGCGCATGGTCTCGCCCCAGTGGCCCTCTGCTCCGACGTGTTCGGCGAAGACGATGGGCAGGGGGGAGATGCATTGGAGCGAGAAGCCCCGCTTGTAGTCCTGGGTGGGATCGGTCTCGTAGAAGGCTTCGGACGACGCCTCAGGCGGGGGGGCCTTGTACGCCCGGATTTCCTCCGGGTAGCGCCCGGCGGTCTGGGGGGCACCCTGGACCATGACGTAACGGCCCACCTGGTCGAAGTCGTTGCACAGTCCATCGGGGAACCGGCCCGAGGCTGAATTGAGGAGGAGTCGGGGGCTTTCGATCGAGTAGCCCGCCACGACGACGAGGCGGGCGCGTTGCCGGTATTCGCGCCCTTCATGGAGATACGTGACCCCCGAGGCGCGTCCGTTGGCCTCGATCTCAATCCGGCTCACCATGCAGTCGGCCCGGATCTCCGCGCCCCGGGCCAGGGCATCGGGCACATGGGTGATCAGGGGGGAGGCCTTGGCGTTGACCTTGCAGCCCTGCAGGCAGAACCCTCGGTAGATGCAGTGGGGGCGGTTGCCGAACCGGCCGTTGGTGATCGCCACCGGGCCTATCCGCGCTTCGATCCCGGCTGCCGCGCAGCCCCGGACAAAGGCCATGCCGTTGCCCCCGATGGGGTGGGGGGATTGGGGGTAGCGGTGGGGGTCGCCCCAGGGCCAGCTCTGCCCGGCCACCGGCAGCTCCGCCTCCAGCAGCCGGTAGTGCTCCTTGAGCTCGGCGTAGGTGATGGGCCAGTCCGCCCCGACGCCATCTGTCGTCAAGACGTTGAAGTCAGAGGGGTGGAAGCGGGGGGCGTACCCGGCGAAATGGACCATGGACCCGCCGACGCCGCGGCCCGAGTTGTTGCTACCCAATTGGATGGGGTCCTGGCCCGAGATCACTCGCTGCTCGTTCCAGTAGAGCCGGTGGGCGCCGTCCTCGTCGCTGACCCAATCCCGGTCCGGGTCCCAGAAGGGCCCGGCGTCGAGAGCCAGTACCTTCCAGCCTTTGCGGGCCAGGCGCTGGGTCAGGACCGCCCCACCCGCCCCGCACCCGATAACGGCAACGTCCACCTCCTCGTGCAGATCGAAGCGGCGCATGTCCCGTCGCAGTTGATGATTGGTGCGGCTGCCGTCGTTGGGCAGCAACCATGCCGAGGCGTTGCGGCTCCGGACCGAGTTCATTGGGACTTCAGGTTCCGGGCATGTCGTTGCTTCGCCGCCTCCGCTCGATCCACCCAGGGGATCGGATCCCGGGCGTCGCGTTCGGCGGACTCCCAGGGTTCTCGCCGATCGAAGCCGAGGTTCTTGTATCCCCGCGGGTAGGCCGGACCGCCGAAGCCGATCTCGTTCCAGGCCCAGGGATGCGAGTAGAAGGCGGTGCAGGCGTATCGCATCCACAGCGAGAAGACCCGCTTGGCCGGCAGGCCGCGCCACGTGCCTTCATTGATGCGCACCTCTTCGATGATCTGGATCTGCTCGCTGGTGGTGAGGTCGGCAAACGCCTCCTGGCCTTGCTCGGCGGCGTCCTTCTCGAGCGCGGCCAGCGACAGCCGCCACGTCTCGGGATCATCGGGCAGGTTCTCGTAGCGATAGCCGTCGCCTCGGCCCTCCGCCAGACGCTGATCGATGACCTCGAAGACGGGGATCTTGGGGTCGTCGTCCTGAGCCAGGAGTCGGTCGAGGAGGGCCCGGGCGATCGGCTCTTCCTCGCGACTGAAGAAGACAGGGGCACCGGCCGGCTCGAGTCGCCGCAGCACCACCGCCGCGGTGGTGGCGTCCCAGCGGACCGACTGGTCGGTGACGTCGTAGCCGGGGAATCGTTGTTCTGCCGAACCGGGGGTTGCTCCCACCGCTCAGTTCTCGCGGCGCAATACGGAGGCCAGAAGGCCCATTCCACCCACCAACCCGAAGAGGAGGGGAGCAAAGGTCGGCGGTCCCATTTCCGCGTTGTACCGGGCCACCTTCCAGCCGCCGGGCCGCTGGGAGATCCCGCGCAGGTGCAGGTACTGACCCTGCAGACTGTTCACGAGGACCACGGTTGAGACGGCTGGAAGCACCGTCTTGGCCGCCCGGTGCGAGAAGACTCCGGCCAGTCCGGCCGCCGCCATGACGGGCGTGATGGCCACCGGCAGCCACATCATGCGGTTGGCGAAGCTGGCCCGGTCGTGTTCCAGCCATATCTCGACGCCGGTGATCAGCGCACCTGCGCCGGTCAGCCCGGCCAGGCTCCGTTCGAAGCGTCCGTGGCGCACGTTCTGCAGCAGGTGCTCGATGCCGACCAGGCCCGTGGCGGACGGGCGCGAGGACAGGCGCCGCAGTTTCACGACTTCAACTCGGTGATCTTGTCCCGGAACAGGGTGCTGGCGATGGTGGCCCGTCGCGGTTGTCCGGACAGGAAGGCCTTGACGAAGCCCTTGGCCTGTTCGTACTGGATCTTGCCCGGCATCGGCGGCTCGTCTGGATTGACCGTCACGTCCACCAGCGCCGGTCCAGGGAACGACAGGGCCTCCGATATGGCCCCCTCGAGCTCGGCCGCCTTCTCGACGCGGATGCCCAGGCCCCCGCAGGCCTGGGCCCATGGCGCGAAATCGGGCTGACGGCCGAAACGGATCCCGAATTCGGGGTAGCCGAGGACCAACTGTTCCCACATGATCTGACCGAGCGAGGCATTGTTGTTGATGATGACGTTGATCGGCAGGCCATAACGGCACGCCGTGCCGAATTCCGCCATCAGCATGGCGAAGCCTCCGTCTCCGACGAACGCGATGCACTGCCGATCGGGATGGGCGATCTGGTTGGCGATGGTGTAGGGCAGACCTGGCGCCATGGTGGCCAAGTTGCCCGAAAGGTAGAACTGGCGCCCACCTCTGATGGTGAAATGCCGGGCGGCCCAGGTGGCGATGGTGCCCGAGTCCGACGTCAAGATGGCGTCATCGGTGGCCAGGCCATCGATGACGCGCATCAGGTGCTGGGGCTGTATCGGATCCTGATCGATCGATTCGATGGCGGCCATCTTCTTGCGCCAGTCCGTCATGGCGTCCTGCAACGAAGTGAGGAACCTGCGATCCCCCCGCTCGTTGAGATGCGGGAGCAGGGCGCTGAGAGATTCCCGGCTGTCCCCGATCATCGGTACATCAGTGGCGATGCGGTTACCGGCTCGGACGGGGTCGGCCTCGATCTGGACCACCTTGCACTGTCCGGGTTCGGGAAGGTACTTGGTGTAGGGGAAATTGCTCCCCACCATGAAGAGGGTGTCACAGCCCTCCATGGCATCCATGGCCGGGGCCGTTCCGAGGAGCCCGATCCCTCCGATGCAGAGCGGATGGTCATCGGGCACCACCGCCTTGCCCGGCAGGGTCTTGATGATGGGGCTGCCGAGGCGCTCGGCGGTTTCGAGGACTTCGGCCCGGGCCCCCAGGGCACCGGCACCCACCAGCATCACCACCCTCTCACCTCCATTGAGGACGGTGGCCGCCGAGACCAGGTCGCCGTACCGGGGCTCACCGGGCGGGCTCAGGAAGATGGGGGCCGTGGGCTGAATGACCGCGGGCGCCGGTGCGCTCCAGGGATTTGCTCCGGCATCGGCGATCTGAATGTCGGTCGCTATGGTCAGGTGGGACACGCCCCGGCGCGCCAGGGCGTGGCGCACGGCCAAATCAACCAGGGTGGGGATCTGCGCGGGCACATGGATCATCTCGTTGTACACGGCCACGTCCATGAAGAGCTTGTCGAGAGCGACCTCCTGCTGATAGCCGGTTCCCAGCATCTGGGATTCCTGCATGCCGGTAATGGCCAGCACCGGGGCATGGTCGAGCTTGGCGTCGTACAGACCGTTCAGAAGATGGATGGCTCCCGGTCCAGAGGTTGCCAGGCACACCCCCAATCGTCCGGTCGATTTGGCATAGCCCGTCGCCATGAAGGCTGCTGCCTCTTCGTGATGCACCAGGATGAAGTTGATCTTGTCCTGGTTCCGGCGCAGCCCTTCCATGATCCCGTTGATGCCGTCACCGGGGAGACCAAAGATCGTGTCGACGCCCCAGTCGACCAGGCGCTCGATGAGTTCCTCTGCGGCGATCTTCGCCATCTCATTCCTTTCCACCGCGTCGCAGGGTGATGCATATGCGTTACCCACCCGCGGCCGTCCTCAACCATGTCCGGCTACCGGAACCCTCCGTTTCACGAGGCAATCCGCGGGGAATGAAGCACAACCATGCAGGCGCGACGCAGGTGACCGAGGGTCCGACGCGCGCCATCATGGAAACGGCACGATCGCCCCACGCGTTGCGCGACTACACGCTCCTGGCGGACGGGATCCGCGGCGCGCTGATCGATCCCGATGGTGAGATGGCGTGGCTCTGCTTTCCCACGTGGGCGGACCCGGCCGTCCTGGCCGGGCTGTTGGGGTCGGGCGGCTCCTACCGGGTCGCGCCCAACGGGCGCCGGGTTCACGGCGGTTCCTACCAGGACGGCACACTGATCTGGCGCAGCCATTGGGTCACGGCGGACGGCATCATTGAAGCGCGGGATGCGCTCGCCTATCCCGGTGATCCGGACCGCGCCGTGATTCTGCGCCGGATGAAGGCCCTTGACCATGAAGCGTCGTTCGACGCCGTACTCAATCTCACCACCGACTACGGCCGCCGGGGATTCGACGGCTGGCGGCTACATGAGCAATGTTGGACCGCGTCGGGGGGTGGCCTGTCAGCGCGCTGGCACGGTGCCCGATCGGCGAAGGTGGTGACCCGTGCATCGGGTGGCCGCCAGCTTGAGTTGCACATGCGTCTCAAGAAAGGGGAATGCCACGACCTGGTGCTCGAACTCCGCCGGGGTGCATCGGGCGACGTCGTGCTGCCCCGGGCCGAGGAGCTGTGGCGGAGAACCGAGGCGGGGTGGGCCACGGCGGTCCCGGCGTGTGACGGTGTCCCGGCGGGCCGGGACGTGCGTCGGTCGTTTGCCGTCCTGCGGGGACTGACCAATCCGCAGGGGGCCACGGCGGCGGCGGCGACCACCTCGTTGCCCGAGCGTGCGGAAGCCGGCCGCAACTACGACTATCGCTACGCCTGGCTCCGGGACACGTGTTACATCGGTCATGCCGGCGCGGCGGTCAAAGGGGGTGAACGCATCCTCGACGATGCCGTCCGATGGGTCTGCGAGCGGGTGCTGGGCGATGGGGCGCGGACCATGCCCGCGTATCAGCTCAATGGACAGCCGGTCCCCGACGAGCGATCCCTCGGCCTGCCGGGCTACCCCGGAGGATTCGACGTCATCGGCAACAAGGCGAAACACCAATTCCAGCTGGATCTCTTCGGTGAGGTGCTGTTGCTGCTGGCCAACGCGGCTTCCTCTGATCGCCTTGATGCGGATGGCTGGCGAGCGGCTGAAATCGCCTTCAACGCCATCGGCGAGCGGCACGCCGAGAGGGAGTCGGGCATCTGGGAGATGGATCCCAACCACTGGACGCACAGCCGGTTGATCTGCGTCGCCGGACTTCGGGCGATCGCGGAGGGCGGTGGGCCCGAGCGCTGGAAGACAACCGCCCTGTCACTGGCCGATCATCTCCTCAGCGCCGTCGATCGCAGCAGCCTCCATCCTTCCGGGCGCTGGCAACGGGCGCCCGACGACGAGCGCGTCGATGCGTCGCTTCTGCTGGCCGAGGTGCGCGGCGCCCTCCGACCCGACGATCCCCGGTCCGTCGTCACCAGGGAGGCCGTCCTGGCCGATTTGTGCGAGGACGACTACCTCTATCGCTATCCGCATCCGGGCCGGCGGCTCGGCGAAGCCGAAGGTGCGTTCTTGGTCTGCAATTTCTGGATGTCCCTGGCCTGCCTCGGGGCCGGGGACGTGATCAGCGGAGCCCAGTGGTTTGAACGGACTCGAGCTTCCTGCGGATCCAGCGGCCTCTACTCCGAGGAGTTCGACGTCCAGCAGCGCCAGCTCCGGGGCAATCTTCCCCAGGCCTTCGTGCACGCGCTGCTCATTGAGTGTGCGGCCGCGCTCGGAAATGCCTGACGGCGACCGGTGCCCGGTGCGGTCGGTGGCCTGCCGGTCCTACACGGTGCCCACCGATCAACCCGAGGCAGACGGGACCCTCCAATGGGATTCGACCACCGCCGTCGTGGTCGAGGTCAGCGCGGGTGGCGTTAGCGGGCTGGGGTGGACCTACGCCTCGGCGGCGTGCCAACCGGTCATCGACGATGTGCTGGCCCACGCGGTCATCGGCCGCGACATCAGCTCCGTGGCGGCCGCACACGAGGCCATGGTGCGGGCCACCCGGAACCTCGGGCGGCCGGGCGTCGTGAGCTGTGCCATTTCGGCGGTCGACATCGCGCTCTGGGACGGCAAGGCGCGTCACCTCGGGGTCGCCCTCGCCGACCTGGTAGGCCGATGCACCGACCAGGCCCCGATCTATGGCAGCGGGGGGTTCACCACCTACGACGATTCGACGGCGGGCGCGCAGATCGAACAATGGGTCGGAGAGTGGGGGATCCCGCGGTTCAAGATAAAGGTCGGCGAATCGTGGGGTTCCCGGCCGGAGAGAGACCTGGCGCGCGCGAATTTCGCCAGGCGGTCCGGCGGCGATGGCGTCGAGTTGTTGGTCGATGCCAATGGGGGATATTCCCGGAAGCAGGCGATCCGAATGGGCCGGCGTTTCTTCGACGAGGCCGGGGTCATCTGGTTCGAAGAGCCAGTGTCTTCCGACGATCTCACCGGTCTCAAGGAGGTCCGGGACCAGCTCCCCCTCGAGGTGGCAGCCGGGGAGTACGGGTTTGACGAGACGTACTTCGCCAAGATGGTGGCCGCCGGGGCGGTGGACTGCCTGCAGGTGGACGTCACCCGGTGCGGCGGGTACACCTCCTGGCTCCGGGCGGCCGCGCTGGCGGGAGCCAACGGGCTGGAAGTTTCAGCGCACTGTGCGCCAAACCTTCACGCGCATGTCGGAGTGGCCGTGCCCAATTTGCGCCACATCGAGTACTTCCACGATCACCACCGGCTGGAGCACCTGCTCTTCGATGGGTTGCTCAGCCCGGTCGGCGGGTTCTTGCGCCCGGCGTCCGATGCCCCCGGTCACGGGATGACCCTCAAGGAGTCCGACGCGGCGCCCTATCGCCGGTGACGGAATCGGGAGAGGGCCGCCACCAGGCCCGTCGCGCCCGGCACGACGAACATGGCTCGATGGCGAGCCAGCCACGACAGCGTGGCATGGTCATGTGACCGATCGCCGAACCGGCCGTGCGCGCCAACCTTTAGCGGCACGGTCTCATCGAGGTTGTCGGGCCGGGCCGGGTCGTCCAATGCCTCGGACTGTTGGGACGTGTACCCGGTCCGCGCCAAGTAACGGTCGAGCCACTGCGGGAAGAGCTTGTTGGCCAAGATGGTCAAGGTGGTCGTCGCGCCGACGTAGTACGCCCGGCGCCGAGGGTGCTTGGCCGCGAAGAGCACGGCGTGCGCCCCTACTTCCGGTTGGTAGATCGGCGCCACCGGCTGTGGACGTTTGGGCAGGGTCGAGCGCACCCAGTCGAACTGCGGGGTGTTCATCGCCGGCATGTGCACCATGGTCACGTGGACGCCGCTGTGGTCGTGCAGCAGTTCGGTGCGCACCGACTCTGTGAAGCCCACGATGGCGTGCTTCGCTCCGCAATAGGCCGATTGCAGGGGAATGCCCCGAAAGGCCAGGGCGCTCCCCACCTGGACAACCGTCCCGCGGTCTCGGGGCAACATGACGTCGAGCGCCGCTTTGGTGCCGTGCACGAAACCCAGATAGGTGACTTCGGTCGCCCTCTGGAAGTCCTCCATGGAGATATCCCGGAAGGGGGTGAAGATCGAGCCCATGGCGTTGTTCACCCAGATGTCGATGGGCCCCAGTTCGTCTTCGACCTGCTTGGTCGCACGTTGCACGTCGGTCCAACGGGCGACGTCGGTCGGGATGGCGAGCGCACGGCCACCAACATGCTCGATGTCGTCCACCGCGTCCTGCATGCGACCGGGGTCGCGCGACAGTAGAGCGACCGTGGCGCCCTGGTGGCCGAACGCGTAGCCGATGGCACGACCCAGACCGGCCGAGGCACCGGTTACGACGACGACGCTGTCTCTCACGCTGAACTGATACCCACTTCTGCCCGTGGCAAGCAGGCGGCTTTCGTCAGGGTCGCTTTGCCGGCGCTCTGGCTTTGGTCAGCGATGCTCTGACTCCAGGTGGGCCGCCTTCGCGTGCTCTGCCTCGTCCTTGCTCTCGAAGTGGCCGAGGAGGCCATGCTCGGTGCAGCGGGCGGTCCACAGCATGTGGGCGAGGTCATGGACGTCGGGGATCTTTCCGACAATGACCTCGGCCTGATCCGAGCGGTTGGCCGGGGGGTCTGCCGCCGCAGCTTCACCCGCCTCGCCAGCCGGAACGTCGACGCTGGCGACGGTGGCCTCGCCCGGTTCGTTCTCGACCGGTGTCTCTTCCATGTCGCCTGCGGGCGGACTGTCACCGGCAATGCCCATAGGGGCCCTGTACCCCGGAGCTGAGCTGGCTATGCGGTCTCGACCGGCCGCGAGGGAGCCTCGGCCCCGATGACCGTGAGGTCGTCGGGCGAGGCGGGGTCATCGAGCGCCCGCAAAATCGCGCCCGCCGTCTCGTCGGGCGTCAGCACGTCGTGGCGCAGCTGCCCCTCCTCGAACCAGCGGGTCAGGTAGGTGGTGGCCACGTCGGCATCCCACCCGTCGGCGAACGAGGTGACGGTCGGCCCCACCGAGATCCGCAGGGTGCGCACCGAGGGCTCCTCGGCCCGTAGGCCGCGGGCGAGTTCGTTGACCCCGGCCTTGGAGGCGGCGTAGGCGCCGAGGCCGGGCCACGGGTCGCCGACGATGTGCGACGACAGCAGCGCGACGACGGACCGCCCCGCCGGCCGGCGGCGGAGTTCGGGCAAGGCCTCGGCGACGACGAGGGCGGCACCGACGAGGTTGGTCGCCAACGGCTCCTGCCACTGCCCAGCCGTGGTGGACGACAGGGCGCCGAGCGGGGCCGTCCCGGCGGCGTAGATAACGGTATCGAGCCCACCGTGCCCTTCGAGGAAGGCGGTGGCCGCCCGGACCAGACCGGCGCCGGCCTCGGCAGCGGTGACGTCGCACCCGGCGGCCAGTCCGAGGGCCGGCTGCGGCGACTCGGCGATCAGCTCCTCGAGCGGCGCCGTGCGGCGGGCGGAGGCCACCACGGCGTCGCCCCGGGCCAGGCACTGCCGGGCGAGGGCCCGGCCGATGCCCGAGGACGCCCCGACGATCAGGGTGCGCCGCCGCGGGGGATCAGCGACCGTCAGCGGCCGTCAGGGGTCGAGGGTGACCGTCAGCGACCGGGGGTGGCCGGCGCGGCGTGGGTGCGGCGGAGGGGCTTGGTCACCTTGCCGGCCCGGATGCACGAGGTGCAGACGTGCAGCCGCTTGGGCGCGCCGCCGACCAGGGCCCGCACCCGCTGGATGTTCGGGTCCCAGCGGCGCTTGGTGCGCCGGTGGGAGTGGCTCACGTTCATGCCGAACGAGGGCTTCTTGCCACAGATATCGCACACTGCTGCCATGGGGTGAACCTTCCTGAGGACGGCCGCGGTGAACTCAGCACAGGGGCCTTCGCGAACGGCGCAAAGGTTAGCATCCCCTGCCATGACCCCCCGGGCGGCGCTGGGCCCCGACGAGCTGCGTGCGGTGATGGGTGGGTTCCGTGACGGCCTGCGGCTGCACCAGGCCGGTATCAACCGCCTGAACGTCTACCCGGTGCCCGACGGCGACACCGGCACCAATATGGCCCTCACGCTGGAGGCCGTGGTCACCGAGCTCGAAGGGGTCGAAGCCGGCGCCGGGCTGGCCGACGTGTGCAAGGCCATCGGCCACGGGTCGCTGATGGGGGCCCGGGGCAATTCGGGCGTCATCCTCTCCCAGCTGCTCCGGGGCATGAGCGAGCGCATGGGTGCGGCCGGCGAGGCGGGGGTGGGGCCCGAGGTCCTGACCGACGCCCTGGCCCACGCGTCCGACCTGGCCCGCCGGGCCGTGGTGCGGCCGGTCGAGGGCACGATCCTGACGGTGGCCGCGGCGGCGGCCGAGGGAGCGGCGGCCGAGGGAGCGGCGGCGGCCGCTGGCGCCGGTGGCGGGGCGGCGACGCTGGTCGGGGTGATTGAGTCGGCCCACCGGGTGGCGGCCGACGCCCTGGCCCGGACGCCCGAGATGCTGCCCGTCCTGGCGCAGGCCGGCGTGGTCGATGCCGGCGGCGCCGGCTTCCTCCTCCTGCTCGATGCGTTCTGGCTCATCGTCGACGACCGCCCCCTCCCCGAGCCCTCCGACGAGCCGACGGTGGTCAACTACGACGCCCTGAGCGCGGCCCGCAACGGCGGCAACGGGGCCAGCGGTGGCGCCAGCGGTGGCGCCAGCGGTGGCGCCAACGGGGCCAACGGGGCCAACGGGAGCACGGGCCATGCGGCCGGCGACGAGGGTCAACACGTGAGCGACCTCCGATACGAGGTCATGTACCTCCTCAATGCGCCCGACGACTCCATCGACGCCTTCAAGGAGGTGTGGGCCGGCATCGGCGACTCCATCGTCGTGGTCGGCGGCGACGGGTTGTGGAACTGCCACATCCACACCGACGACATCGGCGCGGCCATCGAGGCCGCCGTCGACGCCGGCCGCCCCCAGCGCATCCGCGTCACCGATCTGGCCGAGCAGGTCGAGGAGGAACGATGGGTCAGGGAGGCGGGGGAAGCCGCCCGCGCTGGGCCCGGGGCCGTACCGGCGGGCCCTGCCCCCACGACCAGCGTGGTGGCGGTCGTCACCGGCGACGGGATCGGGCGGATCTTCCGCTCGCTCGGCGTGCACCATCAGGTGGTCGGCGGGCAGTCGATGAACCCCTCCACCGCCGATCTCCTCAAGTCCGTCGAGGCGGTGGGGTCGGGCGAGGTCGTGATCCTGCCCAACAACAAGAACATCCGGCCGGTGGCCGAGCAGGTGGACGCGCTCAGCGACAAGACGGTGCGCGTGGTGCCCACCGGCAGCATCGTCGAGGGCTTCGCCGCGCTGCTGGCCTACGACCCGGCGGCCGACGCGGCCCGGAACCTGGTCACCATGGGGGAGTCGGCGGCGCGCGTGGTGCCCGCCGAGATCACCCGGGCGGTGCGGGACACCACCACCGATGCCGGCGAGGTCCACGAGGGCGACTGGATCGGCGTGTCCCGCGACGGCGTGGTGTCGATCGCCGACTCGGCCGTCATGTGCACGCGGTTGCTGCTGAGCCGCCTGCTCGAGCCGCAGCACGAGCTGGTGACACTCATCGAGGGTGAGGGAGCCAGGGCGGCCGACACCCGGCAGATCAGCGAGTGGCTGGGCGAGGAGTACCCCGAGGTGGCCCTCGAGGTGCACCACGGCGGGCAGGCCCTCTACCCGTTCCTGCTGGGTATTGAGTAAGCCGTCGGGGGTGAACTCCCCGCCGGACGCCCCGCTGCCCTCCTCCCCGGACTCGGCGCCGGCCCAACCCCGCGGCCCGCGCTCGCTGCGCGACCTGAGCCTGCGCCAGGTCTCGGTGCTCAAGTCGGTGTCGGACCGCAAGGCGGCGCAACTGTCCGAGTGGGGCGTCACCACGGTGCTCGACCTGTTGACCACCTTCCCCCGCCGCTACATCGACCGCACGGTGCAGGCCGATGTCTCGGGGCTGGCGGTGGGCGCCGAGGCGGCGGTGCTGGCCGAGGTGCGCCGGGTGCGTTCGCGGCCGGCCCGGAACCGGCGCACGGTGGTCACCCTCACCGTGCGCGACGAGACCGGGGCCATGGAGGTGGTCTTCTTCAACCAGCCGTGGCGGGCCAAGCAGCTCCCCGAGGGGACCGAGGCCATCTTCTGGGGGAAGGCGGGGGAGTATCGAGGCACGCGCCAGATGGTGAACCCGGTGGTCGACGTGGTGGCGGGCGTCGACGATGAGGCGGTCGGCCACACCCGGCGCACCTTGCGCATCCTGCCCGTGTACCCGGCCTCGGCCAAGGCGGGGTTGACCAGTTGGGAGATCGGGACGTTCGTCGAAGAGGCCCTCGACCGCGCCGGTGACCTGGTCGACCCGCTGCCCGAGGCGTGGCGCGCCGAAATGACGTTGGAGGACCGCACCACCGCCTGGCGCGCCATTCACGGTCCCGAGTCGATGGAGGTGGTGGCGCCGGCCCGCCGCCGCCTGGTCTTCGACGAGTTGTTCCGCCTGCAGCTGGCGCTGGTGCTGCGCCGGCGGGCCTTCGAGCACAACGCGCGGGCGCTGCGGCACGACGTCTCACCGCTGGAGATCACGGGGGCCAAGAGCGGCACCCTGGTGGCCCGCTTCCTGACCGGCCTGCCCTTCGAGCTGACCACGGCGCAGCGCCGGGTCCTGGCGGTGATCGTGGCCGACCTGGCCGGGCCGTTCCCCATGCACCGTCTGCTCCAGGGCGACGTCGGCTCGGGCAAGACGGTGGTGGCCGTGGCGACGCTGCTGGGGGCGGTGCAGACCGGGCACCAGGGCGCGCTCATGGTGCCGACCGAGGTGCTGGCCGAGCAGCACGCCACGGCGGTGCGGGCCCTGCTGGGCGGCCTCGACGTGCGGGTCGAGCTCCTCACCAGCCGGGTCAAGGGCAAGGCCCGGACCCAGATGCTGGCCGACCTGGCCTCGGGTGCGGTGTCGATCGTGGTGGGCACGCACGCGCTGCTGACCGAGGAGGTGGCGTTCGCCTCGCTGGGGGCGGTGGTGATCGACGAGCAGCACCGCTTCGGCGTGGAGCAGCGGGCCACGCT
>DASXZJ010000106.1:0-19519 GCA_036502025.1 Acidimicrobiales bacterium | reverse complement strand
AGTCCACGTCTCCCTCTCGGCGGGCTCGACCGGACGGAGGGGGACGGAGAGGTGCCGACGAGAGGGTCAAGGGCCGGCGCGTACCTCGCCGGAGCGGAAACGAGCTGGTGAGGGGGCCAGGTCAGCATTCACAGGGAGTTCATCAGGCGGAAATGTCCACGTCATAGGGGGCTGGGATGGTGGCGGGGTTCACAGGCGAACGAGAAGCGGAGGACGCCGTCCCATGAGTTATCAGGCCGAGTACATCTGGATCGACGGGACGGAGCCGTCGCCGCTGTTGCGGAGCAAGACGCGGATCGTTGCCGATGGCAAGGAGCCCGGGATCTGGGGCTTCGACGGCTCGAGCACGAACCAGGCGCTCGGACACGACTCCGACTGCGTTCTCCAGCCCGTGTTCAGCTGCCCCGACCCCTTGCGGGGCCCCGACGACAAACTGGTCATGTGCGAGGTGCTCCTGACCGATTTCAGTCCCCATCCGACCAATACCCGGGCCGGCTTGGCCGCGGCGGCCGAGAAGTACGCCGACCAGGAGCCCGTCTTCGGGATCGAGCAGGAGTACACCTTCATGGAGGGCGGACGGCCCATGGGCTGGCCCCTCCAGGGCTACCCCGCCCCCCAGGGCCCGTATTACTGCGGGGTGGGCGGGGACAAGATGCCCGGTCGGGACATCGTCGAGCGCCACACGGTGGCCTGCATGAAGGCGGGACTGGGGATCGAGGGCACCAACGCCGAGGTCATGATGGGTCAGTGGGAGTTCCAGGTCGGTGTCCTGGCCCCGTTGGACGTGGCCGACCAGCTCTGGGTGGCCCGGTGGCTGCTCTTCCGGATCGCCGAGGACTTCGGGGTCTTCGCCACGCTGGAGCCCAAGCCGGTGCTGGGCGACTGGAACGGGGCCGGGGCCCACACCAACTTCTCGACCAAGGCCATGCGCGAAGACGGCGGCTGGGACGCCATCATCGCCGGCTGCGAGGCCCTCGGGAAGAAGGTCGACGAGCACGTGTCCAACTACGGTGTGGGGATCGAGACCCGCCTGACCGGCGAACACGAGACCGAGCACTACTCCACCTTCAGTTACGGCGCTTCCGACCGCGGCGCGTCCATCCGGATCCCGTGGGCCACCGCCCGGGACAAGAAGGGCTGGCTGGAGGACCGCCGCCCCAACGCCAACATGGACCCCTACGTGGTCAGCCGGCTCATGGTCGAGACGGTGTGCGGGGACGCCGCCGGCGGGAAGTAGTGACGGGTCGGTCGCCGAGTTGATCTGAGGCCGCCGCCGGTTCCGGGACCGCACCACCCGGATCCGGCGGCGGTCCTCACTTTTAGTGACGGCGCCGCTGGGCCGGCGTTCAGGCGGGTGGCACGGGCTGGTCCGCCGGGGCGTGCGCCGCCATGGCGGGCTCCCCGGGGCGGGCCAGCGGGCCCAACTGGAGCGCGGCGGTGTCGCCCTCGATGTATTGGCTCGTGTCGCCACCCTGGTCGGCCATCTCGTCCATGCCGATCGGGCCCTCGGGCGCGCCCGAGAGGAACTGCTGGATGATCGGGTTGTCGGTGGCCACCATGTCGGCCTTGCTGGAGAACTTCACCAGGTTGGAGCGGAACAGCACGCCCATGTAGTCGGCCGTGCGCATCACCGACTGGATGTTGTGGGTGATGATGAAGAAGGTGGCCCCCGTCTCCTTCTGGGCGGTGACCACGAGTTCGTCCAGGTAGGCCACGCGCACCGGGTCCAGGCCCGAGTCGGGCTCGTCGAAGAGCACGATCTCGGGCTCGGTCACCATGGCCCGGGCCAACCCGGCCCGTTTCTTCATCCCGCCCGACACCTCGCCGGGCAGCTTCTTGAGGTGATCCATCAGCCCGACCAGCTCGGCGTTGCGGTGCACGAGCTCGCGGATCTCCGCCTCGTTCTTGCGGGTGTGCTCACGCAGGGGGAAGGCGATGTTGTCGTAGAGGTTCATGGAGCCGAACAGGGCGCCGTCCTGGAAGAGGACGCCGAACTTCTTGCGGACCTCGTAGAGCCGCTTCTCCCGCAGGCCGACGATCTGGTCGCCGTCGACCCAGATCTCCCCCCGCTCGGGCACCAGCAGCCCGAGGATGTTCTTGAGCAGCACCGACTTTCCCGTTCCCGAAGGTCCGAGGATGGCCGTGATCCGGCCCTTGGGCACGTCGAAGGTGATGTCCTCGAGGACGGTGTGTGAGCCGAAGGACTTGGTGACCCCCCGCAGCGAAATGATCGGCTCACCGGGGGCGATCCACGGCTGCGCGTCGGTCTGCTGGGTCGGGGGATCGGACACCATAGGGAGAGAACCTACGCCCCTGGGCGGCCTGGCGCCACGCTCTCGCGCTCGGCGGCGGCGTACCTCAGTGTTGGCCGAGCAGCGACTTGAGCGTCGAGTTCAACGTGTTGGTCAGCGTCGGGACCAGTCCCGGCGTGGTGGTACTGGTCGTCGCCGCGGCCGAGGGCGGGAGCAGGCCCAGGGTCGAGAGGATCGGATTCAAGCCGAGCGCCGTGCCGAGGCTGCCGAGGGCGTTGGTCAGCCCGCTGGTGACGTTGGTGAGACCGTTGTTGAGACCCGAGACCACCGGGGTCAGGTCGGGGCCGGCGGTGACGCCCGTGAGGCCGCCCGACGGGAGGATGCCTCCGGCCGGCGCCTGCTTGGCGGTCGACTGCAAGCCGGTGCCCGCCTTGTTGTCGGCGGTGCCGCCCGACGAGGAGCCGTTGTCGGAACTCTTGGCGTTCGCGGCGTCCCCGTCGGTGTCACCGGTGGTGGCCGGTGCGTTGGTCACCACCGGGCTCGACGGGCCCGGGATGGCGAGCGGTGGGTTGGCCAGCGAGCCGGCCGCGGTGGCCGAGGCGGCGGGGGGCGACGTGTGCGGGGTGCTGAGCGCGTTGGGCGTGATGAGCGCGGCCGCCACGGCGGCCGAGGTCACGGCGACCCCGGCGAAGGCGTTGCGGAAGCCACCACCGCCGGTGCCACTCCCGCCGACCACGGCGCCTCGATGGGCCGCCTTCATGACCCCGCGCCTGATCAGGGCGCCGGCGCCGGCGAAGAAACCGCCCAGCGCGGTCTTGGACTCTGAGAGGACGGTGAACTCGCGCTTGAGGGCCTGGCGGGCCCGCCACAGCAGGGTCTCGATGGTGCCGATCTCGACCCCTTCGTGGTCGGCGATCTGCTGATAGGTCCAGCCCGAGCCCTCGCGCATGGCCAGGACGTGCCGGTGGCGGACCGAGAGCCGGTCCAGCGCCCGGTTGACCAGCTCGCCGTCGACGGCAGCCAGGACGAGCTCCTCGGAGGTCTCGCTGCTGCCGGCGCCGACCGGCTGGTGGGCACTGAGCTCGAGGTCGTCCGTCGGGGTGCTCCGCGAGCGGCGGCGCAACATGTCGGTGCAGATGTTGCCCGCGATCACGGTGAGCCACGGGTAGAAGCGGCGCTCGCCGGCGAAGCGGGGCAGGGCCTTCCAGGCTCGGGCGAAGGCCTCCTGGGCCGCGTCCTCGGCCTCGTGGCGGTCGCTGAGCCGGCGCAGGCAGAATCGAAGCAGGCGCTCGTAGTAGCGGGCGTAGAGGTTGCCGAACGCAGCCGAATCCCCCGCCTGGCAGCGTTCCACCAGCGCGCGGTCGCGATCAAGGTCGACGTCGTCGCACAGGCTGGTGAACTCTTCTTGGCGTAGAGCCACGTTCCGTCCCTCCCCCCCTCGCCGATTCGAGAGGGTATGGCGATCATTATGCCCTCAATTCGGCCCCTGCCGAAAGTGCGAATCGAAACTTCCTCCACAGAGCAAAACGCCTGTTGAGACAGTCTCTCACGATATTTCCCCGGATTCCTCGCGCCGCGGGCCAATTCGCGGGCCGGTGGGGCGGGTTTCGGCGCCGTCCGGCCGGTCCCGACGGGCGCCCATCCGGGCGAATCTCCACAGCATTCCCACAGGGCGCCGTCAGCCGCCAGCGGCCGGGCTCGGAGCATCCTCCCAGGAACGATGGCCTGGTGGTCCACCGCAAGGTTGCCGACAGCCTGCCGTTTTATTTCTGGGCAGGCAATCGAACGGAGGGAGCAGTACGTTCTCCCGGGTAAGGACACGGGAGGCCTCGGGAAGGGGGTGGTGGGTGACGCAGCCGGGAGACATCACCGAGGCGACCCCCGGCCAGCCCTCGGTGACCGACACCGCGCCCCTCAGTCGCCAGGAGATGGCCCGCCGGTTGGGCACCCCGAGCGGGCGGGCCGCCACCACGGGGGCCCTCGGCCGCCCGATCAAGCAGCTGCGGGACGACGGGAAGATCGCCACCGCGGTCCGGGAGACCGGGAACATGTTCGCCACGGCGTTCGAGGCGATCCGGCAGGGTTTCCTCAAGGGCGTCCCGGTCACCGAGTTCTTCGACCAGTGCTGGTTCCTGGCCCGGGTCACCACGCTGCCGCTCATCCTCCTCTCCATCCCCTTCGGCATGGTCATCGCCCTCGAGGTGGGCTCGCTGCTCCAGCAGATCGGGGCCCAGTCCCAACTCGGGGCGGCCATGGTGCTGGCCGTCGTCCGCGAGCAGGCTCCGGTGGCCACCGCCCTGCTGATCGCCGGCGCCGGTGGATCGGCCATGTGCGCCGACCTTGGTTCACGCCGTATCCGCGACGAAATCTCGGCCATGGAGGTCATGGGGGTCAACCCGCTGCACCGGCTGGTGCTGCCCCGCCTCCTGGCCGCCACCCTCGTGGCCATCCTGCTCGATGCCGTCGTCAGCGTGGCCGGCATCCTCGGGGGCCTGTGGTTCGGCACCCATGCCATCCACATCACGGCCAGCAGCTTCTTCGCCACCTTCGGTGAGCTCAGCCAGCTGGCCGACCTGGCCATCGCCTTGCTCAAGGCGGGCATCTTCGGGTTCATCGCCGCCATGGTCGCCTGCTACAAGGGCCTCTACTGCAAGAGCGGCCCCAAGGGCGTGGGCGACGCGGTGAACCAGGCCGTCGTGGTCACCTTCATCCTCTCGTTCTTCGTGAACTTCCTCCTCACCGTCTTCTATTTCAACTTCATCCCCCAGAAGGGGATCTGACGTGGCCATCGACACCCCGGTACGGCCCGAGGGCGGCGTCAGCGGCGCGGCCGCCAACGCCGGCCGCAAGGCCCTGGACACCGGCGATTCGGTCGTCGGCATCTTCGACGACTTCTACGCTCAGCTGAAGTTCTACGTGCGCATCCTGCGCGCCCTCCCGCGCGCCCTGCGCTACCCGCGCGAGATCCTCGTCCTCATGTCCGACATCTCGCTCGGGTCGGGCGCGCTGATCATCGGCGGCGGCATGTTCTTCGTGGTGACCTCCATCGCGTTCTTCACGGGCACCGAGGTCGGCCTGGAGGGTTTCAACGGTCTCCAGCAGATCGGCGCCGAGGCTTTCACCGGCGTGATCACCTCCCTGGCCAACACGCGCGAGATCACGCCCCTGGTGGCCGGCGTCGCCCTGGCGGCGCAGGTGGGGGCCGGCTTCACCGCGCAGTTGGGCGCCATGCGGATCTCCGACGAGATCGACGCGCTCGAGGTCATGGGCGTCAACAGCGTGGTCTACCTGGTGGCCACCAGGGTGTGGGCCGCGCTGATCACGATGATCCCGCTGTACCTGGCCGCGCTCTTCGCCAGCTACCTCGCCTCCGAGCTGGTGGTCACCAAGTTCTTCGCCCTCTCGACGGGGACGTACCAGCACTACTTCCGCCTCTACCTGCCGCCCATCGACATCTTCTACTCGTTCCTCAAAGCCATGATCTTCGCCGTGCTGGTGACGTTCGTGCACTGCTACTACGGGTACAACGCCACCGGGGGCCCGGCGGGCGTGGGCGTGGCCGCCGGGCGCGCCATCCGCCTCTCCATCATCCTGGTCGTGGTGGTCAACCTCTTCATGTCGCTCATCCTCTTCGGAGGCGTCAACGCTTCAGCAAAGTTGGTTGGATGAAGCGACTGGTGCGCGTGGCAGTCAGCCTTCTCGTGCTGTTTGCCTTGGTCGCCGGGACCATCACGTTGGTGCGAATGGCCAACGGCGACTTCGCCGGCGATTACAAGCTGAGCGGGACGTTCCCGCGGGCCGGTGAGGGTCTCAATGCCGGATCGGCGGTGGTCTTCCGAGGTGTCCAGGTGGGCCGGGTCTCCACCATCGCGCTGCACGACAACATGGCCAGGATCACCCTCCTGATTGAGCCCACCTTCAAGGTGCCGGCCGACGCCACGGCCACCATTCAACCGGTGAACCTCTTCGGCGCCGAGCAGGTCGCGCTGAGGACGCCGCACGGCAACGCGGAGAGCGGTCCCTACCTGGCCCACGGTGCGTCCTTCGCCCGTGCCACCAGCAGCGACGAGTTGGGCGACCTCTTCGCCGTGGCGACGCCCCTGCTGGCCAAGATCAACACCACGGACCTGTCGACCGTGCTCAGCGAGCTGGCGCAGGCCAGTAAGGGCGAAGGCCCGAACATCGCCGCCTCCATCACGGCGGGGACCCAGCTGGCCGGACTGCTGAACAAGACCCTCAACTCCCAGCTGGTGGCGCTCGATTCCTTCGCCAAGTTCACCCAAGCCGTGGCGCCCGACGCCGGCGCGCTCAACAGCCTCAACGCGCAGGTGAACGCGGCGCTGCCCGCCTTCAACAACGAGGAAGCCGACTACGAGAGGTTGCTCAACACCCTCGTGCCCTTCTCCAACGACCTGGCCTCGCTCCTGGCCACGTACCACCCCGACATCGGGACCATCCTCACCGCCGGTGACAACGTCTCGCGCGTGCTGCTGGCCCAGCAGGACGAGATCGGTCAGGTCGTCCAGGGGGCGTACCACTACTTCATGAAGATCGCCGAGGGTGCGGCCAGCCAGGAGAAGCTGCCCGACGGGAGCACCTACGCGTACTTCAACACCTTCGTCCTCTTCAGCGACGTGAACTCGCTGGTCTGCAACCTGCTGGCGCCGTCCCAGGGGGGCCTGGCCTTCCTCCAACCCATCCAGCAGGCGCTGACCGGCGCGGGCTCGGCGTTCAACTGCTCAACCCAGATGGCCACCTTCGACGCCCTCCAGAACAGCACGGTGCCGGCGGCGGGCCAGCCGGCCGGGTCGACCGCCACCAAGCCGGCGAGCACCTCGGGCCAGGCGGCGGCCAATCAGGCGTACGGCATCATCGGCCAACCCGATACGTCCAAGCCCTCGAGCCTCGGCGCGTTGATCAACCAGCTGCTCGGGAAGACGCCGTGAGGTTCCTCCGCCGCTTTCCCGCCTCGGCCCTGAAGTTCGCGGTCTTCGCGGTGGTCTGCATCGTCCTGCTGGTGGGGCTGTCCCTCAAGATCGGCAACATCTCGCTCTTCAGCAACCGGCACACCCTCAACGCGGAGTTGACGGACGTGACCGGGCTGGCGACCGGGGACACGGTGAACATCGCCGGCGTGCCGGTCGGCCAGGTCTCGAGCATCGCCGTCCAGCACGGGCACGCCATCATCGGGATGAGCATCAACAACACGGTCACCGTGCACCGCTCGACCGACATCGGCATGCGGTGGCACAACGTCATCGGGAAGAAGGAGATCGAGCTCTACCCCGACCACGCGGGCCCGCCGTTGCCCGCCGGGGCGACCATCCCCCTCAGCCACGACGTAACCGACGCCAGCATCGACGCCTTCTTGAACTCGGCCGGCCCGTTGCTGTCGGCCATCAACCCACGCGAGGCCAACGCCTTCGTCCAGAATGTCTCCGGCGCCCTCGAGGGCGACACGGCGCAGATCAACCAGCTCATCGACAGCGGCGCCGTGGTCTCGACCACGGTCGGCCAGCTCGACTCCCAGGTGGGGCAGGTCATCGGCAACCTGAACCAGGTCCTCACCGCCATCGCCTCTCGCAGCGGCGACCTCGACTCGCTGGTCGACAACCTCCAGACGGTGTCGGCCTCGCTGGCCTCGAAGAACTCGCTCCTCGACAGCGTGGTCGGCAACCTGTCCCAGGTGGCGGTCGACCTGGCCAACCTGGTCGGCTCGAACCACGCCACCATCACCAGCAGCATCGACAACCTCCAGGCGGTGGCGGCGGACATCCAGAGCCACCAGCAGGAGCTGGCCGCCGGGCTGTCGTCGCTCGGGGCTGGGCTCGCGCCGTACATCCAGATCTCCCAGTGGGGGCAGTGGTTCGCCGTGCAGACCATCTACACCTGCCTGGCCAACCAGACGGTCTGTCCCTACTACCAGCCCACGAGCCCGCCATCGGGCTCCGGCCCGCTGGGCGCACCGCCACTGCCCTCGGTCAAGGCGTCGACCGCCAAGCCCAGCACGAGCAGTGCACCGCTGGCCGCCTCGAGTCTCGGCGCCGATCTCCGGGCGGTCGCGGGACAGGGCGCCACGACCACCCCGGCGGTCTCCAAGTGAAGTCGTTCACCGAACGGAACCCCAAGCGGGTCGGCCTGGTGGCGGTCTCGGTCATGGTCGTCTTCATTCTCGGCATCCTCTTCCTCAACCGCAGCATCTTCGAGTCCGGCTACAACGTCACCGCCCGCTTCCCCAATGCCGCCGGCATCGCCAAGGGCACCGATGTGATGGTGGCGGGCGTGAAGGTCGGGACCGTGACCGGTGTGAAGGTCCACGGGAACTCGGTCGACGCCACCATGTCGGTCAGCCATTCGGTCCAGCTGCCGCACGACACCACGGCGGCCATTGAGGTCGAGACGCTGCTCGGCGTGGTCGACGTCACGCTGCAGCCGGTGAGCGGGTGGTCCGAGCCGCTTAAGAGCGGCACGCTCATCACCGACACCAGCGTGCCCACCGAGTTCTACCAACTGCAGAACAACGCGCACGCCCTGCTGTCGAAGACCGACGCCAAGGCGCTCAACAACCTGGTGCAGTCGCTGGCCACCATCACCAAGAACAAGCAGACCCAGGTGGCCCAGATCATCTCGGGCCTGGGCGCGCTCACCACCACGGTGGACCAGCGCAGCGGTCAGGTCTCCCAGCTGATCGACTCGGCCAACACCCTGTCCTCGTCGCTGGCCGGCCGGGCCCAGGAGCTGGTGTCGATCGTCAACAACCTCAACACCGTGTCCACCGGCCTGGCCGCCCACAGCACCGACCTCTCCAACCTGATCACCAACGTCGACGCCATGGCCACCCAGACCAACAGCCTGGTGTCGGCGGACTCGCCCGCCCTCAACGCGCTGCTGGCCAGCCTGCACGCCGACCTGGGGGTGATCGGCCAGCACCAGGAGGATCTGGCCGAGGGCGTGACCTACCTGGGCAGCGCGCTCAAGGGCTTCGCCTCCATCGCCTACGCCGGGACCCAGCAGGTCTCCTGGGCCAACATCTACGTCAACGCCACCTCGCTCACCAACACCTTCGGCGTGATCGGCCCCTGCGGGACCCTCGACCAGGTGCTGAACGAGGTCCTCGGACCCGACCCGGCCTCGTGCGCCGACCAGACCGGACCACTCCCCGGACCGGGATCGAACCCGTCCTCGGCGGGGGCGACCGCCGGCCCGAACACGTCGACGTCGACTTCGACATCGACGCCGTCGGCTTCGGTCAAGGGTGGCGCGGCCGCCACCGGACCCAACTCGGGGCTCGGTGCGCTGTCCCAACTGCTGGCCCCGCTCCTCGGGAAGACCAAGTGACCGACCTCCTGCGCACAGTGGCCGGCTCGAAGGTGGCCCGGTTCATCCTGGCCGGCGTGGTGATCGTCGCGGCCGTCGTGGTGGCCATCGACCTGACCGAGTCCGGGCCGACCTACTCGCTCAAGGCGGTGTACGCCACCGCCCCCGGGCTCTTCCCGGGCGCCGCGGTCGACGTGCTCGGCGTGAAGGTGGGCACCGTGACCGCGGTCAAGAACGTGGGTGACCAGGTGGACGTATCCATGCTGGTCGACCAGACCACCAAGATCCCGGCCCACGCGGTTGCGTCCCTGGTGGCTCCCCAACTCCTCGGCCAGCCCGACATCGACCTCAATCCGGGCTACACCGGCGGGCCGGCCCTGCCGGCGGGGTCCACCATCCCCGAGCGCCGCACCGCCGTCCCGGTCTCGACCGACGAGGTGCTCAAGGAGTTGCAGCACACCCTCAACGCGCTCAACCCCCACGCGGTGGGCGACCTGGTGACCAACCTGGCCCAGGACCTCGATGGCCAGGGGGCGGGGCTCAACAAGTTGATCGCCGGGGCGGCCGGCACCATCCAGCTCCTGGCCGACAAGGGCAACGACCTCGGGCAGCTGAACGGCACCCTGGCCCAGCTGACCGGGACGCTCGATGCGGACACCTCGCAGATCACCCAGCTGGTCCAGGAGTACGACACCGTCTCCACCGTGCTGGCCCAGCGCGCCGGGCCGCTCAACGACGCCATCACCCAGCTGTCGGGCGCCAGCACGGCGCTGGTCAATCTCCTGGTGCCCAACCTCGCACCCCTGGAGGCCGACGTCGGCACGGTGACGACGGTCGGCCGGACCCTGGACCGCAACCTGGCCGGGGTCGACGAGATCCTGGCCCAGGGCAACAACCTCTTCCAGGGCGCCGAGCGCGCCTATGACCCCAACTACAACTGGCTCGACCTGAACATCGCCACCGCGCCCGGCGTCACCGGGGCGTATGTGTCGGGGCTGCTGCGGGACCGCCTGTCGGGGATCTGCCGCCGGATCGTGGCCAACCATTCCACCGGCCTGTCGGCCGCCGTGCTGGCCTCGCTCAACGAGTGCGGCAACCCGGCCTCCAACTTCTTCGGCCCCCTGCTCAACGAGATCCCGACCATCCTCAACACCCTGACCGCCGGCGAGGCGTCGACCGAGACGGGCTCGGCGCTGCTGCAGAAGGGCGTCAACCAGATCATGAGCCTCGACCCGGGACTCGGGAACGCCCCCGCCACGACGACGCCGAGCAGCCCGGCCACGACCACCACCCCGACGACGGCGCCGCCGACCACCACGACGACCACCGCCACCCCGAGCTGCACCCTGCTCAGCAAGCTCCTCGGCTGCAAGGGCTCGTCTCCCACCGGATCGAACAGCACGAGCAAGAGCGGCAGCGGCCTCGGCGGCCTGCTCTCCCAGGACGTCAACGCGGCGCAGAGCCAACCGGCCGCGGTCTCGCTGGCCTCGAGCCGGTCCACCGCCACCATGCTGCACGCGCCGTCGGCCAGCCTGCTGCCGCCCATGCCCGGGGCGCACCACACCAAGGCCGGGGCGCAGCACCGCGGCACCCTGAGCCAGTGGGTCCACGACGTGGCGGGTTGGTTCTGATGGGCGCCCGATCCCGCTCCCGGCCCCGGTCCCGGCCCCGGCCCCGGTGGGCCCTGGTCCCGGCGGCCTTCGCCCTGGTGCTGGCGCTGGCCGGATGCTCGGCGTCGGGCTCGTCGCCCCAACGCACGGCCACCGCCATCTTCAGCGACGTGGGCGACCTGGCCAACGGGGCGCAGGTCCAGCTGGCCGATGTCCCGGTGGGCACGGTGAGCCAGATCGCGCTGAGCGGCGACCGGGCCAAGGTCACGCTCACCTTCAATCAGGGCGTCTCCGTCCCGGCCGATGTCAGCGCCGCCATCGACCGCACCACCATCCTCGGCGAGCAGTTCGTCCAGTTGGTCGTGCCCAAGAAGGAGACCGGCGCCGGCGCCGCCACCGCGCCGCGGCTGGCCAACCATGCCGTGATCCGCCGCACCTCGGTCACGCCGGACGTCGAGCAGTTCGTCCAGGCGGGGGCCGACGTCTTCGGGGCCGTCTCGACCACCGAGCTCGAGCAGATCATCTCGGCCGGCGGGGAGGGTTTCACCGGCCAGGAGGCCTCGCTGCAGGCCTTCCTGACCGACCTGACCGCCGTGACCAACGGATACGCCCAGCACACCAGCCAGATCACCGCCGCCGTCAACGGCCTCAACCAGCTGAGCGCCACCCTGGCGCCCGACAGCGGGCCCAACGCGCAGGCGTTGACCAACCTGTCCAAGACGGTGGCCATCCTGGCCCAGAACTCGACGCAGTTCGAGACCCTGCTGAGTTCCCTCAACAACCTCTCGGTGCAGGGCCGCTCCATCCTGGAGACCTACTACCCCCAGATCGTGACCCAGCTGCAGACGCTCCAGGCCGTGAGCAACCAGCTCGCCGAGCACCAGTCCGATCTGGCCGGCATCCTCCAGGAGCTCCCCATTCACAACACGGCGTTGCCGTCGTCGGTGCGCAACGGCTTCGTGCAGCTCTACGAGAACATCATCGTGTGCGGCATCCCGGGGCTCGGCGAGGATGACAGCTCACCGGCCTTCTCCTGCGCCAAGGCGGGAAGCTAGTGATCAGCAAGCGGCTCATCATCAACCTCATCGCCTTCTTCGTGGTCAGCTTCGCGCTGGTGGCCTACGGGATCGTCAACCTCCTCGGCAACCCGCTGAGCAACTCGACCGTGCTCACCGCCCGGTTCCCCGACGCGTCGGGGTTGTACCCGCACTTCTCGGTCGAGCTCAACGGCGTGCCGGTCGGCACGGTCGACTCCACGTCGCTGACGGCCACGGGCACCAAGGTCACCATGACCATCAACCCGGGGATCGCGGTCCCGAGCGACGCGCGGGCCTCGGTGCAGATCGCCAACGATCTGGGTGAGCAGGTGGTGGACCTGGTCCCGGCCCACGGCGGCCACGCGCCGGCGTTCCGCTCCGGTGCCGACGTGCCCGCCGCGCCCAACCAGGTGCCGGCCGACGTCGGCGCGGTGGTGCAGTCGTTCACCCGGCTGCTCCAGGCCATCCCCGCCGGCGACCTGAACAAGGTGATCAGCGACCTGGCCGTGGCGCTGCAGGGGCGGGCGTCGGACCTGCGCACCATCATCACCGCCGGGACCGACTTCTCCAAGGAGTTCGTGGCCTACCAGCAGCAGTTCACCGAGCTGCTGGCCAACGCCCCCCCGGCCCTCAACGCCGTCACCTCCATCTCGCCCGCTCTCAAGGCGGACCTGGCCAACACGGCCGCGCTGGTCCAGGTGCTGGCCGAGCAGAAGACCGGGCTCGATACGCTCTTCAGGCAGGGCTCCTCGGCCGTCAGCGAGGTCAACTCGCTCGTCACCACCCAGTCGGCCAACCTGGGCTGTGTCCTGCACGACGCCGCCGACATCGTCGGCAACCTGGCCCAGACGACGAACCTCACCAACCTGTCCCAGGGCCTGAACTACAACGAGTTCTTCTTCGGTGCGGTGGACAAGATCGCGGTGGCCGGCCTGGCCAAGCCGACGGTCTCGGGTGAAGCGGCCAACCCGAACCAGATCTTCCTGCGCACCCGCCTGTTGATCCCGCCCGTGTTGACCAAGACGGCCACCTCCTACGCCACCGCCAACGCGGTGCCCGACGTCCTGCCCGGGGCCGGGTGCACCACGGTGTACGGCCACGGCGTCGGCCCGGCCACCCAGGCCGGGTTCGTGCCGGCCACCGGGAGCCACGTGGTGGCGCCGACGGCCGGCGAGGCCGATGTCGAGCTGAACGGGGCCACGCCCGTGCCGTCGTCGAGCGCCGCCTACCGGGTACCCGGATCGAGCCAGTGGGCCCTGGTGGGTCTGGGCGGGCTGTTCGTGCCGATCCTCCTGCTCGCGTGGGGTTCCCGCCCGTCGCGGCGCCGGGCCCGGCGCCGGGCCTCGCCGACCAGGTGACGCGGACCGTCGCGGGGGGCGCGCGAGAATCAGGGGATCGGCCGCCCGGGGCCCATCGGCCGATGACCGAACTCGATCGAGTGGAGGGGTAATGGACAGCGGGGTGAAGGTGGTGGGAGCCACCGCGGAGCGTGAGGCCCCCGTCGAAGAGGCTGCCCCCGCCGGCGAGGCCGCCCCCGCCGGGGAGGGTTCGGGTCGGGGCCGCCACCAGAGCCCGAGGCCCCGCTTCGGGGAGGTGCCCGGCCGTTTCCTGGCGGCGTGCGTGCTGGCCGTGCTCGGCTTGGTCGGCACGGCGGTCTTCGGCCTGCTGTGGGCCGGGAGTGACGGCTCGGGCTCGGGCACCCAGGACCCGGCCGTGCTCAGCTCGGCCCGCCTGTTCCTCACCACCTTCTTCAACTTCACGCCCCAGACGGTCGACTCGGATTTCGCCTCACTGGCCCGGATGGCCACCGGGTCCTTCGCCTCCCAGTCCAACCAGTTCTTCAACTCGTCCATCCGCCAGGCCCTCGAGAAGGCGGCGGCGGAGTCCCGCGGGCAGATCCGCAATATCTACGTGCAGTCCGAGAGCACCAGCTCGTCCTCGGTGTACGCCGTGGTCGACCAGGAGTACGCCAACAACAAGATCACCACCCCGGGTTCGGACGTCGTGCGCATCCTGGTCTACCTGACCAAGGTGGGCTCGGCCTGGAAGATCTCGAACGTCACGGTGCTCGAGGGCGCCACCCCGGCCAGCGCCGGGACCCCCTCGGGCTCGGCCGGCTCCACCGTCCCGGGCCAGTAACCGGGCGGCTCCCGTCCGGCCCTCGGCCCCCGCTGGCGTAGACTCGGCCCGGGCTGCGTGCGGGTCTGTGGTTGAAAGTCGAGGCCAGCCGCAGGCGAAACGACCCACGTAAGGCAACTTGTGGTTGCTGAGCATGGTGCGGCTTAGAAGTAAGCCCTGCCCACCGCGTTCCCGATCCTCGGGGGCGGGTGGCGACGGGGGGAAGCGGGCCAACAGCGCGCCGTAGGGCACGAGGGCGGTGACGCCAGCGGGCCACCGGCGCCGGTGCGCCAACCCTGCTGCAGGCGAGTGTGGGGTCAAAGACCAGGTCAGCCGCACGCAGCCCGACCACCCCGCCGAGCCACGACGGCCGGGCCTGGTAGGGGACCGGTAGGATCGCTGCTTCATGAGCGTGTTCACCAAGGTTCTCAAGGCCGGCGAGGGCAAGAAGGTCCGGCGCCTGGCCGAGCTCGTCCCCGCCATCGGGGCCCTCGAGCCCGAGATGCAGGCGCTCGGCGACGCCGAGCTGGCCCACAAGACGGTCGAGTTCCGGGAGCGCCTCGAGGCGGGCGAGACGCTCGATGATCTCTTGATCGAGGCCTATGCCGTCGTGCGCGAGGGGGCCTGGCGGGTCCTCGGGCAGCGCCATTTCGACGTGCAGCTCATGGGCGGCATGGCCCTGCACTTCGGCTGGATCGCCGAGATGAAGACCGGGGAGGGCAAGACCCTGGTCTCCACCCTGCCCGTCTACCTCAACGCCCTCGACCAGCGGGGCGTCCACATCGTCACGGTCAACGACTACCTGGCCACCCGCGACGCCGAGTGGATGGGCCGCCTGCACAAGTTCCTCGGCCTCAGCGTGGGGCGCATCGGGGCCGACATCGACGACCCCGGGCTCAAGCGGGCCGCCTACGCCGCCGACCTCACCTACGGGACCAACAACGAGTTCGGCTTCGACTACCTGCGCGACAACATGGCCCGCTCGCGTGAGCACATGGCCCAGCGCGGCCACGTCTTCGCCATCGTCGACGAGGTCGACTCCATCCTCATCGATGAGGCCAGGACGCCCCTCATCATCTCGGGCCCGGCCGACGAGGCCGCCCAGCTCTACTACCAGTTCGCCTCCATCGCCCGCACCCTGACCCGCGACACCGACTACGAGGTCGACGAGGAGAAGCGCACCGTCGTCCCGCTCGAGTCGGGCATCGAGAAGGTGGAGAAGCAGGTCGGGGTGGACAACATCTACGACGCCGTCTCCACCAACTACGTGCACCAGCTCACCAAGGCGCTCGAGGCCAAGGATCTCTACCGGCGCGACAAGGACTACCTGGTCGCCGACGGTCAGGTGAAGATCATCGATGAGTTCACCGGCCGCACCCTCGAGGGTCGCCGTTGGTCCGACGGCCTGCACCAGGCGGTCGAGGCCAAGGAGCGCGTGCAGATCAAGGAGGAGAACCACACCTGGGCCACGGTCACGCTGCAGAACTACTTCCGCATGTACGAGAAGTTGTCCGGCATGACCGGCACCGCCGAGACCGAGGCCGGCGAGTTCGCCGGCACCTACGGGCTCTCGGTCGTCCCCATCCCCACCAACAAGGACATGATCCGCGGCGACAACCCCGACCTCGTCTTCAAGACCGAGGAGGCCAAGTTCAACGCCGTGGTCGACGACATCGTCGAGCGCCGCGAGAAGGGCCAGCCGGTGCTGGTCGGCACCGCCTCGGTGGCCAAGTCCGAGCTCCTCTCCCGCCTCCTGGAGAAGCAGGGCGTGCCGCACAATGTCCTCAACGCCAAGCAGCACTTCCGGGAGGCCGAGGTGGTGGCCCAGGCCGGTCGGCGCGGCGGGGTCACGGTCGCGACCAACATGGCCGGCCGCGGCGTCGACATCATTCTCGGGGGCAACGCCGAGCTGCTGGCCCAGCACGAGCTCCTGGCCGAGGGGCTCGACTTCACCACCGAGGACGGCGCGCTCGAGCTCAAGCGCCGCCAGTCGACCCTCGAGGCGCGCTGCCGGGCCGAAGGCGAAGAGGTGCGCCAGCTCGGCGGGCTCTACGTGCTCGGCAGCGAGCGCCACGAGAGCCGGCGCATCGACAACCAGCTCCGCGGCCGCTCGGGCCGCCAGGGCGACCCCGGCGAGAGCCGCTTCTACCTGAGCCTCGAGGACGAGCTGCTGCGGCTCTTCGCCACCGGCGCCATGAGCTGGGTGATGGACCGCACCCTGCCCGAGGACGTCCCCATCGAGTCCAAGACGGTGGCCAAGGCCATTGAGCGGGCCCAGAACACCGTCGAGGCTCGCAACGCCGAGATGCGCAAGGACGCCCTCAAGTACGACGAGGTCATGAACCAGCAGCGCAAGGTCATTTACGAGCGTCGGCTGCAGATCATCGACGGCGACGACCTCGAGGAGAGAACCGAGGACCTCCTGGCCGGCGCGTCCGAGAAGATGGTGGCCGAGTTCTGCCCCAGCGAGTTCGCCGAGGAGTGGGACCTCAAGGGCCTGATCGACGGGCTGATGCAGTTCTACCCGACCAAGTTCGCCGTGGCCGACCTGGCTCAGGCCGCCACCACCGACGACCTGGTCGAGTCGATCGTCGAGGAGGCCCTCGAGTACTACGAGCAGCACTCCGAGGCCATGCCGGGCGGGGCGGAGACCATGCGCCAGATCGAGCGGGACGTGATGCTCCAGATCATGGACCAGCGCTGGCGCGACCACCTGACCGAGATGGACAACCTCAAGGACGGCATCCACCTGCGCTGGACGGTGCAGGCGGACCCCCTCAACGCCTGGCAGCAGGAGGGGTACTCCATGTTCGGCCAGCTGATGGAGGTCATCGACAACGACTACCTCCGCTACATCCTCCACGTCGAGGCCGTCCAGGCGCCGTCGGCGGAGCCCGACCTCGAGGGCGCCGTCTACGAGGCGGCCGAGGACCCGGTGGCCGAGACGGCGGCGCTCCTGCCGGCGCTCCTGGCCGAGCAGGGCACCAACGTGCCGCCGCTGACCCAGCCGGCCCAGCCGGCGCAGCCGGCGCGCCCGGCCGGCGGCGGCGCCGGGAAGGCCCAGGTCAAGCTGCCCAACGCGCCCGACCCCGACGCCATGGTGCCGATCGTCAAGGCCGAGACCGAGAAGGTCGGCCGCAACGATCCCTGCTGGTGCGGGAGCGGGAAGAAGTACAAGTTCTGCCATGGCGCCGCCTGAGGCCGGCTCGGCCGAGGCACCACGGGACTTCGCCGCCGAGCTCACTGAAGCCGAGGCCCGGCTCGCCGAGGCCGAGCGCTATCTCGGCCTGGAACGCCTGACGGCCCGCCGGGCCGAGCTGGAGGCCGAGGCGGCCCGGCCCGACCTTTGGGACGACGCCGACAACGCCCGCGCCGTCACGACCGAGCTGGGCCGGGTGACGGCAGACCAGGAGCAGCTCACTGGCTTGCGCGACGCGCTGGACGAGGCCACCGCGCTGCAGGAGTTGGTGGGCGAGGCGCGGTCCGACGGGTCGCCGGACGGCGCGCTGGAGAAGGAACTGGTCGAGTCGGTCGACACCCTGCGGTCACGCCTCTCCGCGCTCGAACTGCAGTCGCTCTTCTCGGGCGAGTACGACGAGCGGGACGCGGTGGTCGAGGTGCACGCCGGGGCGGGTGGCACGGACGCGCAGGACTGGACCGAGATGATGCTGCGCATGTACCAGCGCTGGGCCGAGCGGCGCGGCTTCTCGGTCGAGCTGGACGAGGCCACCGAGGGGCAGGAGGCCGGGTTGCTCTCGGCCACCTTCATCGTGCGTGGCCGTTTCGCCTACGGATTGTTGGCCACCGAGCGCGGCGTCCACCGACTGGTGCGCATGTCGCCCTTCGACTCGCAGAAGCGGCGCCAGACCAGCTTCGCCTCCCTCGACGTCACGCCGTTCCTCGACGACCTGTCGGCCGAGGTGGAGATCGACGAGAAGGACCTGCGCATCGACACCTACCGCTCCTCGGGGGCGGGTGGGCAGCACGTCAACAAGACGGACTCGGCCATCCGCCTGACCCACTACCCGACCGGGCTGGTGGTCTCGTGCCAGAACGAGCGCAGCCAGCACCAGAACAAGGCCAAGGCCATGCAGATCCTGGCGGCCAAGCTGGCCGACCGGGCCCGCCACGAGCGGCGGGCCGAGCTCGATGCGCTGAGCGGCGACCGGGGCGACAACGCGTGGGGCAACCAGATCCGCTCCTATGTGCTGGCGCCCTACCAACAGGTCAAGGATCTGCGCACGCACTACGAGACGGGCAATGTCGCCGCGGTGCTCGACGGTGATCTCGATCCGTTCATGGAGGCCGAGCTGCGCCGCCAGCGCGGCAACGTCTCGGACGCAGGTGCCTGACCAGCATCGGAGACAATGACCCCAAACCGCAATGAGGGACCGGTAGGATCTGCCTGCCGGTCCGTCGCGCCGCGGCGTCCCTGGGCACCCACACCATGATCCGATTCGACTCCGTCACCAAGACCTACAAAGGCTCGACCGTCGCCCTGCGCGACATATCGATTGAGATCGACAAGGGGGAGTTCGTCTTCCTCGTCGGATCGTCGGGCTCGGGCAAGACCACCTTCATCCGCCTGCTCCTGCGCGAGGAGCTGCCCGACCGCGGGCAGATCTGGGAGGCCGGCCGCAACATCGTCGACCTGCCCAAGTGGCGGGTCCCCTACCTGCGCCGCAACATCGGCTGCGTCTTCCAGGACTTCCGCCTGCTGCCCAACAAGACGGTCTTCGAGAACGTGGCCTTCGCCCTCGAGGTGATCGGCCGGCCCCGCCACGTGGTGGCCAACCAGGTGCCCCAGGTGCTCGACCTGGTCGGGCTGGCCGGCAAGGACGACCGGATGCCCGGCGAACTGTCCGGTGGCGAGCAGCAGCGCGTGGCCATCGCGCGGGCGTTCGTCAACCGCCCGATGCTGTTGATCGCCGACGAGCCGACCGGAAACCTGGACCCGCAGACGTCGGTGGGCATCATGCGCCTGCTGGACCGGATCAACCGCACCGGCACCACCGTGGTGATGGCCACCCACGACCAGAACATCGTCGACCAGATGCGCAAGCGCGTCATCGAACTCGAGAAGGGGCGACTGGTCCGCGACCAGTCGCGCGGTGTGTACGGCTACCAGCACTGAGCCGACCCGCCCGCACAGCCCCTCCGGAAGGAACCCCGACCCCCATGCGTG
>DASXZJ010000105.1:0-7115 GCA_036502025.1 Acidimicrobiales bacterium | reverse complement strand
GCCAGATTGCCTACTACAGAGCGCATGCCCCGAGATACGACGACTGGTGGTTTCACCGGGGCCATCACGACCTGGGCGATTCCTACAGGGAGAGCTGGAACTCCCAGATCGAGAAGCTGCGGTCGGCGCTTGTGGAGTTTGCCCCGCTCGGCGATGTCCTGGAATTCGCTGGCGGGACCGGGAACTGGACGCGCCAGCTTGCGCCCCTAGCTCACTCGGTGCAGGTGCTCGACGCATCGCCCGAAGCCGTCGCTATCGCCAACGAGAAGGTGAGCGGCAACGTCAGATGGACCATCGGCAACATCTTCGAGCACCGACCAGCGCGCCGCTACGACACGGTGTTCTTCGGCTTCTGGCTGAGCCACGTACCCGAGAACCTGTTCGACACCTTCTGGGCCCTAGTCACCGACTGCCTGAAGCGGGATGGACGGGTGTTCTTCATCGACAACGCCCACCCTGAGGTGGCCAGGGACTTGGCGCCGCAGTTCTTCAACGCGGGGCGGTGGACCCAGGACGAGACGACGCTTGGAGGGATCGACAGCATCACGGACCTGTCGACCGGCGTGGCCGTACGAAGGGCCGCGGACGGAGCGTCGTACCAGTTGGTCAAGATCTGGCGACGGCCAGAGGAGCTAGAGACTCGGCTGGGCGAGCTCGGGTGGACCGTGACGGTCCGCTCGACCGATTGGGCGTTCATCTATGGGAGTGGCCGACGCGCCAGCTGACACACACGATTTGCAGGATCCACATACAACGAGGGCGACCGAACATCATTATCGCCTACCCGGCACCCAGCCCGTCCCCTTGCCGGCGATGTGGGTGACCCTGATCCAGCGCGGAAGAGATGGTGACAGGCACTTCGAGGAATGACTACGGTCGGCAGCCTCTGGTGTCCGAGGAGTGACCCCGGGGCCACGGTAGCCGGGAGGCGTTCCGCTCTGAGCGCGGCGACCACCGTGAGAACCGCCGTGTTGAGACAAGGGAGATCAAGGAGTGTCTGCAACGGTAAAGCTGACGCATAAAGCAATCGGAGCGGAGGTCCGTCGAGGAACCTTCGATGTCATGGTCGACGGTGAGCGCGTCGGGTCGGTCGAGATGAATAACACGATCGAGATCCCGATCGAGCCGGGACGCCATGCTCTGCAAGTCCGCAGTGGCCGAAACTCGAGCGGAACTCGAACCTTCGAGGCCGCCGAGGGCGGAACGGTCACCTACCGATGCACCGGCAAGAGGTTCTTGCCGATTTTTCTTGCGTCCTTCGTCGTTCCCAGTCTGGCACTTTCGCTGGTACCCGAATGAGCGGATCGCCGATGGCGCCGGATGGCGTGATCAGCAGCGTTCTGTGTCGCTGAGCAGGCGTCATGGGGCACAAGCCACCCGTCTCTTTCAACGACGAGTCATGGGATGCTCAATGAGATGAGGGTCACCTTGTGAGCGGTCTCGAACACGTGGTCTGGCTAGGGGGCGGAGCGGGTGCAGGCAAGACAACAGTGGCCCGGTGTCTAGCCCGGCGTCGCGGCCTTCGGATCTATTCGGCCGACAATTGGACCTGGGACCATCGGGACCGGGCACTGGCCGTTGGTAGCGCGGCAGCCAGTCGGTGGGAGGCCCTCTCGCCCGCAGAGCGAACCGCTGCGCCGATAGAGGAACAGCTGGCGATGGCGCTCCTTGACGAGCGGGGTCCTATGGTCGTCGAGGACCTCTGTTCGCTCCCGCGCTCGCCCTTGGTCGTGGCCGAGGGGACGGTCCTGCCGGCGGCGGTGGCCGATCCGGCTCGTTCGGTCTGGCTGCTGCCCACCCCTTCCTTCCAGGCCCGCCACCGAGTCGACGAGCTACAGCGCCACCTCATGGGACTCATCGCTGACGACGCGCACGGTCACGGGATCGCCACGATCACGATTGACGGCTCCCGATCGGTTGGCGCCATCGTCGATGAGGTGGAGGAGGTGCTGCTCGATCCGCTGAACGACGGTCCCGTGGCCTCTTCTCGCGACGAGCTCCGGGCCCTGCTGCGGGAGGCAAGTCTGGCCGCCGTCCACCAGGTGCAGAGTGGCTGCGCCCGCCCGTGGGCGACGAACGATCCGACGACACTAGTCCGCTCCTTCGTTTGCGAGTGCGGTAGCCCAGACTGCGACGTCGACGTCATGCTGGCCGCTGGCGTGGCGGCGGAGGGACCCGTACTGGCGCCTGGCCACCACGTGTAGATGCTTCGCGGGCGAGCCTGGAGCGCGAGCCAGCCGCCCGCCGGCCTGCGATAGGGGCGACCTCGGGCACCGCGCATAGGGGACGCCTTCGTTGCACATCATGGGCTACCCCCGGGAAGCGGCGAGGGCACGGCCGGGATTGGCTGCGTCAGTGCGAGACATGGCGCTCGGGCACTCGCCAGGACCCCCGCTGCTACGGCGGCGCTCGGTGCGGTGCCGCTGACCAGTTGGCCAGGCGCTTCATGGCTTCTTGTGACGGCGAGCCGGCTTCGGCCATGTACGCGACGAGCGTCAGGCCGATGTCCGTGGTCAGGTCCAGGGCTTCGTAGCTGAGGGTGAGATCGCCTACCAGCGGGTGATGGAACGGCTGGGTGCCGCTGCGGTACTGGCGGACGTCGTGAGAGGCCCAGCGGACACGGAACTCGTCGCTGCGCATAGACAGCTCGCCGACGAGGTCGGTGAGTTCGGGGTCGTAGGGGTCGCGGCCCGCCTCGGCGCGCAGGCTCCCGACACCAGCGTCCGCGATGCCGTCCCAGTCCCGGTAAAAGCGACGGGATTGGGGGTCCAAGAAGACGAACCGGGCCAGGTTGACCGGCCGGTCGGGGTTCGAGAAAGCCTCGGAGTAGAGCGCGAATCCGAGCCGGTTGGCGGCGAGGATGTCGAGCCGGCCGTTTCTGACGAAGGCGGCCGATTCGGTCATGGTGTCGAGGAGCCGCTGGACGCTCGGGCGGACGTTCTCGGGTGTTTTCGGCCTTGTGGAGGGCCGTTGCTTGGCGGCGCGGACGAGGTCGTGAAGGTGGCCGCGTTCGACATCGTCGAGCTGCAAGACGCGCGTGACGGCTTCGAGTACGTCGTCTGAGACGCCTCGGACGTTCCCGCGTTCGAGCTGGGTGTAGTACTCGACACTGATCCCTGCGAGGAGGGCGACCTCCTCCCGGCGCAGCCCGGAGACCCGTCGCCGGCCGCCGTAGGAGCTGAGACCGGCCTGTTCGGGGGTGATCCTGGCCCGGCGGGTGGTCAGGAACTCCCGGATCTCGTTTCCGCTGGCCACGGCCCCACGATAGGACCCGGCTTCTGCCGGGAGGGCGGGGCTGGCAATACCCCTATAGCTGTCATCTCCCTACCGGCGGTGTTTCGGCCCACCATGGGATGCATGGCTGCCGTCACGCCCTGGAGTCAGAACGAGCTCGAGGCGATCGGCGCCGCAGGCGAGCTGTCCGTCGCCCCAAGACGTCCAGATGGGACCTTGCCGCGCTACACCAGGATCTGGGTGGTCCGTGTCGGCGACGACCTGTTCGTCCGCTCCTATGGCGGCCCCTCCGGCAGCTGGTACCGGGCCGCGCTACGCGCCGGCGACGGGCGTATCAGCGCCGGCGGTGTCGAGCTGGACGTGCGCTTCGAGCAGGCAGGAGCGGCTGAGGCGGCCCGGATCGACGGGGCCTATAGGGCCAAGTACGGCCGATCGTCCTATGTCGACGCCATGGTCAGCGCGGACGCTGCGGCCACGACGTTACGGCTGATCGCGATGGAAGCCGCACCATGACCCGCGACTAGAAAGGAGTCCCATCATGCGAGGAGTCATCCTTTACGGCCCCGGCGACGTACGCGTGGAAGAACGGCCCGAACCCACGATCGAGAAGCCCACCGACGCCGTCATCCGCCTGACCGCGACCTGCATATGCGGATCGGACCTGTGGCCCTACCGGGGAGTCGAGACCTACGACCAGCCAGTGCCGTTCGGCCACGAGTACGTCGGCATCGTGGAGGAGGTCGGTAGCGAGGTCCGTACCGTGCGGCCCGGCCAGTTCGTCATCGGATCCTTCTTCGCCTCCGACAGCACCTGCGAGGTCTGCCAGGCCGGCTACCAGAGCTCCTGCATCCACAAAGAGCTCGTCCGCGGCGCCCAGGCCGAACTGATGCGCGTCCCGCTCGCCGACGGCACGCTCGTCGCCACCCCTGAGGTCCCCTCAGAGGACCTCGTGCCGAGCCTTCTCGCCGCCTCCGACGTACTCGGAACCGGGTGGTTCGCCGCCGTGGCAGCCGAGGTGGGGCCGGGCAAGACCGTCGCCGTCGTCGGCGACGGCGCCGTCGGCCTGCTCGGCATCCTGGCTGCCAGACAGCTCGGCCCCGAGCGGATCATAGCCATGAGCCGCCACGAATCCCGACAGAAGCTGGCCCTGGACTTCGGTGCCACCGACCTCGTGACCGAACGCGGCGACGACGGCGTCGCCCGCATCAGAGACCTCACCGACGGCCTCGGAGCCCAGTCGGTCATAGAGGCCGTGGGCACTCAGGGGTCGATGATGCAAGCCCTTCGCTCCACCCGCCCCGGCGGACACATGGGCTACGTCGGCGTCGCCCACGGGGTCGAGCTGCCCGGCGAGGAACTGTTCTTCTCCCACGCCCACCTCCACGGCGGCCCCGCCCCAGTACGCCGCTTCCTGCCCGAACTCATCGAGCTCATCTGCAACCACCAGATCGACCCCGGCAAGGTCTTCGACCTCGAACTACCTCTCGACGAAGCCGCTGAGGGCTACCGCGCCATGGACGAACGCCGTGCCATCAAAACACTCCTGCATCCCTGACCAGCCGGCCGCACCGCACCGCACCAAGTCAGCACCCTCCTGAGAGAAATCGGTCAACCCTGAAGAGGAGACCCAGCATTGGAAGAGCGACGTAAGCAGCCGACCAGCAAAGGTCCGGCCGAGTGGTTCACCGGAGAGGTATGGATCGACCCGATCACCCAAGGCGAGCCGCCCTCCAAGCTCAGCATCGGCGCCGTGCACTTCAGCCCCGGGGCACGCACTGCTTGGCACTCCCACGAAGGAGGCCAAACGCTCTACGTCACCGAAGGTCGGGGCGTAGTCCAATCCCGTGGGGAAGAGGCCGTCGAGATCCGCCCGGGCGACGTCACTTACACGCCTGACGGCGAAGAGCACTGGCATGGCGCGACCCGGGAGCACTTTATGACCCATGTGTCGATCACCGAAGGGTCGCCGCACTGGGGAGCTCACGTCACCAACGCCGAATACCAACAGTCGCACCCGCATTAACCGTGGCGGACCTGTCCCGAACTTGCGCGCCAGCATCCTCTGACCCTCTCGCCGGAAAACTCCTGTTGCACCGAATGCAGCAACTTCGGCAGGCACCCTCGGCCAGGGATAGGTGCCTCCCCACCGGCGGTATGGGCGCATCCAGCGTTTGACGCAGGTTGAGTGGTAGGGGACGCTATCTGGGTCGGCGATAGCGATTGCAGTCCGGTAGCGCCACCGATCTGCCAGAACATCGAGCCAAGCGGCCGTCCTCGCCGAGACAACCCCGACCGAGTCCGCTTAGAAGATGAACGGCACGAGCATCTTGGTCGAGCGCTTGTACATCGGGTAGGTGTCTGGGAACTGCTCGGTCAAGTAGCGCTCCTCGACGGTCGCGCTGTAGAGGAAGTAGAACCCGGCCAGGCCCATGGCGATCAGCCAAAGCCAGCTCAGCGCCACTGCGGTGCCGACGCCGGCGACCAGGATGCCCGAGTAGATGGGGTGGCGGACCAAACGGTAAGGGCCGCTTGTCACCAGCTCCGGCTCGTCCTTCTGCGTCATAGGCGTGCCCCAGTTGCGCCCGATGTGCACGCGGGCCCAGATCGCGAATCCCAACCCGAGGCCGAAGAGGACGAGCCCGAGACCAGCGCGCCATGGGTCCGTGTTGAGTCCGTGGCCGCGGAAGGCTCCAAAGCGGATCAAGAGGATCACGATGACGACGATCACCGCCCTGATACGCAGCTCGCGGGACCAGGGGATGCGGCCCCTCTTCATGGAGAGTGCTGCCACGAGCCAATACAGCCAGAACGCCGCCCACCCAGCGGCGAAGACCAGCTCGACCGCACGCATCGTGACTCAGACTGCCACAGTGCCTGGCGGCACCGACGAGGAGCTCGGGATTGGGATCAGAAAGGCGCTCGAGTCGCCCACCAGCCGGCGATCTCGGGCAATGGCTTTGCCCTGCTACAGATGCCTGATCACTGTCGCTGGCACACCCGCCACAAGGGTCGCCGGAGGGACGTCGTGCGTCACGACTGCGCCGGCTGCGACGACGGAATCAGCGCCGACGGTCACTCCGGGCAAGACCGTGGCAGCGGTTCCGATCCACACGTTTCTCTCAACCGTGATCGGCTCCATGGTGATGTAGGCCCGTCGCTTGTCCGGCTCGACGGGGTGACCGGCCGTGACCAGGTTGACCTTGTTCGCGATCATGACCTCGTCTGCGATGTCGATGGTTCCGTGTCCGGTGAACATGCACTCGTAGCCGATGAAGACGGCCCGACCGATGCTGATGTTTAGCCCGTAGTCCGCATAGAAGGGAGGGATGAGGTGGAACGAGTCACCAACGGACTTGCCGATCAACTCCTCGAAGACTTCCCGGATCGGCTCCGGCTCGTCCCAGCAGTATCCGCTCAGCTTGGAGGAGAGTCGAGTCGCCACCTTGATCCGCTCGGAGATGGCGCGGAACTCCGGCGATCTCACACCGATCCACTGACTTTCATCCATCCGGACCCTCATTTCGCGGTGCTGTGGGTGACTGATGAGGCTAGATCGCCATGTCCCACGGTCGGATGCCGACGGGCGCCGAATCCGGGCACGTGGGCGGCCGGGCTGGCCTGAACCCATCACCGGCGGAGCCGCCCGACGAGCTTGTCCACTCACTCGGAAGTGCCAACTGCCCCGCCGTCCCGGCGTTAGGGGACGGCCTATTGGGCAGACAGATACCCGCCAGTCCTATCCCCGAGGTGCGAAGAACTCGAGTGCGATGTTGTCAGGATCTCGAAAGGACAATGCCGAGTACCCGGGCGCGTCCACGATGCCACCGCTGGGGATGCCGAGTTCGTCTAAATGGATCTCCCATGCTCTCAACTCATCGCGG
>DASXZJ010000104.1:0-11726 GCA_036502025.1 Acidimicrobiales bacterium | reverse complement strand
CCCGTCAGGCGGAGGTAGAGACATGAAGACCCGTATTCGTCGCCGTATCGCGACGGCGACGATGGTGCTGGCCAGCCTGGGAGCTGGTACGACCACGGCCGTGCTGGTCAGTGCCGGGAGCGCCGCGCCTGGCGGGGCCGCGGCGTACCGCCATCTCGGGGTCCGTTGAGGGCACCGATCACTCGTGGTTCGGCGTTCGGTGGGGAGGTCGCGTCCCGACACCAGTTCCTTCGACCGCGTGTCGCAAAGCGCCGCTCGTGTCGCACACCGGGTGCCCCAACCCGCTGGCGGCAACGGCAACCCGCTGTTTGCGTTGTTGGACGAATTGTTGGGGCTACTCGGCTTGTTATAGGGCTTGTTATAGGGCTTGTTATAGGGCGAAACCACATCCCTAGTGCCGGAAATGAATTACGGCGCGACGAGGCCGCATGGACGTATCGCCCTGCGGAACTCCCGTCGGAGTATCGACCCGGTAACCAGGGGAAATTTGTGGAGGCGATGGGACTTGAACCCACGAACCTCCTGACTGCCAGTCAGGCGCTCTACCAGCTGAGCTACGCCCCCAGTGGCGAGGGGAAACGCTAGCAGTCGGGGGAACGCCCTCCGATTCGCCGACGTGCCCGGCCGCGACCACTTCGACCAGGGGCCGCAGGCACCTCGCCTACCCTGGTGGCATGGCCCGGGCGTACGACGTCGAAGCGATCGAGACCAAGTGGCAGCGCCACTGGGAGTTCGAGGGTACCTACCAGATCGAGAACGACGATCCGCGGCAGAAGTACTACGCGCTGTGCATGTACCCCTACCCCTCGGGGCCCGCTCACCAGGGGCACGTCCGGAACTACACCTTCGGTGACCTGGCCGTCCGTTACCAGACCATGCTCGGAAAGGGCGTCCTCACCCCTTTTGGGTTCGACTCCTTCGGCCTACCGGCTGAGAACGCGGCGATAAAGACCGGCACCCATCCCCGGGTGTTCACCGAGGCGCGCATCGCCGAGCTCAAATCGTCGTTGACCAGGCTGGGAGCGGTCTACGACTGGCGCCGCGAGGTGCAGAGCCACGATCCGTCCTACATGAAGTGGACGCAGCTGATCTTCCTCCGGCTCTGGGAAGCGGGCCTGGCCTACCGGGCCATGGCCTCGGTGAACTGGTGTCCGGGCTGCCAGACCGTGCTGGCCAACGAGCAGGTGCTCCCCGATGGCCGCTGTGAGCGGTCGGGCGACCTGGTCGAACGGCGTGAGCTCGAGCAGTGGTTCTTCCGTATCACCGCCTACGCGGACGAGTTGCTCGATGCCCTCGACGGCTTGGACTGGCCCGAGCGGGTCAAGACCATGCAACGCAACTGGATCGGGCGCTCGGCCGGCGTCGAGTTCGAGCTCCCGGTCGAGGGCCACGACGACCTCTCCTTGCGCGTCTTCACCACCCGGCCCGACACCACCTTCGGCATGACGTATGCCGTGGTCGCCCCCGAGCATCCCCTCGTCGACACGCTCACCACCGACGAGCACCGGAGCGCGGTCGAGGAGCTGAGGACCCGGGCCGCCGGCGAGAGCGATATCGAGCGGAGCGCGTCCGGCGATCCGTCCACCCTGGCCAAGCGCGGCGCGTTCACCGGGAGCCGCGTCCGCAACCCCTTCACCGGCAACCCCGTGCCGGTCTACGTGGCCGACTACGTCTTGATGGGCTACGGCACCGGCGCCATCATGGCCGTGCCGGCCGAGGACGAGCGTGACTGGGCGTTCGCGCAATCGCACGGTCTCCCGTTTGTGCGCACCGTCCAGCCGCCGGAGGGATGGGAGGAGAACGGGGGCGGTGCTTACAGCGGCGATGGTTTGAAGATCAACAGCGACTTCCTCAACGGGCTCGACATCGACGCGGCCAAGGCCCGCGCCGCCGAGTGGCTGGAAGAACGGGGCCTCGGTGAGCGCAAGGTCAACTTCCGCCTGCGCGACTGGTTGGTCTCGCGGCAGCGCTTCTGGGGCTGCCCCATTCCGGCCGTCTACTGCCCCGATCACGGGGTCGTGCCCGTGCCCGAGGACCAGCTACCCATCGTGGCGCCCGACGACGTCGAGTTCCTGCCCACCGGCCAATCCCCTCTGGCCCTCAACGAGGGCTTCCTGCACACGACCTGCCCGGTCTGTGGCGGGCCGGCGCGGCGTGAGACCGACACCATGGACACCTTCGTCGACTCCTCGTGGTACTTCCTGCGCTTCTGCGATCCCTGGAGCGCCGACCGCCCGTTCGACCCCGAGGCGGCCCGGCACTTCATGGCAGTGGACCAGTACATCGGCGGTATCGAGCACGCCATCCTCCATTTGCTCTACTCCCGCTTCTTCACCCGCGCCATCATCGACACCGGTCTCGCCCCCGGCCTCGGACGCGAGCCCTTCGCGCGCTACCTGGCGCAGGGCATGATCCGGATGGACGGCGGCAAGATGTCCAAGTCCAAGGGCAACCTCATCGCCCCCGAGCACTACTACGAGACGGTCGGGGCCGACGGCCTGCGCCTCTTCCATCTGTTCGCCGGCCCTCCCTTCGACGACATGGACTGGACCGAGCAGACCGATCAGGTGATCGAGGGATGCGGGCGCTTCCTGGACCGGCTCTGGCGCACCTTCTCGCCCACGGCCGCCCTAAGAGACGACGCCGTCCACATCGCGCCGCACACCGGCCCCGAGTCCGAGGCCGACCGGGCGGTGCGCCAAGCCACCCACCGCACTATCGCCGAAGTCACGGCCGACCTGGAACGCTGGTCCTACAACACCGCCGTGGCGCACTGCATGGAGTTGCTCAACCTCCTCCAGAAGTACGGCCGTGAGGGTGACGGTCCCCACCAGGTCGTCTGGGATGACGCCGCCGACGCGCTCCTGGCGCTGCTCGCACCGCTCACCCCGCACCTCACCGCGGAAATCTGGGAGCAGCGCCATCCCGGTGAGCCGTCGGTCCACTTGCAGCCGTGGCCTACGTTCGACCCCGACCTCATCCGGGCCGACACGGTCACGTTGGTGGTGCAGGTCAACGGCAAACTGCGGGATCGCATCGAGGTGCACCCGGCCATCACCGAGGCGGACGCAGAGGACGCCGCGCTGACTTCCCCCAAGGTGGTCGACGCCCTCGCGGGCCAGGTGCCCAAGCGGGTCATCGTCAAACCCCCCGGGCTGGTCAACATCGTCATCTGAAGAGCGGGGTCGCGCCAGCGGCTGTGGCCGGGGCAGGGTTATTTTCGGATTTGTTGCGACTGCCAACAATCGCGGATGAAACGATTGGCGCCCTCAACAAATTCCGCAAACAACCTCGGGACCGGCGTACGCAATGCCGGTGGCGGCCAGGGCCCGCTAGGAGCGGAAGTCCGCCAGCACGGCCTTCCACTGGTCGGGGTCGATCTTGTAGGGCGCGTAGAAGGAGAAGCGGTTGACGACATCGCCGAAGCGGCCCTTGAGCTGCTTGGCCACCTGGTCGATGGGGCACACCACCGCGAAGGCCTCCAGCATCTCGTCGCTGATCAACTCGCCCATCTTCACCCACTCGCCCCGCTTGGACAGCGTGTTCAGCTCGGGCTGCAGGTCGCCCCACCCGTGGAGTTCCAGCACCGGTCGGTAGGCCGGCGTGGAGCCGTAGAAGGCGATCTGCTGGCGGACCGCCTTGTCGGCCACCGCCACGTCGGCATCGGTGGCCCCGGTGACGACGAAGCCGGGGTAGGACACCGTCAGGTCGGCCCGCGTCTTGCCCGCCTTCGCCGCGCCGCGCTCGAGCGCGGGCAGGCTCACCTCGCGCAGGTAGCGCTCGGTGGTGAAGCCGTGCACCAGCATCCCGTCGCCGGCCTCGCCCGCCACTTCGGTCATCTGCTCGCCGACCGCGGCCAGGAGGATCTTGGGGTTGCCGAAGGGGTTCTTCCCCGGGTTGAAGAAGGGGGTCATCAAGGTGTGGGTGTAGAACTCGCCGCGGAAGTCCAGTTTCCCGTCACCCGCCCAGGAGTCCCAGATAGCCCGGATGGCCAGGATGAGCTCGCGCATGCGCGGCGCGGGGTGTGACCAGGGCATGGAGAAGCGCTTGGTGATGTGGGGCTTGATCTGGCTGCCCATGCCCAGGATGAAGCGCCCCTTGGACAGTTGCTGCAGGTCGTTGGCCATCATGGCCAGGTTCATCGGATTGCGGGCGAACGCCACCGCGATCCCCGTGCCGAACTCCAGCGTCTCGGTCGCCGAGGCACCGATGGCGATGGGCAGGAACGGATCGTGCCCGGTCTCGGCCGACCACACGCCGTCGTAGCCACTGGCCTCCGCCCGCTTCGCCGCCTCAGCGATGCCGCCGGGGTCGAACCCGATGCCGCCGTCAACCTTCATGTGCCGTGACTCCTTCTCTCGGTTCTCTCGCAAATCTCGCAAATCTCGCAAATCTCGCAAATCTCGCTGATCTCGCTGATTCTGAACCCCTCACGCCTGGTCCTCGCCGCGCAGGAACTTCTCGAGCTCGGCGGCGATCTCGTCGCCGGTCGGTACCTCCTCCACGCCCATGGCGTTGCCCTCGGAGGCGTCGATGTTCTCCTCGAGCTTGCGCACCATGGCCTGGTGCTCGTTGTTGTCGGCGATGAGTTGGTCCACCTGGCGCCGGGAGCTGTCGGCGGCGTGGCGCAGCGGCGCCGAGTCGAGCGAGAGCCCGCCGAGGGCGGCCAGCCCGTCCATGAGGGCCGCGCTGGCTTCGGGGAAGGGCATGCCGGCCACGTAGTGGGGGACCCGCGCCCACAGGGTGATGGCGGGGATGCCGGCGTCGCCAAACGCGAGCTCCAGGGCCGAGAGCACGCCGGCGGGCACCTCGAGCTCGCCCTGGACGATCCCCACCCGCTCGATGAGGTCGGCCGACGCCGGGGGAGCCGTGGCCGCCAGTTTCACCGGGCGGGTGTGGGGGGCCGGGGCGGGGAAGGCGCCCAGGCCCACCACCATGCGCACCCGCCAGCCGCGGGCCAGCCCGACCACGGCGTCGGAGAAGGCGCGCCAGTGGAAATCGGGCTCGGGCCCGACCAGGTACAAGATGTCCGCGCCCTCGGCGTCCTGGCCGGCCCGCACGACGGTGCGCGGCCAGGTGAGCTCGGTGGTCACGCCGTTGACGATGCGGGCCACCGGGCGGCGCGCCCGCTGGTCGAGGAAGTGCTCGCCGTTGAAGGTGACGACGGGCTGGGTCGGACCCTGGCCCAGCAGGGCCGCGATGGCGGTGGTGGCGCCCAGTCCGGCGTCCACCCATCCCTCCAGCGCGATCACCAGCACGGGCCGGTTGAGGACGGGCTCCTGGTTGACTTCGAAGATCTCGGTCAGGCCGTCGGGGCTCACGGGGTGGCCGCCAGGGACTCGGCCGCCATCTGCGCCAGGCGGGCCACCTGGTCGGGGAAGGAGTCGACGCTGCCCTGGTCACCCGCGCCGGCCCCGCCGACGTAGCGGGCGTAGACGCCCTGAAGGATGCAGGCCAGCTTCCAGTAGCCGAACGCGGTGTAGTAGCCGAGGGCGGAGAGATCGAGGTCGGACACGCCGGCGTAGCGCTCCTTGACCTGGGCCCGGGTGGAGAAACCCGGCGCCGTGGTCGGTGAGAGCCCGAGCACGGCCATGGCGTCGTCGGGGTCGGCCCAATAGACCATGAGCAGGCCCAGGTCGGCCAACGGGTCCCCGAGGGTGCAGATCTCCCAGTCCAGGATGGCTCGCACCTCGCCGCGGTCGTTGAGCACCACGTTGTCCATGCGGTAGTCGCCGTGGACCACCGAGGTCCGCTGCTGCTTGGGGACGCGGGCGGCCAGCTCGTCGCTCACCCGCTCCACCAGGCCGCCGTGGTTGACCCCGTCGACCTGCATCTGCTCGTACTGACCCCGCCACCGCTTGAGCTGGCGCTCGATATACCCCTCGTGCCGTCCCAGGTCCCCCAGCCCCACCGACTCGATGTCGACCGCGTGCAAGGCGGCCAGGGTGTCGGCCATGTGATCGCCCACGGCGCGGCGCGTCTTCTCGTCGAAGGCCGCCTCGGCCTCGGGGGCGGTGCGGACGATGTGGCCGTCGACGAACTCCATGACGTAGAAGGGGCGCTCGTTGACGGCCTCGTCGGTGCACAGGCCGACGGTCTCGGGCACCGGGATCCCGGCCGGGCGGAGCGAGGTCATGAGCCGGTGCTCGCGCACCATGTCGTGCGCGCTGGGCAGCACGTGATGGAGGGGAGGTCGTCGCATGGCCCAGGCCCGCCCCTCGGCGTCCTCGACCCGGAAGGTCAGGTTGGAGCGGCCGCCGGCGATCAGCGTGAAGGTCAACGGCACCGTGACCTCGGGCACGTTGGCGCTGAACCACTCGGTGACGTTGGTGACATTGATGCCCTCGGGCGGCTTCGACACGGCTCTTGACGCTAATCGAGGGCGCGGCGGGGGTACCCGCCCCGGCGCCGCCACCTGGGCTGCCACGGCCCATCCCCGACCCGCCCCCCACTAGCGTCAAGGGCCATGGATGTCACCGACGAGACCTTTCAGACCGAGGTCCTGGCCCGCAGCGCCGAGGCCGCCGTGGTGGTGGACCTCTGGGCCCCCTGGTGCGGCCCGTGCACGACGCTCGGCCCCATGATCGAGCGGGCGGTGGCCGCCAGCGGTGGCACGGTTGAGCTGGCCAAAGTCAACGTCGACGAGAACCCGCGCGTCGCCCAGTCCTTCGGCGTCCAGTCGATCCCGGCCGTCTTCGCCATCCGGGACGGCAAGGTGGTCGACCAGTTCATCGGGGCGTTGCCCGAAGCCCAGGTCGAGGCCTTCGTGGCCAAGCTGGCCCCGCAGCCGAGCGAAGCCGACACCCTGGTGACCAAGGGGGACGAGGAGTCGCTCCGAGCGGCGCTCGAGCTCGAGCCGGCCCATACCGGGGCCATCGAAGCCCTGGCCCGACTGCTGATCGACCGCGGTGAGGCCTCTGACGCCCTCGCCTTGCTGGCCCGCGTCCCCGAGACGCCCGCCACCCGGGCCCTGGCCGCCGAGGCGCGCCTGGTCGAGAGCGGGGTGAACGTCTCGTCCGCCGACCGCGCCGAGGTCGACGCCCGCCTGAATGCGCTCCTGGAGCGGGTGCGTGACGATGACGCCGCCCGCCAGGAGTTCGTCGACCTGCTCGAGACCCTCGGCCCCGAGGACCCCCGCACCAGTTCGTTCCGGCGGGCCCTGGCGGCCCGACTCTTCTGATGCCCCCAGCCCCGCCCCGGTGACGCTCACGCTCAATCTGGGCGGGCGCTCCCACGACCTCACCCACCGCGCCCTGGTAATGGGGATCCTCAACCGCACGCCCGACTCCTTCTACGACAAGGGCGCCACCTTCGGGCTCGACGCGCTCTACACCAGGGCCGAATCGCTGGTGGCCGACGGCGCGGACATCCTCGATCTCGGCGGGGTGAAGGCCGGTCCCGGGCCCGAGGTGACCGAGGACGAGGAGATGGAACGCGTCGTCCCGGTGGTGGCCGGCCTGGTGGCCCGCTTCCCGACGCCGGTCTCGGTCGACACCTGGCGGGCCTCGGTCGCCCGGGCCTCGTACCAGGAGGGCGCGCTGATGGGCAACGACATCAGCGGGTTCGCCGACGCCGACTATCTCGCCGCGGCGGCCGAGCACGAGGCGGCGGTGGTGGCGACCCACATCCGCCTGGCGCCCCGCGTGGCCGACCCCGAGCCGCACTACGACGACGTGGTGGCCGAGGTGGGCGGCTTCCTGACCGACCGGGCCGAGCGGGCCCGGGCCGCCGGCATCCCGGCCGACCGGATCGTGCTCGATGCCGGTCTCGACCTCGGCAAGACCGCCGCCCAGTCCCTCACCCTCCTACGCGCCTCGCCCACGCTGGCCTCCCTCGGCTACCCGCTCCTGCTCTCCGCGTCGAACAAGACGTTTCTCGGGGTCACCTTGGATCTGGATATCACCGAGCGGGGCCCGGCTTCCATCGGCGCGGCGGCACTCGGCATCTCCTGGGGCTGCCGCATCGTGCGGGTGCACGACGTCAAGGGCACGTGTCGCGTGCGCGACGCGCTGGCCGCGGTGAGCGCGGCCGCGTGAGCGCGTCCACCTACCTGGTCAAGGGCGACGACGCCTCGCTGGTGGCGCAGGCGGTGCGAACGCTGTTGCTCGAGTTGGTGGGCGATCGCGATCCTGCGCTGGTCGTCGAGGAGGTCGGCGGAGGGCCGGGGGAGGACATCAATGTGGGCGCCGTGGTCGACGCCTGCCTCACGCCCCCGTTCCTGATCGATCGGCGGGTGGTGGTCGTGCGCGAGGCGGGCCGGCTGCTGACGGCGGATGTGCCGCGCCTGGTCGAGGTGGTCAAGGACCCCCTTGCCTCGACGGTGCTCATCCTGGCCGGTGGCGGGGGCGTCGTGCCGGCGCCGTTGGTCAAGGCCGTCACCGCGTCGGGTCAGGTCATCGACGTGTCCGTCAACCGCCCGGCGGAGCGCCGCAGCTGGTTGAGTGATCGCCTGCGCGGCGCCCCGGTGAAGCTGGACGCCCACGCAGCCCAGCGGCTGGGACAGCACGTGGGGGAGGACCTCGGGCGGGTCGAGGGTCTGCTCGCGGCCCTGGCCAGCGCGTACGGGGAGGGGTCCCGGATCACCGTCACCGAGCTGGAGCCCTACCTCGGAGAGGCGGGCAACGTCCCGGGCTACGAGTTGACCGACGCCATCGACCGGGGCGACGCCGCCGTCGCGCTGACGGTCCTGCACCGGATGCTCGAGGCCGGCGGCCTGGTGGCGGTCCAGGTGCTGGGCACGCTGCACCGCCATTTCTCCAACATGCTGGTCCTCGACGGCGCGCCTATTTCGGGTGAACGCGAGGCGGCCGAGCTGCTGGGGATCACCTCGACCTTCCCGGCCAAGAAAGCGCTGGAGCAGTCGCGACGACTGGGGAGCGCCCGGATCGCCACCGCCATCGGGCTGCTGGCCCAAGCCGACCTCGACGTCAAGGGCGAGAGCGGTCTGCCCCCCGAGCTGGTGACCGAGATCCTGGTGGCCCGGCTGGCCCGCCAGACCCGCGGGACCAGGCAGAAGGCCGGCGCCGGCTCGGGTCGAAGGTGATCGGCACACCCACCTGATCGAATCGGCCGGTTGATCGGAGGACGCCGTGCACGAGACACCCGACGAACTGACCCGCCTGCAGCAGCTGCTCGACGACAGCGCGGCCGCAGCCGGTCCGCATCTGGCGAGCATCGCCGGCGCAGACCGACGGGTGGGTGCCGCCGTCCTGGGCGAGCGGCTCCAGGGCATGCGCCTCCTGGTCCTGGCCACGGTGACGGCCGACGGGCGTCCGCTGGTGGGACCGGTGGACGGGTACCTGCTGCACGGGGAGCTCTACTTCAGCTCCGGCCGGGACTCGGTCCGGCTGCGCCACCTGCGGGCGCGCCCGGCCTGCAGCGCCACCCACCTCCCGGGCGAGGAGTTCGCCGTGACGGTGCACGGAAGAGCCGAGCTCTTCGAGGTGAACGATCCCGAGCACGGCGAGCTACGCCAGGCGATGCTGGACCACTACCTGCCCCAGCAGGGGCCGTCCTTCGAGACGTGGCTGGACCAGGAGAACGCCATCGGCGCCCGGATTGTGGCGGAGAAGATGTTCACCTTCTCGACGGCGAGCTGAGTCACCCGATCGAGTCGGCCGGGTGCGATGGTTCGCCCCCGCCAACGACTACTCGGAAGCGGCGGCCTCGAGGGCGGCGACGCGACGGACCAGGCGGGACTTGTGGTTGGCCGCCGTGTTCTTGTGGATCACGCCACGGGCGGCGGCCTTGTCGATCCGCTTCACGGCCAGGCGCAGCTGCTCGACGCTGTCGTCCGCCCCGCTCTCGGCGGCGGCCACCGCGTTCTTGGTACGGGTGCGCAGCTCGGCGCGGACCGACTTGTTGCGCAGGCGGCGCTTCTCGTTCTGCCGGTTCCGCTTGATCTGGCTCTGGATGTTGGCCACGTGAGAGTCCTCGGTGCTTTCGAAGGGGGAGGCGGCGCCGTCTGACGGGCGCAGGAGTGCGGAGGAAGACTCTAGCAGGTCGGAGGGCCAGTTCCGCAGCCGACCGGGCCCGATTCAGGCCCGATTCAGGGCCGATTCAGGGTGGTCCGGTGATCGGCAACTCCGATGTGGACCGGTACGATCGACAGACTGTGCCGCCCCCCGTAACCGCCAGTGGCCCCGTCGCCATCGGGAACATCCGCAATTTCTCCATCATCAGTCACGTCGACCACGGCAAGTCGACGCTGTCGGACCGGATTCTGGAGCTCACCGGGGCGGTCGACCCCCGCCTGATGCGTGAGCAGTACCTCGATTCGATGGACATCGAGCGGGAGCGGGGCATCACCATCAAGGCCCAGAACGTGCGCGTGCTCTACCACGGCCACGTCCTGCACCTCATCGACACGCCGGGCCACGTGGACTTCGGCTACGAGGTGAGCCGGTCGCTCGCCGCCTGCGAGGGGGCGGTGCTCCTGGTCGATGCCTCCCAGGGGATCCAGGCCCAGACGCTGGCCAACTGCTACCAGGCCCTTGAGAACAACCTCGAGATCGTGCCGGTGCTCAACAAGATCGACCTCCCGGCCGCCGATCCCGAGCGCTGCGCCGCCGAGATCGAGCAGGTGCTGGGCTTGGCCGCCGAGGACATCCTGCACATCTCGGCCAAGACCGGCCAGGGCGTGACCGACCTGCTCCAGGCCATCATCGACCGCATCCCGGCGCCCGAGGGCGATCCGGCCGCGCCGCTCCGGGCGCTGATCTTCGACTCGTCCTACGACCAGTATCGGGGGGTCGTGAGCTCCATCCGGGTCGTCGACGGCACGCTGCCCGCCGGGGCGCGCCTGCGCTTCATGCAGGCCAACGCCGTGCACGACATCGAGGAGGTCGGCGTCCGCACCCCGGTGGGGGTCCCGGTGGATGCGCTCGGCCCGGGCGAGGTGGGCTACCTCATCGCGGGGATCAAGGATGTCGGCGAGGCCCGCTCGGGTGAGACGGTGACCACCTCGGCGGGCGGGGCGACCGAGGCGCTGGCGGGGTATCTCGATCCCAAGCCCATGGTGTTCTGCGGCCTCTACCCGGTCGACGGCGACGAGCTGCCCGATCTGCGCGACGCCCTCGAGAAGCTGAAGCTGAATGATGCCAGCTTCACCTTCGAGCCCGAGTCGTCCCACGCCCTGGGCATCGGGTTCCGCTGCGGCTTCCTCGGGTTGCTGCACATGGAGATCGTGCGCGAGCGGCTCGAGCGCGAGTTCGACCTCTCGCTCATCGCCACCGCGCCGAGCGTGGCCTACCGGGCCTTCCTGACCGATGGCACCGAGGTCGACGTGGACAACCCGACCGAGCTGCCCGACGCCAGCCGCATCGACCACATTGACGAGCCGATGCTCACGGCCACCATCCTCACCCCCTCGGAGTACACGGGCACGGTGATGGAGTTGTGCCAGCAGAAGCGGGCCGAAATGACCCGGATGGAGTACCTGTCACCCGAGCGGGTGGAGCTCGTCTACACCATCCCGCTGGCCGAAGTGGTGCTGGACTTTTTCGACCAGCTGAAGAGCCGGACCAAGGGCTACGCCAGCCTCGACTACGAGCCGCAGTCGTACGCCACGGCCAACCTGGTCCGGGTCGACATCCTGATCAACCACGCCCCCTGCGACGCCTTCTCCACCATCGTGCACCGCTCGTCGGCCGACAACTACGGCCGTCGCATGGCCGACAAGCTGCGCGAGCTCATCCCGCGCCAGATGTTCGACGTCCCCATCCAGG
>DASXZJ010000103.1:0-2260 GCA_036502025.1 Acidimicrobiales bacterium | reverse complement strand
CGCCTTCGCTCACTGCATGCGTTCCAACGGCGTGTTGCAATACCCCGACCCCACCAGCAGAGGATTGCAGAAGGTCACCGCGCAGCAACTCGGGGTCATCTCTTCCCAGCTCCAGACGGCCCAGAACGCCTGCGAACACCTGCTCCCGAACAGCGGCCAGTCCGGCCAAACCGGCAGGGCGACCGAGGCCCAGCTGAACGACATGCGGAGCTTCAGCCAGTGCATGCGCTCCCACGGGGTACCGAACTGGCCCGACCCCAGCGTCAATTCCCAGGGGACCGCTTCTTTCAATCTTCAGGGCATACCCGGCCTCGACTCGCCGCAGGTCACGACCGCGCAGCACGACTGCGGCCACTTGTGGCCCGCATCCATAGGGGGGATCCCGGTTGTCAGCTAGGAGACTGTTGAACAATTCTCCCAACGGTGCTCGCGATTTGAGCCTGGATGGTCGAGAATTGGTGGGTGCAAGGACACAGCGAATCCAACCCTGAGCTCCTCGACGCTGCAGCCCTCTGCCGACAGCTCGTTCCCGAAGGAAGCGTCGAGGCGTTCCTGGCCGATCATCGGCACGAACTGTTCCCCGATGAGATGTTCGAAGACCTCTTCCCTTCTGGTCGCGGTCGCCCGTCGATCCCGGCTGACGTGGTGGCTGCGGTGATGGTCCTCCAGGCCCTCGAGGGACTCTCGGACCGGGATGCCGCTCGGGCACTGCGGGACCGGATCAGCTGGAAGGTGGCCTGTGGTTTGGCCCTCGACGACGAGGGGTTCGACTTCTCGGTGCTCACCTATTGGCGCACCCGGCTGCGCAAGTCCGGGCACCCCGAGCGGATCTTCGACGCCGTGCGCTCGGTCATTGACGCTACCGGGGTTCTGAAAGGGAAGACCCGCCGAGCCCTCGATTCGACTCTGCTCGATGATGCCGTCGCCACCCAGGACACTGTCACCCAGCTGATCGCCGCCATCCGCCGGGTGCGCCGGCTCGTCCCCGGAGCAAGCGACGTGACACTTTCCGCCCACGACTACGAGACCTCGGGCAAGCCGCTCATCGCCTGGGACGACCCAGTGGCGAAGGCGGCTCTCGTCGACGGACTGGTCAACGATGCTCTCAAGCTGCTGGCCGAGTTCGAGGACGTGGCCGAAGAGGCCGAGGCCGCCTCGGCACTCGGATTGCTGGCCCTGGTGGCGGGCCAAGACGTCGAGCAACAAGAGGACGGCACCTGGCAGATCGTCCGGAAAGTGGCACCTGACCGGGTCATTTCCACCGTCGACCCCGAGGCCCGCCACATGCACAAGTCCCGTTCGGAGTATCGGGACGGGTTCAAAGCCCATATCGCCATCGAGCCGGAGACCGGATTGGTGACCGCGTGTGCCCTCACCCCGGCCACTGCCCCCGACGGGCCAACCGGCGTCGTGCTCCTGGCTGGAGAGCAGCCAGGACTCCAGATCCTGGGCGATGGTGCCTATGGCTCCGGCGAGACGCTCAGCGCACTGGGCAAGGCCGAGCACCGCCGGGCCATCAAGCCCTGGCCTATGTCCTCAGCAGTTCCCGACGGATTCACGAGGGACGACTTCGTCGTGGATGAAGAAGCAGGGACCGCCACGTGCCCGGCGGGCCACACTGTCTCAATAGCCCGAGGCCGCTCGGCTTCGTTCGGAATCCACTGTCGCGAATGTCCGCTGCGGGACCGATGCACTACCGCCAAAGACGGTCGAATGCTCCGTCTCCATCGTCACGACAAAGAACTGGTCGAATCCCGACGGGCGTGGAAAGAGGGCGACTTCGCCGGGGACTACCGTCGGTGGCGGCCGATGGTGGAACGATCGATCGCATGGCTGGTGGCCGACAATCATCGGCGAGTCAGGTTCCGAGGTGTGGAGAGGAACCAGCTCGGTCTCTCATTGCGAATCGCCGCCATCAACCTCAGACGGTTGGTCAATCTCGGACTCGAGCACGACGGCGAATGGGTCCTCGAGATGTAGGAACCCAAGAACATCCATGCGACCGATGAGGCGGAGCTCTTCGTCTCCAAGGTTGGGCCGGTCGTTCAATCAGCCCCAGACCTGGAGGCTCACGGCACCTGCACCCTGAACTCGGAGAATGCCGATTGTTCAACAGTCTCCTAGTGCGGTTTCAGCCCAGGAACGAGAGGGTGCCTGCTCGCACCAGGACGAGCACGCCGATGAGGCAGTAGAGCACCGGCGCCGCCCACACCCCGATGCGGGTGACGGCCCCCCGAGTGCGCGGATGGCGGCCGATCCG
>DASXZJ010000102.1:0-5592 GCA_036502025.1 Acidimicrobiales bacterium | reverse complement strand
GACCAGAAGTACGGGATGGGGGTGAAGGACGGGGCCTCATCCCGGCCGGCCAGCACGCTGCGCGCCGCGGCAACGCCGGCACCGGCGGCCACTTCCCAGTGTTCGATCCGGATCCGTTCTTCCCCGCCGTCGTGTCGCCAGCTCCACCGCGCCAGGTCACCGGCCGCCACGATGCCCTCGGCCGCGAACAAGCGGTCATCGCAGACCACGCCGTTGTCGAGGTTGAGCCCGGAACCGTCCAACCATCCGGTGGACGGCACCACGCCGATGCCGACCACGACTACGTCGGCGGACAGGACGTCGCCGTCGGCCAACTCGACGAGCAGTCCTGATCCTTCGCCCCGGCGCACGCCGGCCACGCCGACCCCGGTACGCAGTTCCACCCCGTGCGCGCCGTGCAGGGAGCCGCAGTGCGCTCCGATGACCGGACCGAGCACATTCGACAACGGGATGTCCATCACCTCGAGCACCGTGACCTGGCAGTCCAGACCGGCACACGTCGACGCCACCTCCGCCCCGATGAACCCGGCGCCGATGACGACCACCCGGGCCGACTCGACGGCGGTCAGGGCGTCGCGCAGGGCAAGGGAGTCATCCAGCGTGCGCAGAGTGAAGAGACCGTCGCGCGGCCCGAGTCCCTCTGTCCCGGGTAGGTGCCTCGGGCTGGCCCCGGTAGCGACTACCACCGCATCGGCGCTGAGCACGGTGCCGTCGTCGATCTCGACCTGCCGGCCTTCGACGTCGAGTCGCACGGCCTGATGCCCGAGCACCTCGATGACGCGCAACTCACTCGAGCGCTTCCGGTCGGCCAAGACCGCCTTCTCCGGCGGCCAGGTTCCGGCCAGGATCTGCTTGGAGAGGGGCGGTCGGTCGTAAGGGAGGTGCCGCTCCGCGCCGACCAGGGTGATAGTGCCCTCGAATTTCTCCGCCCGCAGTGTCTCGACGGCCCGCCATCCGGCCAGTGATCCGCCGACAACCACCACCGAGTTGAGTGCGGCTGCGGCCACTAGGCGCCGAACATGGCCATCCACTCCTCCAACGAGCGGGGGCGGAAGACGTAGTTCCAGCGGCGGGTGTCACCGAGACGTTGGGACGGATCGGCCGAATAGAGGTGCCCGGGAAACAGCACGGCGTCGTCGGGCACCCGGGCCAACCGCGTGTTGAGCGATTCGTACATGGCGGCCGGATCCGCGCCGGGGAGGTCGGTCCTCCCGCAGCCGTCGAGGAAGAGCGTGTCGCCCGCGACCAAGCGGCCATCGACCAGGAAGCACTGGCTGCCGGGCGTATGCCCGGGCGTGTGGATGAGCTCCACTTCGACTGAACCGACCTGAACCACGTCTCCACTGTCGTGTCCCACCAGATGGGTCCCGCCCACCCCGGTGGTGCGCTCGACCCAGGGCAGCTCCTCGCGTTGAAGATGCACCGGAACCTGCACCTGCTCGAGCAGGGTGCTGATGCCCTCGAGGGCCCAGCCCGCCATGGCGCCGCCCACGTGATCGGGGTGGTAGTGGGTGGCCAGCACACCGGTGAGCTTCATGCCGTCGGCGTCGAGGATGTCCAGCAGGTCCTGAACGGCGTAGGCCGGATCCACCACGACGGCTTCCGAGGTAGCTCGATCACCGATGAGATAGACGAAGTTCACCATCGACCGGGCCATCTGGTCGGTTCGGGCGAAGTCCCGACCCGAAAGCAGCTGGCGGAAGTACAGCCGTTGGTCGTCCGCCACGTCACTCACCGGGGTCATCCTTCGCTCCCGCCTCCACGTCGCCGGCCAAGGCGGCGAGCCGGGGCACCAGCTCCTCAACCTGGGCACTGGTCTGTCGCAGTCGGCGGTCGAGCTCGTCGATCAGGGCGGTGGCCCGTTCCAGGCGCGACACCAGCACGTCGACGTCGACCTCTCGTTGCTCGAAGAACTGGACGATCCCATCGAGTTCACGGCTGGCCTCGGCATAGCTCAAGGACGCCACTGGCGCGAGTTCATCCTCTGCTGCGGTCATCACTGCTCCTCTTCCTTCTCTGCACGTCGATCCTCTCGAACCTCGCAGCCCAGCACGCGCGCCCGCGTCGTGCCATCGGCGAAACGGGTCACGACCTCGTCGCCCACCGCCACCTCCCGGGCGCTCCGCAGGAGCCGACCGTCGGCGCCAACCGTCAGCGTGTAACCCCGCTCCAGTTGGCGGTCGACGTCGTAGGCGGTGAGCAGGCGCCGCCAGGCGCGCACCCGCTCGACTTCGCTGGTCAGGTGCCCTTGCGCGCGCGGTCCCAAGCGGCTGGCCACGCTGCGCAGGCCAGTCTGGCGCGCCGCCAGTCCTAGCGGAGCCTGGCGAACCACACCCCCAGCCCGCCGCCCCAACCGCTCCCGGTGCAAGCGGAGGTGGTTGCGAGTCGCCATCGTGAGTTGCCCGCGGGCCGCGGTGTCACGTCGCTGGGAGTCTGCCAGCAGCGCGGGGACTCGACGGGCGAGAGCCGCTGCCGGCAGACCGACCTTCGCCTCCCACCACTGCCCCACCCGTACGACCAGTTCATGGCCGCACTCGGTCGGAGTGATGTAGGACCGGCCGGCGACGATGTCCGCCAGGGACTCGTCGCCTGTGTGGCCGATGCCGGTCCAGACCGGCTTGGTGGCCGTGGCGATCGCCCGTGCCACGACTTCGGTGTCGAACGCCGTCAGGTCGGCCTTTGACCCCCCGCCTCTCACGACGACGAGCACATCGCAGTCGGTGCGGCACAGTTTTCTGATGGCCAAGGCCACCGCGCCCGGGGCGTCCCTTCCCTGCACCTTCACCGGGACGACCTGCACGCTGAACCCGAAGGGCGAGCCGGTCAGCTGGCTGAGGAAGTCCCGGTAGCCCTCGGTCCCCGGACTGGCCACCAGCCCGACCCGGAGGGCGACGTCGGGCACGGGCACGCCGGCGTTGCGCCGCAGCAGGCCCTCGGCCTCCAATTTGCGCAACAACGCCGCCCGCTGCGCGGCCAGCCGGCCGAGGAGGGCGGTGACATCGAGTTCGGAGAGGGTGAAGTCGATCTCCCCCTTGGGCCGGTAGAGGTTGATCGCCCCCCGCAGGACGACGACCATGCCCTCGGTCAGCTCGATGCCTTCCTTCACCAGGGCGCCCCGCATCGGACCCCAGGTCCGGCTCCAGCACTTCACCTTCAGTACGGGAACGCCGCGGCCTCGGGCGGCCGGTCCCCGCTCCCCTTCGCCGGGATCAACCAGGTCCAGATAGCAGTGACCGGATCGTCCGGACTGGTCCGACACACTCTGGATCTCCCCCCGGACCCAGAGTTGGCGTCCCCGCGGGAACACCGAAGCGAGCGCGCCCTCCACCTCGTCGTAGAGCGCACCGATCGACAGCACGCCGGCCGGGCCCCCACTCTCCTCGGGCTCAACGGCCCCGGCCGGAACCGCTGGCGCCTCGCGAGCGGCCGCGGCCGGGCCGGGTGGCGCCTCGGGATCGAAGAGCTGCTGGCCGTGACCGGACATCCTCGACACCCTACCGATACGGTGTCGTCACCCCGCGTCCGGGCTGGTGGCAGACTGGGGGGGACGGTGAGTCGGCCAGGTGGCCGCAGCCCGGACCGCTTTTGCGGGATCGTGTTGAGGAAAGTCGGGACTCCGCAGAGCAGGGTGCTGGCTAACAGCCAGTCGGGGTGACTCGCAGGAAAGTGCCACAGAAAGTAGACCGCCGATGGCGGGTCCTCGGGCCCGCACAGGCAAGGGTGAAACGGTGCGGTAAGAGCGCACCAGCGACCGGGGTGACCCGGTTGGCTCGGTAAACCCCACCCGGAGCAAGGCCAAGCGTGGGAGATGGGTGCTCGCCCGCCTCTCGAGAGAGAGGCCTCCCCAGGTAGGCCGCTTAGATGGATGGCCACCCAGGCCCGCAAGGGCTGGACAGAATCCCGCTTACAGGCCGACTCACCGTCACCTTGCGGCCGCGCTAGAGATCAATCGTCGCCCGCGCTCATCCATGAACGGTGGGAGACCGCAAAACCGAGCGATTCTGCTGTGCAGTTATGCCGTCAACAACGCCGACGGGAATCGCATCTAGCCATAGCTAGGCTACGCGCCGTGAGCCCGACGGTGACCCTGGTGCCCTGGGGCAGCGGCGACCTGCCGCTGCTCGAGCGGTTGATGGGCGACCCACAAATGACCGAGCATCTCGGCGGCCCCGAGAGCCTGGACAAGCTGCGCGAGCGGCAGGAGCGCTACGAGCGCCTCGAAGGCGGCGATCGCATGTTCAAGATCGTCGACGTGGCGAGCGGGGACGCTGTCGGCTCAGTCGGCTTCTGGACGAAGGAGTGGCGCGTCGAGCAGATCTACGAGGTCGGCTGGATGGTGTTGCCCGAATTCCAAGGCCGAGGCGTCGCGGTCACGTCGACCGCGCAGGTGATCGAGCTCGCCCGGCGCGAGGAGAAGCGCCGATTCATGCACGCCTTCCCGAACGTCGACAACGCACCGTCGAACGCTATCTGCCGCAAGGTCGGATTCGAACTGCTCGAAGCCTGCGAATTCGAGTTCCCGAAGGGACACTTCATGACCTGCAACGACTGGCGACTGGACCTGCGCGAAAGATAGGTCGCGGGCCGGCCACCCGAACATGAGCCGACTAGCGCGCCACGCGGTGGCGGAGGTAGACGACTCCTGAGCTGAAGGTGCGGGTCTCGGCGAGTTCGAGATCCACCCGGCGCCCGCCCCGGGGAAAGAACGGAATTCCACCGCCCACCAGCACCGGGTAGACCCTGGCCCGATACTCGTCGATCAGATCCAGCCCAGCTGCTTCGGCGGCGAGAGTCGCGCCGCCGATTGCGATGTCGCCCTCCCCGGGCTCGTAGCGCAACCGCTCGATCTCCTCGGCCAGGCCGCCGGTGGCCAGGCGGGACTTGCCCCGCACCGCCGACAGCGTGGAGGAGAAAACCACCTTTGGGAGCGCCTTCCAAATCGCGGCCCACTCGAGCATCGCATCGTCGAGCGACGGATCCTGGTCGGCGGTCTCCCAATACAGCATCGTCTCGTACAGCCGTCGACCCAACAGGTGGACGCCGACCTCTCGTATCTCGTCGGTGACGAAGCGAAAGACCTCCTCGTCGGGCTCCGTCCAGTCGAAGACGCCGTGCGGCCCGGCGATGTAGCCGTCGAGTGAGACACCCATCGAATAGGTCACGGTGCGCATCAGAAGTTCTCCTTGGCAACGGGTTCGACGGCATCGCCGCCCGTCAGATAGCCCCCGGTCCCGGCCCGAGAAGGCAATTCGGCGGGCTGCCATTGCGTGTGACTCGTGGGGACCACCAAGGACAAACTATCCACGACCAAAAGGTCAAGTGGCATGTGGCGTCGTGGTCGCACCGAAGTTCATCATCGCCTTCTCCGCGATCGGGGCAACGCTCTCGGGATATGGCTGGCGTCGGGGCGCCGCCGGAGGCAAAGGGCACGCTCGGCCCGCCCTCCTGCGCTTAGGGTCCTCCGATAGTTAGTACGCGCGATGTAGGATGGCCTGGTGGAGGCCAGTCGAGATGAGCTCGCGCGATTCTTCGACGTAGTCCTGCCCCATCTGAACGAGCTGCAACGCCGTGTGGTGGCCGGCGCGATGGCCG
>DASXZJ010000101.1:0-5586 GCA_036502025.1 Acidimicrobiales bacterium | reverse complement strand
TATCGACCTTCCGACGCCTCTCACCTCTGTGCCCAGATCAAGAACGTCCAGAGCGGCGAGCGCGTTGGGCCATAACGAGATGCCAGAACCCGTGTCGCGGATCTCAGGCTGTCGCTCGAACACGACCACGTCGAGCCCGAGCGCTGCAGTCCGACGGCCAGTGCCAGGCCTCCGATTCCGCCACCCGCGATCGCTATCTGACCTGCCTGCTGTCCCATCTCGAGTCGGCCACCGTAGGGCGGTCGAGGTCCGGGCGGCAACAGAAGCGGCCGGCCTAGTCGCCAGTCGCTACTCAGGTTTGCCGAAATCGCATCGACCTGTCCGGAGGTGCCGCTGCAGGGCGATCACCGAGAGACCGCCCAAGGGTTCCAGACGAGGAGCACGAGCGATTGATCTCCAAGTTCGCTGTGAGAGCAGATCTATAAGAGGCCGGACGCCGACGTCCCTATGGAGGAGTCTGCAGAACACCACTTCAAGTGGTTCGTGTACGAATCATTCGTAGCGAAGCGATCCCACCACCTCCAACCGCGACGTCCGCCAAGCCGGCAGGGCGGCGGCAACGAGGACGACGAGGGCCACCAAGGGGCCGTAGACGACCACCGACCCTCCCGCCAACCGGAACGGATCCTTGAACCCGATGAAGACGGGGATCACCTCCCGGCTGGCCTCGTACTGCCCGACCGCACCGAGGATGCCGAGGGCGATCCCGACGACAGCCACCACTGCGGCCTCGCTCATCACCATGGCGAACAGCTCGGAGGGTCGCATCCCCACGGCGGCCAGGAGGCCCAGCTCACGGCGGCGCTGCACCCCGACCAGCAGAAGCGTGGAGAGCACGGCGACGAAGGCCACGATAAGCAGCCCCCGCTGCAGGGCCCAGAACGGCGCCAGCTGGCTGCGAACGTCGGCCGAGACGCTGCCTGCCAACTGGGCCGGTGTCTGTACCTGGAGGTCCGGGTCCAGCCCCGCGGCGCGCACCTCCCGGGCGAGCTGGTCGAGGCTCACACCGGGGTCGGGCCGCAACGCCACCTCCCCGGCGGGCTGAGGGCCGTAGAGGGCGGTCAGCATCGACAGCGGCATGGTGACGACCTGTCCGGCGAAGTCGCCGTTGAGCCAGACACCTTGCACCGGAACCCGCACGCGACCGGTCGGCGTGTCGAGGGCGACCATCGACCCGGGACCGAGATGGAGCCGGCGGGCCAGCCCCGCTCCCACCAGCGTCTGGCCCCGATCGAAGGCCGAGCGGTCCCTGGTCCCGGCCACGAGCTCGAATGGCAGGTTGTCGATGCCACCGCCCTCCACCCCAATCAGGTCCGAGCTGGCATGGCCGCTGCCCACGAGCGCCGAGGTTTCCATGCCGGCCACGCCTGGCAGACGCTGCAGCGAAGCCAGCACCGTGGGAGGGATGCCGGCATCGATGTCGACGGCGTTGTTGGGCGGAAGGGTGGAGACACGCAGCCGCTGGTTCCTCGCCTGAGTGATAGACGACGTGATGGCGTCACGGATGGACAGGTCGAAGCTGGCGACGACGAAGGAGATGGCGATCGCCGATGCCACCGCCACGGCCATGACACCCGTTCGGCCCGGGTTGCGAACCAGGTTGGCCAGGCCCAGTCCCACCGAGGCGTTCCTGCCTCGCCACAGCCGGAGGACCCACAACACGACGCCGGGCGCCGCCGCTCCGAGCGCCAGGGTGATGAAGGTGCAGGCCGCCACCAGCGCCAGCGGAGCGAGGCGCGCCTGCCACTGGTAGAGCGCCCCGTGGAACCCCGCCAGCCATGAGGTGCCGATGCCCGCCAGGCCGAGGGCGAGAAAGAGCGCCGCTCGACGCCATCGGACGCGTGGTGCCGTCTCTTGGCGAAGCGTCCGGCTCGAGAGCTCGGCGGCCACGTCCATGCGCAGTGCCCGCCGAGCCGAGAACCAGGCCGCGATCACGGCCAAGGCAGTGCCCAACAGAGCGCCGACCACGAAGGGCGCCGGCGTGAGGTGGACGGTGACCGCCACCCCGACCGCCCGGCGGGTGAAGTCGGAGAGGCTGGCCGTCACCGGACTGGCGAGGGCGACGCCGCCTAGCGTGCCGAGCACCCCGCCGGCGAGGCCGAGCACCCCGGCTTCGGCGAGCACCCCGCTCATCACCCGCCAGCCGCCGCCCACGGCGGCCAGGATGGCCAGGTCCAAGCGGCGTTCCTCGAGCGACAGGGCCACGGTGTCGTAGACGAGCACGGCAGCGATGGCGAGCGCGAACAGCCCCATGAGCCCGAACAGGGGTACCAGGGCGCTCACCACCACCGTCGCCGCCGGAGGCGGGTCCGTCGAGGCCAGGACGCCGTTCCAGGAGCCGACGGCCGCCGCCAGGCGCGGCCGCAAGGCAGCCACGTCGGTCCCGGGGGTCGGCATGACGTAGACGACGTCGAGCCGCCCTGGACGGTCGAACATCGCCTGCGCCTCGGGTAGCGACAGCACGACCACCTGGCCGCCACCGACGGAGTTCAGCCTGGTGGCGACCGGGGCGCCGCGCAGCGGAACCCGCCCGTTGTCGGTCAACAACACGCCGTCGGGGCCGAGCCGGCGCACCAGGGCAGACGAGACCACGGGCGGGCCGGTGGTCCCACCGGTGGCGAGCGCACTCCCCGCCCCACAGGGCAGCGAGGGAACCAGCGGCTGGGCGCGACAGTCGATGCCGACGGCCAGCACGGGCTGGACCGAGCTTCCCGTTCGACCGGTCACGGTCGCGGTACAGCCCGCCCCAGAGTCCGCCCCGGGAGCACAGCCGCCGGGCGCGCCGGGACCGGGGTCGGCAAGGGTCACCGCCTGCACCATCGGCACGGCGGCGGCCACCCCGGGCGTCCTCTGGACCGTCGCCAGGACTCGCTCGTCGAGGCCGCCCCGGGATGTCGCGCCCACGATTCGCAGGGGTGCCGGCCCGGCTACCAGGTGGCCGAAGTCGGCGAACGAGCGGGACACGCTGGCCGTCGTCACCACCACCGACACGGCCAACGACACCCCGGCGGCGACGGCAACCGTGCCCAGCGCGGCGCGCAGGGGCTGGCGCCGAAGTCGGCGCAGGTTGAGCAGGCGCAGCAGGCGGATCACGCCACTCGGCCGTCGCGCAGCGTCAGCACCCGCCCAGCCCGCTTGGCGGCCCGCTCGTCGTGGGTCGCCATCAGGAGGGCGGCCCCCACCTCCACGACTTCGGTCACGAGGACGTCGAGGACCTCTTTCCCCGTCGCCGAGTCGAGGTTGCCCGTGGGCTCGTCGGCGACGAGCAGGCGGGGGCGAGCCACCAGGGCTCGGGCGATGGCGGCGCGCTGCATCTCCCCGCCCGACAGCTCACCGGGCAGGTGACGGGCCCGGTCCGTCAGGCCGACCTGGGCGATGGTCTCGGCCACGACGCCGTCGGAGCGCCGCCCATCGAGCAACAGGGGCAGGCCGACGTTCTCCGCCACGGTGAGGGTAGGGATGAGGTGGAAGAACTGGAAGACGAAGCCGATCTCGCGCCGCCGCAGCCGGGCCCGTTCACCGACGCTCATCCGGCCCAGATCGCGGTCGTCGAACCGCACATGGCCTTCATCGGGCTGGTCGATCCCGCCCGCCAGGTGCAACAAAGTGGACTTGCCCGAGCCACTTGGCCCTACCAGGCTGACGAACTCCCCCGCCCCCAACTCCAGCTCGATGCCGTCGAGGGCGACGACGTCCTCACGACCCCTCCGGAACCGCTTTGAGACCCCGTCCAGGCAAAGCAGACCCATCGCAAAACCCCCAGCGCCTACCCCAGCGGTAGAGCTGTGCGGCAGGCTAGGGACCTGTGCGACGGGGGGCAAGTAAACCGATAGTGGCTTAGCGCACGAAATTCACCTCTACGGCTTCTACGCCCAGTTTCACCGGCGCCACCACGGCTGGGAGGGGGCGCCCCGTGCATGACGCTCGAGCAGTAGCTCTCTCCTGATCGCCCCGACCCCGTTTGAGACAAGGCACTGTGGCGTGATCGTCGACACGGGTCCTGAGCTCTCGCGGAGGCGCACGTTCGTCGTTGTTTGAATGCCAGCACGTCTGGCATGTCGAGCTCAAACATACGAACGCCGGCCGGCCACTTCAGCCGGCATGCACGGCTATCCAAACCTGCGCCCAGCAGCGCCACCTGACGAGTACCAGACGCGACCTGACCAAGCACAAAGTCGTCAAAAAAGCGCGTCCGAACGCTGACAGCGTCTTGGAACGCCGCCTCCAGAGTTGCGAGTTCGGGATTGTCATCGGCCGACGGTCCGTACTCGAATACCGGTGGAGCAGCATCGACAAAGGCGGTCGCCAAGGGGTCCTCAAACAACGGGTCAGCGCGCGTGCTCTCGCGCGCCCGCATCATCGCGGCGCCAAGCGCAGTCTCTCCGACACCTCTCGGAGAGGCGCCCGATCCCGCGGCCAGCCCCTCATAATGCCCTATCTGCATTCCCGCCTCGCAGATTGTAGGCAGGTCCACAGGACCAAGGGCCTCGACGACGACCGTGACGTGTTCCGCCAGACAGGGACGGCGCAGATGGTGCGCCCATAAAGTTCCGGACTTCTGTAGCTATACGACGCGGGCGATACCGTCCCAGTACGCCGGGTGATGGACGGGGCCGGCCGCGAATATGGCTTGGGCTGCGATCGCCCGGGCAGCCGCCCTAGCAGCACATATCGCACCGACGCTACGATCCAGCCATGGCAATCTCTCAGCAGGAGAGCGTAGAACTCCGTGACGCGACAACCGATGACATTGACTTCCTGGCCTGGGTGATGCTGGCGGCATCTCGGTCGCATCTTGACCGTGGAATCTGGGAGTACCTGTACGACCTCGACGAGGCAGGAGCGCTCGAGCTCCTTCGTCGCCTGGCGACCACCGCCACGGTGCACCTCTTCCACCACTCGCTCTTTGTCATAGCTCAAGTCAATGGTCACGCAGCGGCAGCGATGTGCGGTTATGACCCGCAATCGCAGGGTTTCCCCACCTTCAACAGTGTCGTACCCGAAGTCGCCCCTGAGCTCGGCATCCGGCTCGACGGTCCCGAGCTTGCTCGCCGGTTGTCTGTGTTGCTTGCCGGGTTCCCCGAGTCTCCCGTTCAGAGGCCTTGGACGATCGAGAACGTCGCCACAGTCCCGCAGTTCCGCCGACAGGGGCTGGTGGACCGGCTGCTTGCGGAGGTGCTCAAGCGCGGACAGGCTCGTGAGTTCGACGCCGCGCAGATCGGGGTATTTATTGGTAACGAGCCAGCTCGGCGGGCGTACCTCAAGGCGGGATTCCGGTTGGCCGCTGAGAAGCGAGACGACGGCTGGGACGCTGAGATCGGTTGCCCTGGGACCGAACAGCTTTTGCTACGACTGAGATAGCACAGCCCAGGCCAGCTGATCCGGATGCGATCGAGCCGAGTTGTCGGACGTCGTCGCAATAACGCGCCTCCCGCCCCAGAAGAAGCTGCCACTGAACGCCGGGTATGCCACGTACTGTGTCTCAGTTGATCACGGCCGTCTTCAGGAGGGCCAGTGATCTGAGGTCATCGCCCTGGCGACCTCTGCGCGGGCCGGTCAGAGGCGAGTACCCTTCCGGTCGATGAT
>DASXZJ010000100.1:0-16678 GCA_036502025.1 Acidimicrobiales bacterium | reverse complement strand
GACGGACCCGACGAAGCCGACTTCGTGCACGCCCTCTATTCCCGGTTCCCCCTCATCGTCGCCGTCGTGGCTCTTGTCAGCCTCCTGGCCCTGACCCGCGCCTTCCGCTCCGTGGTCCTGGCAGTCAAGGCCGTCGTGCTCAATCTGGTGGCGGTCTGCGCCACCTTCGGGGCGCTGGTGCTCATCTGGCAGCGCGGCGACGGCTCACACGCCATCTGGGGCATCTCCGGGATCGGGGTAATCATCGACTTCGTACCCCTGATCGTCTTCGCCTTCCTCTTCGGCCTGTCGATGGACTACGAAGTGTTCATCCTCTCCCGCATCAAAGAAGCCCATGACACCGGCTGCTCCACCGACGACGCCATCATCGACGGGCTCGGCCACACCGGCCGGCTCGTCACCAGCGCGGCGCTCATCCTGTTCCTGGCGTTCGCCGCCCTCGCCGCCGCCCCTAACGTGCCACTCAAAGTCTTCGCCAGCGGCCTGGGCATCGGGATCGTCCTCGACGCCACCATCGTCCGCGCCCTGCTCGTGCCCGCCCTCGTCTCACTGCTTGGCCGGTGGAACTGGTGGCAGCCCTTCGGGTATCACGATTACGCCCGGCAAGTTAAGAACCCACACGCCGAAGCCATGTAACACGAGGGGGCGTGAGCCGGCCTGGTTTGACGGTCGGGGCCTAACGCTGCGCATCGTCCATCATGCGCATCGGTGACCACCGGGCTGAAGTCGACCCCGATAGGCGGGTGCTTGTTTGTGACCTCTGCGGCGCCGTCACTCCCTTCGCCTCCTGCCTCGGCGGCTCTTACTGACGGGAGCTGGCGGAGCCGGCAGGACCACCCTCTACCGCCACCTCCTTGGGCGAATAGCGGAAGCGATCCTCATCGTCGCAGACCTTCCTTGGAGCATCACCCCGGCCCACGACGATGCCACTTCTGGCTACAGACAGTCCGTGCGCTCGTCGTTCACCTTCGACGAGCGGGGGACCCACGCAGCTCAGGGCGGGATACCCCCTCACCAGCACGTCGATACTCCGGTCGCGCCAGACCACGTAGCCGTCCTACCCGATGCCCGGGCTGCATACCTCCGACCCGTCTGGGTATCTCCTTGCCAGCTCGCACCGCCTATCCCCCGGAGGCTCCATGACCGCCATTGCTCCACCCGCTCCCCTGGCCGTGATCACCGGTGCGTCCAGCGGCATCGGCCGTGAGTTGGCCCGCCAGTTCGCCGAGCACGGTTTCGATGTGGTCGTGGCCGCCGAGGACGAGGAATTGGCCACCGCTGCGGCAGACCTACGGTCGGCCACCGCCGCTCAAGTGAACGAGGTTCAGGTGGACCTGGCCGAGTACGACGGCGTCGAACGGCTGTACCAGGCGATACGCAGTGACGGCCGCCCGGTAGCCGCGCTTGCTCTCAATGCCGGGATTGGGTTGGGCGGCAACTTCGCCGCGGACCAGAGCCTGGACGACGCCTTGCGTCTCGTGCGGCTGAACGTGGAGTCGACCGTTCACCTGGCCAAGCGGGTGCTCCCCGACATGACTGCACGCGGCGAGGGCAAGGTCCTGTTCACCTCGTCGATCGCGTCGGAGTCACCCGGCCCTTATCAAGCGCTGTACAACGCCTCCAAGTCCTTCGTGCAGTCCTTCGCCGAAGCCCTGGCGGACGAGCTGGGCGACAGCGGCGTGACCGTGACCGCACTCATGCCGGGACCGACCGATACCGAGTTCTTCGAGCGGGCTGGTCTCCAAGACACCAAGCTCGGCGCGGGCAGGAAGGATGACCCGGCCCTTGTTGCCCGCCAGGGATTCGAGGCCCTCATGGACGGCAAACCCAAGGTCCAAGGCGGCAGCTTCTCGTCCAAGGTGCAGGGCAAGGCCATGAAGGTCCTGCCCGACAAGGCCAAAGCGGCCTTCCATCGCCACGAGACCGAGCCCGGGTCGGCCAAGTCATGAAGGCGGTCACCTGGCACGGTAGGCGGGACGTCCGAGTCGAAGAGGTCCCCGACCCGATCATCAAGGAACCGAACGACGCCATCATCAAGGTCACCTCGACCGGGATCTGCGGCTCGGACCTCCACCTCTACGAGGTACTCGGCCCGTTCCTCGAACCGGGCGACATCCTGGGCCACGAACCAATGGGCGTCGTGGAAGAGGTGGGTGCCGACATCACCAACATCGCTGTTGGTGATCGGGTCGTCATCCCGTTCAACATTTCGTGCGGTCACTGCTTCATGTGCGACCACGGCCTGCAATCGCAGTGCGAGACCACCCAGGTACATGATCACGGCACCGGCGGAAGCCTGTTCGGTTACACCAAGCTCTACGGTCAGGTTCCCGGCGGCCAAGCCGAGTACCTCCGAGTTCCTCAAGCTCAGTACGGGCCGATAAAGGTGCCCGAAGGACCGCCCGACGATCGCTTCGTCTACCTGTCCGACGTCTTGCCAACGGCTTGGCAAGCCGTCGAGTACGCCGACGTTCCCCGCGGCGGCAGCTTGCTCGTGCTGGGTCTAGGACCCATCGGCGACATGGCGACCCGGGTTGCCCAATACCGGGGAGTCGAACGGGTCTTCGCGGTAGACCTGGTGCCTGAGCGGCTGGCTCGGGCCCAGGCCCGGGGCTTGACCGTCTTCGACCTCAACGCCGTCGACGATCTCGGAAAGACGGTCCGAGATCTCACCGATGGGCGAGGCCCCGACTCGGTGATCGACGCCGTCGGCATGGAAGCCCACGGCTCGCCGATCGCTCGGGCTGCCCATCAGGCAACCGCCCTCCTCCCGAACGCCCTGGCCGCCAAGCTCATGCAGAAGGCCGGCATCGATCGCCTTGCCGGTCTGCTGACGGCCATCGACCTGGTGCGCCGCGGCGGCACTATCTCCCTATCCGGTGTCTACGGTGGCGCCGTCGACCCGCTGCCGATGCTGCAGCTGTTCGACAAGCAAGTCCAGCTGCGAATGGGCCAAGCCAACGTGCACCGTTGGGTCGACGACCTGCTTCCCCTCCTCGACGACGACCCGCTCGGCGTTGACGGGTTCGCCACACACCACCTCCCCCTGTCCAAAGCCACCGACGCGTATCGGATGTTCCAGCAGAAAGCCGATGGGGCCGTCAAAATCATCCTTCGACCCTGACCGAGCCACATTGGCGCGGTGACAGGGTTTCCAGGTGCAACTACCCGCGTCCTCATGACCGGCCATTCCGTCGCCGCTCGGACCGGGCCTCCCCAACCGACCGTCCCTTCCAGTCAAGCCGTGGCTACACCGCCTCGAGTAGGCCGTTGGCAGCGACGAGCGCTACAGAAAGGGTCCGATACCCGCCTTCGTCGAAGAGTACGGTCATCGTATCGGCCTCGAAGGCGATGACCTGGCCCTCACCCCACTCCCCGTGGCGGACCCGGCTGCCAAGGGCGAACCCGAGATCGGTGGGTCCGGCCCCCTGCGAGGCTGACCCCCCCGCGTCGCAACGATCGCAGCGCCCACAGTCTTCCTCGACGGGCTGGCCGAAGTAGGCGAGGACCGATCGCCAGCGGCAGGACGACGTCTCAAGGTAATGGCGCATCATCTCCGTCCGGGTCCGCTCTGCCGCCCGGTACGCCTCTTGGGCCGCCACGGCCGACGCTGCTGCTGCTCGGGGCGACGGCGTACCAGACCGCCAGGTGACGGTGCCGTCTCCCCCGGCTTCCACCGCTCCGCACTGCTTCAGCAGGTCGACAAGGATCGTCAGCCGCGTCGGGAAGACCTCGAGGCGCTGAGCCAGGATCTGGAGGTCGAGCTGGCCGGCCTTGTGGACCTCTTCGGCGACCAGCTGTAGCTCTGCTGCAGACGCCTCCGCGGTACCGGCGAAGAAACGGCGGGCCCCGGGATCGGCAGTGCGATGGAAGAGGCGCGCCCAGGCGGACTGCCCATCGCGACCTGCGCGGCCGAATTCCTGGTAGTAGGCATCGAGCGACTCCGGCGGATCGGCATGGAGCACGAACCGTACGTGAGGGGCGTCGATACCCATCCCGAACGCAGTCGTTGCGACCACGACAATGGGCTCAGTGGCGAGGAATCGCTCGTGCACCACGGCACGTTCGGCAGCGTGAAGACCGGCGTGATAGGCGGCCGCCTGACACCCCCGCTCGCCTAGCTCGGCGACCAGCTCTTCGGACTCGACTTGAGTGGCGACGTAGACGAGTCCAGTCCCGTTCGCCTTCGTCGCCGCGTCGAGCAGTCCCTCGCGTACCGCAGCGAGGTCGGGCGCCGTGCTCACCGAAAGATGGATGTTGGGGCGAAAGAACCCTCGCACGACCTCGAGCGGGTCGCGCAGGCGGAGTCGCTCAACGATCTCTCGTCGAATTGGAGGCGACGCGGTCGCCGTGAGTGCGAGCACGCCCGGGCCACCGAGCGCCTCGATGAACTCGCTCAGACGCAGGTACTCGGGACGAAAATCATGTCCCCAACTGGTGATGCAATGGGCCTCGTCGACCACTACGAGGCGCGGGCAGACAGCCGCCAGGGCACCCCGGGTCTCGGCGTTAGCCAGCTGCTCGGGAGCGACGAAGACGAAACGAACTGCGCCCGTCTTCAGCGCATTCAGGACGTCAGCTCGCTGATGGTCGGTCATCATCGAGTTGAGCTCCGCCGCCCCGCCGAGGCGATCGCCGATGAAGCTCACCTGGTCGCGTTGGAGTGCAATGAGCGGTGAGACGACCACCGTCACCCCCCCGAGCAGAGCGCCGGCGAGCTGGTAGATCGCTGATTTACCCGACCCGGTCGGCAGCACCACGAGCACGTCGCGGCCCGCCACGACAGCGCAGACCGCTTCCCCTTGGCCGGGCCGCAGCCCCGAAAAGCCGAGTTCCCGCCTCGCCAGGTCACGGATCTGGTCGTCTTCTACCCTGCGTGCCAGCACGACCCTGCTCTACCCAGCGCCCGGATTGGCACCCTTCGGCGTCATCACCGCCTCGGTCGCCTCCAACTTCGTTTCGGTCGACAGGACGAGAAGGTCGACCTGCGGGTGGATGAGATCCTCGACTCGCTGCAGCCGATCGAGTCCCACCTGGAGCTCACGACCGACGGGATGGGCACGGCCTACGACACCAGCGGTTCCGGCGCCTCCGGCGGCCTCTGCCTCGATGAGCACGAACGGCAGCGCCACGAATACCGCCCACACCAGCCCGAATTGATGAGAGGCCGGCCGTACCACCCTGCCGGGAGCCAGGTTCTACGTCGAAAGCGCCACCGGGGCCAGAGGGCTGCCACCGTCGCCTGGGGGCGCACGATAGGCACGCCTGCCGAAGGCTCCAGGCGATGCAAGCCGCATCGACGAATCAAGAGGATTCTCGGAGCCGGCCGAGCTGTGAGGTGACGATCCGCTGGATCTCGTCCGGCACCGCTGGCGTGTCGGCAATGGCTCGATCTACGGCTTCGGGAACCTTGCCAAGAAGATCGCCGACGATATCGGATGCCGTCCTTCGTGCCATCCCCCAGAGGCTGGCCTCGTTCAGGATCCGGTCGGTGGTCACCCGGTCGGTGCGCCGAACGTCGTCGATGTACATGGCCAGCCGGTCGTCTCGGTAATAGAGAGTCGACATGACGTCGTACAGGGGAGCCATTCGGAGGGTTCCAGAGGACTCGTGCAAAAGGGAATAGTTCTTCCCATGCGCGTCCCCGTTCCCGACAAGGACATTCAGCACGATCGCCCCGAGGAGGGTCCGAAGCGAGCCCGGATCGGTAGCCCCCAGGATGCCAGCGAGGGTCCGGAGGGAGGGTCCCCCCTCCTCCTGGTACTTCCTGGCAGGCGGAATCCCTGTCGCCTGGCAGAGATCCTCCTGATGGATCCTCTTTACACGGCCGTCGGGATCGACCCGGCGGTCATATCGGGTAACCACGATCAGTGCCCGTTCGCCGATCTTGACGGTCTCGACCTGGGCGACCGGGAGCCCGAGGTATCGGGCAAGCCGCATACAGAAAGCTTCGTTTTCGACGGTATTCGGATAGCCGCGTATGTCGGGCTTGAGGATGTGCGTGGAGGGCGTCCCGTCCACTGGCCTGCCCCACCGCCCGTCAGGAAGCCGGGTCAGGAGTAGCTTCTGCTGAACGCCAGCGAGGGAGATGCGCACCCGGTCGTTGGCGCCGAGCGGGACGGTTCTGAGGTTGGCGATCAGCTCTGCGAGTTCGCCGTCGGTGAGGGGCTCCGCCGTTGTCGTTGTGACAGGAGGTGGGGCGGGGTCTTCGGTGGGCTGGATGACGATGGCGCCGGCACAGTCCCGCCCCAGGGCTCGGATCAGGCCGAAGGTGTCATCGGCCCTGAGCCCAAGATCTTCGGCAATGGCTCGCCGGGGGTCCCCCTCCGGAAGGAGACCGTCGAGGAAGGGGCGAACGACGCCGCTGCCGAACTGCGCAGAGGAAACCGGAAGGGTCAGCGACAAGAGTGGACTACCTCCTGGGTACAGACGGAGGGCATCTGGGGTGTATCGGAGCCGAAGCCGGCGTCGCTCGGACTCGATGGTCGCCACGATCTGGCCGTACAGCCAGACGGCAAGTTGGCCGGCCATTACCAGTCTGCGTGCTGGAGCGTTATGCGGACCCCGAGTTGCTTGAGGATGCCCACGATCCGGCGAAGCTGCTCGGTCTCCTGGCCGTTCTCGAGCCTGGAAAGGTAAGACGGTGTGAGCCCGACACGGTCAGCCAGCTCGGCCTGGGTCAGGCCCTCCTGGAGTCTGTAGTGCCGGATAGCAGGGCCGATCGAGGCGGCGGTGTAAACCCTGAATGGTTGCTCGTCGGCGCCTGGGTCAGCCTTGCTCATATTCGCAATTTATCACAGACTGGCGGCAGTTACGAATATCAGCAACTACCGCCGCAACGACCCGACTTGCAGATATCGACAAGTCGGCGCTCGTATGCGCGACGTACATCGCGGCGAGGACCGGATCCCCCATGCCCCGGCGACCATGCCGGATCTCCTCTTGGAACCATCGCACCGTCTCGGACAACGAGTTGTCGACGTTCGTCGAGAGCACAAACAGCGAAAATCCCCGCTTTCTGAGCCGGAAACGAGGATTATCGATCACGGTTGGGCGCGCCGCCGCACTGAACCTGAGGTCGACCTTGGGGTTGAGAGCCCGGCGTTCCGATCACTCCATCGCCTGAAACGGAACGGTCGCCGGCCCTTGACCGTCGCTGGGGCGCACCTCAGGCATCTCGGCGGATCAATAGAACGGCACCGGCGATCAGCGCGGCAGCGGCGTAGGCGCAGAGGAGAGTGAAGCTCAGCCACGGGCCGAACGAATCCGCACCGTGGTAGTTGGCACTCATCATCTGGGTCCCGATGTCGGCCGGCAAGAGCCGGCCGACATCGTTGGCGAACGATGAGGGCAGGACGTCGGCGATGATCGGGAGGATGAAGAGCAGACCGACGAACGTGCTGATCGCCGCCGCGGTGTGGCGGATGATCGTGGCCAATCCCAGGGCTAGCAGCCCGAGCGCGGTGAGGTAGAGACCGCCGCTGACGACGGCCCGCAACACGGTCGGGTCCGACAGCGAAGCGGTGGGCGTCTTGCCAGAAAGGATGTGCTGACCCAGGAGAAAGGCAACGAAGGAGACGATCTCACCGACCACGAAGGCCACCCCGGCAATGAGGGCGACCTTGGCCACCAGGACCATCGGGCGCCGGGGCACGGCGGAGAAGCTGGCCCTGATGGTCCCGGTGCTGTATTCGGCGCTCATCACCAGCACCCCCAGAACCCCGATGGCGAGCTGGGCGAAGAGCAACCCCGACAGGCTCGAACGGGTGGGGTCGAAGGCCAGCCGGGCGGACAGCGAGCGAGTCGAGAACCGGGCGGCCTGGGCAGACGTGACGAGAGCACCGATGCCCACCCCCGCCACGGCCGTGATCACGAGCGTCCAGACCGTCGAGCGGACGCTCGTGAGCTTGGTCCATTCCGACGAGAGCACGCCGCCCAGCCCGTAGTGGCCCGAGGGCGGATCGTCCAATGTGCTCAACGCAGTCGCTGCTGTGGTCATGGTCCTCCCTCCGTTGCGTTGGGTGAGATCCCTACGCGGTTACCCCCGAACTCGACATCGCCTTCGGTGGACTCCACGAAGGCCTCCTCGAGCGACGCCGCTTGGGGCGCCAGTTCGTGGAGCATGATCGAGTGCTGCCAGGCGATCTCGCCGACGGTGTCCTGGCTCATGCCCCGCACCGAGATGGAGCGGTCCTCGTCCCCCCACGAGACCGAGGCACCCGCCTCCTCCAGCGCTACCCACAGCTCATTGAGCTGCGGCGAGCGAACCCGGATGTAACCCTGCGCGTAACGGGCCGTGAACTCGGCGACCGGCATCTCGGCGATGAGCCGCCCCCGGCCGATCACGACCAGCTGGTCGGCGGTCTGGGCCATCTCGCTCATCAGGTGGCTGGAGACGAAGACAGATCGTCCTTCGGAGGCCAGGCGCCGCAAGAGCTGGCGAACCCAGCGGATGCCGTCGGTATCGAGCCCGTTGACCGGCTCGTCGAACATCAGCACCCCGGGGTCACCGAGCAGGGCAGCGGCGATGCCGAGACGCTGGCCCATGCCGAGGGAGAACTGGCCGACCCGTTGCCCAGCCACTGAGGATAGGCCGACCAGGCCGAGCACCTCGTCGACCCGCCGCCGCGGGATGTGGTTGGTCTTGGCCAGCATCCACAGGTGGGCGTAAGCGGTCCTGCCCGGGTGGATGGCCTTGGCCTCGAGGAGGGCGCCCACCTCGCGCAGCGGCCAGGCCAGGCCGTGGTAGGGGCGGCCGCTGACGGTAACCGACCCGCCGTCAGGCCGATCGAGGCCCATGATCATGCGCATGGTCGTCGACTTTCCTGCCCCGTTGGGCCCGAGGAAGCCGGTGACCTGACCAGGTTTGACGTTAAAGCTCAGTGCGTCGACCGCCACCTTCTCCCCGAATCGCTTCGTCAGTTCCCTCGCCTGGATGGTGTTCGCCTTCACTCCGGCCATGGACGAAGTGCGCGTGCGGGCCGAATCGGGCGGCGTCACCGCGAGAGGCTTCGGATCCTCCGATCCTCTGCCTCCGGTTGCCCAAACGGCTCCCGTGTCCGCGGGTGGCACCGCGCCCGGGGACGGCCGGCGTGCCCTGGCCCGCCGGACCAGCAGGACGACGCCAACCGCGGCCGCTGCCACTATGACCACGAGGATCACGATCCGCAGACCATGGTGACCGTGGGAACCTCCGAGGAGGTGCGAGCCCCCGAGCGCAACAAGACGGCCGCCCATCACGACCGTTGCGCGCTGCTCTGAGAACCCGCCACGTTCTGGGCGGTCGATGAGATCTGCGTGAGGCGGAGGCCCACGCTGACTGGTTTGGTGGCCATGGCGACGCGGCTCCCCTTCCCGAGCTGCCCGCTCGTGTTGTCGCCCCAGGCCCACAGCCGGCCCGAGCGGTCGATGGCGTAGCTGGCGTAGCCACCGGCGCTGACGCTGACAAAGGTCACCCCGCGAGGCACGTCGACGCGTAAAGGGACGTCCGAGCTGACCTTCGTGCCGTCACCGAGCTGACCCCGGTCGTTGTCACCCCAGGCCCACACCGCGCCGTTGTTCAGGATGGCGACGGTCTGGCCGTTCTTGGCTCCGCTGCCACCCTGGAACACCCGTCGCACGGCGGCGGGGAGCACGACGTGCACCGGCACATAACTGTCGGCGGCCGTGCCGTTGCCGAGCTGGCCAGCGACGTTGTAGCCCCAGTTGTAGTAGTCGCCATTACTGAGAAGCGCTCCCGACCCCTCCCACGACGAGGTGAGCGCCGTCACTCGTGCCGTGCTCGGCAGGCCGACGACGGGGACCGGAGTGGAGCTGCTCATGATCGAACCGGTGCCCAGGACGCCGTACTCACCAGAGCCGCAGGCGTAGACCTTGCCATCCGAGTCGAAGAGCGCGTGCGTCCGCGCTCCGGTAGCCAGGGTGACGTCGCTTACGGAAAGCTCACTCGGACGGAACTCCATAAGACTCGTCAGGCAAAGGTCCCCATATGCGCTAAGGCCCCATCCCCAGACGTGGCCATGTGAGTCGATGGCCAACGCCCCATCGAACGGCATAGGGTTCGCCAGTGAGGTGATCTTGACCCCGGCGGGAAAGTCGACCTTGACCGCCCGGATGGAGTAAGCGGGGTGCGTTCCGTTGCCGAGCTCTCCGTAGCTGGCCACCCCCCAGGCCCACACCGAACCGTTCGAGGTCAGCGCGTACCCGTCGGAGTTGGAGGTGGCGACCTGTACGACCGACCCGCTGATTCCGGGGACAGGGGTCGGCCGATCGAGCTGCAGCTGGCTGATCGCGCCCCGGTTCCCGACCACGCCGAATCGGTAGACGGCGGTGGCGGAGGGCGAGTGCGAACTCGCGCCGCCGGAGCCACCCGCGGTGAGCACGAGGGCCGCAGAGACGAACACCACGGCCGCGCCACGGAGGCGCCAGGGGTGTTGGGTAACAGCAAGCCGCATGTTCGAAGTATCAAGCGCCAGCCACGGACTGTCAACCCAGTTTACAATTCGCTAACATCTCTTGTATGGATTCGGACGTGTCTCCTTCGGATGCCGTCGCCGGAGGCGCCGGCTCGACCCGACCATCGTCAGTCGGCCTCGGACCAGCCCTCCGACGGGCCTGGGTCGGGTATCAGGTTCGGCTCGATGCCGCCATGGCCGATGCGGGATTCGGGGAGCGAAGATTTCCAGACGGGCGGGTGCTCCGGCTGTGCTCGGGGCAGGCCGGATCAACGATCTCGGCCATAGGACGCGAACTCAGGATCACCCGCCAGGGAGCCAGCAAGGTAGTCGGGCACCTACGTGATCGTGGCTACGTTTCGGTCGCCGATTCACCCACCAGCAAGAGGGAGAAGTCAGTCGCCGTTACCCCCCGCGGGTCCGATTACTTGAAGGCGCAGCAAACGGCCGCTCGGGCTATCGAGGACGAATTGAGGGTGGAGATCGGAGAGGCGGCCTTTTCCGGGTTGTTCTCCTTGCTCGGAGCGCTCGAGGATGGCGAGCAGACGCGGCTACGGACCTACCTTCAGCGCTCGGCACAGATCTAGAGGGAACAACCGCAGTCGAGCGCGGCATCGGCGTCAGCATCCTCCCTTCATTCATATGCACATGGGCGGCTCGCTCGATCTCTTTGGGGCAGACTTTGGTCAGCGGGCATGAGGCGCAGTCCGGGACGCCGGGATGGCACCACCCTCGGCCGATGAGCCAGGTGGGGAGGTCCAGCGCTCCGGGTCGGGCCGGGTGCAGCCGGCGGGCCACCGTGATCATGTGGTCCCGGTCGTCCCGGTCCGCCAGCCGGGCCCGCAAGAAGACCCGGCGGATGTGGACGTCATAGGCGATGTCGCTCTGCTCCAGGTTGCGGACCGGGACGCCGAGGTCGCGTTCCAGGATCTCGACGGCCATCGCCGACCCGGAGGCGATGCTGGCCCGGCTGCCGGTTACGGGTCGCTCTCCCTTGCTATAGCGGCCGGCCAGGAGACCATTGGCCGGAGGCGAGAAGGGCGTGTATACGAGCCCCTCGGAATGGACGAGGGGGACCATGTCCTTGTCGTCCCCCCGAGCGATCAGCGAATGCTGGTTCTGCACCAGCTCCGGGCGCACGAGCCCGAGCCGGTCAGCGGTCTCGAGGGCGGCGGTGAGCGTTTGCGCGTCGACGTTGGACAGGCCGTAGGCACGGATCGTGCCGTTCTCCACGGCACCGCTGAACACGGGCAGGGAGGCCGACCATAGGGTGTCCGGGTCGACCTGGTGGGCGACGTAGAGATCCACCCGGCCGAGCACGGCGATGCTGTGCTCGAGCTGCCGTGCCACGCGATCGGGTGAGAGGTCCGGGCCGTCGGGGGTGATGCCCGTCTTGGTCTGGATGAAGACCCCGGCATCGGGGTGCGCCCGGTTCCAGGCGCCGACGACGCGCTCGCTGTTCCCGCCCGTGTACATGTCGGCGGTGTCGACGACCTTGATCCCCTCGTCGACGGCGCGGTCGAGGAGCGCGAGGCCTTCAGTGTCCGAGAGGCCCAGTCCCGGACCGGTGGCACCCGCGATCCCGCCGATACCACCGGCGCCGAGCAGGAAGGTGCCGAGTTGCTCACGGCGCCCTTGGGATGAATCTGCAATCCACGTCATCTGGCGGTGACGCTTCAGGCGAAGTCCGGGTAGAGCGCCGCCACTCCGCCCGCCAGCCCGGCGCGGACGGTGCTGCTCAGCTCGTCGGCCAGGATCTCGACCGAGCCGGCGGCGATGCCGTCGACGGCGATGCGAGCGATGTCGGCCGGGTCCAACTTCGGCTGGTCGATCCCGGCGGTGAGGTCGGTGTCCATGAACCCGACGTGGAGACCGCCGACCCGGGTGCCCTGAGCGGCCAGCTCCTGCCGGATGCCGTTGGTCAGCGCCCACTCCGCCGACTTGGAGGCGCTGTAGCCACCCAGCCAGGGCAGGTTGAGCCACGACAGCACGGAGAGCACGTTGAGGATGTAACTTTCCCGGTGCTCGCCGAGCCGGGGGGCGAAGGCTCGCGTGACGGCGAGGGTGCCGAAGAAGTTCGTGTCGAACTCACGGCGGATGTCGTCGATATCGCCATTCAACAGGGCGGCGGCGGTCCCGATCCCGGCGTTGTTGACCAGGATCGACACGCCCTTCGCCGTAGCGGCTGCTGCTTCGACCGAGGCGGGGTCAGCGATGTCCAGCTGGATGGACGTGACCCCGTCCAGGTCGACCGCTGTTGTTGGGTTGCGCGCCCCGGCGTAGACGGTCGCACCCCGGTTTCGCAGCTGCTCGGCGATGTGGCGGCCGAGGCCCCGATTCGCACCCGAGACCAGCGCCGTTGCACCTTGGATTTCCATGTCGAATCGTGTCCTTCCATCTGGGTTGGCTCAACCAATCTAGAGGGCTGACTCTTGAAACACAAGTCAGGAGGGTTCTGGCGCTCATGTCGAGACCTCCCAAGACCAACTGGGGGGCGAGCCCGGGTAGCTCTTGGTCGGGACCATGGTCACGTCAGCGGGGTCTACCGCCCGCCCGTCCTCGTCGACGTATCCGACGCGCAGGGGCCGGCCAGTGTGGCGGTGACGGCGGACGACGCTCGGTCCGTCAACCCGGGGAAGGTGCTCGTCGCCCCACTGCTGTAGCGCGCCGAGCACCACCTGGAGCTCTCGACCCGCCGGAGTCAGGAGGTACTCTTCCCGGACCCGGGTACCCGGCTCCTGGTAAGGCCGGCGGGCGAGCACCCCGAACTCGACCAGGGTGGCCAGCCGGTCGGTGAGCACGTCGGGGGCGATACCGAGCTGCTCTCGGAACTGGGCGAAGCGAGTCACCCCCCAGAACGCCTCCCGGAGGACCAGAAACGTCCAGCGCTCACCGAGGACCCCGAGGCTGCGGGCGATGGAACAATAGGGATCGAGAACCTTGGCCACCGGCAAATTTTACCACTTGAGTTGGTAAGTCCTATCCAGAAGCAGTGAGCTGAGCTTTAGTGCGCCGCTTTCGCCGCAGGCACGCCAATTGAGCGCCTCGAACCCGACGGCATCCAGCCGGTGCCGTCCTTTCGCTGCGGTGCCAGACTCGCCCGGTGGAACGTCCTGCACTGCTGTTTGCGGCCGAGGCTGACGCCCGCGCCCTCCTCGTTGCTGCTGAAACCGATTGGGGACGACCCGTTCCGCACTGTCCCGAATGGGATGCCGCCGGCCTGGTTCGCCACACCGGCGGCATCTTCATGTGGATGGCGGCCGTCGTTACCTCGGGTGAGCGTGTCAGCCGGCGCACCCTCGCCGCGGCACCAGACGATCCCGCCGACCTCGCAGCCTGGTACGTCGGGGTCCTGGACCGGACCCTCGCTGCCCTGGCAGCCGCCCAGGCGGACGCTCCCGTCTGGACGTTCTCTGCTACCGGTAACCGACGGGTGGCCTGGTGGTGCCGACGTCTGGCGGTCGAGGTGGCGATCCATCGCTGGGATGCCCAGCACGCCGTGGCTGAGGATGGCGCGGGACCCGGTCCCCTCGACGGGGAGGTGGCCGCCGCCGGGATCGAGGAGTTCGTCGTTGAGTTCCTCCCCGGCCTCCTGGCCCGAGAGGGCGTCGAGGGGTTGGGCGGGACCCTCCATCTCCACGGCAGCGATGGGCCGGCGGAGTGGTGGATCGACCTCGACACCCAAGGCTCGGTCCTCCCCGACTATCCCGAGGCCGATACCACGGTCCGGGGTACCCGATCCGACCTCTTGCTCTGGTTGACGAACCGAGGACCGCTGGAGACGATCGAGGTGTCCGGTACCCCTCTGGTGCCCGATGGCTGGCACCAGCTCCGACGCTGACGACGGATATCGCCAGGTCCTCGACTTAGGATCGCCCTGCGTGGCGTCCGCCGACCCAACAGCCCCCGGGTGTCCCGCTGGACACCCGGCGCTCGACCCCGAGTCTGCCGCGTGGGTGCAGGGCTTGGGCGGCAGCGGTCCGGGCCACGACGAGACGGTGATCCGACTCCACGAGCTACTGCTGCAGGTGGCTCGGGGCGAGGTCCGCCGACGCCGCGGCCAGTTGGCCATCGCCGGTCCCGAGCTCGACGACCTGGCCCACCAGGCCGCCGCCGACGCGGTGGTCGGGGTGGTGGCCAAGGTCGGCCAGTTCCGCGGCGAGAGCCGGTTCACCACCTGGGCCTGCAAGTTCGCCATCTTCGAGGTGTCGGCCAAGATCGGCCGTCACTTCTGGCAGAAACCGACCGCGCCCATGGACGCCGAGGACTGGGACCGGCTGCCCGACCGGTTCGGGCTCGATCCGGCCCGGGTCGCCGAATGGCGCGACGTGGTCGCCGCGCTGCACCGGGCCGTCGACGACGACCTCACCGCTCACCAACGCCGGATTTTCGTCGCCATCGTGCTCAACGGCACCCCGTTGGACGCGCTGGTGATCGAGCTGGGCTCCAACCGCAACGCCATCTACAAGGCCCTGTTCGATGCCCGACGTAAGTTGCGGGCCTCGTTGGTCACTAACGGGTATCTGGACGACGACGCTTCGAGGGCGACATGAGCAGCTGGGGATCACTAGAGCGGTTCTTGAAGACCGACCCGGCCGACGCCGGCTGCGCCGAGACGTTCGAGCAGCTGGACCACTACGTGGAACGTGAGCTGGCCCACGGCGACGCCGCAGAACGGTTCCCCGAGGTGGCCGCCCACCTGTCGAGCTGCAATCCGTGCGTGCAGGACTTCGAGGGATTGCTGGCGGCGATTGCCGGTGCAGCCGGCTCGGTCCGACGAGAAACCTAGAACCAGGAGGTAAGACCGGGCCTGCCGGTGACACCCACTCAGTAGCGGTCCCGTCAGGTCCGCCTGATCCCGAGACGCCGAGGAGCACGACCCATGACCACCACGATCGCCCGGCAGGTGAGCCAACTCGTCGAGACCATGGCTGCCCAGCCCCCCAACGAGGTCATGGGCGCATTCACCCGGGAGCAGGCCGAGCTGGCCGAGAAAGGGGTGCCCGACGGGGTGATCGAGGTGGGTGCCAAGTTGCCCGACGCCGCCCTGATCGACCCCCGCGGTGCGGCAACCACCCTGTACGAGACGTTGGGCGACCAGGTGGCCGTCCTCGTCTTCTACCGGGGCGGGTGGTGCCCGTACTGCAACATCGCCCTGAACACCTACCAGGCCGAGCTGGTCCCCGACCTGACCCGCCGCGGCGTGGCCCTGGTCGCCGTCAGCCCGCAGGCGCCGGACGGGTCGCTCAGCACCCAGGAGAAGAACGAGCTGACCTTCACCGTCCTCTCGGACCCCGCCAACCAGGTGGCCGAGGCGATCGGCATCCTCACCGCACCTTCGCCAGAAGCCCGTGCCGCCCAGCTGGAGCTGGGCCTGGACCTCACCGCAGTCAACGCCGATGGCACCACCGAGCTCCCGATGCCGACCACGGTCATCGTCGACGCCGACCACGTGGTCAGCTGGATCGACGTCCACCCGGACTACACCACTCGCTCGGAGCCGGGCGAGATCCTGGCCGCACTGGACGCCGTCGCCGCCCGATGACCGCACCGTTCGAGGGAAGGGTCGCCCTAGTGACCGGGGCCGGCCGGGGCATCGGCCGGGCCGTCGCCCTCGAACTGGCGGCCGGGGGCGCCCAGCTGGCACTGCTAGCCCGCGCGCTCGACCAACTCGACGAGACGGCCCAAGCAGTGCGAGCCAAAGGCGGCGCCGCAGCCGTGCTCCAAGCCGACGTAGCCGACTCCGCCGCCGTGGCCGAGGCGGCAACCCGAGCCCAAAAGGAGCTGGGGCCGGTCGACATCCTGGTCAACAACGCGGCGGTGGTCCAGCCGGTGGGGCCGACCGTCACCGCGTCTCCTACCGAGTGGGCGTCGGCATTTGCCGTCAACGTCGATGCCCCGTTCCACTTCACCCAGGCGGTCCTGCCCTCGATGCTGGAGCGGGGCTGGGGTCGGATCGTGAACGTGTCGAGCGGGATCGCCGCCCACCCCGGGGCAATGGTCGGGATGAGCGCCTACGCCGCCACCAAGGCCGCCCTTGAGGCCCACACCCTCAACCTGGCCACCGAGCTGGCCGGGAGCGGGGTGACGGTCAACGTCTACCGGCCCGGCTCGGTTGACACGGCCATGCAGGAGTGGATTCGGAGCCAGCCGCCCGAGGAGATCGGCGCCGCCCTGCACGAGCGCTTCCAGGCCTCCTACGAACAGGGGTCGCTGATCACGCC
>DASXZJ010000099.1:0-62232 GCA_036502025.1 Acidimicrobiales bacterium | reverse complement strand
GTGACCCCGGCCGAGGTGAACGCCTCGGCGCTGGCGTCGACGATCAGGTCGTCGAGCCCCTTGTCCCAATGCTCGGCGAAGGGCGTGCACCCCATGCCGACGATGGCCACCCGGTCGCGGATGCCGTGCGAACCCATCAGGCGGAACCCCCGACGCGTACCGGGCGCGCCTTCCAGAAGTAGTCGTGAATGCCGTCGGCACTGAACAGACGGCGGAACGTCATCTCGACCCGGCTGCCCACCTTGATCTCGGCGGCGTCGACATCGGTCAGCTCGACCGGGTAACGCCCACCCCCATCAAAATCGACGATGGCGAAGACGATGGGGGGACTGGGGGAGTAGGCCAGCCGGTCGATGGTGAAGGTGACCACGGTGCCGATGGCGTCGGCCATGCCCACCGCTTCCATGTCATCGACCGCACCACCCTCCATGGAGATCCGGGCAGGCGGCATGTGCAATGCCCCCGAACTCCGGTCACGCGAGCCCACGAAACCGAACTTCCACTCCTCGTTGCGATGGGCCGCCGTGCTCGAGACCCGCGCCGGTTCGGGCCGCCGCGGCGGTTCGGGGATCAGTTGCCCGCGCCAGGCCAGGAACTTGGAGTACGGGAGCTCGGCGCCCGACCCGGCCTGCGCAGCCACCGTCCGCACCGGCTGCCACTCAGATAGGGCCGCCGTCGTGCGCAGCACCACCGCATCGGCCCCGTCGGCCAGGTGCACCAGGACGAGCACCGTGCCGGGCGGGGTCCGGTTGCCGGCCGCGTCGGCCCCGGCCAGCGACTCGAGCACCGAGGTCAGCACGAGGAGGGGATGGGCCGCCCCGGTCTGCCCCACCGAGAGCGACAGGTCGTCGGCCAGCGCGGCCGGCCCGACGCCCAGCTTCTTGGCCAGCCCGGTCACGGCGCGGGCGTGCATCCCGGTCACCATGACCCGCCCGACGTCAGCCGCCTCGACGCCCGCCGCCTTGAGGGCGCGGCCGAAGGCATCGCGCCCGAGCTCGATGTAACGGTTCTCGCCGAACCGCTCCTCCCAGAGCTTGGAGCGCCGTTCCCCGGGCGCCCGCCAGCGGTCGGTGAACTCGTCGGTGGCCGAGGCCTGGCCCACCAGCTCGGCCAGCACGCCGGGTCCCTCGCCGACCAGGACCGCGGCCGCGCCGTCCCCGCCGGCGGACTCGTCGGCACTGGTCGGCATGCCGTCTCGCATGTCGGCGCCCACCACCAGGGTCGAACCCGAGCCGCCCAGCGCGGCCAGCAGGCAACCGATCCCCGAGCGCAGCGCGCCGCCGAAGTCATAGGCGGGGACATCGCCCGGGAGCCGCAGCGCCGCCGCCAAGGCGGTGGCGTTGGTCTTGTCCAGGTAGGCCGGGGACGAGGTGGCGAACCAGAGGGCATCGGGCGTCACCCCGGGCGCGCTCTTGGCGGCCAGCCGGGCCGCCTCGACGCCGAGCGTGGTGGTGTCCTCGTCGTGGGAGGCCACGGCCCGGGCGCCCTTGCCACCTCCGCTACCCATGAACGCCGCAATCTCGGACCGGGTCAGGCGCCGGTAGGGCACGTAGCCCGCCGCACTCAGGATGCCTCGCACGGGCGTGGAGCCTACCGGCCCTCCGCAACGCCTTCCCCGGTGACAGATCCGGGCCGGCCGCCGGGACGACCGGTTCATGCACCGGGCGGCCACAGCGAGCAAACTGCAGAGATGGCCGATCACGTCGTGCCCGAGGGCACACCGCCCACCGGGGGTGGGGGCCCGCTGAGCCAGCGAGTGGCCGACGCCGACCGCGATCGGACCATCACCGCCCTCCGCGAGCACGTGGTCGACGGCCGGCTGACGCTCGACGAGTTCTCCGAACGGGTGGGGCTGGCTCTCGAAGCCCGTACCCGGGGCGACCTCGATGCGGTGATGGCCAACCTGCCCGACCTGGCCGTCCCCCGGGTCGAGACCAGCCGTCGTCACCCGCGGCGGTGGTTCGTCGGGATCATGAGCGGATCGAGCGCGCGTGGACGATGGAGGATCAGCGGCCGCACGACGGCGGTGGCCTGCATGGGCGGCTGCGATCTCGACTTGCGTCACGCCGAGATCGACGGGCCCGAGGTGGTCATCACCGCGGTCGCCTTCATGGGGGGCATCCAGGTCATCGTGCCCGAGGGGTTCGACGTCGACCTGGAGGGCTTCGCCTTCATGGGCGGACGAGACCTCAAGCTGCGCAACGTGCCCCTGGTGCCCGGATCGCCGCGCATCCGGATCCGGGGCTTTGCCTTCATGGGTGGCATCGACGTGAAGAGCAAGCCGATTCGCACCGGGCGCGAGATCGGAGCGTCCATCGTCGACCACGTGCTCGGCGGCATGAGCAACAGGCCCGGCCTCGGCGGGACGCCCGCCCCGCCCGGTATGCCGAATGATCTGGATTCGCTGTTCGATCTGCAAGGGCTCAAGCGCGACATCAAGGAGCAATTCCGGACACAACGCCACGCGGCCCGGCACCAGATGCGGCACGGCTTCGACCAGCGATTCCAACCGCCCCAACCGGGCAACGAGGTCCCGGCCCCGGAACAGCCCAAGCCGGGCGAGGGGACGGTGACCATTCTCTTCTCCGACATGGTCGACTACGCCGGCGTCACCGAGCGCCTGGGGGACCGGGCGTCCCGGGAACTGCTCCGGGAGCACCATCAGATCGTGCGGGCCTCCCTGCAGACCCACGGCGGTCGCGAGGTCAAGGTCCAGGGTGACGGTTTCATGGTGGCCTTCGGGGGCGTGGCGCGCGCCCTGCGGTGCGCCGGCGAGATGCAGCGGGCCTTCGTGGTGTACTCCCAGACGCACGCCGACCTCCCTATCCAGGTGCACATCGGCATCCACACCGGCGAGGCACTGGAGGAGAACGACGACTTCCTGGGCCACACGGTGATCCTGGCCAGCCGTATCGCCGACGCGGCCGGTCCCGGTGAGGTGCTGGTGTCGTCGCTCTCGGCTGCCCTGGTAGAGCGCACCGAGGAGTTCCACTTCGTCAACTATCGAGAAGCAATGCTCAAGGGACTGGAGCGACCGCAGCCGGTGGCCACCCTCTTGTGGTCCGATTGACCAGGTACTGACGTAGGCGGGCCGGCCCGGCGGGCCGCCGCGCCGGCGCCGCCGCGCCGATTCGTTGCGTCCTGGCCCACGGGGGAATCGTGCCGATGTATCCTTTTTCCATGTTGGTGTAGGTCCCGCCCACGAAGAGATCCCGCGCCCCTCCGGCGTGGTCTGACCTCTTGGCGACATCCTCCGACCGGCCCTCATCACCGCCGCGCCCTCACTCAAGTGCCGCAGCCGTCCCCACCGCACTTGGGGCCACTCGCGCCACCAGATTGCAGACTGTCCATCCCCCGCCACACGACCCGAGAACACCCACTGACCATGCGACCCGAACCCGAACCCGAACCCGAACCCGAACCCGAACCCGAACCCGAATCCCAGACTCCCGACGCCGCACCGGCGTCTGCGGCCACCACCGACGTGGCCCCGACGCCGGTGGCCCGCGCCCGCTCCCCCAGGGCGGCCTGGCCGCTCCGGTTGGCCACCGCCATGCAGGCCATGGCGGCCGCCGGCGATGGCCTGGCTTACGTCGCCTTGTCCCTGCGCGTGTATCAGCAGACCCACTCCACCCTGGCCGTGACCATGGTCCTCCTGGCCGCCGGGTTGCCCGTGCTGCTGCTCTCGCCCGTGGCGGGGATGCTGCTCGACCGCCTTCCCATGGCACCGCTGCTCTCGGCCGCCGCCTTGGGCTTGGGAGGGTCGCTGGCCGGCCTGGCCTTCGCCCACTCGCTCGGCGCCATCATCGGGCTGGTGCTCTGCCTGGGCATCGCCGACAGCGTGCTTCGTCCCGGGCTGACCGCCGCCGTGCCCCAGCTGGCCGGCGAGGTCTCCCTGGTGCGCGCCACCAGCCGCCTGCAGGGGGCGACCATGGGTGGCACCGCCGTGGGGCCGCTGCTGGCCGGCGTGGTCGGCAGCATCGGCGGCACCTCGACCGCCCTCCTGCTGGATGCGGGGGCTTACGTCATCCTGGCCCTCGGCGTCACCACGCTCGGGCTGCGCCGTCAGCGGGCCGATGCCCCCCAAGGCGCCGACGACGGCATGGCGGCCGGCGCCCGCTACCTGCGGCGTGACCGCCCCATGGGGCTGCTCGTGCTGGTGGTCTCGGTCATGATCGCCTTCCTCGGCGTGACCATGGTGGCCGAGCTCTTCCTGGCCGAGAGCGTCCTGCACGGCGGGACGACCGGGTTCGCCCTCCTCATCACCGCCTGGACCGGCGGCATGACGCTCGGCACGGTGCTCGCCGGGCGCCTCTCGCCGCGCGCCCTGGCCCCGGGCATCGTCATCGGTCTGGCCGTGCTCGGCCTCGGGGTGGCCGCCGGCGGGCTGGCCCCGACCATGTGGATGGCCATTGCCGCCTACGGCATCGGGGGCGTGGGCGACGGGATCCAGATGGTGGGCGCCCGCACGCTGCTGCTCCAGCGCGCCCCCGAGCACATCGCCGGCCGGGCCTGCGCCGTCTTCACCGGCCTCACCGTGGGCGCCGTCTCGCTCGGCACCGCAGCCTCGGCGCCTCTGGTCGCCCTGCTCGGGGTCCGGGGGGCGATCCTGGCCGCCGGCCTGGCTGCCATCGCGGCCGCCCTCGCCGCGCTGGCGCTGGGGCTGCACCACCTTCGAGGGGAGGACGCGCCCGAGGTGACCTCGGCAAACGCGGGCTCGTTGGCGCCGGGCAACCCCGCCCTGATCTAATCTGACGGGTAGTCAGATTCTGCGATCAGCCGGGGTTCCCCGGCGTCGCCCTTCCGGCCCCGGAGGTCACCGCACCATGGACTTCGAGTTCTCCGACGAGCAGATCGCGTTCGTCAAAGAGGTGGAGACCTTTCTCAACGCCAACGACGATCCCGATGTCTTCGACGTCACCCGCGAGAACATGGCCCAGATCGTCGATACGCCGAAGCGCCGCGCCTTCATGGCCTCCATGGGGGCCCAGGGCTGGCTGGGCATGACGTGGCCGGCCGAGTACGGCGGCTCGGAGGGTGAGGGGGTCTACGAGTACCTGCTCAACGAGCAGCTGGCCGGGCGGGGCGGGCCCCAGATCGGCAAGGGCGTCGGCATCATCGGCAAGACCCTGATCCGCCACGGCAACGAGCGCCTCAAGGCCGAGTTCCTGCCCAAGATTCTGCGCAACGAGGTGGAGTTCGCCGTCGGGTACTCCGAGCCCAACGCCGGCTCGGACGCCGCCAGCATGCAGCTCAAGGCGACCCAGGTGGACGGCGGCTGGAACCTCAACGGCCAGAAGACGTGGACCACCTCGGCCCACTTCGCGGAGTGGTACTGGGTGGGGGCGCGCACCGACCCGGACTCCAAGCACAAAGGCATCACGCTCTTCCTGGTGCCCATCGACCAGCCCAACATCACCGTCAACGCCATCTGGACCATGGGCGACGAGCGGACCAACGAGGTCTTCCTCAACGACGTCTTCGTTCCCGACGACTATGTGGTGGGCGAGCTCAACCACGGCTTCCAGTACATCTCCGAAGCCCTCGACCTCGAGCGCTTCACCATGTTCACCTTCTCACCCATCAACCAGCGCTTCGAACTGCTGGTCGAGTACGTGCGCACGACGACCCGCGACGGCCAGCCGCTCAAGGACGACCCGGTCGTCCGCCAGCGCCTGGCCCGCTTGGCCACCGAACTCGAGGTGGCCCGGGTCATGGGTCTCAAGTTCGTGTTCGAGGCGGGCAAGGGGGGCGCGGCGCCGACCGTCCAGGCCTCGGAGTACAAGCTCTTCGCCACCGAGCTCTCCAAGCGCCTGGCCAATGCCGCCATGGACATCGCCGGCCCGGGCAGCCAGCTGCGGGTCAAGACCCCCGAGGCGCCCATGGCCGGCCGCTCCGAGTCGACCTACCGCTACACCGTGATCGACACCATCGGCGGCGGCGCCTCGGAGATCCAGAAGAACATCATCGCCCGGCGCAAGCTCGGTCTCCCCAAGAACTTCTGAGCGACAGCGAGCACTTCGTGTCGGCCGCCCCTTCACCAACGGGCCCTCTCAGCGGGGTCACCGTCCTCGACCTCTCGACCTTCGGGCCGGGACCGCGCTGCACGCGCCTGCTGGCCGACTACGGCGCCCAGGTGGTCAAGGTCGGTCCCGTCCCCTCACCCGGCGTCGCGCCCAACGAGCCGTCCTACTTCGCCTACAGCGGCCAGCGCGGCCTGCAGCGGGTGCTGATCGACCTCAAGGACGACGATGGCCGGGGCGCCTTCCTGGCCCTTGCCGCCGTGGCCGACGTGGTGATCGAGAGCTTCCGTCCCGGGGTGATGGATCGCCTCGGCCTCGGCTACCAGACGCTCAAGGAGCACAACCCCCGCCTGGTGTACTGCTCGACCACCGGCTTCGGACAGGACGGCCCCCGCGCCAGCTGGGCCGGCCACGACGTCAACTACCTGGCCGTCGGGGGATTCCTGGCCATGAGCACCCCGGGCGTGGGTGGCGCGCCACCGCTCCCCGGCGCGACGATCGCCGATGCCGCCGCCGGCGGCATGCACGCCGCGCTCGCCATCACCGCCGCCCTGGCCGGCCGGGCCACCACCGGCGAGGGGACCTACCTCGACGTCGCCGTGGCCGAAGGGGTGCTCTGGCTCATGTCGCTCCCCATCGATGAGCAGCTGGCCCTCGGCACCGCGCCGGTGCCCGGGCACGATCTCCTCTCGGGCCGCTACGCCTGCTACGCCACCTACCAGACCCGCGACGACAAGTGGGTGGCCGTGGGGGCGGTCGAAGCGAAGTTCTTCGCCAATCTCTGCCGGGCCCTCGGCTGCCCCGAGTGGATCGAGCGGCAGCTGGATGACGCCGCCCAACCGGCCATCCGGGCTGCCCTCGACACCGCCTTCGCCACCGCCGACCGCGACGAGTGGGTGGCGCGGCTCGGGGGCGCCGACACCTGCGTCGCCCCGGTGCTCGCGGTCGACGAGATATGGAGCGACCCGCAATTCACCCACCGCGGCGCGGTCACCACGGCGGTGCACCCGACGCACGGTTCGCTGCGCCAACTGGCGCCGTTGCTGGCCGGCATGGCGCGACCCGACGACCCGGTCGCGCTGCCCGACCCGACCATCACCGACACCGAGCACCTCTTGAAGGAGGCCGGCATCGACCCCGAGACCATCGCCACCTGGGTAGCCCGCCGGGTGGTGGCATGACCGGCCCAGATCAGCTCAGCGAGGCGCTCGAACGGGTCGGGCAGGAGCAGTACCCCGAAGTCGGCGAGTTCCCGGTCGAGCGGGGCTACATCTGGACCACGTGCGCGTCGGTCGAGAACGGCAACCCGCTCTACTGGGACGAGGAGGTGGCGCAGGCGCTGACCGGTGGGCCGATCGCCCCGCCCACCATGGTCTCGGTCTGGTTCCGGCCGCACCACTGGGCCCCCGGCCGCAGCGAGGTGGCCCTGCCGCTCCAGGTGCACTTCGACCTCAAGGCGTTCTTCGGGCTGCCCGAGGCGGTCATGACCGACAACACCATCGAGTTCCACACGCCGGTGCGCATCGGTGACGTCCTGCGCACCCACCAGGTGCTGCGCTCCATCAGCGGGGAGAAGACCACCAAGCTCGGGACCGGCCGCTTCTGGGTGATCGACGTCATCTACCAGAACCAGGACGACGAGCTCATCGCGGTGGAGTCCTACACCGGCTTCGGGTACAAGCGGCAGGGCGGTGGTGGCGCGTGACCGCCACCGTGACCCCCACCCTGCTGCACGGCGACGTCGCCGTCGGCGATCTCCTGCCCGAGCTCACCTATGAGGTCAGCGCGACCACGGTGGTCCTGGGCGCCCTGGCCTCCCGGGACTGGCGGCCCATGCACCACGACAAGGACTTCGCGGTCAACCGCAACGGCACGCAGGACATCTTCTTGAACACGCCCAACCAGGCGGCGTGGTTCGAGCGCTACTTGACGGACTGGACCGGTCCCCACGGCCGGTTGGGCCGGGTGACCTTCCGCATGCTGGGCTCGGTCTTCCCGGGCGACACCATGAAGATGACGGGTGTCGTCGAGCAGACCGCGGTCGATGAGACCGGGTGCGGCTTCGTCACGGTGGCGGTGACCCTCGCCGTCGACGGCGACGCCAAGACCACCTGCTGGGCGCACATCGCCCTGCCCCGCACGCCCGACGACAATCCCTGGGCCCGCCGCGGCGAGGGGTGGCGCCCCTCGCCGGCGGCCACCCGACGACCGATCCCATCCCCCAACGACGGAGGTAATTAGAGCGTGTTGGACCTCGATTTCAGCCCCGAGCAGGAGATGCTGCGCCAGACCGTGCGCGACGTGCTCGAACACCACTGCCCGCTCGACGTGGTGCGCCAGATGGAGGACGACCCCTCGGGCTTTCCCCGCTCCCTGTGGACCCAGCTCGGCGAGCTCGATCTCATCGGCCTCCTCCTGCCCGAGGACCATGGCGGTTCGGGCATGACGCTGGTCGAGGGAGTGGCGCTCTACGAGGAGTTGGGCCGCGCTCTGGCCCCGACGCCCCACTTCGTGAGTGCCGTGATGAGCGGCGGGGTCATCGCGGCGGCGGGCAACGAGGCTCAGAAGGCGCAATGGCTGGGCGGTCTCGCCTCGGGTGAGTCGATCATCACGCCGGCCTGGCTGGAGCCCGAGAACGGCTTCTCACCGCGCGGCGTCGAGGTCCGCGCCGAGCCGGCCGGCGACGGCGGGTACCGGATCAGCGGGGTCAAGCGTCACGTGGCCTTCGCCGCCGCCTCGGATCGGCTGCTCGTCCTGGTCCGTACCGGCGACGACGAAGAGTCGGTCGACCTCTTCCTGGTCGACCCCACCGCGGTCGGGGTCACCCTGCGCCAGCAGTACACCATCTCGTCGGACACCCAGTACGAGGTGACGTTCAACGACGTCGTCGTGAGCGAGGACGAGCGGATCGGCCCGGCCGGCTCGGGCTGGGGCACCTGGCAGCTGGTGCTGGAGGGCGGTCTGGTGTTGCTGGCCGCCCAGGCGGTCGGCGGGGCCCGCTACGCGCTGGAGATCACCACGCAGTACGCCAAGGACCGCCAGCAGTTCGACAAGCCGCTGGGTGCCTTCCAGGCCCTGGCCCACAACCTGGCCGATGCCGTGACCGCGCTCGACGGCGCCGAGCAGCTGGTGCACGAGGCGGCCTGGGCCGGTGCCAACGGACGACCGCTTGCCTCGCTGGCCCCGATGGCCAAGCTCTTCGCCTGCAGCACCTTCCGGGACATCACCGCCATGGCCCAGCAACTCTTCGGCGGCATCGGCTTCACCCTCGACTTCGACATCCAGCTGTACTTCCGCCGGGCCAAGCAGCAGCAGCTCATGTGGTCCAACGATCGGATTCTCGAGGACGCCGTGGCGGCCACCCTGCTCGACTGACCGGGCCGAACACGGCGCGGGTAGCTTGCGGGCCCAATGCCGCCGCCGTCAGCTGTCCTTTCGGCCGAGGAGGCCCGGCGCGTCGCCCTCTTTGCCCAGGGCCTGCTCGGACCTCGCCAGCGAGGCGGGCCCGCCACCATGTTGCGGCGCCTGGGCGGGGTGCAACTCGACACCATCTCGGTCCTGGCCCGCTCGCACGAGCTGGTGACCTTCGCCCGTTGCGGGGCCATGCCTCGCCCGAAGGTCGATCGGGCCTACTGGGGGTCCGGCAGCGAGACCTTCGAGTACTGGTCGCACGCGGCCTGCCTGCTCCCGCTCGAAGCATGGCCGGCTTACGGCCTGGCCCGCCGCCAGCGGCTGGCCAAGGGTCGGCGTTGGCACCGCCTGGCCGACCAGGCCGCCACCTGCGCCAAGGTGGTCGAGCAGATACGAGCCGAGGGGCCGCTGACCGCCAAGCAGCTGGGCGGAGCCAAGCGAGGGGGCGTCTGGTGGGACTGGTCCGAGGTCAAGATCGCCGCCGAGTGGCTGCTCGATATCGGCGAGTTGGTCTGCCGCGAACGCCGGGGCTTCCAGCGCGTCTACGAACTGGCCGAGCGGGCTGTCCCGCCCGAACTGGCCGGGGTGGAGTGGTCTGACGAGGAGTGCGCCCGCGTGCTGGTCGGCGAAGCGGGCCGGGCCCTGGGCGTCGGCAACGTGGCCGATCTGGCTGCCTACAACGGCGTCCCCTCCAAGCTGGTGAGGGCCGTGGTGGGCGACACCGAGCTCCAACCGGTGCAGGTGGAGGGGTGGGTCAAGCCGGCTTTCGTCGCGCCCGAACCCCTCGACGTCTTGGAGCGGCGGGTGAACGGCCGCAGCCTCCTGCTCTCCCCGTTCGATTCGCTCATCTGGTTCCGACCCCGGACCGAGCGCCTCTTCGGGTTCCGCCACCGGCTCGAGGCCTACGTCCCGCGTGAGAGGCGTCTCTACGGGTACTTCGCCATGCCGATCCTGGCCGGCACGAAGCTGGTGGGCCTCGTCGACCCGGGGCGACGCGGGCAGACGCTGGTGGCCAAGCAGGTCACCTTGGAGTCGCGCCCCGCGGCCCGCCACGTCGCCGGCGCCCTGCGGGAAGCGGCATCCTGGGTCGGGTGCGACACCATCGCCGTCGAACGGGTCGAACCGGCCGAGTCCCGGGCGGAGATCGAGCAGCACCTGGCGCAACTCGGTTACAGGAGCCCCTCGACCTGACCCTCCGTCTGGTTGTAGCGCGCCGCGATCTCCTCGAAGGCCGTCACCGACCCCGCGTAGGGTCCGGTCTGGGCCGGGTGGTGCAGCACGAACTGATCGAAACCGAGCTCCACGAACGGCCCGGCGATCTCATCGAACTGATGGACAGACTCGAGGGCCGGCTCGGTCGGCGTCCAGAGGCACACCTTGCCCAGGGTCGAGGCATCCCGCTTCAGTTCGTCGCATATCTCGGTAAGGCGGGCGCACTGCTGGGCGACGGCGGTGAGGATGGTCGCCTCGGTTCTCGTGCCGCGGCCAGTGGGCCCAATGGTGACCCAGCGCTGACCGTAGGTGGCGGCCAGACGTAGCCCGCGCGCCCCACCGGCAGCCACGGTCAGGGGTAGGGGTGACTGCAGGGTCCCCGGGGTGCTCGGAGCCTCGACGCTGGCGTAGTGCCGGCCGGTGATCGTCGTCCGGGCCGAGGGATCGCCGTCGAGGATGGCCCGCAGGATCTCGAGGAACTCGCCGAACCGGTCCAGTCGTTCGGACGCGTCCCACGGCTCCTGGCCGAGGACGGCCGCGTCGGGGCCCTCGCTGCCCGGGCCGATGCCCAGATCGAACCGGCCGCCGCTGAGGTCGTCGAGCGTGATGGCGTCGCGGGCCAGGGTGACCGGGTGGCGGAAGTTCGGGCTGGAGACCAGGGTGCCGAGCCGGATGCGCTTCGTCACGGCGCCCGCGGCGGCGAGCACGGGCAGGGCGGCGTGCCACGGTCCGTCGAGCATCCCTCCCCATCGAACGTGGTCGTAGGTCCAGGCGGTGTCGAATCCGACCTCGTCGGCCCACTCCCATTGTCGGCGCGCCTCGGGCCAGCGATCGGAGGGGAGTATGACCAGTCCCACGCGCATCTCCCCGAACCTAGTGGGGCCGGGCAACCGGAGCCGCCGCTGTTCTGCCAACCTTGACGGGTGGCTACGCAGAAGGACGCACGGCGCATCGCCCTGGCGATGCCCGAGACGCGGGAGGACGAGGGGGACTTCCGGTTCGCAGTACGTAACGGGAGCAAGTGGAAGGGATTCGCCTGGGCCTGGAACGAGCGGGTCGAATCAAAGAAACCCCGAGTGCCCAATCCCGGCGTGCTCGTCGTCCGGGTGGCCAACCAGGCGGACAAGGAGGGACTGTTGGCGTCGGACCCGACCAAGTTCTTCACCGAGCCGCACTACAACGGCTTCCCGGCCGCCCTGGTTCGCCTCGAGGCAGTCGGTGTGGACGAACTCGAGCAGCTCCTCACCGAGGCCTGGATGTGTCAGGCCCCGCGCCGGCTGGTCGAGGAGTTCGAGCAGCGACGGAAAGACTGATCGACGGCCGCTCTATTCCTCGCCGTGACGGGGGTCTGGCACGGCGTCAGAAACCTGGACCCCACCGCCAGTGGAACCCGGCCCTTCAGAACCACCTGACGGCACCGCCCCTATCCCACCGTCATGCGACGCGGCATCGGCCTCAGCTGGAGCTTCGGGCGGACCCCACTGAGCGCCGGTCCAGTACCGCCTCCCCTGCGGATTGGCAGGGTCGGCGTACCAGCCGGCTGGCGGCGATCCTGTCGTCGGAGAGCCCTCAGGAGCGGGAACGCCTTGACCGACGCCCGACGGCCAGGGGGCCGCTGAGGTCTCCGCCAGCCGTGACTTCAGTCGGCGGCGATGGGTGAGAAGCACGGCCGCCGCAACGAGGAGCACGACGACCCCAGCGATGATTCCGACGACGAGCCAGGTACCCGACCCCCCACTGGTCGAGGTCTCATCGGTGGACATGGCATCGTACTGACGGAGGGCAATGGCGGTGAGCTGCGACCGGGTCACCGTCGCCTCGGTGCTGAAGATCAGCGCAAAGACGTTCGATCGCGACGTCGAGATTGCGACGGCAGTGACGCCCGTGGAGGATGGCTTGCAGACGACGTAGTGCGAATTGGGAATAGGGCTGACCGGTTCATCGCTGGCCGGAAGATCTCCGGTCGCGCCCGAACAAACCGTCGATGCGGCACTCCGAGCCGCAAGTCCCGCCTGCGTAATGAGTGACGACGAGCTCAGGGTGGGATCGGAGATGGCGATAAGGGCGACGATCAGCTGCAGATTGCCGGAAGATGGACGATGCCAACCTTCAGCCGCGACCGCCGCTTTGGCGTCGGATCCAGACGTGACGGATGACTCGACGCTTTGAAGCCGGTTCGCCAGGGTCGTGAGGTCGGCGCTTGAGATGGCGACGCCTCCGGCAAAAGGATCAGAGATGATGTGACCATCGAGAGCCGCGTTGCCGGCGGCTGAGGCCTGAACGGTGGGCAACACCAGGACCGCCACCAATGCGCATACCGCCATTGTGCATTTCGCCAGGGAGCATTTCGCCATGGATCGATTCATGGGGCATCCTAGGGCCGATTGAGAAGCCATCTCCGGAACGCAGATACTGCGTTGCCCTGGCTTCTTAACCCTCGGTGAGAGGTCCGATCGGCGGTCGGCCGTGCACGGCCAACCCCTCGGCCAAGGCGGTGCGGTCGTCCTTGGTGAGAAGCCGGTAGTTCGTCTCGGCGCTCCCCAGCGCCCACCACCAGACCTCGTCGGAGCAGATCCAGGCTTCCTCTCGCAGACCGACCTTGGTTATTTTCCCCGTGGCGGTCTGCGGGATTGACGGCGAGATACGGACGAAGCGCGGCACCCACTTGGTCCCCATGTCGGGCTGGGCGCCCACCCACTCGGCGAAGTCGTCCGGATCGAAGGTTCGTCCTGGCACCATTTCCACGGCCACCATGACCTGGTCGCCCGCACCCGAGCCGGTGTCAGGTACCGGGTACACCGCGGTGACGGCGAAGTCGGTCCGCCGCGAGAGCACCGACTCGACCGGTCCGGCGGCGAAGTTCTCCGAATCGACACGAAGCCAGTCGCCCGATCGACCGGCGAAGTAGAAGAACCCGTCGGCATCGACGTAGCCCAGGTCACCCGTCCAGTACCAGCCGTCACGGAGCCGATCCTGTTCCGCGCGCTCATGTCGGTAATACCCTTCGAACTTCCCTCGGCCGCTCCGATTGACGATCTCGCCGATGGCCTCTCCCGCATTGCGCAGTCGCCCGTCCGCGTCGATCACCGCCCGCGGGCATTCGATTCCCGTCTCGGGACGCAGGACCGCCAGGTCCACCCCGTCGCCCGGCTTGCCCAGCGCGCCTTTGGGCATGCCCAGCACGGGGTTGACCGTGGCGCCACCCTCGCTCTGCCCGTAGCCCTCAATGAGGTAGCAGCCGAAGCGTTTCCGGAACCGGCTGCGGTCGCGCACCGATGCTTCGGTCCCGAAGGCACTCTGCAACGTGTTGTCGGCGTCGTCCTCCCGCTCGGGCGTGGCCAGGATGTAGGCGATGGCCTTGCCGACGTAGCTGAACTTGGTGGCGCCGAACTGGCGCACGTCGTCGATGAAGGCCGAAGCGCTGAAGCGGGGTCGCACGGCGATGGCCGCGCCCACCAGCACGGCCGGACCCCACAATGCCATGAGGGCGTTGCCGTGGAAGAGGGGCATCGGGCAGTAGCAGACGTCGTCCGGCGTGTAGCCGTACCCGGGTGCGGCGACCTCGGCAATCCCGGCCAGACGACCCTGGGTGCAGCGCACGGCCTTGGGCGTCCCGGTTGTCCCGGAGGTGAAGATCAACTGGTACAGCGAGTCCTCTTCGATGTCCCCGGCGTGGGCCACCAGATCGCGCGCGGCAGCCCCGGCCACCTGGTCGCCGGCGTCGAATGGCGCGAGCAGCGAGTGGTAACGAGGCGTTCCGACCTCCACCACATGGTCCGGCCCGAGATCTAACGAGAGGCCGGCCAGGAGGGCGGCGCCGCTGGCGTCGGTGACGATCATCGAGCAGTCGGTGGCGCGGATATCGGCGGCCAGCGCATCGCCTCGGCGGGTGGGGTTGATGCCGACGATGGCTGCGCCCGCCAGCGCGGCGCCGTTCAGCCAGAACAGATACTCGGGGCCGTTGGGGAGTAGGACGCCGACGTGCGGTAACCGGTCGGCGCAGAGTGACCGGGCCAGGGCGCCGCGCGTCGACCCTTCGGCCACGGCTTGGCGCCAGCTCCAGCGACCCGATGCATCCAGGACCGCGGGACGGTCGTCGTTGGCCCGGGCTGCCACCATGGTGGCGATGGTCGTCATGGTCGGCCGGCGTCCAGGGCCCATCCGGGGGCCCGCCGGATGAGCGAGCGATCGAGCTGCTGCACGGTCCCCGCGCCGCAGAGCGCCATGGTCCGGAGGAGCTCGGCCTCATACCAGCGCAGCAACGAGGCGATCCCATCAGAGCCGCCTACGGCCAGGGCCCACAGCGACGGTCGTCCGACCAGGACGGCGCGCGCGCCGAGCGCCAGGGCCTTGGCGACGTCGGGGGCGCGCCGGATTCCCCCATCGACGTAGACCTCGGCCCGATCGCCCACCGCATCGGCGACTTCAGCCAGGATGTCGGCCGTCGGAGGGGCATCGGCGAGCTGGCGGGCACCGTGATTGGAGACCACGACAGCCACGGCTCCGGCCTCGACGCAGCGCACCGCGTCGTCCGCCCGTTGCACACCCTTGGCCACGACGGGCAGGTCGGAGAGTCCGGCCAGCCATCCAATGTCGTCGGGCGTCAGCGCCGGCTCGAACTCGTGGGTCACCACGGCCATGAAGCCACCCGCCCGGGCGCTCTGGGTGCTGTGGCCGGCCAGGTTGGGAAGCGCGAGGTCATCCGGCAGGTGGACTCCGGCTCGCTGCTCCCGCAGACGGAGACCCGACACTGGGGCGTCCACGGTGAGGACGAGGGCGAGGTAGCCGTGTGCGGCAGCGCGGTGGACCAGATCTACCGTGCGGGCGCGGTCCCGAAGGATGTAAACCTGCATCCAGCGGGGAGCCGAGGGCGCCGCGGCCGCCACCTCCTCCAGCGAGCAGGTGGCCAGCGAGGACAGCACCATGAGGGCGCCCGCCGCGGCGGCGCCGATCGCCGTAGCCGACTCCCCGTCAGGGTGGGCCAGACCTTGAATCGCGGTCGGGGCAATGGCGACCGGTGAGCTGACCGCAGTGCCCAATAGCGTGGTGGCGGTCGAGACGTCGGACAGGCCGGCCAGGACTCTCGGGTGGAGTTGCCAATGGGTCCACGCGTCGATGTTCCCGGCCAGCAGCCGTTCATCGTCGGCTCCACCCGAGTAATAGGCGTAGGCCATCTCCCCGATGAGGTGCCTGGCGTCCCGCTCCAGATCATGGAGGGAGAGATCGATCGCCAAGGGGGAATTGCTGGTCAGGGGGGTCCCGCCGGCCCGTGGGTTGTCACCCGGGGTGTCGGTGCTGGCAGGATGAGCGGGCACAGGGCGCATGGTAGGCGGCTGCCGCCGCGCCATCCCACTTCGTCAACGGAGGTGACATGCGATTCTCGTATGCCGAGTCGATGACCGATCCGTCGTTCTACTTGCCCCTGGCGCGGGCGGCCGAGGAGGCGGGCTACGACTCCATGGTCGTGCCCGACAGCATCTGCTATCCCGAGGTGTCCGACACTCGCTATCCCTTCAACCCCGACGGCACGCGGGAGTTCTTGGAGGGCAAGCCGTTCCTGGAGCCGTTCTCGGTGATCCCGGCCATGGGTGCCGTCACCGAGCGCCTCCGGTTCGTCACCTTCGTCGTCAAGCTCCCCATCCGCCAGCCGGTGCTGGTGGCCAAGCAGGTCAGCTCCACCGCCGTGCTGACCAACAACCGCCTGCTGCTCGGCGTGGGCACGAGCCCGTGGCCCGAGGACTACACGGTCTGCGGTGTGCCCTGGGAGGGCCGGGGCAAGCGGATGGATGAGCAGATCGAGGTGATGCGCGGGCTGATGGGCGGCGGGTACTTCGAGTACCACGGCGAGGTCTTCGATCTCCCCTCGGTCATGATGAGCCCGGCACCGTCGGCGCCTGTACCGATCCTGATCGGCGGGCACCATGAGGCGGCCCTCCGGCGGGCGGCCATCAGCGGTGACGGATGGTTACATGGCGGCGGCGACCCGGCTGACCTGCCGGGGCTACTGGTTCGCCTGGCCGAGCTCCGAACCGAGCACGGGACGAGCGACAAGCCGTTCGAGGTGCATGTCATCTCCCTGAGCGCGTACAGCCCCGATGGCGTGCGGCAGCTGGAGGAGCTCGGGGTGACCGATGTGATCGTGGGATTCCGCTGGCCCTACGTGCACGAACAGGACACTGAGGACCTGCAGACCAAGATCGACGGCCTGCAGCGCTTCAGCGATGACGTCATCGCCAAGGTCCGCTGACACCAAGATTCCGATGCTGCGCCATGATGGGCCCATCGTTCGCACCGCCGCGACGGGGAGGGAGGCACGCCATGACCGATGAGGCACTGACCGCACGGGAGTTGGGTATCCGCTCACGGGCCGCCGTGCACGCCCGGGACCGCGAGGCGTGGCTCGACCTCTTTGCCGCCGACGCGGTGGTGCAGGATCCCATCGGCCCGTCCCCGTTCGACCCGGACGGGAGCGGGCATCACGGGCGGGAGGCCATCGCGGCGTTCTACGACACCGTCATCGCGCCGAGCGAGGCCATCACGTTCGAGATCGAGCAGTCGTACCTCTGCGGTGACGAGGTGGCCGATGTCGGGGTCATACGCACCACCCTGGCCGGCGGTCAGCACCAGGCGGTCGTGCGGGGCGTGTACACCTACCGGTCCAATGGGAAGGGGAAGCTGGCGTCACTACGGGCCTTCTGGGAGTTCGACGCGCTCGAGCTGGTCGAGATCTCTGACTGACGTGCCATGACCTCGGCGCGTGCCATGGTCCGGGACGGCCTCTTCACCGACGGTGACCCGCCGATCCTCCTCGGCAGTCGCTGCGCGTCGTGCGGCGCCCACCACTTCCCCCGCCACGACACCTGCCCGTACTGTTCGGCCGAGGATCCGGTGCCCGTAGATCTGTCGAACGCGGGCATTCTGTGGACGTGGACGGCCGTGACGGCACCTCCCCCGGGGTACCTCGGAGACACGCCCTATGGCGTCGGTGTCGTGGAACTACCCGAGGGCATACGGGTCATCTCCCGGCTGACCGAGGGCGACCCCGGCGCCCTTTCGCCGGGCCAGCCGATGGTGTTGCGCGTCGTGCCACTGCATGTCGATGCTGACGGCAACGACGTGGTGACGTTCGCCTTTGCTCCGGTGATCCCCTCATGAACGGCGTGGTCATCACCGGGGTGGGGATGCATCCGTTCGGTCGTTTCGAGGGCGCCTCGACGACGGATCTGGGCGTGCACGCCGTCCGGGTGGCCCTGCGCGAAGCCGGAGTGGCCAAGGGTGGATTCCAGGCTGCGTTCTGCGGGACGGCGTACGGCGGGGTGGCCACGGGGCACAGGGTGCTGAGCCGTCTCGGCATGACAGGCATGCCCATCGTCGACGTCGAAGCCGGCTGTGCCAGTGGCGGGGCGGCGCTCATGCTGGCCGCCGGCGCCATCCGAGCCGGACAGTACGACACCGCGCTCGTCTTCGGGACCGAGAAGATGCCCAAGGGCATCATCCGGTCGTCGTTCTTCGAGCCCTGGCAGGAGGAAGCCGGGTTGGCGGCCACGCCGGCCTTCTTCGCGCTGCGGGCCCAGCGCCTGGCCATGACTTCGGGAGTGACCAAGGACCACCTGGCCCGGGTGGTCGTAAAGAACCGTCGCCACGGCGCTTCCAATCCGGACGCGATGTACCAGAAGGAGATCTCGCCGGAGGATGTCCTGGCCTCACGGGTGGTCTGTGAGCCCCTGCATCTCTTCATGCTGTGCTCGCCCAACGAGGGGGCGGCGGCGGTGGTGCTGACCCGCGAGGGGCTGGGAATGGCTCCCGCCGGTGTCGCGGTGACGCTGGCCGCGGCGGTCCTGCGCTCCCACCTGCCCGGCGCGGTGTTGAGCGAGTCGACCCCGCTGTCGGGCCTGACCGACGACACGGTGCCGTCACCGACCACCTTGGCCGCCAGGGCCGCCTTCGAGGAGGCGGGGGTGGGACCCGACGACCTCGACGTGGTGGAGTGCCAGGACACCGACGCCGCCCGGGAGCTCCTGTCCTACGAGGAGCTCGGACTGTGCCGGCGCGGTGGCTCGGCCGATCTTCTCGACTCGGGTGCGACCGCGCTCGGCGGGCGGCTGCCGGTCAACCCGAGCGGAGGGCTGCTCTCCAAGGGTGAGCCGCTCGGCGCCTCCGCGCTGGGCCAGGTCGTGGAATTGGTGCGCCAACTGCGCGGCGAGGGTGGTGCCCGTCAGGTCGAGGGCGCTCGGGTCGCGCTCTCCCACACGGTGGGTCGTGGGGCGAACGCCGGGGTGGTGGTGCTTACCCGCTGAGGTTCCGTCGGCGAACCCCGTCACATGTCGCGTGACAACCTTGTGAGCACTTCGGGGAGCTGGGCCAGGGAGGTGATCTCGGCGTCGGGCCGCTCGGTGGTGCCTTCCGGAGGTCGATAGGTACCGTCGCCGTCCCGGTCGATCCACACGGCTGCCCAGCCGGATCGTTTCGCCCCCACCACGTCGTTGAGGTGATGATCACCGACCAGGACGGCAGATCCCGGGTCAAGGTCCATTTGCTGCTCGACGATGGCGAAGATGGCGGGATCGGGCTTCGCCACGCGATGGTCCTGGGCAAAGACGACCACCTCGAAGAACCCGCCGAGCCCCACGGTCTCGGGCAACCGGCTGCCGTTGGACAGCAGGCCGAGGCGGTAGTGGGGGCGGAGCGCCTCGAGGCAAGGGAGCGTGTCGTCGAAGAGGGCCGGGTCGCGATCGCGGTGTTCCATGTACGAGTCAGTGAGCTGTTTGGCCAGTAGGCCGTCCGCGGCTGCGCTCCAGGGGCTGCCGGGTGACTGCAGTCGATGCAAGGTGCGGGCGAAGCCGAGGTGGCGGAGGCGGGCCAGGTTGAACTCGACCCCGGAGAGCTCCTCGGCGACCGCGTTGCGGTCAGCCGAGAGGTCAGCCAGGGTCAGCTGGTCGGCCAGCGGTCCCGGGCGGGCGGCGCGCAACTCGGCCAGGACGGCGGTCAGCGCGTGCCGCATGACCTTCTGGAAATCCCACAGGGTCTGATCGCCGTCGAAGAGGACCGCCTCAATCACGCGCGGCCCGGTCAGTTGACCAGCACGACCTTGCCCAGCTTCCCTCCGCCACTGAAGCGCTCATAGGCGGCCGTGGCTTCCGACAAGGGAAACGTCTCGCACACCGGCACGCGGACGCGGCCCGAGGCGAGCAGCGGCAACACGTGGGCGGAAACGGCGGCCGCGACGTTCGCCTTTTCGCGGCGGGTGCGGGCGCGCAGGGTGGCCGCGCCGATCCGCGCTCGGGCGCTCATCAGGCCCAGCAGGTTGAGATCGATCTTGGCCCCCGAGCCGACGCCGATGACCACCACGCGCGCTTCGGCGGCCAGGTGGGGCAGGACGTCGGGCAGGCTGGCCGCACCGACGAGCTCGAGCACCACGTCGTAGGGGCCATGGGCCCCCACGTCGGTCGGGTCGATGACCACGGCGGCGCCGAGCGACGTCACCTCGGCGTGGCGGGCGGCGTCGCGGACGGTGGCCACCACCACCGCCCCGGCGGCGGCGCCCAGCTGGACCCCGGCCGTGCCCACACCGCCGGCCGCCCCGGTGACCAGGACGCGCTCGCCCATCTTGAGCTCGCCCCGGGTGAAGAGGGCGTCGAAGGCGGTCCAGTACGCCTCGGGGAAACCCCCGGCCTCGGGCCAGGGCAGATCGGCGGGGACAGCCATGGCATGCGACTCGTCGACCACGGCCAAGGTGGCCTGGGCCCCGCCTCCGACCACGGCCATGACCCGGTCGCCCACCGCGAACTGCGTGACCTGCCGGCCGGCGGCGACCACCTCGCCCGCCAGCTCCATGCCCGGGATGTCAACGGGCCAGCCCGGAGGGGCCGGGTAGAGGCCCAGGCGTTGCATCAAGTCGGCGCTGTTGAGGCCGGCCGCCCGGACCGCGACCAGCAGCTCGGTGTCACCGGGCACCGGGTCCTCTCGGGTCTCGAAGTGGAGCTGGCTGTCGCGGATCACTACGGCGTCCATGGCGATCACCCTACGCAGCGCCGGCGGCGACTGGGACCGGGCGGCGACTGGGACCGGCCGGCGACGGGCCGGGCCGGGGCGGTGGCGGGCCGTGACCGGTATCCTCGGCCGCATGGCCCTCTACGACATTCCCATTCACACGCTTCAAGGTGCCGACACCACGCTCGGGGAATTCTCCGGCAAGACCCTGCTCGTGGTCAACGTGGCGTCCAAGTGCGGGCTGACCCCGCAGTACGAGGGGCTCGAGCGCCTGCAGAAGACCTATGGCGACCGGGGCTTCTCGGTGGTCGGCTTCCCCTGCAACCAGTTCATGGGTCAGGAGCCGGGCACGGCCGAGGAGATCGAGCGGTTCTGTTCGACCACTTACGGCGTGAGCTTCCCGCTCATGGAGAAGATCGACGTGAACGGGGACGAGCGCAACCCTATTTACGAGGAGCTCACCTCGTTCCCCGACGCCGAGGGCGCGGCGGGCGATATCACCTGGAATTTCGAGAAGTTCCTCGTGTCGGGCACCGGCGAGATCGTCGGCCGCTTCCGGCCCCAGGTGGAGCCCGAAGACCCGACCATCGTCGACGCCATTGAGGCTGCGCTGTCCGCTTGAGCGCACCCTTGGCCGCGTCGGCGGGCTTCGCGGCGTCCATCTTCGACATGGACGGTCTCCTCATCGACTCCGAGATCCTCTGGCACGAGGCCGAGATCGAGATCCTGGGCGGTCTCGGCGTCCCTCTGGAGGCCGACGGCTGTCGCAGCACCAAGGGCATGTTCGTCGACGAGGTGACGCGGTACTGGCACGAGCAGTATCGATGGGCGGGCCCGACCGCGGCCGAGGTGGCGGTGTCGATCGTCGACCGAGTCATCGACCTGGTGCGCCTCAAGGGCGAGCTCAAGCCGGGGGCGGAGCACGCCATCGCCATGTGCGTCGAGCGGGGGCTCCCGCTGGCGGTGGCGTCCTCGTCGCAGTACCGGCTCATCGATATGGCGCTGGACCACTTCTCGCTTCGGCGCTACTTCGACCTGATCCACTCCGCCGAGGACGAGCCCTACGGCAAGCCCCACCCGGCCGTGTTCCTGACGGCGGCGGCCAAGTTGGGGTCGCCGCCGCGGCGCTGCCTGGTCTGGGAGGACGCCCCGGCCGGCGTGCTGGCGGCCAAGGCGGCTTCGATGGCGTGCATCGCCGTGCCCGAACGGGGGGAGGGGCACGACCCGGCGTTCGGGCTGGCCGACCTGGTTCTGGCGTCGCTCTCCGAGATGGACGACGCCCGTTGGGATGAGCTGGTGGCGCGGCGATTCGGGTAGGACGATTCGGGTAGGACGGACGGGGCGAATCAACTAGGGGAGGGCGTGGTGGGACAGCGCAAGGCCGTCGGGTGGCGAGGCGCGGCACGGTGGGCCGCGGCGGTCGTGGGGGCGGTCGCCTTGGTGGAGGGCCTGCTCGTATCGAGCGCGGGCGGGACGACGACCAGTACGGCGCCGCCGATCACGCTGGCGGCTGCGGCCCAGGTGCGGGCGGCGGCGCCCGGCGGGGGCTGGGGGGCGACAGCATCCAGTGGTTGCGATCCGCTCGATGCGAGCCAGTGCATGTTGCCCTTCCCCAACGACTTCTACACCGTGCCCGATGCGTCCACGGCGACCGGGCGCCGCGTGTTCTTCCCGGCTGGTGCGTTCCCGGCTGCGGTGGGTGGCGCGCCCATCGACCCGGGTCCGTGGGAGGACAACGACGGGTTCAGTCCCGGCTCGACCATCCTCACCTACTCGTTCGGCGCCGACCTGTCCCGGAGCGGCGCCGCCACCATTTCGGACATGGGCAACTCGCTCCGGGCCGACAGCCCCGTCATCCTGCTCGACGCCACGACCGGCCAACGCTGGCCGACCTGGACCGAGCTCGATGTGAGTGATCCCAACCCGGCCACGCAGCTCCTCATGGTCCACCCAGCCCGCAACCTCACCGAGGGCGACCGCTACATCGTGGCCCTGCGGAACCTGAAGACCGCCGCCGGATCGCCGATCCACCCTGATGCCGCCTTCGCCTCGGTCCTGGGCACCGGAGCCCGGCCGACTGACCTGACGGCGGCCTACGCCAACCATCTCACCGGCGTCGTGGCCACCTTGCGCCGCCACGGCGTGCCGAGGAGCGGGTTGTTCCTCGCCTGGGACTTCACCGTCGCCAGCACGACCAACATCACCCGGCCCGCTCTCACCATGCGGGACCAGACCTTCGCCGCTCTTGGGAAGCAGGTTGGTCCGTATCTGGTGACCAAGACGGTGAACGACCCGCCCGACAACACGAGCCTGGCCCGCGAGGTCTTCGGGTACTTCGACGTGCCGAGTTACCTGAGCGGAGAGGGCGGGTCCACCACCTCGGTGCTGACCGTCGCCGCCAACGGCCTGCCCGTGCATCAGCCGGGGCATACCCAGGTGGCCAACTTCGAGTGCGAGATACCCAAGTCGGCCACGTCCGCCCATCCGGCCCGTATCGGTTTCTACGGCCATGGGTTATTCGGCTCGGCCGCCGAGGTCGCGCAGAGTTCGGTACCGCAGTTCTCGGACCGCTACGACTACGTCTTCTGCAGCACCGACTGGATGGGCCTCTCGAGCAGCACCTTGGGTCTGGCGCTGTCGGTGGTCACCAACTTGGGCGACTTCCCGCCGTTGGTCGACAACCTCTTGCAGTCCCTCCTGGACGCGCAGGTGCTGGGCAACCTGCTGGCCAGTCCCAATGGCTTCGTCAAGGCGCCCGCCTTCGAGGACGAGGCGCAGCGAGCACTGATCCGTCCGTCCTCGGGCCTGGTGTACTACGGCAACTCGGAGGGCGGCATCATGGGCGGCGCCTTCACCGCGCTCTCCACCGAGGCCCACCGATCGGTGCTGGGGGTGCCGGGCATGGACTACGCCTTGCTGTTGCCGAGGAGTGCTGACTTCAGCCCGTTCCAGGGCAGTCTCAACACTGCGTATCCGGACCATGCCGTCCAGGAGCTGGGGTTCGACCTGATCCAGATGCTGTGGGACCGGGCTGACGCGGACGGTTACGCGGAGCAGATGACCGGGGGCCTACCAGGGACGCCGCACCACCAGGTGATGCTGGAAGAGGCCTTCGGCGACCACCAGGTGACCAACATCTCGACCGAGACCGAAGCACGCACCATCGGGGCGAGCATCCATCAGCCGGCCCTCGCCGCGAGGCGGAGCCTCGAGAAGCAGCCGTTCTGGGGCATCCCGACGCTGTCGGCGCCGTCGGCGGGACCGGCCCTCTTCGTGTGGGACACCGGGGTGCCGGCGGAACCGCTGAGCGACACCCCACCGACCAAGGGTCCGGATCCTCACGACACCACGCCCCGTTCGTTCCCCTCGTTCTGGGGCCAGATGAACACGTTCTTCACCTCGGGGAACGTGACGGACCCTTGCGGATCGGCGCCATGCCAGGGCCCCCGACCCGCGTCGAGTTGATCAGCCAACCCCGCGAGCACGCGCCCCAGTTCTGGTCGCTCAGGAGAGCAGTTTGGAGAAGTGGATCGAGCCGCAGCGGATCGGTCCCCCCTCCCATGACTCGTCCTCCCGGCACCAGCCCGCGTCGGCGTAGAGCGCCACCGCCTCGGGTTGGCGGTCACCGGTCTCCAGGCGGAGGTGGGTCACGCCCAGACCGCGGGCCGCCGTCTCGAGCTCGTCCATCAGGGCGCGCCCGACGCCCCGGCCGCGCCAGTCTTCGTGCACCCACAGCCGCTTGACCTCACCGACCTCACCGACCTCCCCGACCTCCCCGGCGATCCGCCGCAGGCCCACACCGCCGATCGGCGGTGCGCCGTCTCGCGGGCGAGCCAGCAGGAAGGCGCCCGCCGGCGGGTCGAACTCGGCGGCCGTCAACCCGAACTCGCTCTCGTCGATGAACTCGTAGCGGACCTCCAGTTCGGCTTCGGCGCGGGCCACCACCCAGCGGGCCGCTTCGGAGTCGAACAGCTCGACGGCGATGACCACCGCATTCGTCGACTCGCTCACGGCGCGGCCACCACGTGGTCCCACACCTCGGCCCCGGCCACCTCGTGCGGGGCCCGACCGACCAGCCAGGTCAGGAAGCTCAAGGCGGCCGCCGGGTTCTTCCCCGCCCGTTCGGCCACCACCGTCGAGACCCCTTCGGCGCGCAGCTCGGCCCGGAGCCGGGCCCGCAGGTCCGGCGTGCGGGCGACCGGGGCACCGCCGTAGAGCGCATCGAGCTCGGCCCCGATCTGGCTGGGCGAGATGGCGGTGGCGCCGCCGCCCGGCGGGTCCGGGACGATGAAGTAGCCGCCCACCACCTTGAACCGGAAGCCGGAACGGATCTGCCACAGCATGGGCCGCGCGTCGTCGACGCCGAACTGGGGGAAGGGATAGAGCAGGACCGCGGAATCCCGCGGCACCACCTTGACCGCCCCGGTAGTGAAGAAGCGCGGCACCGTCACCGCCGAGGCCGCGTAAGGCAGCGCGGGGAGGAGAGGGAAGAGGGCGACGGCCGCCAGGACCGCCGAGGCCGCCCCCGCCAGCAGAGACGATCGCGGCCGCGCCCAGAGGTACAGCCGGTCGAGGATGAGGGCGAGCGCGACGGCGGCGAACAGGGCCACGAAGAGCGTGTAGCGGACCGGCTCGGTGTTGGAGAGGATCGGGATCTTGGTGAACAGCGCTTCGGGCAGCCACAGCCCCGACGTCGGCTGCGCCACCGGCGCGCTCGAAACCACGAGCCGCGAGCCCAGCGAGAGCACCCAGGCCCCGGCCGCCATGAGGGAGAAGAACCACAGGAGGCGCGTGCGACGCAGCGCCACCAGCCCGGCCAGCAGGATGGCCAGCAGCGTGACGCCGAGGTAGGCGCCGTTCTCCAGTGCGTTGCCGTCGATGAAGCGGTTCGACACCGAGACGAGTGAGGCGGGCGCCAGAAGTTGGGTCTGCCCCGGCACGATGATTCCGAGGGCGTCGGAGCGGTAGATCTGGGGCTGCAGCTGGATGGCGCCTGCCACGTGGCCCGGCCCGTGCAGCCCCTCGACAATCGGGAAGGCCAGCACGACGCCGGCCAGGACCACCGCCACGGCCAGGCCGGCTGCCACCCGCGCCACTCGGGGCCGCACCTCGGCGGGATGGAGGAGGCAGAGCACGATGACGCCGATCACGCTGAGCACGGCGGTGTCGGTGAGGACCTCGCTCGAGATGAAGAACTGCGCCACCACCAGCGCGCCCAGCAGGGCCCCCCACCCCAGATGACGGCGCCGCGAGGGGTCGACCAGCAGGCGCTCCGTGACCAGGAATATGAGCGGCGGGAGGGCCACGAAGGCGAGCTGCAGGTGGTCGGCGCCCTGGCCGATCATGTACGGGCAGAACCCGTAGAGGAGTCCCGCCACGAACGCGGCCGGCCGCCACGGGGTGAACCGCCGGGCCAGCAGGTAGCCGCCGGTGGCCGAGGCGGCGAAGGCGAGGGTGAACATCACGTTGAGCGCAGTGATCGGCCCGAAGAGCGCGTTGAAGGGCCAGGCGATGACCGCCAGCAGCTGCTCGCCGGTGTTGGTGACGAGGCTGACCCCGTGGGGGACGTTGGCGTAGGCGCTGAACAGGGGGTTGTGGCCGTGGCCGAGGGCGAACGGGGTCCAGCTGAGGAACCACATCTGCTGGATCGGATCGGAGTAGGCCAGCCCGACGACGCGAGTGGTGGGAGCGGCCCACGCGTGGGCGTACGCCGCCGCGCCCAGTGCGACGTAGAGGCCGACCGCCGTCACGTCGGGCCACCAGCGACGAGCGTCCCACCCCTCGCGGTTCCCTGCGGCGAGGTTGGCAGCCGGTGGCACGGGGAGAATGCTGTCACCCCGGCGAGCGGCCGGCGTGCACCGGGCCGAGCCGGATCTGACCTGCTCAGCGAGCCGAGGGAGTGCCATTAGTGTTCCGGGCACGGTGCGGGACCCCGAGCCCCGCCGCCAACCCTTGACGCCCTTGTTCACCCCTGTCCCCCCCGATACCGACTTCATCGCCCTCGAGCAGGCCGAACTGGCCCGCTGGGCGGCGCACCGCGTCTTCGACCGCTCCGTCGAGCAGCGCGAGGGGGCGCCGCCATGGGTCTTCTACGAGGGTCCGCCCACGGCTAACGGGATGCCCGGCCTGCACCATGTCTGGGCCCGCGTCTACAAGGACCTCTTCTGCCGCTTCCACGCCATGGACGGGGGCTACGTGGCCCGCCGGGCCGGGTGGGACACCCACGGCCTGCCGGTCGAGGTAGAGGTCGAGAAGCGGTTGGGCATCACCGGCAAGAAGCAGATCGAGGACCAGGTCGGCATCGCCGAGTTCATCCGGCTCTGCCGCGAGTCGGTCTACTCCTACGTCGACGAGTTCATCCGGCTGTCGAGCCGCATCGGCTACTGGCTCGATTTCGACGCCGCCTACTGGACCCTCAGCCCGACCTACATCGAGTCGGTGTGGTGGCACCTCCAGCAGCTCTTCAATCAGGGCCTGCTCTACGAGGATCTCAAGGTCGTCCCCTACTGCCCGCGCTGCGGCACCGCGCTGTCCAGCCACGAGCTGGGCCAGCCCGGGGTCTACCGCGACGAGGAGGACGAGTCGGCCTATGTGCGGCTCCCGATCGTCGACCCCGACCCGGCCGTGGTCGGTGACGCCACCGCGCTGGTCGTCTGGACGACCACCCCGTGGACGCTGCTGTCCAACACCGGCGTCGCCGTGCACCCCGAGCTGACCTACGCCTCCGTGGACGGGATGGTCATGGCCGAGGAGCTGGTCGACGCGGTCCTGGGCGACGGGTCGGCCGCCCGCATCTCGCACCGGACCAGCGGGCGGGACTTGGTCGGCCTCCATTACATCCGGCCCTTCGACGACCTGGCGCCGCCACCCAACGCCGACGGCTGGCGCGTCGTGCCGGCCGACTACGTCACCACCGAGGAGGGTACCGGCCTGGTCCACCTGGCCCCGGCCTTCGGAGAGGTCGACCGCCAGATCGGCCGGGAGAACGGGCTGCCCTCGCTCAACCCGGTCGGTCCCGACGGGCGCTTCACCGACGACATCGCCTGGCTGTCCGGTCAGGAGGTGCGGGCCAGCAACACCGTCATCAACGACCGGCTGGAGGCGGACGGCCGCCTGGTGCGCCGCTTCCCCTACGTGCACTCCTACCCGCACTGCTGGCGCTGCCAGACCCCCCTCATCTACTGGGGCAAGCCCAGCTGGTACATCGCCACCTCCACCCGCAAGGACGACCTGCTGGCGGCCAACGCCACCGTCGACTGGCACCCGTCCTACATCCGGGACGGGCGGTTCGGTGAGTGGCTGTCCAACAACGTCGACTGGGCGCTGTCCCGGGACCGCTACTGGGGCACGCCTCTACCCATCTGGCGCTGCGGCCGCGGGCACCTGCGCTGCGTCGGCTCGCTGGCCGAGCTCTCCGAGCTCTGCGGCCGCGACGTCACCGGCATCGACCCCCACCGCCCGGTCATCGACGACATCGAGTTCCCCTGCTCGACCTGCTTCGAGGAGGGGTTGGAGGGCGAGGAGGCCACCGCGCGCCGGGTGCTCCCCGTCATCGACGCCTGGTTCGACTCGGGCGCCATGCCGGCGGCGCAGGTCGGCTACCCGCACGCCCCGGGATCCGTCGAAGCCTTCACCTTCCCGGCCGACTTCATCTCCGAGGCGATCGACCAGACCCGCGGCTGGTTCTACTCGCTGCTGGCCGTGAACACCCTGGTCTTCGGGGAGAGCCCGTACCAGCACGTGGTGTGCCTGGGCCACATCATCGACGCCGACGGCCGCAAGATGTCCAAGTCGGTGGGCAACATCATCGACCCGTGGTCCATCCTCGACACCCGCGGCGCCGACGCGTTGCGGTGGTGGATGTTCAGCCAGGGCTCGCCGTGGACGCCGACCCGGGCCAGCTTCGGGGCCATCGACACCTCCATGCGCGACATGTTGCTGACCTTGTGGAACACGTTCAGCTTCTTCACCACCTACGCCTCGCTGAACGCGTTCGACCCTGACGATGAGGGCATCCCGGCCCGGGCCGGCCGGGGGCCACTCGACCGTTGGATCCTGTCGCGCCTGGCCAGCACCGTGGCCGAGGCGACGACGGCCCTGGAGACCTACGAGCCGCTCGATGCTGCCACCGCCCTGGGCCGCCTGGTGGGGGATCTCTCCAACTGGTACGTGCGGCTGAGCCGCCGGCGCTTCTGGCGCACCGATCCCGATGCCCCTCCCGGGGACACCTTGGCCGCCCAAGCCACCCTGCTCGAGGTGCTCACCACGTTGTCGCTCCTGCTGGCGCCCCTCTGCCCCTTCGTGTCCGACACCATGTGGCGCGCCCTGACCGGCGCCGCCGACGACCAGTCGGTGCATCTGGCCGACTGGCCCGAGCGCGGTGACGAACTGGTCGACCGCGATCTCGAAGCGCAGATGGAACTGGCTCGCCGCCTCACTTCGCTCGGCCGGGCGGCCCGCAGTGAGGCTGGCGTCAAGGTGCGCCAGCCGCTGGCGCGGGCCCTGGTGTTCCTGCCGTCGGACGCGCCGGCCATCCTGCATGACTTGGTGGCGGCGGAGCTCAACGTGGACGCCATCGACGTCGCCCACGACGTGAGCGACGTGCTCGAGTTCGAGCTGGTCCCCAACTTCCGCACCCTCGGCCCGCGCCTGGGGGACCGCGTCAAGGATCTCAAACCGGCTCTCGCCCGCGTCAACGGAGCCGAGGCGGCCGCCACCCTTGAGGCGGGCGGGTCGATCTCACTCGACCTCCCGGGCGGGGCGGTCGAGCTCGGCCCCGACGACGTGCAGCTACGGGTCCGAGGGCAGCAGGGCTTCGCCGTGTCCCGGGAGGGGGGAGAAGTGGTAGCGCTGGACCTGAACCTCGACGACGAGCTCCGCCAGCGCGGCCTGGCCCGCGAGGTGGTCCGGTTCGTCCAGGACCTGCGCAAGACCAGCGGGTTGGAGGTCTCCGACCGCATCCACCTCTGGCTGGAGGGTCTGGATCACATCGCCGACCACTTCGACTACATCGCCCGGGAGGTCCTGGCGGTTGACGTCACGCCCGGTGGCGGAGCCGGTGAGGCAGCGGTGCTCGAACTCGAGGCCGAGGACGGATCCCGGGCCGCACGGGTCTGGGTGAGCAAGGCCGAGGACGCCGGCTAACTGCTAACTGCCTTTGTCCTAACAGCCCTCGTCGACGAGCTTGGTCAGGGCCGTTTCGAGGCCGGCGCGGTCGGCTTCGTCGAGGGGCGCCATCAGGTGGCGGTCGATCCCTTCAATGTGCGCCACGATGGCCCGTTGCAGCGTGGCGTGGCCCTCCGGCGTCAGCACGACGTGGACGCTGCGCCGGTCCTTGGGGCAGTTCTCCCGGGCCACCAGACCGGCCTCGACCATGCGGTCGACCAGTCGGGTGACGCCGCCCGTGGTCAAAGCCACATCCGCGCTCAGTTTGGACATGGTCAGCCAGCCGTCGGGCGCGCCGCCGACGTGGATCAATACGTCGAACCACCCGAGCGGGATCCCGACTGACTCCTCGAGCTCGCGCCCCAACAGATAGTTCAGGCGGCGGTGGGAGCGGACCAGGAGCCCCATCAAGTGGAGCCGGTCGTCGGCGATCTGGCCGAGCAGCCCGCAGGTGCCGCCGTCGGGTGATGCGATCACCCCGTCTTCTTCGCCCCGCCTGGGAAAAGTCGCCGTGCTCATTGTGCTCCCTCAATCTGCCGCAATCCTAGCAGCATCTCCGGTTTGCCTGATTGACAAGTATCTGTATGATCAGATACTATCTCATCAAGGATCACAAATGAGCACAAAGGAGCAACAAATGTCCACCGACACGATCACCCTGCCGAAGGTAGGCACCTACACCGTCGACCCCGCCCACTCCGACGTCGGGTTCATCGCCCGCCACCTGGTCGGAACCAAGGTTCGGGGCCGCTTCCAGGAGTTCTCCGGCACCTTCACCGTGGCCGAGAACCCCGAGGAGTCGACCCTGGAGGCTGTGGCCCAGACGGCCAGCATCCACACCAACCAGGTCCAGCGGGATGAGCACCTGCGCACCAACGACTTCCTGGACGCCGCCACCTACCCCACCCTCACCCTCAAGAGCACCGGGCTCAAGAAGGTGAACGACAGCGAGTGGAAGTTGTTCGCCGACCTCACGATTCGCGGGGTCACCAAGCCCGTCGAGTTCAAGCTCGAGTACCTGGGTGAGGGCGACTCCATGCAGGAAGGCAAGAAGGTCGTCGCCTTCTCCGCCGAGGGTGAGATCGACCGCCGGGACTTCGGCGTGAGCTTCAACCACGCCCTGCTCGACGGCAGCGTCGTGGTCGGGAACAAGGTCAAGATCGAACTGGAAGTCGAAGCCGCTCTGGCCGAGTAAGCGAAGTGGGCCGGCTCGCAGGGTCGGTTGTTGAGAGTGTGATTACGCTTCGCCGCCATGGCGTCCACCTCAGCACCGACCCTGCGTTCCGTGCCGCCGACTGCCCTGCGCAATCTGACCGGGTCCACACCTGAGGACACCTACGTCCTGGCCGTCGACCTCGGGACGGGCGGCCCCAAGGTGGCGGTCATCGCCGCCACCGGACGAATCGCCGCCCACGCCTTCGAGAAGGTCGGGGTCTCTCTCGGTGAGGATGGCGGGGCCGAACAGCTGCCGGAGGACTGGTGGCGGGCCATCGTCACCTCTGCGCAGCGGGCCTTGGCCGAGAGTGGGGTGGCGCCCGAGCGGGTGGTCGGCGTCGGGTGCACGGCCCAGTGGTCGGGCACCGTGGCCGTCGGGGCGGACGGCGAGGCCATCGGGCCCGCCATCATCTGGTTGGACTCACGCGGTGCTACGGCCGTAAAGGAGACGGTGCGCGGCGCCGTCAACGTGCAGGGATACGCGGCGTCCAAGCTGACCCGCTGGGTCCGCAAGACGGGTGGCATCCCCACCCTCTCGGGCAAGGACCCGGTGGGCCACATCCACTTCCTGCGCCAGGAACGCCCCGACGTCTACGCCGCCACCGCGGTGTTCCTCGAGCCGATTGACTATCTCGGCTTGCGCCTGACCGGTCTGGCCCGGGCCTCGCACGACTCCATCACCCTGCACTGGGTGACCGACAACCGGGACATCAACGCGGTGGCCTATGACGACGCGCTCGTCCATCTGGCCGGGCTCGAACGCAGCCGCCTGCCCGAGCTCGTCCCCACCGGCAGCATCCTCGGTGGGTTGACAGCGGAAGCCGCCGCCGGCCTCGGCCTGCTCGCCGGCACCCCCGTTGTGGCCGGTACGGGCGACCTGCACTCGGCCGCCGTGGGCTCCGGCGCGGTGGACGACTTCGAGGGGCATCTCTACATCGGGACATCGAGCTGGATCAGCTGCCACGTCCCCTTCAAGAAGACCGACGCGTTGACCAACATCGCCTCCATTCCCTCCGGCCTGCCCGGTCGCTATCTGGTAGCCGACGAGCACGAGACCGGGGGAGCCTGCCTGACCTGGTTGCGCGACAACCTCCTGTTCCCAGAGGACACGCTGGACCGCACCGCGGCCCCCGAGGACCTCTTCGCCCGCCTGAACGCCGTCGTGGCCACCGTCCCGCCCGGTGCGCACGGCGTCATGTTCACCCCGTGGCTCAACGGCGAGCGGTCCCCGGTCGACGACCACACCATCCGTGGTGGCTTCCACAACATCTCGCTGTCCTCCACGCGCTCGGACATGGTGCGCGCCGTCTTCGAGGGCGTCGCCCTCAACTCGGCCTGGCTGCTCGGTGCGGTGGAGAAGTACACCAAGAAGCGCTTCGGTTCGCTGGCCTTCATCGGCGGCGGGGCCAACTCCGACGTCTGGGCCCAGATCCACGCCGATGCCACCGGGCGCACTATCCGCCAGATCGCCGATCCGGTGCTGGCCAATGTCCGCGGCGCCGGGCTAATCACGCACCTGGCGCTGGGGCACATCACCCTGGCCGACGTCCCGGCCACCGTCGAAGTGAAGGCGGTGTACGAGCCCGACCCCGAGGCGGGAGCGGTCTACGCCCCGTTACTCAAGGAGTTCGTGAACCTCTACGAGAAGACGAAGGGGATCCACAAGCGCCTCAACGGGCGCAAGATCAGCGGTCACGCCGGCTGACCTTCGACCATCAGGTGCGCGAACCGCGCTGGACCAGCGTCCCGGCTGTCCGTATGGTGAGCGAGAAGGAGAGCGCGCCAACTGCTCTCACCTCAAATGCAACGAGGTGTTGCCATGAACACTGCGTCCGGTCGGCATCTCGGAGTCGGACGGGCGCACATCCGCTGGCCGCGGCGGGCGACGATCGCCGCCGCGGCGGTGGCCCTCGCCATGATGGGTGTCGTACTGGCGCCCTCGGGCCCGGCCAGCGCACACGCAGGGTCCGTCCCAAGTGCCACCGTCTCGTCCGGGAGCCGCAACGCCCATGCCGCAGCACAGCCGCACTTCTTCCCGGGCTACGCGGGCTACTGGCTCTTCGGCTCCGACGGCCGCGTCTACCCCGAAGGGCCAGGAGCCAACTTCTACGGGGACCTCGGCGGCATGACGCTCGGCGCGCCCATTGTGGCGGGGCACTCCGATGACTTCGGCGACGGGTACTACGAAGTGGGTTCGGATGGGGGGGTCTTCGCGTTCGGCAACGCCCTGTACTTCGGGTCGACCGGCTCCCTGCGGCTCAACAGCCCGATCGTCGGCATCACGACCACGGGCGACGGCGGCGGCTATTGGTTAGTGGCGGCCGACGGCGGCGTCTTCGCTTTTGGCGACGCCCAGTTCTACGGCTCCACCGGGAACCTCCACCTCAACAAGCCCATCGTGGGGATTGAATCCTCCCCCGATGCGAAGGGCTACTGGCTGGTGGCCTCCGACGGCGGCATCTTCGCTTTTGGCGACGCCCAGTTCTACGGCTCCACCGGGAACCTCCACCTCAACCAGCCCATCGTGGGCATGGCCGAGGCGCAGGTCGGGGTAGGGGACGGCTACTACCTGGTGGCTTCCGATGGCGGCATTTTCGCCTTCGGCGACGCGCCGTACTACGGCTCCGAAGGGAACCTCCACCTCAACCGACCCATCGTCGGCATGTCGGTCCCTATCGGTGGCGCTGGGTACTACCTCGTCGCCTCCGACGGCGGCATCTTCAACCTCGGGAACGTCCCCTTCGAAGGCTCGGCCGCGGGCGCGCCGATTGCCGCCCCGATCGTCGCGGTCTCGAGCGCGAGTGAGGACTTCCAGTACGTCACCGGCATGGCCCGGACGGCGGACAACGGCGGCTACTTCCTGACCAACTTGGGCGGAGGGGTGTACCCCTATGGGGACGCGGCCAGCCAGGGTTCGGTGTTCAACAGCATCCTCGCCGACCCGGTCAACGGGATGGCCAGTACCCTCGACGGCAAGGGCTACTGGCAAATCGGCGCGGGTGGCGAGCTCTACACCTTCGGCGACGCGGTCAACTACGGCACCCAGGCCACCTCGGGCCTCTACGACCCGATGGCCGGCATCGTGGCGACCTCGGACGGGAAGGGGTACTGGGAGTTCACCGCGGGTGGGGACGTCTACCCGTTCGGTGACGCCAAGAATGACGGATCGCCGGCGAACCTCGGGGTACACCCCGCCGCCCCGATTGTCGCGATGGCCGCCACGGCCGGCGGCGAGGGCTACTGGCTGCAGTCGCAAGACGGCAATATCTTCGACTTCGGCAACGCGGCGTTCTTCGGCGTCCCCACCAGGCGTCCCGATAACGCTCCGGTGACCGGCATCGCGGCGACCATTGACGACCTGGGCTACTGGATCGTCGACGCGGACGGCACCGTCTACCCCTTTGGTGACGCCGTCGACCTCGGTGGGCCGACGGTCCCGTCAAACGAGTACGTGGTTGGGATTGTGCCGACTTCGACCGGTTCGGGGTATTGGCTCGTCGACTCGTTCGGTGACGTGTACCCCTACGGGGACGCCAAGGTCTTCAGCAGCGACGGCTAGCCCGGGTCCCGACACGGATCACGGCAGCACGACTAGTGAGGTACCAGGTGCGGGCTGCCACTCCAGCACCGTGATCCCGTGCCCGCTCGTCAGAACTTTGGCGTGCAGCTGCTGGCGGGCGTAGGCGATGTCGGCCTCGGCTGAGGCGGCGGGGACCGACTCGATCCCCTCTGCCGGCGCCACTACGAAAACAACGGTGCGCTGGCGGACCGGGAAGGCCTGCGGAGCGGCCACGTCGGGGTAGATCGACACCCTTTCGGCGAAGCGGCCTATGACCCCCTGCGAGGCGATCACCTCGGCCCCGGCCGGGATCTTGGTCAGCGCGCGGTCCAGGACGGAAGCCGCCGGTCCGTCGACGCGCCACCAGTCCGACCGGAGCTGGGAGTAGAGGGAGACGCTCTGTCCGACTGCGAGGGCGATGAGCCCGGCCGCGGCGATCCAGGCGAGTGGGGCCCGCCATCGGTCGCCCGCGATCATTCGCCGCGCCGCACGCGCGTGGTTACCGGCCGGCCGCGCCGGACCCGTTCCGACGGTGCCCACGCGCAGCAGGAGCGAGACGCTGCCCACGAACACGAAAGGAATGACCGCCAGCGTCTGGAAGGCGATGGTGGGGGAGAGGAAGGCCGGATTCACGTTGAGTGCCGCGGGTACCAGGGTCCCCAGGGCGACGAAGAAGCCGACGGGGGTCAGGAGACCGAGGAGGCCGCCCGACGCGAGGACCCGGCCCATGGCCGGCCAGCGATCGGCGGCGACGTGGAGCACGTGGAGCGGGTGACCCGCCAGGCCCGAGAGGACCGAGCTTGCCGTGGCGTGCGCCCCGGCGTGGACCAGATAGCCGTAGTTGGGCACCACCCCGCTGCCCTGGTTGGCGTTGAGCGCGGTGACCAGGCCGAACCAGGCGAAGGAGACGAGGGCGAGACCGAAGGCTGACACCGTGCCGCCCGAACGGCGCAGGCGCGCCGAGGCCAGGGAGCCGATACAGACGAACAGCAGGGTCAGCGCGACCACGTCGCCGAAGCAGAGCGCCAGAGCGGCAGCAATCCAGGCGGCCCGGTGACGCTCGTGCCACAGGAAGTAGGTCGCCGCCACCACGAAGGGCAGCCCGAGCGTCTCGCCGTGGACGTCGAAGGACGCCGTCTCGTACCAGAAGACGCTGGCCGCCAGCGCCAGCAGGGCAGCCAGAGCCACCACGGTCCGGCGGGGTCCCACCCGTTCACTCACCAACCGGCCCACCCAGAGCAGCACGAAGAATTCGGTCGCCACCAGCGCCAGGTCCTGGAGCCATAGGAGCAGGAGGGCGTTGGGCCAGAGTCGACCGAGCCAGCCGATCGGCCACAGGGCGATCTCGAAGTGGTTCTTTAGAAAGGGGAAGGTGGGGCTGTGGATGGAGTCGATCGGGTTCGCGTGACCGTGGCCGATCAACCACCAGGCCTGGGTGTAGGTGCCGAAGTCGTCGGTCAGATCGAACCGGTGAAACAGCCAGGCGCTGTAGACCAGCAGCGCCACGAATTGGAGGCCGAGGACGGCGACCGCCACCAACCAGAAGCGGCGGAGTCCGCGCGCTCCCAGCCGCGCCCACATGGCGCCGGAGCGAGATGTTTCGGCTGAGCGGGGGTGGGGCGTCCCGGGGGCACTCGGGTGTGCCGCCGCCCAGGTCTCGGGACCGGCCTCGGGGCCGGCACCGCGGTCTGAACCGCCTCGGGCATCAGTCCCCCCCGCTGGCACGCCCAGACCCTACGCGGGCCGATCCCCCCAGCCGGGGACGAAGGCGTTGCTCAAGGGTTCACCGGGTTCGAATGTAGAACTCGCTCAGTCTCAGATGCGCTCGAAGTTCCGGGCCAGCTCCCAGTCCGTCACGTGCCGGTTGGCCGCTTCCCATTCCTGTTGGGCCGTGTTCAGCAGGTGATGGTGGACGTCGGGGCCGAAAGCCTCGGCAGCCACCGCCGACTCCCTGAGCTCGCCGATCGCCTCGACCAGCGTGGAGGGGAGTCGGGGGACGTCGGACGCCTCGTAGGCGTTGCGGGGATAGGGCTCGGTGAGTTCCAGCTCGTGGTCGATCCCGTAGAGACCTGCGGCGATGCACGCGGCGATCACCAGATACGGATTGACGTCGGCCCCCGGCACCCGCGACTCCACCCGCCGGCCCGCGCCGTGCCCCACCACCCGGAAACCGCAGGTGCGGTTGTCCTCGCCCCACACCACCGCGGTGGGAGCCCAACTCCCCGGGACGTAACGCCGGTAGGAGTTGAGGGTGGGGGCCGCGCACCACGAGAGCTGGCGGGCGGCATGCAGCTGGCCGGCCAGGAACCGGCGACCCAGGGTCGACAGGCCGCTCGGGTGCGTCGCGTCGCCCATCAGTGGCTCGTTGGTCTCCCGGTCCCACAGGCTGTTGTGCACGTGGCACGACGAGCCGACATCGTTCATCGTCCACTTGGCCATGAAGGTGGCGGCGCGCCCCTCCTGCGCCGCGATCTCCTTGATCCCGTTTTTGAACACCAGGTGGCGGTCAGCCGTCTGCAAGGCGTCGGCATAGGTCACGTTGACTTCGTGCTGGCCGCGGCCCGCCTCGCCCTTGGAGAACTCCACCGGGATGTCGGCACCGCACATCTCCTGGCGGATGCGGCGCAGGATGTACTCCTCGCGTGAGGTCTGGAGTAGCTGGTAGTCCTCAATGGTGGCCGAGTGGGGGGTGAGATCAGTCCACCCCTTCTCCTGCGCCTCTTCGTAGCTGTCGCGGAAGAGGAAGAACTCCAATTCGGTGGCGCTGAGCACCTGGTAGCCCCGCTCGGCCGCCCGGGCGATCTGCCGCCGCAGGATCTGGCGTGGCGACACCTCGACCGGGTTGCCTTCGTCGTCGGTCAGGTCGCCGATCACCATGGCGGATCCCGGCAGCCAGGGGAGCAGGCGCGCCGTGTCGTAATCGGGGTGGACGACCACGTCGCCGTACCCCTTGTCCCAGTTGGCGAAGCGGTACCCGGGCAGCGGGTTCATGTCGACGTCCACCGCCAGGAGGTAGTCGCAGACCTCGATCCCGTGCTCGGCCACGTGCTCGGTGAAGAAGTGGGGGGTGACCCGCTTGCCCACCGGTCGACCGTGCATGTCGGGGAAGGCCAGCACGACCGTGTCGATCGATCCGTTGGCTATCCCATGGCTGAGGAGATCAAGTCCGGGCATGACGCATGATGGCGTCCCTGCACCCGAGCGTCCAGCCGCTTTGTACGCTGGACCGGTGAGCGCTGCCCGAAGTCGCATCTGATGATCCCGCTGATAGGGATCTCGACCTACGTGGCCGACGCCTCCTGGGGGTCGTGGACCCGGCGCTCGGCGGTGCTGCCCGAGTCGTATTACGAACTGGTCGCCGCGGCCGGCGGCCGGCCCGTCCTCCTCCCGCCCACGCACACCTCGGAGAGCGGGCCGGGCACCGGTGCCGCCGAGGTGGTTGCGTCCCTCGACGGCCTGCTCCTCACCGGCGGTGGTGACGTCGACCCCGCGGCCTACGGCCAAGCGCCCAGCCCGATGGTGGCGGGGGTGAACGACGTGCGCGATCAGAGCGAGCGGGCGCTACTCGAGGCCGCCCTGGCGGCCGACCTCCCCGTGCTGGCCGTCTGCCGCGGCTGCCAGGTTCTCAACGTTGCCCTCGGGGGCACCCTGCACCAGCACCTCCCCGATGTGGTCGGCCACAGCGTGCACCGGACGGCGCCGTTGGTCTTCGGCGAGGTGGAGGTGGCGACCGCGCCGGGCTCGGCGGCCTCGTCGGTGTTCGGGCCCCATCCAACCGTCCTCTGCAGTCATCACCAGGCCGTCGACCGACTCGGGACCGGCCTGGTCGCCACGGCGCACGCGGCCGACGGCGTCATCGAGGCGGTGGAGCTCCCCTCCTCCCGGTTCGTCCTCGGTGTGCAGTGGCATCCCGAGGAGGGAGGCGATGGCCGTCCGTTCGCCGCCCTCGTGGCCGCGGCGGCGGCCTACCACCAAGGCCGAGAAGGCCGGGTCGCTCCTCAGCCCGCCTGATGGTCGACGTCTCGGGCCGGGTCGCCGTGATCACCGGGGCCAGTCGGGGCCTCGGAGCGGGGCTGGCGGCCAACTTTGCCGCGGCAGGGCTGAGCCTCGGGTTATGTGCCCGGCACGTCCCGGTGGTTGACGGCTCCCGTGGGGACGCCGCCGCACTGCGGGCGGCGGTGGATGTGACCGACCGTGACGGCCTGGCCGATTTCGCCGCGGCCGTCGTCGAGCGCTTCGGTCGGGTCGACCTCTGGGTCAACAACGCCGGGCTTCTGGCGCCGATCGGGCCCGTGGCCGACGCCGATCCCGCCGCGCTCGCCCGCAACGTCGAGGTCAACGTGGTGGGAGTCATGAACGGCTCGGCCCTGTTCGCCCGCCACGTCCGTTCACGTCCGGGGGGCGGCGTGCTGCTCAACATCTCCTCGGGCGCCGCCGATACCCCGTACGAGGGATGGGGCGCCTACTGCGCGTCGAAGGCGGCGGTCGACCAGTTGACCAGGGTCATCGCCCTCGAGGAGCGCAAGCACGGCCTGCGGGCCCACGCGGTGGCACCCGGGGTGGTCGACACCGACATGCAAGCGAGCGTACGGGCGGCCGACGAGAAGGACTTCCCCTAGGTGGCCCGATTCGTGGCGATAGCATCCTCAGGTGCCTTCAACTCGCCCGCCTGGGTAGCCGACCATCTTCTCTCCATCGCCTTCTCGGCGGAGCCCCCCGACGAGGTGGTCGTGCGCCTTCCCACCGAGCCGCCGGCGAGCCGGGCCAAGTAGTCTCCAGCCATGCCTAAGAGCGGTGCCCGAAAGGTCGTGAAGCCGGTGGCCGCCACCGTCGGCATTGTCGGAACGATGGCCAGCATCTGGTGGTTCGCATTAAAGCCCCGCCGGAAGGCCAAGGCGGAGGCCAAGAAGCAGTAGCGCCACCCCTCGCCGGCCAGCCCACCCTCACACCACCGCCGGCAGCACCTCGCTGATGGAGCCTTGGATCACGAGGTCAGCCAGGCCGTCCAGCTCGGTCGGACCGCCGTTGACGATGACCACCACCGCGCCCGATCGCACCGCGATTGGCACCAGGCCGGCCGCCGGGTAGACCCCCAGCGTCGATCCGACCGCCAACAAGAGGTCACACGAGGCCGCCGCGGCGTCAGCCCGTTCCAAGTCCTCGGCCACCAGGCTCTGCCCGAAGCTGATGGTGGCCGACTTGAGGATCCCGCCGCACATTGGCGCGTGGGGCCCGGCCTCCAGGCACGCCGGGTCCTCCTCGCCGGCGCGCACCCGGTCGTGCACCGGCTCGGCGGGTTGGCGGTGCCCGCAACGCAGGCAGACGACGTCACGGGCGGTGCCGTGGATCTCGACCATCAGGTCGGGGCTGGACCCGGCTTTCTGGTGCAGCCCGTCGATGTTCTGGGTGACCAGGGTGTGCAGCCGCCCGGTCTGCTCCAGGTGCACCAGCGCGCCGTGGCCGGCGTTGGGTTGGGCCTCCCAGATGGGCGAGGTCAACCGGTTCTGCCAGGAACGCCGCCGCACCGCGGGGTCGGCCAGGTAGACGTCGAGTTGCGCCGCCCGCTCGGCCTCGGGGTCCTTCGTCCACACGCCGATGGGTCCCCGGAAGTCGGCGATGCCCGAATCGGTCGAGATGCCCGCACCGGTGAGCACGACGATCCGCTGGGCGCGCCGCACCAGGTCGCTGGCCTCCTCCACGCCGCTGACCGTCATGGCGCCCATCGTTTCACGGGCCGTTCGTTCACGGCCCGTCATCTAACGGCCCGCCATGGGGCTCTCAGTACGCTGCTCCGATGTCCTCGACCCCGGCCACGGTGGAAGTGGAAGTGCTGCGCGCCGCCGAGGCTGAAGCAGGCCAGCGCCGGGCGGCGGGCTCGCTGCTGGCCCAGGGCTGCCGGGTGGGGGACCGGGTGGCCTTCAGCCTCGGTTCGTCGGCCGACCTGATCTGCGCCGTGCTCGGGGCCGCCCGGATCGGAGTGATCCCGGTCCTCCTCAACGCCACCCTCACCGAGCGCGAGCGCGACGCCCTGGTCGCCGATTCGCAGCCGACCCTGCGGGTCTTCACGCCGGCCGCGCTGGCCGCGCTGCTGGACGGACCGTCGGCCGAACTGGCCCCGTATCCGCTCACCCGACCCATGCATTACACCTCGGGCACCACCGGCACGCCGAAGGGCGTCACCACCGGGATCTGGGACGAGGCCACGGCCCGGACCGTGTTCGAGGACGAGGCCTCGGTCTGGCAGTTCGACCCCGACGACCTCCACATGGTCTGCTCGCCGATGTACCACACCGTCTCCATCCGGTTCTCGACCGGGACCCTGCTCTCGGGTGGGTCCCTGGCTATCCTGAGCCGCTTCGACGCCTCGACCGCGCTCGATGTCCTGCGGCGCCTCCGCCCTTCCACCGCCTTCCTGGTGCCGACGCACCTGCAGCGCATCCTGGGGTCCGGCGAGCTCGGCGCCGACGAGACGTTCGACTCCCTGCGCTTCCTGGCCCACGCCGGCGCGCCGTGCCCGCCGGTGGTCAAGCGCGCCACCATGGAACGGGTGCGCCCCGGCGCGGTGTGGGAGTTCTACGGCTCCACCGAGGGGCAGTTCACCGTCTGCCGCCCCGACGAGTGGCTGGCGCACCCCGGCACGGTCGGCCGGGCCCGGCCCGGCCGCACGCTGTCCATCGTCCCCTTAGACCCCGCCCCCGGCGACCCCACCCCCAACGGCGCCCCCGAGGCCGGCGCCGGCGCCGACCGCACCCCCTCGGGCACCATCTGGTGCGCCATGCCACCCTTCGCCCGCTTCTCCTACTGGGGCGACGAGGCGGCGACCGCGGCGGCCTGGCGGGGCGACGCCTGCACCGTCGGGGATCTCGGGACGCTCGATACGGACGGGTACCTCTACCTGACGGGCCGGCGCCACGACCTGATCATCAGCGGCGGGGTGAACGTCTACCCGGCCGAGGTGGAGGCCGTGCTGGCCGCGGTGCCCGGCCTGGGCCAGCTGGCCGTCTTCGGGTTGCCCGACGAGCGGTGGGGCCAGAAGGTCTGCGTGGCCTACGTGGCCACGAAGGCCGGCGTGGAGGATGCCCTCCGGGCGGCCGCGGCATCCCACCTGGCGCCGTACAAGCGGCCCAAGTCGTACTTCGCCGCCCAGGACCTGCCCCACACCGCCACCGGGAAGCTGCTGCGCCGGGACCTCCCGGCCCACCTGGGCCTGGCCCCGAATGAAGCGCCCGGGCCGGGGTAAGAATCAGGCATGCCCTACGCCACCGTAAATCCCGCCACCGGTGTCACCGAGAAGACGTTTCCCTCCCACACCCCCGAGGAGGTGGAAGCGCGCCTGGCGAAGGCGACCGAGGCCTTTGCGTCGTACCGGACCACCACCTACGCCGAGCGGGCCCGGCACCTGATCACGGCGGCCGAGCTCCTCGAAGGCGAGGTGCCCGTGATCGGCCGGGTCCTCACCACCGAGATGGGCAAGACATTCGCCGCCGCCCGCGGCGAGGTGTCCAAGTGCGCGCTCGGTCTGCGCTGGTTCGCCGAGCACGCGACGTCACTGCTGGCCGACCAGCCGATCGAGAGTGCGGCCTCGAGCTCCTATGTCCACTACCAGCCCATCGGGCCAGTCCTGGCCGTGATGCCGTGGAACTTCCCGCTCTGGCAGGTGATCCGCTTCGCCGCCCCCGCCCTCATGGTGGGCAACGTCGGCCTGCTCAAGCATGCCTCCAACGTGCCGCAGACCGCGCTGATCCTCGAGGACCTCTTCCGCCGGGCCGGTGTCCCCGACGGCGTGTTCACCAACCTCTTCGTCGACTCGGCCGACATCGCCGGGATCATCGCCGACCCGAGGATCGCCGCCGTGACCCTGACCGGGAGCGAGCGGGCCGGCATCTCGGTGGCCGAGGCCGCCGGCCACAACCTCAAGAAGTGCGTCCTCGAGCTCGGAGGGTCCGACCCCTTCATCGTCCTGCCTTCGGCCGACCTCGACGAAGCGGTGCGCACCGCGGTGACGGCCCGGGTCCAGAACAACGGCCAGTCCTGCATCGCGGCCAAGCGGTTCATCGTGGTTGAGGAGATCGCGGACGAGTTCCTGCTGCGCTTCACCGAGGCCATGGCCAAGCTCGTGGTCGGTGACCCCTTCGATCCGGCCACCGATGTCGGGCCGATCGTCAGCGAGGCCCAGCGCGACGAGCTGGTCGCCCAGGTCGATGGGGCGCGTCGCCAGGGGGCCACCGTGCACGGTGGCGGCGCGCTGACCGACCGGCCCGGGTGGTACTTCGCCCCCGCCGTGATCTCGGACGTCACCCCCGACATGGCGCTGACCCAGCAGGAGATCTTCGGACCGGTGGCCATCGTCGAGCGGGCGCCCGACCTCACCGCCGCCATCGGCGTGGCCAACGCCACGTCCTTCGGCCTGGGTTCGAGCGTGTGGACCAACGACGAGGCGGAGCGCCTGCGCTGCATCGAGGAGATCGAAGCAGGCGCGGTCTTCGTCAACGCCATGGTGGCGTCCACGCCGGAACTGCCCTTCGGCGGCATCAAGCGGTCCGGATTCGGCCGCGAGCTCTCCGAGTTGGGGCTGAAGGAGTTCACCAACCCCAAGTCGGTCTGGATCGCCTAGATGCCCGTGGCCGGGCGCGGTGACGCCGCCGCGGGCCCGCCCGTGACCACCTATCTCGATCACGGCGCCACCACACCGCTGCGGCCCGAGGTGGCCCGGGCCATGGCCGAGGCGCTGTCCGAACCGTTGGGCAACCCGACCGGGAGTCACCGCCCGGCCCAGCGGGCGCGGCGGCTGCTCGAGGAAGCCCGCGACGTGGTGGCCGCCCAGCTGGGGGCCCGCCCGGCCGAGGTCATCTTCACTTCGGGGGGCACCGAGTCGGCCAACCTCGCCGTCCTGGGCACACTGGCCGCCGCGCCCGAACGCGCCGTCGGCGAGGAGCACCCTCTTCAGGTGCTCTGCTCGGCGGTCGAGCATCCGGCGGTCCGGGAGGCGTGCCGCGCCGCGGCGGGCGGCGGTCCGTTGCCGGTTTCGGTGCGGGAACTTCCGGTCGACCCTTCGGGCGTGATCGAACTCGAGGCCCTCCTCGAGGCCACCGACCGCGGCACCACGCTGGTCGCCGTGATGCTGGCCAACAACGAGACCGGGGTCCTGCAGCCGCTCGACCGGGTTGGCGACGCCGTGCGCGCCCGGAGCGGCTCGGCCCGTCTCTTCACCGACGCCGTGCAGGCGCCGACGTTCCTCGACCTGGCCGAGTGGACCGCCGCCGCCGATCTGGTGGCGGTGAGCGCCCACAAAGTCGGCGGTCCAGTCGGTGCTGGCGCACTGGTCGTGCGGACCCCGGCCGAGGTGGTCCCCCAGCACCACGGCGGGGGCCAGGAGCGCGAACGGCGCAGCGGCACCCAGGATGTGGTGGGCGCCGTCGGCCTGGCCGCCGCCCTGACGCTGGCCGCGGCCGAGCGGGACGAGACCGTGCGCCGCGTCGCCGCGTTGCGCGACCGCTTGGCCGAGGGGCTCCTCGGGGCCGTCCCCGGAGCGCACCGCACGGTGCCCGCGGGTGTGGCCACGCTGCCCGGTCACCTTCATCTCTGCTTTGCCGGCCTCGAGCGCGAGGAGCTGCTGGTCGTCCTGGGCGAGCAGGGGATCTGCGTTTCGGGTGGCTCGTCCTGTGCCAGCGGCGCGCTCGAACCGAGCTACGTGCTGGACGCCATGGGCGTCCCGGCTGAGCTGGCGAAGGGCGCCGTCCGCTTCACCCTCGGCCACGACACCACCGACGCCGACGTCGAGCGGGCCATCGCCTTGGTCCCAGGCGTCGTGGTTGCGTTAGGGCATGACGCCTGAGAGCGGGTGGCACACTGGTCGGATGCGAGTGCTGGTCGCCATGTCCGGGGGAGTCGACTCATCGGTCGCGGCCGCCCTCCTGGTCGAGCAGGGCCATGACGTCGTCGGGGCCACCCTCAAGCTCTGGGGTGGGCCGTCGGACTCGGGGTGCTGCTCGGTGGCCGACGTCGATGACGCCCGGCGGGTGGCCCAGCAGCTCGGGATTGAGCACCACGTGTTCAACCTTTCCGAGGAGTTCGACCGCCACGTCGTGGCGCCCTACGTGACGGCGCACGTGGAGGGCCGGACGCCCAATCCCTGCATCGAGTGCAACCGTTCCATCAAGTTCGACCGATTGCTGGAGCGCGCGGACCGCCTCGGCTTCGACCAGCTGGCCACCGGCCACCATGCCCGGGTCACCCGTGAGGGCGCCTGGCGCCTGCGGCGGGGGGCCGACGCCGACAAGGACCAGTCCTACGTGCTGTCGATGCTTGGCCAGGACGAACTGCGCCGGGTGGTCTTCCCGGTGGGCGAGATGGAGAAGCGCGACGTGCGGCTCCACGCGGCGCGCCTGGGTCTGCGGACGGCCGACAAGCCCGATAGCCAGGACGTCTGCTTCATCGGCCGCGTCGAGGGCCGTGAGGGCTTCCTGTCAAGGGCGATGGACTTCCACCCGGCCGAGGTGGTCACGCCGGCCGGCGAGCCGGTGGGCACGGTCGACGCGGTGGAATTGGTCACGGTCGGGCAGCGACGAGGCATGGGGCACGGCCGCGACGGGGCGCGGCGGTACGTCGTGGCCGTGGACGTGCGGGCCCGCCGGGTCACCGTCGGCAGCGCGGCCGAGGCCGCCGTGTCCGCCGTGGCGCTGCGCGACGACACTCTGACCTGGGTCGACCAGCCGTTGGGGCACGGCGAGCGTGCGGTGGCCCAGGTGAGCGCCCACGGCCGGCCGGCGCCGTGTTCGCTGGCCCGCCTCGGTGACCGCGTGATGGTCCAGTTCGACGTGGCCCAGCGACCGGTTGCGCCGGGGCAGACGGTCGCCCTCTATGACGTGTCCGATCCCGACGCCGTCGTCGGCGCGGGCATCGCCGCCTAGCGGTGGCCCGCACGACCCCGACAGCCGGTGGTGGCGCGGCCGGTGGCGCGGCCGACCGGGCGGGTGAGCTGCGCCGGGTCATCGCGTACCACAACGAGCGCTACCACACGCTTGACGCCCCGGAGATCCCCGACGCCGAGTTCGACCTCCTGGTCCGCGAGTTGCGCGAGATCGAGGAGGCCCATCCCGACCTCTTGACGGTTGACTCGCCGACCCAGACCGTCGGCGGCGCGCCGTCCGGGCTTTTCTCCGAGGTTCGCCACCGGGCGCCCATGATGAGCCTCGACAACGCGTTCGAGGAGGGCGACCTGCGCGCCTGGGCCGACCGGCTGCGCCGCCAGCTCCCGGATCTGGACCTGGCCAGGCTGGCCTTCTCGTGTGAACCAAAGGTCGACGGCGTCGCCATGTCGCTGACCTATGAGAACGGGCGTCTGGTCCAGGCCGCTACCCGCGGTGACGGGGTGACGGGGGAGGACGTCACGGCCAACGTGGCCACGGTCAAGAGCGTCCCGCACCATCTCGACGTAAAGCTGGCGCCGTACCCCACCCGACTCGAGGTCCGGGGCGAGATCTACATGCCGGTGGCCGAGTTCGCTGCCATGAACAAGCGTCAGGAGGCGGCAGGGGAGCGTGCCTTCGTCAACCCGCGGAACTCGGCGGCCGGGTCGTTGCGCCAGAAGGACCCGGCCATGACAGCCAAGCGCCCGCTGTCGTTCTGGGCCTACCAGGTGGGGGAGGTAGAGGGTGCGGCTGCCGGTAAGGCGTGGCCGGCACCGACGCAGTCGGCCACCCTGGCCCTCCTGAAGAAAGCCGGCTTCCCCGTCAGCCCCGATGCCAAGAAGCTCATCGGCATCGATGCGGTGATCGACCGTTGCGCGCGGCTGGCCGAGGAACGGCACGACCTGGCCTACGAGATCGACGGGGTGGTGGCCAAGGTCGACGACCTGGCCCTGCACCGCCCGCTCGGCGCCACCTCGCGGGCGCCGCGGTGGGCCATCGCCTTCAAGTTCCCACCCGAGGAGCGCACCACGACGCTGCTCGGGATCGACGTGTCCATCGGCCGCACCGGGCGCGCCACCCCTTTCGGCCGCCTCGAGCCCGTGTTCGTGGGCGGGTCGACGGTGGGCGTGGCTACCCTGCACAACGAGGACCAGGTGCGGGCCAAGGACGTGCGGCCGGGCGATCTGGTCATCGTGCGCAAGGCCGGCGACGTCATCCCCGAGATCGTCGGCCCGGTGCTCAGCGGGCCCGGCGTTCCCAAGCGGCGCAAGTCGAAGTGGAAGTTCCCGCCGGCCTGCCCGTCCTGCGGGACGCCGCTGGTGCGGCTCGAAGGTGAGAGCGACACCTACTGCACCAACATCGACTGCCCGGCGCAGCGCGTGCAGCGCATCGCGCACTACGCCTCGCGCTCGGCCATGGATATCGAGGGCCTGGGGGAGGAGCGGGTGATCGTGCTGGTGGGCGCCGGTCTGATCGTCGATCCGGCCGACCTCTACGACCTCACGGTCGAGCAGCTGTCCGCGCTCGAGCGCTTCGCCGAGCTGTCGGCGGGGAATCTGGTGGGCGCCATCGCCAGCTCGACGAGCCAGCCGCTCAGCCGCTTGCTGGTGGCGCTCGGGATCCGCCACCTCGGGCCGACCGGTGCGCGCGCGGTCGCCCGCGGCATGGGTTCGCTCGATGCCATCCTGACGGCCGACGTCGCCGAGCTGGCGGCGGTCGAGGGGATCGGGCCCATCATCGCCGCCAGCGTGGCCGAGTTCCTGGCCATGCCAACCAACCAGGCCGTGGTGACGCGGCTGCGGGCCGCTGGGGTGACGACCACCGAGCCCGGGGGTGGGACCGGTGGAGGCGGGGGCGGGTCTCGATTGCCCCAGACCCTGGAGGGTAAGACCGTGGTGGTGACCGGTGCCGTGCCCGACCACACCCGGGAGCAGGCCGAAGAGGCGATCATGGCGCGGGGCGGCGCGTCGCCGGGCAGTGTCTCGAAGAAGACGTTCGCCCTGGTCGCGGGGGATGCCCCCGGGGCCAGCAAACTCAAGAAAGCCGAGGAGCTCGACATACCGGTCGTGCCGGCCGAGGGATTCGCGGCATTGCTCGAGACCGGATCCCTCCCGGGCTGAGCGGCGGGTGTCCACCGAAGTCACGCCAGCGGTCACTAGCCTGAGGGCGTCCCGATGCCCTTAATTTCTGAATCCATCGGCCGGGTCCTTGGGAAGCGGTATCGCCTGCTCTCCGCGCTGGGCACCGGCGCTTCGGCCCATGTCTTCCTGGCTGAGGACGTTTCGTTGCAACGCCACGTGGCGGTCAAGGTCCTCCTCCCGGGACTGGCCAGCGACGAGTCGTTCCTCAAACGCTTCGGCGCCGAGGCGCGGTCGGTGGCCTCGCTCAACCACCCCCACGTGCTGCGGGTCTTCGACTGGGGCGAGGACGCCGACGGGCCGTATCTGGTGCTGGAGTATCTCGGCGGGGGCTCGCTACGCGACCTGCTCGACCGGGGCATCCGGCTGAGCCACTCCCAGGCCGCCCACCTGGGCACCGAGGTGGCCCAGGGGCTGGCCTACGCCCACGCCCGGGGCCTGGTGCACCGCGACATCAAGCCGGCCAACCTGCTCTTCGACGAGGAGGGCCGGGTCCGGGTGGCCGACTTCGGCGTGGCCCGGGCCCTGGCCGAAGCCGCTTGGACGGAGCCGGCCGGGGCGATGATCGGGACGGCCCGCTACATCTCCCCCGAGGCGGCCGAGGGCAAGGCGGTCGACGGGCGGGCCGATGTGTATTCGTTGGCCCTGGTCCTCTACGAGGCGGTCTCGGGGGAGGTCCCCTTCGTGACCGACACCGTGATGGGCACGCTCATGGCGAGGGTGGGCACCCCGTTGCCGCCCCATCCCTCGCTGGGCCCGCTCGACGAGGTGCTGGCGAGGGCCGCGGCGCCCGAAGCGTCGGCCCGGCTCGACGCGGCGGGGTTCGCCGCCCGCTTGGGCGCGCTGGCCAGCGCGCTGCCGACTCCCGAAGCACTGCCGCTCCGGGCCCCGAACCACGGGGAGACGGCCCCGATCGCCGGCTTCCGCGCCCCGGGCGTGACCGAGCTCACGGAGATCCCCGGCGCAGTGGGCGGCCCCAAGGCCCCGGTGGGCACCAGGGCCGGGCCGGGCGAGATCTTCGACGCCGAGCCGCTCGGGGCGACCTCGGTCAAACCGATGGGGGTCGGCGGCCCGACCATCGCGGCCGCGCCCAAGCGGAACCGGAAGCGGTGGTGGATCATCGCCGCCGCGGTGGTGGTGCTGGCCCTGGTCGCCGGTGGGCTGGTCGCGTTCGAGTCCAAGGTCTTCACGGCCTCGCACAAGGTGACCAACTTCGTCGGAATGACCATGGCCCAGGCCCGAGCTGCGGCGGCCAAGGACCACTTCACCCTGCACGTCGAGCCGGGGGTCAAGTCGATCACCGTCGAGGCCGTCGGGTCGATCGTGAGCCAGAGCCCCAAGGTGGGCACTTCGCTCAAGGAGGGCTCGACCATCTCGGTCGTCCCCTCCATCGGGCCCCCGTCGGTGGCGGTGCCGTCGTTCGCCAATCTGAACTGCACCACGGCGGCGGCGGCGCTGCTGGCGGCCAAACTGAGGGGGACCTGCGCCCCCCCCCAGTACAGCGCCACGGTGCCCAACGGGCAGATTCTCTCCTGGTCGTTCCCGGGCTCGGTGACCAACCCGACCACCGCCCCCTACGGGTCGCTCATCACCATGGTCCCCTCCGAGGGCCACGCGCCGGTGAACGTCCCGGCCATCCCGACCGGCTACACATTCGCCCAGGCGGCGGCGGCGATCGAGGCGGTCGGGCTGACGGCCACCCAGGTCAACCAGACGTCGACCACCGTGGCGCAGGGCCAGGTCATCTCCACCAACCCGGCCAGCGGCGCCCCCGCCCCCTACGGCTCGACCGTGACGGTCAACGTCTCCAGTGGCCCCCCGATGGTCAACGTGCCCACTGTGGCCGGCGACTCGGTGACCCAGGCTTCGAACACCCTGACCGCGGACGGCCTGATCGTGTCGGGGGTGACCGGCAATCCGAACGGCACCGTGCGCGGCACCAGCCCGGCCGCCGGTCAGTCCGTCACTCCCGGCTCGCCCGTGCAGATCCTGACGCGCTGAGCCGACGCGTGGCGCCTCCCTTCGACCCCTCCTGTGACCTCTGCGAGGCGGCGCGCCTCTCGGAATGGCACCACGAGGACGACGTCTGCTGGGTGGCCGACTGCGAAGTGTGCGGGGTGCCGATGGTGGTGTGGAAGCAGCACGGGCCGGTGCCGCCCGACCCCGAGATCGAGCACATGATGGCGCAGTTGAGCCGGGTGGCCGACGCGCGGTTCGGCGCCGGGGAGTGGTCCATCGACCGGGTCATGCGCCAGATCCCTAACCACTTCCACGCGCACGGCCGCGACCCGAATTGGTGGTTCCGCCGCTTCCGCTGAGCCGGTCGGCGCCTCGCGTTGGCCACAAGGCCCACCGGTAGGGTCTCCCGGGTGGAGATCCCCCCCCTGGAGCGGCCGGACCTCCTGCTCGATCCGAAGTCCGACCCCGGCGGCGCCGCCCTTGGGGCCAGTGGTGCCGAAGCCTCGGTCGACCTGAGCTGGCCGGTCCTGTTGCGCCGCCGGGTGGCGGCGCGGGCCGAACGCAGTCCGCGCTACAGGTGGTGGGCGCTCACCGCGCTGCTGGCCGGGCTGCTCTCCCTCAACATCACCTTCACCGTCTTCGTGGTGGCGCTGCCGACGGTCAAGTCCGACTTCCATACCAACTTCTCGGTGTTGACCTGGGCCTCGACCGGGCCCCTGTTGGCGTTCGGCATCGCCGCCCCGTTCTTCGGGAAGGCCGGCGACCTCTTCGGCCACCGCCGGCTCTACCTCTTCGGCCTCGCCGGGGCGATGGCCAGTGCCATCCTCACCGCCACCGCGGCCAACGTGGGCATGCTGCTGTTCGCCCGCGCCCTCGACGGCGTGCAGGGCGCAGCCACCGGGACTGCCTCGATGGCGCTCATCCTGCAGCTGTTCGCACCCGAGGAACGGGTCAAGGCACTGGGCTGGTGGTCGCTGGTGGGAGCCGGCGGGCCGGTCCTCGGGGTGACCCTGGGCTCCCCGGTCATCCAGTACCTCGGGTGGCGGACGCTGTTCTGGGGCCAGCTGATCCTGCTGGTCATCGCGGCCGCGGTGGTGGCGCTCATCCTGCCGTCGCGGCACCGGGCCCACCGCGGCCCCGCCGTCGAGCCGACGGCCCGGGCGTCCCGCGGGAGCGCGTGGCGGGGCATGGACTGGGTGGGCAGCTGGAGCCTGGCGGGCGCGGTCACGGCGGCGATGCTGGTGCTCAGCATCGGGCCCATCGTGGGGTGGACCTCGGTCGGGGTGATCCTCTCGGGAGTGGCCTCAGTGGCCTTCGTCGGGCTCTTCGTCTGGCGGGAGCTGACCTTTGCCACGCCCCTCATTCCCACCAAGTACTGGCGCCGGCGGAACTTCATGTTCCCCATGGGCATGCGCGGGTTCTCCAACTTCGCCTACTTCGGCGGTTTCTTCCTGTTCCCGTTGCTCATGGAGCAGGTGTACGGCTACAGCGTCTCGAAGGTGGGGTTCGTATCGGTGGCCCGCCCGCTGCTCTTCGCCATCAGCTCGCCCATCGCCGGCTACATGACCGTGCGCACGGGTGAGCGCTTCGCCACGGTGGCCGGGGCGTCATCGGTGCTGCTGTCGATGGTGCTCTTCGCCACGTTGGGCCCGTCGTCGGGATTGGCGATCATCGTGGTGGCGCTGGCCCTGTCGGGACTCGGCATGGGGGTGGCGTTGCCGGCTACGTCGTCGACCATGGCCAACGAAGTGCTGGAGTCGGAGTACGGGGTGATGAGCGCGGCGCAGCTTTTGGCCACGCAGGTGGGCGAAGTGGCGGGGATCCAGGTCTGTCTGACCATTCAGGAGTCGCTGGCCCGACACGCCGGGCCGGCCAACGTGCATCACAGCACGGCCCTGTTGCACGGCTTCCAGATCGCCTTCTGGGTGGCCGCCCTGATGGCCGGGATCGGGGTCCTCTGCGGCAGCTTCACCCGCCCCATGCGGCGCGGCTCGCGCCCGGTCGGGGCCAAGGTGGCGTCGATTTAGGCGGTGATTTCCTTGAGGCGGTTGGCCATCTCGGCGGTGCTGGCGTCGGGCGCCGGCGCGGCCTGGAGCGCCATCAGCTTGGCCATGTCCCCCTCGACCTTGACCTTGCCGGCCATGAAGGCCTGCATGCCGGCCTGGGGGTTGCCCTCGATGAGGATGGCCTTGGCGGTGTCGTAGTCGACGGTCACCTTGAGGTCCTGGACCTCGAGGTGCCCCATGTCGAGCTCCAGCTCACCCGAGGAGGTGTCCATGTGCGCCTCGATGTCGCCGTCGCCGAAGGGCACGTTGGTGACCACCAGGTTCATGCGGACGACATTGGGGATGGGCGGGGTCTTGCCCGCATACTCGGCCCGGATGCCGCGGGCCTCTTCCAGCCACTCGTCGCTCAAGAACGGGTACGCCATTGGTGGTGCTCCTTCGTCGTCGGCTTGATCTGAGGTTCAGGACCGCCGGACTGCTCCCCGAACCCCCTGGCCGCCGGAACGATAGTCGCCTCGCCAGTAGCATGCCCAAGCGTGACCGCTCCCATTCTCCCCGGCGCCGAGCCCTTTTCGGCCATCGGCGACGCCCGTGGCGCGCTGGTATTGCACGGGTTCACGGGCAATCCCCAGTCCATGAGGGGCCTGGCGCTGGCCCTGGCCGACGCCGGTCTCACCGTGGAGCTCCCCCTCCTGCCCGGCCACGGAACCGACGTGGCCGACATGGTGCCGACCCGCTGGGAGGACTGGTCCGCCGCGGCCGACGCGGCGTATGTGGCACTGGCGGCCCGCTGCGAGTCGGTGGCGGTGGTGGGACTGTCGATGGGGGGCACCCTCAGCGTCTGGTTGGCCGAGCGCCACCCCGAGATCGCCGCCCTGGCGCTGGTGAACCCTCTGATCGTCCCGCCCGCCGACACGATGGCCTTCATTGACGCCATGATCGACGGCGGGGACGAGCTGGCGCCCGGGGTGGGCTCTGACATCGCCCTGGAGGGATCGGTCGAGTTGGCCTACCCCGAGCTCCCTCTGCGCGCCGCCCGCTCGCTGTTCGCCGGGGCGGCAGCCGTCGAGGCCGATCTCGGCGCGGTGACCTGTCCGGTGCTGCTCTTCTCCAGCCCGCAGGATCACGTGGTCGCGCCCGAGTCGAGCGACCGGCTGGAAAAGGCCGTCACCGGTCCGATCGAGCGCATCACCCTGGAGCGCAGCTTCCACGTGGCCACCCTCGACTACGACAAGGACGAGATCGAGGCGCGCACGGTGGAATTCGTGGCCGGCCTGCTGGCTCAGACGGGGGCATGAGCGGCCCCGAGGGGCCGGGCCGCGCCAGCACCCCCAGTCCCGCACCCCTCAGCCGCGACGACGTCGTCCACGTGGCCCGGCTGGCCCGGCTGGCCCTGAGCGACGAGGAAGTCACGCTCTTCACGGCCCAACTACGGACGGTGCTCGACCATGCGGCCGACGTGGCCGCGCTGGATCTCACCCACCTGGCGCCCACGGCGCACCCGCTCCCGGTGGAGAACGTCCTGCGCGCCGACGAGCCGCGCCCGTGCCTCGACCGCGAGGTTGTGCTGGCCCAGGCCCCTTCGGTGGAGGACGATCGCTTCCGGGTGCCCCGCATCGGGGAGGCGCCGTGAGCAGCGCGGTCGCCTTGGCGGCGGCGGTCCGCTCCGGCCTCCGCTCGGCCCGGCAGGTCACCGAAGAGGCCCTGGCCCAAGTGGCGTCGGGCGACGGGGCACTGCACGCGTTCTTGAACGTCCTGGGCGATGAGGCGCTGGCCGAAGCCGATGCCGTGGACGCCGCCGTGGCGGCGGGTCGCGACCCGGGTCTGCTGGCCGGCGTGCCCGTGGCGCTCAAGGACAACCTGTGCACCCGTGGCATCGTCACCACCTGCGGCTCACGGATCCTCGAGGGATGGCGGCCGCCCTACGACGCCACCGTGGTGAACCTCCTGCGCGCGGCCGGGGCGATCGGGCTGGGCAAGACGAATATGGACGAGTTCGCCATGGGCAGCTCGACCGAGAACTCGGCGTACGGCCCGACGCGCAACCCGCACGACCACACCAAGGTGCCTGGTGGGAGCAGCGGGGGCTCGGCCGCCTCGGTGGCGGCGAGGTTCACGCCGCTCGGGTTGGGTTCGGACACCGGCGGCTCCATCCGCCAGCCCGCCGCGCTGTGCGGCGTGGTGGGGATGAAGCCCACCTACGGGCGGGTGTCCCGCTACGGCCTGGTGGCCTTTGCCAGCTCGCTCGACCAGATCGGTCCGTTCGCCAACTGCGTCGAGGATGCGTCGGTCCTCTTCGACGTCATCGCCGGCCACGACGAGTGCGACAGCACCTCGCTCCCGTCGGCACCCCCGCCCACGCGGGCCACGGTGCACGACGGGGTGGGGGGCGTGCGGGTCGGCCTCTGTCCCGATCTCATCGAAGGGTGCGCCGGCGACGTGGTGGCCCGGGTCTACGCGGCGGCCGACGCCCTGGCCAAGGCGGGAGCCGAGGTGGCGGAGGTGCGGGTACCCGAGTTCGCCTACGGCCTGTCGGCCTACTACCTCATCGCGCCGGCGGAGGCCTCGTCGAACCTGGCCCGTTACGACGGCGTGCGGTACGGGCTGCGGGTCGACGCCGAGGACGCGGCGGCGATGAACACGGCGACGCGCACGGCGGGCTTCGGCGCCGAGGTCAAGCGCCGCATCATGCTGGGGACCTACGCCCTCTCGGCCGGGTACTACGACGCCTACTACGCGCAGGCCCAGCGGGTCCGCACCTTGGTCGTCCAGGCCTTCGCGCGGGCGTACGAGTCGGTTGACGTCCTGCTGGGGGCCACGGCGCCCACGACGGCCTTCACGCTCGGTGACAAGGTCGACGACCCGATGGCCATGTACATGAACGACGTCTGCACCATCCCCTCCAACCTGGCCGGCCACCCGGCCGTGTCCGTGCCCTTCGGATCCGGCGCCGACGGGATGCCGGTTGGCGTACAGGTCCTGGCCCCTGCCCTCGAAGAGGCGTTGCTCTTCCGGGTGGCGCGTGCCATCGAATTGGCGGCCAGGGAGGAGATCCCCGGTGAGTGAACCTTGGGAGACGGTCATCGGCCTCGAGGTCCATTGCGAGCTGGCCACTCAGACCAAGCTCTTCTGCGGGTGCCGTAACGCCTTCGGCGACGAGCCGAACACCAACGTGTGCCCGGTCTGCCTCGGGCTGCCCGGCTCCTTGCCGGTACTCAACGCCCGGGCGGTCGAACTGGCCATGCGCATCGGGACGGCCCTGCACAGCGAGATCCGCCCGAGCAGCTTCGCCCGCAAGAACTACTTCTACCCGGACCAGCCGAAGGACTACCAGATCAGCCAGTACGACGAGCCTCTCAACCTGGGTGGCTGGCTGGAGCTGCCCGACGGGTTCAGGGTCGGCGTGACTCGGGCGCACATGGAGGAGGACACCGGCAAGCTGACCCACGTCGGGGCGGGCGGGCGCATCAACTCGGCCCACCACGCCCTGGTCGACTACAACCGTGCCGGGGTGCCCCTGGTCGAGATCGTCAGCGAGCCCGACCTGCGGTCTGCCGCCCAGGCCCGCGCCTACGCCGCCGAGCTGCGGGGCATCCTGGTGGCCACCGGCGCCTCGGACGGCCGCATGGAGGAGGGCTCCATGCGGGTCGACGCCAACGTCTCGGTACGGCCGAGCGGCCGGAGCGACTTCGGCACCCGCTGTGAGATCAAGAACCTCAACTCCATGCGTTCCCTGGGTCGGGCCATCGACTACGAGGTGGCCCGGCAGATCGCGCTCATCGAGGGCGGTGAGGCGGTAGCCCAGGAGACGCGGCACTGGGACGAAGCCGCCGGCCGCACCGAGTCCATGCGCTCGAAGGAAGAGGCCAACGACTACCGCTACTTCCCCGAGCCCGATCTGGTCCCGCTGGCGCCGGACGCGGCGTGGCAGGCGCGCGTGCGCGAGGGGCTCGGACCCATGCCGGCGGACCGCCGGGCCGGGTTGGTGGCGCTCCTCGGTGACGCGGCCGGCGACGCCGCACTCGACCAGGTCAGGGCGGTGGTCGACCTCGGACTCGACCAGCTGGTCGCGGCCGCCGTGGCGGCCGGGGCACCGGCGTCCCTGGCGCTGGCCCGAGCGGCCAACGAGGTGGCGGCCGATGGAGATGGCGCGGCGCGCCTGAGCGCCGAATCGTTCAGCGCATTGGTGAAGATGGAGTCGGGCGGCATGTTGTCGGCCACCCAGTCCAAGGCCGTGCTGAGCGAGCTCCTGGCCGCCGGTGGCGGAGACCCGGCCAAGGTGGCCCAGGAGATGGGGTTCGAAGCGTTGGGAGCCGACACGTTGGCCGGCGTGGTGGCCGACGTGGTGGCCGCGAATCCCGACGAGTGGGCCCGCTACGTCGGCGGCGAGGACAAGCTGACCGGGTTCTTCACCGGGAAGGTGATGGGCGCCACCGCCGGCAAGGCGAACGGCAAGGAGGTGGCGGCCGAGCTGCAGCGGCTGCGGGCGGCCGGGTAGTCGGAGGTCCACCGCAGCAGGCAGTACATCTCGGTCTGCAAACTGTTGCGGATCTTCGTACCAGTCGCCGTAGATCGCCCAGCGCGGCCCCGTCCTAGTCGATCGGATCGAGGATGTAGCGCTCCAGGGTCGGACCGATCCACTCGCCGATCTGGGCGGGCGTGGCGGTCGAGATGGGTGGGACGCGCAGGAGGTAGCGCGCGAAGGCCAGCCCCATCAGTTGGGAGGACACCATGGCGCGGCGCCGCATGGTGTCCTCGGGCGGCTCGCCCGCGATGGAGTCGAGGCGGTCCCAGACGCGCTCGCGGACGAACTCACGCATGGCGTCGCCGACTTCGGGGGAGGCCGCCATGGCCCCCATGCACGAAGCGAACGAGGATCCGGTGTTCTCGGCCAGGTCCCACATGGTGAGGAATCCCTCGACGACCCGGGCGCCCGAGAAGGGTGGTGCCGCCGCCCCGGTCGCGGCGTCGTGACCGACCTGGCGGGGGTCGAAGGGCAGCGCCATGGCGGCGATGAAGAGATCCGACTTGCCGTCGAAGTAGTGGTGGACCAGGGCGGCGTCGACGCCGGCGGCCCGGGCCACGGCGCGCAGGCTGGTGCGGTCGTAGCCGTGAGTCGCGAATTCCGCCTTGGCCGCCTGGATGATGTCGTTGCGGGTATCGAGCTGGCCCGGGCGCCGACCGACGGGCGTCACGCGAGCAGGGTCATCGGTGCCGTGACCCTGTGCCGCCCGAAAATGAAATTGAAATTGGGGTATTCACCAGTAGTGAATTCTATGGTACAACTCATCAATGATGAATCCTAGGGCGCAATCGAAGCGGGCGGCATGACGGTCGCCACGAGGACGGGCGGAGATCCCGCCCCCGGCGTCCAACCGGTCACCGCGCTCGGGCGCCTGGCCGCCCGCTGCTACGACCGCCGCCGGACCGTGCTGGCGCTGTGGATCCTCTTCCTCATCGGGGTGACGGTGCTGTCCCAGGTGGTGGGCACCCGCTTCCTGAACAAGTTCACCTCGGGGAACACGCCCTCGCAGCAGGCGGCCAACATCCTCGACGCCCGCTTCCCCTCCATGTCGGGCGACACGGCGGACGTGGTCTTCCACACCTCGGCGCCGATCACCGAGGCCCAGAACCGGGCCGACATCGGCGACGTGGTGCGCACGCTCACCCCGCTGGCCCATGTCCAACGCGTGACCGGCCCGTTCTCCACGCGGGGCGCGCACCAGATTGCGGCCGACGGCACGATCGCCTACGCCGTAGTGCAGTTCGACACCACGACCGACCAGCTGACGAAATCCACGGTCGAGGCGCTGATCACGACCGCCCAGGCGGCCGACCGCCCCGGCTTTGCGGTCCAACTCGGCGGCAACCCCATCTCCTCGGTTGCCTCCGCCTCCCCCGGCTCCAGTGAGGGCATCGGCATCGCCGCCGCCATGCTCATCATGCTGCTGGCGTTCGGCTCGGTGGTCGCCATGGGCCTGCCGATCATCACCGCCCTCTTCGGGCTGGGCATCGGGATCGCTCTCCTCGAGTTGGTGACCCACCTTCTGGTGGTGCCGACCTTCGCGCCGGAGATGGCCGCCATGATCGGCATCGGGGTGGGCATTGACTACGCACTGTTCATTGCCACTCGTTACCGGCAGGGCCTCTTCGAGGGACGCAGTCCGCGGGAGGCGGTGGTGGCGTCGCTCATGACCTCGGGTCGTTCGGTGCTCTTCGCCGGCAGCACGGTGGTGATCTCGCTCTTCGGCCTCTTCCTCATCGGCCAGCCCTACATGATCGGGCTGGCGACGGCCTGCATTGCCGCCGTGTTGATGGTCCTGGTGGCGGCGCTGACCCTGCTGCCGGCCCTCCTGGGTTTCGCCGGCAACGCCATCGACAAGCTGCACGTGCCGGGCCTCCTCCAACACGGTGGGCCACCGGCGGCCGGTGGGTTCTGGCACCGCTGGAGCCGGTTCGTCCAGCGCCGGGCCTGGGTCACCGGCACCGTGGCCGCGCTGGTACTCATCATCCTGGCCATCCCGGTGTTCAGCATGCGCCTGGCCTTCACCGACGCCGGCAACGACCCGACGTCGCTGACCACGCGGCAGGCTTACGACCTGCTCTCCCAGGGCTTCGGCCCCGGGTTCAACGGCCCGTTGGTGGTGGCGGTGGCCCTGCCGGGCGCCGGCGCCGCCCCCACCGTGGACCACCTGCGGACGGCCATCGCGGCGACGTCGGGCGTGGCGTTCGTCGTACCGCCGGTGTACAACGCCACCCACCGCGGTGCCGTGCTGATCGCCTACCCGACCACGTCGCCCCAGGCGGCCCAGACCGAGACGCTCGTGCGCACTCTCCGCGCCAACGTCATCCCGCCCATCGTCAAGGGCTCCGGGGTCGACGCGCAGGTCGGCGGCGAGACGGCCGGCAGCATCGACGCGGCCACCTTCCTCGGGCACCGGCTCTTCCTGGTCATCGGCGCCGTGCTGGTGCTGTCGTTCCTCCTCCTCATGACCGTGTTCCGCTCCCTGGTGCTCCCGCTCAAGGCGGTGATCATGAATCTGCTCAGCGTCGGCGCCGCCTACGGGGTCATGGTGGCGGTCTTCCAGTGGGGTTGGCTGGGCAGTGTCATCGGCATCGGCAAGACCGGTCCGATCGACCCGTGGATCCCGGTGACGATGTTCACCATTCTCTTCGGGCTCTCGATGGACTATGAGGTCTTCCTGCTGTCCCGCATCCGCGAAGAGTGGTTGCGCACCGGTGACAACTCCCTGGCCGTGGCCGACGGCCTGGCCATCACCGGTCGGGTCATCACCGCGGCAGCCGCCATCATGTTCTGCGTCTTCGCGTCCTTCATCATCAAGGACCCTCTGCACATCCTCAAGGTGTTCGGACTGGGTCTGGCCACCGCAGTGGCCGTCGATGTGACCCTCGTGCGCATGGTCCTGGTCCCCTCCTTGATGGAGATCCTCGGCCCACGGAACTGGTGGATGCCCAAATGGCTTGACCGGGCCGTGCCCACCCTCGGGGTGGAGGTTTCGCCGGTGCCCGTCTGAGCCGGTGGTCGACGGCCGGCGGTGTGCCTGACAGCCGTCTGCGACGGTATTACCGCTTTACAGCTATACTGCTCTCGTGAAGCGTGAGCCTAATTTCGTGACGGTCCAGTCCCGGGGAGTCATTGCCATCCCCACGGCGATCAGGCGCCGGCTCGGATTGGATCGGCCGGGTGCGCAGCTCGAGGTGGTCGAACGTGACGGCGAGATCGTGCTTCGCCCCCATGTACCCGTCCCATCGGATCAGGCATGGTTCTGGGAGAAGCGGTGGCAGAAGATGGAGCATGAGGCGGACGAGGCCATCGCCGCCGGGCGGGTCGCGGGGTTCGACAACGTGGATGACTTCCTCGACGATCTCGAGGCGTGAGGTTCGAGCGCACCGATCATTTCAAGGGTGATTATCGGCGACTTTCCAAGGCGAATCAGGAACTCTTTCGCCGGGCGGCCTGGGAGTTCGACCACGCATGTGATGTATTCGTCGCCAACAACGATCCCTCTTCGTGGCCGACCCGACTCCGGGTGAAGCCGGTCGTCAATGCTCCCGGGATCTTCGAAATGACATGGAGTTTCAGCGGCCCCGACGGTCGAGCAACGTGGGAGTGGTCCACCGTCACCGATGCCGAGCGATCGCAGCATCCGGCGGTGCGCTGGCGCCGACTTGGCGACCACAAGATCTTTCGGAACCCGTAGGTGCCTGATTCGTGGCCCGGGCAGTCTCATTTAGGGACACGGGAGAAGCGGACTGTTGCCCCGATAGTCCGAACCGCCCGACCACTATGGTGCGCTGACGCCTGCCCCTTCGCCCAGGTGTCGTCAGAGCCTCGACCGCGTGGCCATATGCTTCTCGGCCATGAGTTCAGAGCCGGCGGCCACCTTCGTGTCCATCAACCCCGGGCGCGACGTGCAGCGGGTGGGCACGGCGAACTTCCTCGGCGAGGATGTACGCAAGATCCATGACCCGGTATGGGCCGTGATCGGCAATCTCGGCGACAGCCAGTGCTATCTGGGCGTCACGGCCAAGGTGGAGGCTGTGCAGGCCGCGCTCTCGTGCCGAATCGAGCGGGACGACCTGGCGGTGCGCCTGATCGCACCGGCATTCACCCTGGGCGTCTCGGACGGCCAGCTCAACGGAACGCCACAGATGCGGTTTTCGCTAGTGGGTCGCGAGCTGGTCCACGACATCGCCGACGTGCACCTGGCGGCCAACGGCGTGGCCGGGCTGGTCGCCGTCGTGGCGTGCGACAAGCCCCCGGTTGGGACCCTCGCCGCCGTGCTGGAGAACAACACCCCCGCGGTCATCCTCTCCGACGGCCCGATCAGGCCGGGGATCGACCCAAAGACGGGCGGTCGGATCGACCTGGTGGTGGGCTTCCAGGTGGCCGACCAGGATCCTGAGACCCGGGCCCGGGTCGCCCTGCACGCCTGTCCAGGCCAAGGCAGCTGCGGCGGCATGTTCACCTACAACACGATGCAGACCTTCATCGCCGTGCTGGGCCTCGAACCGCTGCACATGGTGTCGCCGGCCTCGGAGGACCCGCGCCGGATGACCGAGTTCCCGGATCAGTTGGTCGATTGCCTGGTCACCATGACCGAGCGGGGCATCCGGCCGCGTGACATCGTGACCGCCCCGTCACTGCGCAACGCCCTTACGGTCGCCATCGCCATGGGCGGGTCCACCAACGTGCTGCTGCACAGCGTCGAGATCGCCCGGGCCGCGGGCATCGACCTGTGGCGCGAGGTGCTCAGCCAGGACGACTTCAACCAGCTGGCCCGGCGCTTGCCGGTGCTGGTCAACCTGCGCCCGTTCGGCGACTATTCCATGGTGGACGTGGACGACAAGGGCGGACTGCAGGTCATCGTCCAAGAACTGTTGGCGGCCGGCTTCCTGGACGGTAACGCGCTCACCTGCACGGGCGAGACGTTGGCCGAGCAGGTTCGCCGCCTGGCCCCGCCCCCTCCGGACCAGGACGTCATCTACCCCGTCGAGAAGCCATTCAAGGACACCGGCGGTCTCCGCCTGCTGCGCGGCAACCTGGCGCCCGAGGGTGGCGCCATCCTCAAGGTGGCGGGCGTCGAAGGTGGCGTGCGGGACGGCGTCTTTACCGGCCGGGCCCGGGTGTTCAACAGCGAACGGTCGCTGATCGAGGCGCTCGAGGGGTATCCGGACGACTTCGAGGACAACGACATGGTGGTGATCCGCTACGAGGGTCCTCGCGGCGCCCCCGGCATGCCCGAGCTGCTCGACCCGACGTCGCGCATCACCGCGCTCTGCCGCCAACGGAACATCACGATCGCCTTGATGACCGATGCGCGCTTCTCGGGGGGGTCGGTCGGCCTGGTGGTCGGCCACGTGGCACCCGAGGCGCTCCTCGGAGGGCCGATCGCTCTGGTCGAGGACGGCGACACCATCCTGGTCGATCTGAACACCGACCACCTCGACTGCGTGCAATTGGACGACCCTGATCTGTACGAGCGACGAGCCAAGGCCTGGCGCGCGGCCGCTGAGGCCAACGGCGGCCTCCATCCGGACGTCACCCCGGTCACTGATCGGCTTTTGGCCCGTATGCGGGCGACCGCGCTGCCCGCCCTCCTCGGCGGCGGCATGGCCACTCCAACGCCCGGCTGATTGCGGGCTTCACGACCTGCGGCATGGGCGCGGCTTCAGTCGCCAATCGTCGAGGGTGTCCCCTCAGTCGTCGATGGTCAATGGCGTGCCGGGGAGGACCATGGTGCCGGGCGGGCACCACCAGGTCATGACCTCAACCTCGAGACGCCCGGCGACCACGGCGGGGTCTGCCTCGGCCAAAGCACGCGCTTCCTGCACCGAGCCGCATCGATAGAAGCTGAGGCCGCGCAAAGAATCGTCGGATTGGTCCGACACCGGCCCGTTGGTGACGACTCGCTCCTCAGCGCGCAGGCGTTGGTGGTATTCGAGGTGCTGGCGCTGGATGGAATCCAATGTCTCATCGTCGTAGCCGGTGGGGTCCGACGGTCGGCGAAGCAGCGCCAGTTGGAAAATCTCCAGCTCCATTGGGACTCATTCCGTTAGGTGCGGCGTATGCCGCGGAGATGTACCCGAGCGTACGCCGGAAGGGCGACGCTTCAGACCCGA
>DASXZJ010000098.1:0-17815 GCA_036502025.1 Acidimicrobiales bacterium | reverse complement strand
AAGGTCTCCACCTGGACGGTCGATCATCGACGCGACATGGCCGAGGTCGCCGCGGCCGGCGTGGACGCCATCGTCAGCAACCGGATCGCCGGCCTCCGCCGCTTTCTCGCCTGAGCCAGTGCCCGTGCCAGTGCCGGACCGGCGCGGTCAGCGCAGCGCCAGCTGCCCCGGCACGATCGGCGCCGGCAGGGCGGTCGTCCCCATCAGCCAGCGGTCCACGGCCGCCGCGGCCGAGCGGCCCTCGGCGATGGCCCACACGATCAGGCTCTGGCCCCGGGTCTGGTCGCCGCACACGAACACGCCCTCGACGTTGGTGGCCCAATCGCGGTCCGCCGCCACGGCCCCCCGGGCGTCAACGGCCAGGCCAAGCTCCTCCACCACGCCGCGGCGCTCGGTGCCGAGGAAGCCCATGGCCAGCAACACGAGGTCACACTTGAGCTCGAACTCACTACCGGACACGGGCTCGAAGGTGGGCGGGCCGCCCTCGCTCCTCATCTCGACCTCGTGACCGCGCAGGGCCCGCACCGCTCCGTGGCCGTCATCGACGAACTCGGTGGTCGTCACGGCGAACAGGCGCCGGCCGCCCTCCTCGTGGGCCGACGAGGTGCGCAGGATCAAGGGCCATAAGGGCCAGGGGTTCTCGGCCAGGCGGTCACTGGGGGGCTCGGGCAGGATCTCGAGCTGGTGCACCGAGGCGGCGCCCTGGCGGTGCGCCGTGCCCAGGCAGTCGGCCCCGGTGTCCCCGCCCCCGATGATCACGACGTGCTTGCCCTTGGCGTTGATGGGCGAGGCGGCCAGCAGGCCCTCCTGGACCAGGTTCGACGGCTTGAGGTACTCCAGGGCCAGGTGCACCCCGTCGAGCGAGCGCCCGGGGACCGGCAGGTCCCGGGGCAGCGTCGCCCCGCCGGCCAGGACCACGGCGTCGAAGCGGGACCGCACGTCGGCCATGGAGCGCACGGACACGTCGGGTGCGCACGCCGTGCCGGGGCCGCGCTCCTCGCCAGGCTCGAGCACCCGCTCACCGACGCCCACCGAAGGCGGGCCAGGCTCGCCGATGGAGACCGAGCAGACGAAGGTCACGCCCTCGGCCTCCATCTGGGCCAGGCGCCGGTCCAACACGGCCTTCTCCATCTTGAACTCGGGAATGCCGTAGCGCAGCAGGCCGCCAGGCTTCTCGGCCCGCTCGAACACGGTCACGGCATGGCCGGCACGGGCCAATTGTTGGGCGGCGGCCAACCCGGCCGGGCCGGACCCGACCACGGCCACCGACTTGCCCGTCCGGGCCTCGGCGACCTGGGCCGGCACCCACCCCTCGGACCAGGCGCGTTCCACGATCTCGTACTCGATCCGCTCGATCGTGACCGGGTCCTCGTTGATCCCGAGGACGCACGCCGCCTCACAAGGGGCCGGGCAGAGACGCCCGGTGAACTCAGGAAAGTTGTTGGTGGCGTGCAACCGCTCTATGGCCTCGGACCAGTCGTCCCGGTAGACCAGGTCGTTCCACTCGGGGATGAGGTTCCCCAACGGGCAGCCCTCGTGGCAGAAGGGGATGCCGCAGTCCATGCAGCGCGCCCCCTGCTCCTGGGTCTGCTCGGCGCCGAAGGGCTCGTAGACCTCGCGCCAGTCGCGCAGGCGGACCTTGACCGGCCGCCGGCGCGGCAGCTCGCGGTCGAACTCCATGAAGCCGGTGGGCTTACCCATTGGCGGCCGCCTCCATGATGGCCGCGTCGACCGGCCGCCCCTCGGCCTCGGCCAGGCGGGTGGCCTCGAGGATCTTGCGGTACAGGCGGGGCATGACCTTGACGAATTCGAGGGACTCGGTCTCCCACCCCTCCAGCAGGCGGGCGGCCACGGGCGAGTCGGTCTCCACCCCGTGCCGCTCGATCAGGGTGCGCAACACGAAGCTGTCCTCGCCGTCGAGCGGCTCGACGTCGACCAGATCGAGGTTGACCCGTTGTCCGAACGTGCGGCCCGGGTCGTAGACGTAGGCCACGCCGCCCGACATGCCGGCGCCGAAGTTGCGCCCGGTCGGGCCGAGCACGACCACCCGGCCACCGGTCATGTACTCGCAGCCGTGGTCGCCCACGCCCTCGACCACCGCCACCGCGCCCGAGTTGCGCACGCCGAAGCGCTCGCCCACCTGGCCCCGGATGAACACCTCGCCGCCGGTGGCCCCGTAGAGGATGACGTTGCCGGCGATGATCTGCTCCTCGGCGGCGAAGACCGAGCCGAGCGGCGGCCGCACCACGAGGCGCCCGCCCGAGAGGCCCTTGCCGAAGTAGTCGTTGGCGTCGCCGAAGAGGCGCATGGTCATGCCCCGCGGCACGAAGGCGCCGAAGCTCTGGCCGGCCGAGCCGGTGAAGGTCAGCGAGACGGTGTCGTCGGGCAGCCCCGCCGCGCCGAAGCGCCGGCTGATCTCCGAGCCGAGCAGGGTGCCGACGGTGCGGTCGACATTCGAGATCGGGAGGGCGACCGAGACCGGCGTGCCCTCATCCAAGGCGGCGGCACAGGCGCGCATGAACTGATGGTCGAGCGCCTTGTCCAGGCCGTGGTCCTGGCCGCGGGTCTGGTGCCGGGCCATGGTCTCGGGCACGTCGGGCTGGGCCAGGACCGAGCTCAGGTCGAGGCCGGCCGCCTTCCAGTGCGAGACCGCCGGCTCGGCGTCGAGCAGGTCGACCCGGCCGATGGCCTCATCGAGCGAGCGCAGGCCGAGCGCGGCCAGGTGCTCGCGCACCTCCTCGGCGATGTACTCGAAGAACGTCTCGACGAACTCGGGCCGGCCGCTGAACTTGGCCCGCAGCGCGGGCTGCTGGGTGGCGATGCCGACCGGGCACGTATCGAGGTGGCAGACCCGCATCATGATGCAGCCCGAGACCACCAGCGGCGCGGTGGCGAAGCCGTACTCCTCGGCCCCGAGCAGCGCGCCGACGATCACGTCGCGCCCGGTCTTGAGCTGCCCGTCGACCTGGACCACGATGCGGTCGCGCAGGCCGTTGGCCAGCAGCGTCTGCTGGGTCTCGGCCAGCCCGATCTCCCAGGGGATGCCGGCGTGCTTGAGCGAGGTCAGGGGCGCCGCCCCGGTCCCGCCGTCGTGGCCCGAGATCAGCACCACGTCGGAGTGGGCCTTGGCCACCCCGGCGGCCACCGTGCCCACGCCCACCTCGGCCACCAGCTTGACGTGCACCCGGGCGGCGGGGTTGGACGACTTGAGGTCGTGGATGAGCTGGGCGATGTCCTCGATGGAGTAGATGTCGTGGTGCGGCGGCGGCGAAATCAGCTCCACCCCCGCCGTCGTGCCGCGGGTCTTGGCGATCCACGGCCACACCTTCTTGCCGGCCAGCTGGCCGCCCTCGCCGGGCTTGGCCCCCTGCGAGATCTTGATCTGCAGGTCGTCCGCGTTGACCAGGTACTCCCCCGTCACCCCGAACCGCCCCGAGGCCACCTGCTTGATGGCGCTGCGGCGCAGGTCGCCGTTGGCGTCGGGCACGTAGCGCTCGGCGTCCTCGCCGCCCTCGCCCGTGTTGGAGCGCCCGCCGATCCGGTTCATGGCGATGGCCAGGTTCTCGTGCGCCTCGGCCGAGATGGAGCCGTAGGACATGGCGCCGGTCGAGAAGCGACGCATGATGGCCGAGACCGGCTCGACCTCCTCGAGGGGGATCGGCCCTCCCGCCGCGGGCCGCAGGCGCAGCAGGCCGCGCAGGGTGGCCAGGCGCTCGGACTGGCCGTCCACCAGCGCGGTGTACTCCTTGAAGATGGAGTAGCGCTTGGAGCGGGTGGCGTGCTGAAGCTTGAAGACGGTGCGGGGGTTGAAGAGGTGGTACTCGCCCTCCCGGCGCCACTGGTACTCGCCGCCGACCTCGAGCTCGCGATGGGCCAGCTCGGTGCGGCGGGGCTCGTAGGCCAGGCCGTGCCGGCTGGCCACCTCGGCGGCCAGCACCGACAGCCCGACCCCGCCGATGCGCGACGCCGTGCCGGTGAAGTACTCGTCGATCACCGTGCCGTCGAGCCCGATGGCCTCGAACACCTGGGCCCCGGTGTAGGACGCCACGGTCGAGATGCCCATCTTCGACATCACCTTGAGCACGCCCTTGCAGGCGGCCTTCATGTAATTGCGCCGGGCCTGGCGCGGCGAGACACCCTCGAGCAGCCCCTCGGCGATCATGTCGTCGATGGTGTCGAGCGCCAGGTAGGGGTTCACGGCGGCGGCGCCGTACCCGATGAGCAGCGCCATGTGGTGCACCTCGCGGGCGTCGCCGGTCTCGATCACCAGCCCGACCTGGGTGCGGGTCTTCTCGCGCACCAGGTGGTGGTGGACGGCCGCGGTCAGCAGCAAGGAGGGGATGGGCGCCCACTCCTCGGTGGCGTTGCGGTCCGACAGCACGATGATGTTGGCCCCATCGGCGATGGCCTCGCTCACCCGGCGGCGCACGTCATCGAGGGCCCGGGCCAGGGCCTTGCCCCCGGCCTCGGTCGGCGCGCCGGCCCGGCCGGCCTCGCCCACCTCGAAGAGACCGTCGATGGCGAAGGCCTTGAAGCCGGGCGTCTCGCCGTGCTCGTTGACGTACATCAACTTGGCCAGGTCGTCGCGGTCGATCACCGGCAGGGGCAGCAGGATCTGCCGGCACGACCCGGGCCGGGCGTCGAGCAGGTTGCCCTCGGGGCCGACGGTGGCCGACAGCGAGGTGACCAGCTCCTCGCGGATGGCATCGAGCGGCGGGTTGGTCACCTGGGCGAAGAGCTGGGTGAAGTAGTCGAACAACAGCCGCGAGCGGTCCGACAGCACGGCGATGGCGGCGTCCGAGCCCATGGAGCCCAATGGCTCGCCCCCCGAGCGGGCCATGGGGGCCAGGATGACCCGCAGCTCCTCGGTGGTGTAGCCGAACAGGCGCTGCTGGTTCACCACCCGCCCGTGCTGGGGGGTGAGCATGGCCCGCGCCGGCAGCTCGGCCAGGCGGATCTGGTCGCGGGCCAGCCAGTCGTCGTAGGGGTGCTCGGCGGCCAGCTCGGCCTTGATCTCGTCGTCGTCGACCAGGCGGCCCTGGGCCGTGTCGACCAGGAACATGCGCCCGGGCTGGAGGCGGCCCTTGCGCACGATGCGCTCGGGCGCGATGTCGAGCACGCCCACCTCGCTGGCCATCACCACCAGGCCGTCGTCGGTCACCCAGTAGCGCGCCGGGCGCAGGCCGTTGCGGTCCAGCACCGCCCCGACCACCGTGCCGTCGGAGAAGGCCACGGCGGCCGGCCCGTCCCAGGGCTCCATCAGCGAGGCGTGGTAGCGGTAGAAGGCGCGCCGGGCGTGATCCATGGTGGTGTGGTTCTCCCACGCCTCGGGGATCATCATCAGCACGGCGTGGGGCAGCGAGCGCCCGCCCAGGTGCAGCAGCTCGAGCACCTCGTCGAAGGTGGCCGAGTCACTGGCCCCCGGGGTGCAGACCGGGTAGAGGCGGGCCAGGTCGCCCGCGATGAGCGGGGTGGAGAGCTGGGCCTCCCGGGCCCGCATCCAGTTGCGGTTGCCGGCCACCGTGTTGATCTCCCCGTTGTGGGCCAGGTAGCGGTAGGGATGGGCCAGCGGCCAGCTGGGGAAGGTGTTGGTCGAGAAGCGCGAGTGCACCAGGGCCAGGCCCGACTCGAAGCGCTCGTCGCGCAGGTCGGGGAAGAACTGGCGCAGCTGCTCGGAGGTCAGCATGCCCTTGTAGACGATGGTCCGGGCCGACAAGGAGGGGAAGTAGATGCCGTCGATGGCGTGCTCGGCCCGCTTGCGCAGGACGAAGGCCCGGCGCTCGAGGGCCATCACATCGACGGCGCCGGCCCCGGCCCCGGCCCCGCCCACCGGCGCCACGAACAGCTGCTCTATGATCGGCATGACGCTCAGCGCCGTCACGCCCAGCCCCTCGGGCTCCACCGGCACCGGGCGCCACCCCAGGACGGCGAGCCCCTCCTCGGCGGCCAGGCTCTCGATACGGCTGCGCGCCTTGACCGCGTCGTCGGGGTCGGTGGGCAGGAAGATCAGCCCGACGGCGTAGCCCCCGGCCCCGGGCAGGCTGAACCCGGCCGACTCGGCCGCCGCGGCCAGGAAGCGGTGCGGGATCTGCACCAGGATGCCGGCCCCGTCGCCGGTCTCCACCTCGGCCCCCGAGGCGCCCCGGTGCGCCAGGCGCTCGAGCACGGTGAGGCCCCGGTCCACGATGTCGTGGTCGGGCCGCCCGTGCAGGTCCGCCACCATGCCGACGCCGCAGGCGTCGTGCTCGTAGTGGGCGTCGTAGAGGCCGGTGGCCATCTTCGTCCTTCCGGATTGAGGGGAGAAATGAACATCAACCGGGACGGCGCTGGCCCAGATGCGGAAAGGACAGGATACACGACGGCCCTCGTAGGCTTGACGCAATGCCGGCTCGGGTGCTCGTGGTGGGGGGAGGGGTCATCGGCCTCTCCTGCGCCTGGCGGCTGGCCGAATCGGGCCACGCCGTGACGCTGGTCGCCCCCGCGCCGGGCCGCGACGGGGCGTCCTTCGTGGCGGCCGGCATGCTGGCTCCGGTCACCGAGGCCCAGTTCGGCGAGGCACCCCTCACCGCGCTCCTGCTCGAGGGGGCCCGGCAGTGGAAGGAGTTCGCCACCTCGCTCGAGACCGCCGCCGGTCGGGACATCGGCTTCGACGAGTCCGGCACCCTCACCGTCGCCCTCGATACGTCCGATCGCGCCGCGCTCGACGACCTCCTCGCCTACCAGCACGCGCTCGGCCTCACCGCCCACCGCCGCACCGCCTCGGCGTGCCGGGCCCTGGTGGCGCCGCTCACCACGGCCCTGCGCGGCGGGATCGAGGTCCCGGGCGACCATCAGGTGGACAACCGGGCCCTGCTCGGCGCGCTGGTGGCGGCCGGCCACGCGGCCGGCGTGACGCTCGTCCGCGCCACCGTGTCCGCCATCGCCGACGGCCCCAGCGTCGTCCTCCCGGACGGCCGCCGCCTCGACGCCGACCACGTCCTCCTGGCGGCCGGCGTCGGTACCCCTTCCATCGCGGGTCTCGCCGAAGCGGGTCTGCCCGAGATCCGCCCGGTCAAGGGCCACATCCTGCGCCTGGGCCCGGCACCGGGGGCGCCGCTCCTGCGCCGGACCGTGCGGGCCCTGGTCCACGGGCGGTCCATCTACCTGGTGCCCCGCCCCGACGGCTCGCTGGTGGTCGGGGCCACCGTCGAAGAGCGCGGCCACGACACCACCGTCCAGGCCGGCGCCGTGCACGAATTGCTCGACGACGCCCGGGCCGTGGTCCCCGCCATCGACGAGCTCGAACTCCTCGAGGCCCGGGCCGGCCTGCGCCCCGCCACCGGCGACAACCGGCCCGTCATCGGCTGGACCCGGCTCGACGGGGTGGCCGTGGCCACCGGCCACTACCGCAACGGCATCCTGCTGGCCCCGCTCACCGCGGCCGCCGTGGTGTCCCTCGTGGCCGGGGAGCCGCTGAGCCCCGACCTGGCCGCCCTCGCCCCCGGCCCGTGAGCGAGCACCTGGTGACGGTCAACGGCGACCAGCTGGCCCTGCCCGAGGGCAGCACCATCGCCGACGTGGTCCGGCGGCTGACCGAGGGGATGGAGGGCCGGGGCATCGCGGTGGCCGTCGACCGCTGCGTGATCCCGCGCTCGGAGTGGTCGTCCACCCCGACCCGGGCCGGCAGCCGGATCGAAGTCGTGACCGCGGCCGCCGGTGGGTAGCCTCTCGGCCATGACCGACCAGCCCCGGACCGGCTCGACCGCATTCGTGCTCGCCGGTGGGGGCACCAAGGGCTCGTTCGAGGCGGGGGCGTTGCAGTACCTCGTCGGGGTGGAGGGGATCACACCCGATGTCATCACGGCCACCTCGGCCGGCGCGGTCGCCGCCGCGGTGCTGGCCCAGGCGCGCACGCTCGAGGAGTTCGGCTCGCGGGTCCAGGAGATTGAGGACGACATCCTCGCCATGACCCGCACCGAGCACGTTTTCGGCGAGCAGCCCTGGCTGCGCGCGCTCAAGGGCACGTCGCTCGGCGACGCGGTGACCTTCGCCATGACCGAGGGCACCCGTCCCCCGCTCCCCCACGGTGACCCGAACCACGGGCAGGACGACCAGCCCGTCATCGCCCCGCTGTCCTCGCGGGCCGGCCGCCGCGCCACGCGCCGGGAGCACCGCCGCCGCCGGCGTCACCGGTTCGCCATGGTGGCGGGCGCGCTCCACCGCCTGCCCAAGGTCCGGCGCAAGCTGAAGACCAGCGGCACCTCGGTCCTCAACCTGACCCCGCTGGGCGAGGCGCTGGTGGCGGGCGGATCGAGCGGGATCCGCCCCATCGAGCCCGCCCTGGTCAGCCGGCCCGGCCTGCAACTGCGCCTGGCGGTGACCGCGCTCCGCGCCGGAGTGCTGCGCTATGTGACCGAGGACGGCTCCATCGTCGAGGACGACGCCGTCACCCCGGCTCCCGGGGCCGCCGCCGGGCCGGTGAGCTTCGTCGACGGGGTGCTGGCCTCGGCCAGCGTGCCGCTGGTCTTCCCGCCGCAGCCCCTGGCCGACGACGACTACGTCGACGGGGGCGTCCTCCAGGTCATCCCGGTGCGGGCCGCCGTCCAGCTGGGGGCCACCAGGATCATCGCGGTGGTGGCCGTCCCGCTCGCCCTTGGCCGTGACGAGCGCGATTACACCCACGGCTCGGCGGTCGACGTCGGTATCCGGGCCATGGGCATGATCAACATGGCCGAGCGCCAGCACGAGAACCTGGCCACCCCGCTGCCCCCCGGTGCCACGCTCACCACGATCGATCCCGTCGTCGATGTCGTCGGCTTCTTCGAGGTGCAGCCCGGCCTCCTCCGCATCAACAAGGACTACGGATGGCTGCGGGCGGCCGACGTGCTGGCCCAGGGCGACGCCAGCCTGCTGGCCGACGTGGCGGAGCAGACGCACGCCCTGACCCGCGCCCGCCTGCGGGCCTGGCACCTCGAAGAGGCGATGTGGGCGACCGGCCGGCGCGGCGAGACCGTCGAGCCCGGCACCCTGGCCCTCCTGCGCGAGCGCAAGGACGAGATCGCCGACGCGGTGGCCCAGCGCAAGCACCTGGGCTTCCCGGTCCCCGACGGCTGCGAGACCTGGTGGACCCAGTACGAGGTCCACGGCGGCTTCAAGCCGACCAACCTGCCGCCCTGCCCCTGCCCGCGCGCCTAGCGGCCCGCCCGCCTCAGACCGAGGGCCCGCCCAGCCAGCCCCGGCGCCGGAAGAGTATGTAGAGCAGCCCGACGGCGACCACCTCGGTCCCGAGGCCCAGGACCCAGAAGGTCCACGCCGGCGAGATCACGTGATTCACCAGGTAGCTGAAGTTCTGACCGAAGAACCCGGTGAGGAAGCTGAGCGGGAGGAACACGGTGGCGATGATGGCCAGCTGCTTCATCACGACGTTGAGCCGGTTCGACACCGTGGAGAGGTGGGTGTCCATCACGCTGGTCAGCAGATCCCGGTAGCTGTCGACCAGGTCGCTCATGCGGATCAGGTGGTCGTAGAGGTCCCGGAAATACCGCGCCGCCTCGTCGGTCATCCCGGGCAGCTCGGTCACCCCCGAGTTGATGCTGGCCATCATGTCGCGCTGGGGGGTGATGCTCTTGCGCATCTCCATCAGTTGGCGCTTCATGTCGAAGAGGATGCCGAGCTGCGCTTCCGTCGGCGCCTTGAGGATGTCGTCCTCCAACGCGTCGATCTTGTCGTCGAACTCCGCCAGGACGGGAAAGAAGCTCTCCACCAGCGCGTCGATCACCAGGTAGACGATGACGATCTGCGGCGAGGCCGCGTCGGCCGCCTTGTGACGCCCGATCCGATCGCGCACGGCCTGGAGGGCCGGGCAGCCGCCGCGGTGCACCGTGACGACGTAGGTGTCGGTCCAGAAGCAGTGCACCTCGGCGTTGCCGGTGCCCTGCGGGTCCGCGCCGCGGGCCACCAGGTAGACGAAGTTGTCGTAGTCGTCGAAGCGCGGGCGTTGGGAGAATCGCTCGGCCGCCTGGACGGCCAGTGGGTGAAAGCCGAAGTGGACCGAGAGGAGCTCGCCCACCGAGCCGTCGGCCGCCTCGTCGTCGAGATCCAGCCAGAAGAAGGCCTGGCCGGCCAAGGCGGCGAGGACGTCCTCGTTGGTGGCGTCGGTGGTCTGTCCGTTCTGAGTGAGGGTTCCCTTCATGCGCCCAGTTTCACCGTCTCCTCGCGGGGAGGGTGGGATGGCCGCTCAGCTGGTCGGGGCTGTCCCCGCCGTCCCGCCGTTGGCACCCAGCGCGGTTTCGATACGGGCCAGGCGGCCGTCCATTTCGGTCAGGCGGGCCCCGAGATCCTCGTGCGCCGCCTGCAGCTGCTCCTTGTTGGCGTCGGTGTGCTCCTGGACGAAGAAGGAGGCCACGGTGGCCGTGAGCACGCCGATCAGCCCGATGCCCACCATCATGAGGACCACCGCCACGGCCCGCCCGCCGTCGCTGATCGGGAAGCGGTCCCCGTAGCCGACCGTCGTCACCGTGACGACGGCCCACCACAGCGCGTCCCCGTAGTCGTGGATGTTGGAGCCCGGGACGTTGGCCTCGAAGAGCATGACCAGCCAGCCGGCCAGGAAGAGCAGCCCGGTCGCCGCCAGCAGGACCCGGAACAGGCTGCGATGGCGCAGGATGGCGATGAGGCGCTCCTTGCCTTCGATGGCGAGCACGGTGACCCGCTCGACGCCCGGGACCCGCCAGATCTGCAGGGCCGGGAGCACGATCATGATCGGCTCCAGGCTGCGGCTGGCGAAATAGCGCCGACGGTCCGGGACCACGACGTAGCGGTAGGCGCACTCGGCCACAACGACGAACCAGAGGACGAAGAGCGTGGCCACCCACACGGTGGGGACCACCCCGTCGGAGTGCGTCTTGAGCACGATCACGCCCACCACGGCCCACGCCAGCCCGAGGCCCGCCATCGGGATACGGAGCCGGTGCTCCCAGCGGGCGAGCTGGTCGTGACGGTCATCCGCCGGCCCGCGGCGATCCTCGACCCGGCCCGAACGTCGGGCCCGCAGGGCTTCCTGGCGCGCCAGGCGGGCTCGCTCCTGACGTTCGAGGCGGTGGATCCGGTCCAGGGCGGCCGACGACGGTACTGAGTGCGTCGGATCCGAAGCCACCAACCGATGAAGCTACAGGCTCACCGGCCTCGATTCGGTGACGCTCAGGGCCCGACGACCGGGAGGGTGAGCGCCTGGCCGATGCTCCCCGTGGAGATGACGACGGGAGCACTGATCAGACCGCCGCGGTAGTTCAGGTCGCCGGCGGCGAGCACCAGTTCGATCCGATGGCCGGCGGCGAAGCGATGGACGATGGCCGGAAGGGTGATCGTGATGGGCTGGCGTACGTCGGCCACCCGCGCCGGCGCCACCAGCCCGTGAATGAGTTGCGCCTTGCCGCCCGGAGCGACGTCGTAGACCTTGGCGAAGAGCACCAGCTGGCCGCCCGGACCCCCCAGTTGGGTCGCCTCGGCCGAGGGGGCGAGGACCTCGATATGGACCTGGGGTGACCCCACCACATCGAGATTGGCCGTCAACGGCGCGCTGGCCCACGCGGCGTCGGTGCCCGGGAGATTGACTTCGGGGACTTGACCCAGCGCACTGCCGATCGCATCGGGGTCGGCGAGGCTGGTCGGCAGCCCGGCCGACGTGGTGAGGAAGGTCTGGGCCCCCACCGTCAGCGCGGCGGGCGATTGGACCAGCTGGCGATCGGCGGAGAGATAGAAGGGCACCGACGTTCCGACGGGATAGCTCGGTGCCGAGGCGTAGGCCGGCGAGGCGTTGCCGCGGTAACCCACCCAGTCCCTGAAGTAGGAGAAGCCGGGACCGGTCGGCACCGACTCGTCTTTGAGGTAGCGGTCGAACCACAGCACGATCCGCAGGGTCTCGTACTGCGTGGTCGGGTCGGCGTGATCCAGATCGATCTCCCCGGGCGCCGGGCTGGGGCTCGAGTGGCCCCACGACTGCCAGATCATGTCGACCGGCGTCCCCTGGGCGCGCAGGGCGTCGTAATTCTCGACGGCCTCGTTCAGGTTGAAGAGGGTGTCGTTCTCTCCTTGCAGCAGCAGCGTCGGGATGGTGACGCGCGACATGTAGGAGGAGACCGAGGCGTGCTCGAGGTCCGCCAACATGGATGGGTACGGGTAACCCAACGTGCCGCCGATGGCGAGAGCCGGGCAGACCCAGGCGGCGAAGTTCGGGCAGCCCACCAGGCGCGCCGGATCGGCCCGGGCGTCATCGAGACCGTCGAGGATGCCACCGGCACTGAACAGGAGGGCCCAGGTGCTCTTCACCACCCCCGGGGTGTACGAGGCGATCCCGGTGTTGGCGTCGGCGTTGTTGGGAGCGAGCGAGTAGGCCAGGTTGTTCCAGGTGATCATCGGGACGATCGTGTCGACCCGCGGGTCGACCGCCGCCGCGGCGAACTGGATCTCGCCGCCGTAGGAGCCGCCGATCATGCCGACCCGGGGGTCGAAGCGATCGGCGTGACCGGCGTGGTCGACGGCGTCGTGGATCACGTCACCGAGCCCGGCTACGGGATGGGCGTGGGCGGCATCGGTGAAGGCGATGCCGTTCTCGCCCCCGAGGAAGCTCACCAGTTGGCTGGCCGCGAGGCCGTCCCAGTCGGGATCGTCCAGCGTGATGGCACAGCCCGACCCGCCGAAGCCCAGGCCCGAATAGGACAGGACGACATAGCCGAGCTGGGCAAAGTTCTCGCCCAGGCCGATCTGATCCTTATAGGACCCACCGAAACCGTTGGTGGTGAGGATCGACGGCACCGGTTGCGCCGGGCTGGCCGAGGCCGGGGTGAAGAGCTCGCCGATGATGTCGCAGGTCTCCTCCGCGTTCGGCCCGACGTGTACCTCGAAGTGCAGCAGTTGGGCGGTGTAGGCGGGAGGAACCGCACCGGCGGGCGCGGTGGCCAGGGTGAGACCCGCCACGGGCCCGACGGCACCCGCCAACACGACACGGAGCGACCTCCGCCAGAACTCCGCCACGGCCGCAACCTAGTGGCGGAGCCAACCGGTGACCCTTTCGGCGATTAGGGCCGACATGTCAGCATCTGGACATGGCAACCACCGAAGAACTCCTGGCCGCCCTCGACAAGCGTCTGCTCGACGCCATCGGTGGCACCTCCACCCCTGAGGGGGTGGCCAAGCTGGCCGAGGCCCGGGCGTGGATCACCAACCCGAACCAGCCCCACGGGGGCTCGCTCTCCACCTGAATCGACGCCGGGTCAGGTGAAGCGGGACGGCGCGAAGGCGCTCCACCGTTGGCTGTCCCGTCCGCGGTGGGCCTCACCCATCACGAGGTCGGCCACGATGGAGGCCGAGTAGGGCCCGAGCAGCAGACCGTTGGCGCCGTGACCGGTGGCGGCCCAGACATTGCCCCAGCCCGGGATCGCCCCGATGATCGGCCGGTCGTCGAGAGAGGACGGGCGCAGGCCCACCCGGGTCGTCAGGTACTCCGCTCCGGCCAAGCCGGGTGCCACGGCCAGGCCCTCCCGCAGCAGTTCCTGCACCCCGGCGGCCGTGACCGTGGTGGAGAACCCCGCGTCGGCCTCAAAGGTGCCGCCGCAGGCCACCCGGCCGTCGGGCCACGGCACCAGGTAGTGCGAGAGGAGCGGCTGCACGATGGGCCAGCCACCGGTGTCGGCCGGCACGCCGAGGTGGACGATCTGGCCCTTGGTGGGCGTGATCGGGAGCGCGAAGTCCAGCCACTCCCCCACGGCGGCGCTCCAGGCCCCGCCGGCGACCACGAGTGCCGCGCAGGGCACATCGGCCTGGCCGTCCACCGTGACGAACCGCACCGATCGAGCCGGACCAGACGCCCCATCCGCGACCGCACCGACCACCCCGGTGACCGATCCCGCCACGAACTGGACCCCCCGCGCCCGGGCCGCCTCCCTAAGCAGCTCGGCCATGCCCCGCCCGTCGACCCGCGCCGCCCCCGGACAGTGCAGGACCCGGTGGATCGGACCGAGCGGAGGAAACATCGACCGGGCCTCGCCCGCCGAGACTTCCGACACGAGGTCCGGTGTGCGTCGCTGCACCAGGTCGGCGAACGGCTGGAACCACTGGTCCTCGTGCTTCCGCAGGACGACCGAGAGGAGGCCGCACGATGCGTACTGCGCCGGACCGGTCTCCACGCCGTCGCCGGCCAGGCGCGCCAGCAGGGCCGGGTAGTGAGCGCCCGACGAGCTGGCCAGGTCCCACCACGGGGCCTCGTCGACCAGCATGGTGGCGGCGGAGAGAATGCCCGCTCCCGCATCGGTGGCCCGCCCCGGATGTGCCGCGTCAATCACGCTCACCGGCGCGCCGCGCCCGACCAGCTCGTAGGCCAGGGCGGCACCGATAAGTCCGCCGCCGACGACGACCACCCGAGACTCACCATCTGCCACGTCGTGAGTCCATCAGCCCGGCCGTTCCGGCGCCACCGTCGGCACGCTGAACGGGCAGGATGAGGGCGTGGACTTCGTCCGGACCCCCGAGGAGCGCTTCGTCAACCTCCCCGAGTACCCGTTCGAGGCGAACTACGTCTCGCTGGCCGACGGCCTGCGGATGCACTTCGTCGATGCCGGCCCGCGCGACGGGACGCCGATCGTGCTCCTCCACGGGCAGCCCACCTGGTCCTACCTCTACCGGACGGTGATCCCCGTGCTCACGGCGCACGGCTTGCGCGCCCTGGCGCCCGACCTGATCGGTTTCGGTCGTTCCGACAAGCCGACGGGGCGCGCCGCCTATTCGGTACGGGCCCACACCAATTGGCTCCTCGAATTCCTCGATGCCCTCGAACTGACCGACATCACCGTGGTGGTCCAGGACTGGGGTGGCCCCATCGGCCTCGGCGCGCTGGCGGCCCGGCCGGAGAGCTTCGCCCGGGTGGTCGCGGCCAACACGGTGCTCCATACCGCCGACGCCTCCCTGGCCGGCGCGCTCACCTGGGCTTGTCACACCGCCACAGACGGCCATCTGGTGATTGAGCCGGCACTCCTCGACTACCAACGACTGACCCAGGAGATCGGGGACTTCCACCCCAGCCTCTTCGTGCAGGGGGCCACCACGAGCGATGTGCCCGAGCCGGTGCTGGCCGCCTACGACGCGCCGTTTCCAGCCGAGGCGTTCTGCGCCGGTGCCCGCCAATTCCCGCTCCTCATGGGCCTCACTCCCAACAGCGAGTGTGCCCGCCGGAATCAGAAGACGTTGGCGGCCCTCGGTGATTTTTCCGGGCCGCTCCTCACCGCATTCTCCGACGGTGACCCCTCAACCAGGGGGTGGGCCGAGGTCCTTCAGCGCGCCGTACCGGGCGCCGCCGGGCAGGCCCACAGCGTCATCGCCAACGCGGGCCACTTCCTCCAGGAGGACCAGGGACCCGCACTCGGTGACGTCATCGTGCGCTTCATCGACGCCACTGCGTTGTAGGGCCCGTCGCTCAGCCGGCCGGCGCTGCTCCTTCGGGAGCCGTCTCGGGCGTTGCCTCGGGCGCCGCCTCAGCGGCGGCGGCACCAGCCCCCAGGGCCTCGGGTGCCGCCGGCTCCGAACCCGAACCCAGTTCCGCCTTGAGCGCCGCCAACTCGGTGTCGACCGAAGCCTGCTTCCCGACCTGGTCGAGCTCCTTCTGGATGTCGTCGGTGCCACCGCCCACGTCCTCGAGCACGCCTGATTCGAGCAGCTCGTCGAGAGCCCCAGACCGAGCCTGCATGGTGGCGATCTTGTCCTGCGCCCGTTGGAGTGCGGCACCCGAATCGTTGAAGGACTTCGAGATACCGGCCGTGCTCTCGTCAACCGAGGTGATGGCCTTGGCCGCCGTATACTGCGCCTTCATCGTTTCCTTCTCGGTGCGGAAGTCGTTGACCCGCTTTTGGAGGGCATCGAGCGTGCGGGTCAGCTTGGCCTCCTCGTCGACGAGTTGGGTCCGCTGCGGCTCCATCTCGTCGATGTGCTGCTGGGCCGCCGCCTTGCGGGAGAGCGCCTCCTTGGCCAGGTCCTCGCGGCCTTGCCCCAGGGCTGCCTTGGCCTGGTCCTGGAGGTGATCGATGGTGTGCTGGAACTGTTGCTCCTGCAGCTCGATGCTCTTGCGGGAGCCGGCGAGGTCGACCAGGGCCCGGCGGACCTGGGTGATCTGCTCGAGCATCTTCTCGTAGGAGAGGTCGAGCATCTCGTCGGGTTTCTCGGCGGCATCGAGGGCCTTGTTGGCCTTGGCCTGTGCGATGTCGTGCGCCCGCTGAAGAATGCCCATGTTCGTTTCCTCCTGGAATATCGACGAATCGCCCTCAGGTTAGATGTGTTCGACCCTCAGTGGTCCGGCGACTCGGAGGTGGTCCGGGTCCGGGCGTCACCGATCTGTCGGGCGCTTGCGGCCTCCCCCGACGCGGCACCAGAAATCCTCCTCGGCGAGCCAACGCGAGGGGCCGGCAACGTGGCGCCGGGTGAGTCGCGGCCCCCGATTTCCGGACATGCGACCACACGTCCAACGTGCCGACACGGTTAGGACAGGGCCGCGGACGCGCCCGCCGCCCCGGTGGTCCGTTTTCCGGCCGCCTTACGCCGCCAAGCGAACTATCGACCTTTCGACCATGGTGGCCACGTCACAGCCGGCCTGGGCAGCGGCTCGAATAAGCAGTTCTCCCAGGTAGGAGGCGAAATTCTTCACGTCGACTTTCGGACCATGTCCGAACAACGGGATCGGCTCGGTCCGGATATCCATCTCAGCGGCCTGCAAAATCGCTCTCCGAATGGCCATCATCGCGCCCCGGACGTCGTCCAGATGCGTCCGACTCCGTCGCATCCAGATGGATAACCCCAGGTCAAGGCTTAGATCGGGCCGCCGAACCTCGATCGGTCCCAGCGCGGCCAGACCCCGGATGACGGCCGGCGCGAAGGGGATTTCGGCGACGGCGGAGTTCGACACAGGCACGACCCCAGTGTGCTCAGTGGGTGTATCAGGGTGGTGGACCCCACCTGAACTGGGTAAAGATTGCGGCATGCCACGCGCGATCTGGAAGGGTGCCCTCGGTTTCGGGCTGGTCAACGTCCCCGTTGGCCTCTATCCGGCCACGCAGGACAAGAGCATTCATTTCAATCAGTTCGAGGAAGGCACGTCGGACCGCATCCGCTACAAGAAGATCAACGAGCGGACCGGCGACGAGGTCCCGACGGAGAAGATCGTCAAGGGGTACGACCTCGGCGGCGGCGAGTACGTCATGCTGACCGACGAGGAGTTGGCGGCGGCCGAGCCGGAGAAGTCCCGACAGATCGAGATCACCGATTTCGTCGACCTGGACGAAATCGATCCGATCTTCTACCGGACCACCTACTACCTGGCGCCGGAAGGCAATGGGTCTGACAAGCCCTACGAACTGCTGCGCCATGCCATGGCGGAGTCCAAAAAGGTCGGCATCGCCACGCTGGTAATGCGGAACAAGGAGTACCTGGTCGCCGTCCGCCCCGAGGGCGACGTGCTCGCTCTCGAGACGATGTTCTTCGCCGACGAAGTGCGCTCGCCTCAAAAGGACCTGCCCAGTCTCCCTGAATCGGTAGACGTCACCGACCGCGAGCTCTCCATGGCCCAGCTCCTCATCGAATCGATGCAGAGCGAATGGGATCCCGAGCAGTTCCACGACACCCACCGCCAGAAGATGGAAGAGCTGATCGAGGAGAAGCGGCAGGGTCACGAAATCGTCCTGGCCGTCGAAGGAGAAAAACCGGCCAAGGTCATCGACCTGGTCGAAGCCCTCAACGCCAGCATCCGCGCCGCGGCCTTATCGGACAAGCCCAAGTCCATCAAGAAGGCGACGCCGCC
>DASXZJ010000097.1:0-12647 GCA_036502025.1 Acidimicrobiales bacterium | reverse complement strand
CTCGAGCCCGACGATGAACGCGCCCATGTCCAAGGCCGGGCCGTCGGCGGTCTGAAAGCGCGTATTACGGTGCAGGGCGACAATCGGCACGCCGGCCGCCGCCAGCTTGAAGACGGCATCGAACTCGCTATAGCCGATGCTCGGACCGGCTCCGCCAAGGAGCACGACATTCGGAGACTCGGGACCGACGATATCGACTCCGGTGAGATCGTTATCGAGCGATCCCTCGTTGATGACCAGACATCTGGCAGATGGATATCGCATTGTGAGATAGTGGGCCGCGCTCGACACAGCAGTGAATATTTTTCGAACGTCGACGTCTATTCCTCCCGCCGTCAAGATGGCTGCGATCTCGCGACGGGACTTTGATGAGGTGTTGGTGACGAGACCAAAGCCGATCCCCTGGGCCCGTAGCCATCTCAGCGTCTCGGCTGCCCCGGGCAAAACTCTCCAGGAGATTGCGAGAACGCCGTCGATATCAAGCAGAACGGTGCTGACCATCCTTCAAAATGCCTTTGGCGGCGTCAAAGACTCGCTGCCCATTGCGGACGGATCCCCATCGCCGCGCTAACGGCGGCTGCGAAAGCTATGGCATCACGTCTTTGAACACCGCTGTGCTGTTGTCCGTTCCCTTGGCAACCGGGAAATTGAACCCGCATTTCGGGCAGGGTTCCGACAGCGTCTTCTGCTCCATGGCCAAGTCGTACTCCTTGTCCTGCAGGGTGCCGCAGGTGGGACAGATGCGCAGCAGCCTGGTGCCCTTCAACTCGAAGTTCGTGATGATGTCCTCCATGATGGCGCCGTTGGCCGCCCACTCCTTGGCGTGCTTGTGGTAGGTGTCCATGTGCCAGTCGTCCACCGCCTCCTTGCTGGTCCAAAAAGAAATCTCGTTGTACCACCCGGGCTCGTCCGGATGCTCCCACCAGGTGAGGTGGACGAATCCCGGCTTGGACATGAGGTGGTGGCGCACGTCGCTAAAGACAGTGCGGAACTTGTCGTAAGCGTCGGGGCTCGAGAACCGGACCCGCTGCATGCTGAGGTACATACCTGGTGCTTCTCCTTCAATGTGATGGATGGGCAGGACGACTCAAGGGCTGACGCCCTCGACTACGACGGCAGAGCCGAGTTTGCGGGCCACTTCGTTGACCAGATCGCCTTCAACCACCTGACGCCACCGCACCAGCTGGTCCGGGCGCACGACGATGACGTGCTCCGCCGAGCGGGCCTCGGCAGCCGCGGCAATCGTCTTGGCGGGCTTGCGAGAGACGGCGATCTGGCCCCAGGCCTCCACCCCGCCTTTCTCAAGCGACGTTACGGCCCCTTCGACGATCTCGCGCTGGACAGCCATCTCCCTGCGGCTCGGCATCAGGCCCGGGTTCTGCAGTCCGAGGCTCGAACCGTAGAGGCGGGCGATGGTCACCACCGCCACCGGACGGCCCCCAGCGAATCGCAGCGCCAACCGGACGGCCGCCCCCGGAATCGCCACGCCATTCGCTGCAATGAGCACGGCCGCGTGCTGGTCGGGCTGCCTGTCGAACTTACGACGCCCGAACTTCCGGCGGATGGGAGAGCGTGTCGGGAGTTCTCGAGCCGGCGGCGCCATCGTCATAACTCCGTCTCCCCCATTGTCGACAACGTGGGAATCGTCCCTTCGGGCACCACCGTCGGCTCGGGCATTCCACCGAAGTCCACGCCGCCTGGCGAGCCCACCACGAGTGGCACCTCGTCGGAAGACGCAAGGCCGTGCCGCTTGTCGCTCATCTTGCGCCACCAGTAGAGGGGAACATACGCCGCCACGATCACCAGGCCCAGGATGTAGAGGAAGTGGCCCTGTCCCGGACCCACCACGATGTCGGGCGAGTTCCAACCGCCAATGAAGTAGTCGAAGGTCAAGAAGAGCGCCACAGCCAGCGCCACCCAGCGGAACCACCCTGGCATGCGGAAGGGACTGACCTTCTGGGGCCGGAACTGGCGCATGATGAAGTATCCATACATCGAGGCGCAGACCGCCACCAAGTAGCCCACGTTCGAGAAGATGTAGATGCGCACCGGCGAGCCGAAGAGGCTGACCATGAGCGCGCAGACCACGTTGAACGCCATGGCCCGATCCGGAACGTGGTGCTTGTTCTGGTGCTCGAAGAACTTCGGCAGCAGCCGATCTTCAGAGGCCTGGAACAACGATCGGGCCACGCCCATGATGGCGTTGAGTACGGAGAGCAGGAGGGCGAAGATGAGCGGTATGCCGATGACATATTTCACCCAGGCCGCATTTCCGAAGATGTGGTCGCAGAAGCTTGTGTAAAGCGTGAGCGGGTCGGCAGTTTTCAGCGAAGCACCAAGTACCCCTACGAAGACGACCGCGGTCCCGATATAGACGAAAACGCCGTAGAGGCCCTCGGCCGTCAGCGCGATTTTGGCGTCCCGGGCTGGGTCGCGGCACTCGCCGATGTAGCAGGCGGCCGCCTCCATGGCGATGGCGTTCCATGAGATGACGAAGACCCAAGCCATGAAGAAGACGAAGCCCGAGTTGGCCGGGCTGGCGAAGTGGAAGCCCGAGATGTTCGACCAATGGAAGGTGGATGGCTTGAACACCGGCAGGATGATGAGAAGGGTTAGGGGCACCATCGACGTAACGCCGAGGACGGTGGCGAATGTTGCCCCGAGCTTTATCCCGAACGAGCACACGATGTACAGCCCGATCAACCCGACGAAGGTGATGACGAGCACGCCCATGGAGACGGGCGTGCCAAGCGAGCCGAGCGGCGAGAAGCTGCGGCCGAGGGGCACGTGGAAGAGGACGGCGATGTAGCCGGCCGCCAACAACATATTGATGGGGGCCACGGGAAACCACCCGAGCCAGTAGCCCCAGCTCGATACGCCTCCGATGTGCTTGGCCGTCGTATGCCCGAGCGGTTCGAAACTGTCGTAGGCGTAGGACGGCATGCCTCCCGTCCGGTGCGGGAGCAGTGCGGCCAGCTCACCCATGCACAGGCACACGATGAGACCGATGATCACCACCAGTGCGATGGCGGGAATGGCCGCCGCACCCATGGACGACACCGCGAATGGAACGATACCGGTCACCAGAATGGTGCCGGCCAATCCGATCACGAACGCACCCCACCAGTTCGTGCCTCGGCTCAGCGAGGTGGCGATCTCCGGTGAGCTCGTCACGGTGCCTCGTTCACTCATTTGGTCTCCTCGTCGGTTCGGAGGGGGTGGTCATTGTTGTAAGTCAGGTCGCTCGGCAAAGATCAGAAAGCGGTCAGGTAACGGTCGAGCTCCCAGGGGGTGACCTCGGCGTGCGAAGCCCGCACCTCGTCTCGCTTCACCGACACGAAGTAGTCGAGGTAGTCCCCGTCGGGCGTCTTTCCAAGCCCGTCGCGCAGCGCCTTGTCGATCTCGAGGTGATCGAGCGCATGCCAAAGAGTCATCGGCATCGTGCGCAAGCCTCGTTCAGCCGCCTCCAGGGGGGAAAGGGACAAAAGGTTGAGGTCGCAGGGTTCACCGGGATCGAGGTCTTTGCTGATGCCGTCCATGCCCGCCGCGATCAGCGCGCTCATAGCCAAATACGGGTTGGCCGAACCGTCGATACAGCGGTCCTCGACCCGACCCGGCTCGGGCACTCGCAGCATGTGAGTGCGATCGTTCCCGCCGTACGTGGCGTAGGAGGGCGACCAAGCGGCGCCCGAGTTGGGGGCAGGTGCCGCCAGCCGCTTGTACGAGTTCACCGTGGGGCAGGCCACCGCGGCTAGCGCCTCGGCGTGCTCGAGGAGGCCCCCGATGAAGGAGTACCCGAGGGACGAGACACCCAGGCCGCGCCCGTCCTCCGCGTCGGCGAAGAGCTCGTCGTTGTCCTCGCCCCACAGGCTCAGGTGCATATGTAGCCCGTTGCCGGTCAGGTGGGTGAACGGCTTGGGCATGAAGGTGGCCTGCATCCCAGCCTGGGCGGCAAGGGTGTGGATCATGTAGCGGAAGACGATGACCCGGTCGGCCGTGGTCAGCGCGTCGGAGTAGCGGAAATTCTGCTCGAACTGCCCGTTGGCGTCCTCGTGGTCGTTGGCGTAGTTGGCCCAGCCGAGGGTGTTCAGGTGACGCGACACCGTTGTGAGGTGGTCGTACATCCGGGTGAGCGCCCGCGCGTCGTAACACGGAGCCTTGGCCTCGTCCAAAGGGTCCGCCACCGTGATGCCGCCGTCGGGGGTGCGGCGAAGGAGGAAGTATTCGGCCTCCGCCCCGACCTTCAACTTGTAACCCACCTCGGCCAGTCGCTCGAGCTGGCGCCGCAGGATGACCCGGGGGGCGAAGGGCCACGGGTTGCCGAGCACATAGGGGTCGCACTGGATAATCCCGAGTCCTGGCTGCCACGGGGCTGGCATGTAGGAACTCAGGTCGGGCATGGCCAGGATGTCGGGCGACGAAGGCACCTGGCCCATGGGCCCTGCCGCGAATCCGGCGAACCCGGCCCCGTCGGCCAGTAGTCCCTCGATGGCTGAGACCGGCACCATCTTCGCGCACGGCTTTCCGTGCATGTCCACGAACATGGCGAAGAGGAACTCCACGTCGTCTCGCCGTGTCGCCTCGGTCAGCTCCTCCGCATTCGTGATCGAGGCGGCTTCTCGTTCCAGTGTGGTCGTCAGGACGATCACCTCCGCTGTGCGCTGTTACACCTGTTGTGTCAACCATGTTGCCCCATGAGAAACCCCGAATGGTTACGAGACGATTAACAACTTGGCGCAAACGGGACTGAGTGCAACTGGGTTCCTGCTTAGGAACCCAGTTGCCTATTCCTTCACAGTGTTTCTTGACAGGCAACGCTCGCAGGTCATAATGAACTCTCAGGCAGTACCTATCCGCCGCAACCAAGAGCCCGACGAAGGAGAGCGCAATGAGCGAGCCGGCCTCTGAGCGCAGCACCCTGCACCGCTACTCCCACCGTGCGGCCTATGACCGCGAGACCATCGACGCCATCCTCGATGAGGGCTTCGTCTGCCACGTGGGTCTCTGCACCGACAAGGGCTTCCCCGTGGTGATCCCCTTGGCCTACGGGCGCGACGGCGACACCGTCTTCCTGCACGGTTCGGCGGCCAGCCGGCTCTTCCGTGGCGCCAAGGCGCCCGAGGTCGACATCTGCATGACGGTGACCTTCGTGGACGGCCTGGTGGTGGCCCGCTCCACCTACAACACTGATATCAACTACCGCTCGGTGGTCATCCTCGGCCGCGCCTCGGAGGTCAAGGACCCCCACGAGAAACGCCACGGCCTCGACCTTATGGTCGACCACATCATCCCGGGGCGCAGCCGCGACGCCCGACCCCCGACCGAGAAGGAGCTGCGCAGCACCATGTTGCTGCGCCTCCCCCTCGATGAGTCCTCGGCCAAGGTGCGCACCGGCTTCCCGCTCGACGAGAAGGAGGACTACGACCTCGACATCTGGGCCGGCGTCATCCCCTTCACCACCGTGATCGAGCGACCGGTGGTGGACCCCGCGCTCCGCGTCGCGGCAGAGGTGCCGCCCTACGTCGAGCGCTACCGGCGCCCCGTGGCCGTGACGGCGGGCTGAACCGTGTGTGGCGTCATCGGACTCCTGCTGCGTGACCGCGCCCTCGAGCCCCGGCTCGGCTCCCTGCTGGTGCCCATGCTCGAGGCGCTCGATGAGCGCGGCCCCGATTCCTCTGGCATCGCACTCTACGCCGACGCCGATCAAGCGTCGGCCGCCGGCGTCCCCACCCTGCGGGTTTCGCTCGGAGCCGACGTCCCGGTGGACTGGGTGGCCGTCGGCTGCTCCCTACTCGACCTGTGCCCGACCGGGGCCGACGCCCAGCGCTTCGGGGCCGGCGTCGAGCTCCATGTGCCCGAAGCCTCACTCGCGGCCGTGCACAGCTGCCTGGCCGAGCAGTGGCCCCAAGTACGAGTGCTCGGCACCGGCTGGAAGCTCCACGTACTCAAGGACACCGGGCGGCCCACCGACACCTGCGCCCGCTACGGCGTGCGCCACTGGGAGGGCTACATGGCCATCGCCCACACACGCATGGCCACCGAGTCGGCGGTCACCGTGCTCCACTCGCATCCCTTCGTGCCTGACCGCGACCTGTGCGTGGTGCACAACGGCTCCTTCTCCAACTACGCCACCATGCGGCGACGCCTGGAGGACGGGGGCATCGAGTTCGACTCGGACAACGACTCAGAGGTGGGCGCCCGCTTCCTGGCCACCCGCCTGGCCGCGGGCGACGACCTCGAGGAGGCCACCCGCTGGGTCATGAAGGAGATGGACGGCTTCTTCACCCTCGTCATCACCAGCGCAGATGGCATGTCGGTCGTGCGCGATGCCTTCGCCTGCAAGCCGGCTGTTGTGGCCGAGACGCCTCGATACGTGGCCGTGGCCTCGGAATACCGGGCGCTAGCCGAGCTCCCCGGCATCGCCAACGCGGTCGTCTTCGAGCCCCGCCCCGAAGAGGTCTACACATGGACGCGCTGAACTGCGACGTGCTGGGTACCCGGTCGGTCAACCAGTCTCTGCGGGCCCTGCCCGCGGGTGGCGGCGCCACCGTAGTGGCCCCCCGGGGTCGCCACAACCTGGCCGTCGGCCTGGCCGCCCCCGTCACCATCACCATCGACGGGAACGCCGGCTACTTCCTGGGCGGCCTCTGCGGGACCAAGGACGGCAGCGGCCCCGATATCACCGTGCACGGGTTCGTGGGTTGGTCGGTGGGCGAAAACCTCATGGGCGGCACCATCCGGGTCAAGGGAAGCGCGTCCCAGAGCGCCGGGGCCAGCGCCCGTGGTGGACGCCTCGTCATCGAAGGCGATGCCTCATTACGGGCCGGCATCTCGCTCAAGGGTGGCAGCGTCGCCATCGCCGGTGATGCCGGTGCCATGACCGGCTTCCTGGCCCAGGCCGGCACCATTCTCATCGGTGGTGACGCCGGCCACGCGCTGGGCGACTCCCTCTACGAGGCCGTCATTTACGTGCAAGGCTCCATCGCCTCGTTGGGCGCCGACGCCGTGGTCGAGGAAATGTCCGACGACGACCTGCTGATCGTCAAGCAACTGGTGACCGACACCGGCTTCGACCACATCGATCCCTCGCGGGTGACCAAGGTGGCCTCGGGCCGCCAGCTCTACCACTTCGTCACCCACAATCACAGCGCCTACTGAGAAAGCGATGCCCAACCCGACCACGCAGCCGGATAACTACACCTTCACGCCTGAGGTCATCGCCCGGGTGCACCAGATGGCCGATACCGGCCAGTACCCCATCCGCGGCCTGGGCGCCCGGCGCAAGCTCCCCACCTTCGACGACCTGGTCTTCCTCACCGCCTCGGTCAGCCGCTACCCCCTGGAGGGCTACCGGGAGCGCTGCGACACCGCCACCACGCTGGGCACCCGCCATGCCACCAAGCCGATCCAACTCGATATCCCGATCACCATCGCCGGCATGAGCTTCGGCGCCCTCTCGGCCAGCGCCAAGGAGGCCCTGGGCCGGGCCGCCACCGAAGTGGGCACCTCAACCACAACGGGCGACGGCGGCATGACGCCCGAGGAGCGCAAGGCCTCGGCCCAGCTGGTGTACCAGGTTCTCCCCTCGCGCTACGGCTTCGACCCTGCCGACCTGCGCCAGGCCGACGCCGTCGAGATCGTGGTCGGCCAGGGGGCCAAGCCTGGCGGTGGCGGCCTCCTGCTCGGCCAGAAGGTAAACGACCGCGTGGCGTCCATGCGCACCCTCCCCCCGGGCATCGACCAACGCTCAGCCAGCCGACACCCCGATTGGGTCGGCCCCGACGACCTGCGCATCAAGATCGAGGAGCTGCGTGAGGCCACCGACTGGGCCATCCCGATCTACGTCAAGATCGGCGCCACCCGGGTCGATCACGACGTGAAGCTGGCCGTGGCCGCCGGCGCCGACGTCGTCGTGGTCGACGGCATGCAGGGCGGCACCGCGGCCACCCAGGACGTCTTCATCGAACATGCCGGCATCCCCACCCTGCCGGCCGTGCGCATGGCCGGCGAGGCCCTGCGCGAGATCGGGGCCCGTGACGAGGTCCAGCTAGTCGTCTCGGGCGGCATCCGCTCGGGTGCTGACGTGGCCAAGGCGCTGGCCCTCGGAGCCGACGCCGTCTCCATCGGCGTGGCCGCGCTCCTCGCCCTGGGTTGCAACAGCGCCACCTACCGCGACCAGAGCGGCGCCGTCGTCGATGTCTCCGCCGACTACGCCGCGCTGGGCGCCCGGCCGGGTGCATGCGCCCACTGCCATACCGGCTCGTGCCCAGTCGGCATCACCACGCAGGACGCCGCGCTTGAAGCGCGGCTCGATCCAGTCCGCGCCGCCACCTCGGTGGCCAACTACTTACGTGCCCTCACCATGGAGGTGACGGCGCTGGCCCGCGCTTGCGGGAAGTCCAGCGTGCATCACCTTGAGCCTGAGGATCTCGCAGCGCTAACGCTTGAGGCCGCCGCCATGGCGCGGGTTCCCTTGGCGGGCACGGGTTGGATCCCAGGCTGGCCCACCTGACCGCGATGGGTTCTCCCTGTACAGCCGAGGTCGTGGTCATCGGTGGCGGCGTGGCGGGTCTCAGCACGGCCTGGGCTCTGGTCGAACTCGGGCTGACCGACGTGCTGGTCCTCGAGCGCGACTCGGTGGGCTCGGGCGGCAGCGGCAAGTCGAGTGGCATCGTGCGCTGCCACTACGGCATCCCCTCGCTCGCCGCCATGGCCTGGCGCGCCTTGCCCGTGCTCGAGCATGCGGCCGACATCCTCGGGACGCCGTCGGGCTATACCAAGACCGGCTACTTGGTTGGCGTGGGCCAGGAGAACCTCGCCGCGCTGCGGGCCAACGTGGCCATGCAGCAGGCCCTTGGCATCCACGTGGCGCTGATGGGCCACCAGGAGGCAAGCGCCCTGTGGCCCGCCGCCCAGCTCAATGACTTCGCCGAGTTCGCCTACGAGCCCCACGGCGGCTTCGGCGATGGCCACCAGACCGCACTGGCCTTCGCCATGGCCGCCAAGCGCGGCGGTGCCCACCTGCGCCAGCACGCGCCGGTGGCTTCGGTGGAGGTGCTCGCCGGCCGCGCCATCGGTATCATTCTCGCAGACGGCAGCCGCATCGGAGCCGCCCACGTCGTGCTGGCGGCCGGACCCTGGTCGACCACCCTGGCTGCGGGCGTCGGCGTCGACCTCCCCGTGCGGGCCCAGCGAGCCCAGATCCTCCTCGTCGACCTAGGTCGCTCACCCGGAGCGCTCCCTGTCTTCTCCGACCTGGTGTCGCTCCAGTATGTGCGCACCGAGGGCCCGGGCCAGATCCTTTTGGGCAATTCCGATCACTCCGACCCCGAGTGGGCGGACCCCGACCGCTACCGCGAGCGGGTAAACGACATCGAGCTGGCGTCTGCCATCCCCAAGTTCGCCCACCGCTTTCCCGGCCTTGATGGCGCCAGCCTGGCCTCCTCCTATGCCGGCTGCTACGACGTCACCCCCGACTACAACCCGATCATCTCGGCCGCGCCGGTCGACGGGCTCTGGTTCTGCGCCGGCTTCTCGGGGCACGGATACAAGATCTCGCCGTCGGTCGGCAATCTCATGGCTGACCTGATCACTGCCGGTGCCAGTCGCCACTCCGACGTCGACCATCGCGACTTCCGCTGGGAGCGGTTCGCCGAGGATGAGTTGCTCGTCAGCCCGCACCCCTACGTGGGCGCAGGCCAAATGCGTTGAGCGCCCTTGAGCCCTCAGGGACCCTCTCACCAGGCATATAGAGTGAATAATCGTGGTCACTCGCCGGACCGTCCCCACCCAGTCGCCGGGCCGCGGCGCCCGAACAACCCGGAGCGGCGCCAGCACGACATCTGCCCCCAAGGCCACCGGTACGGCCAAGAAGGTGCGCCGCGCCGGCGAGCACATGGCCATCGATAACGCCGGGCCCGTGGAGGCCGACAGCCAGCTAGGCCAGGTCATCGCCAACCACGTGCGGGCGCGCCGCCTCGACCTCGGACTCAATGTGGGCCAGCTGGCCGAGCGCACCGGCATCTCCAAAGGGATGCTCTCAAAGATCGAGAACGCCCAAACCTCGCCGAGCCTCTCGACTCTCGAACGCCTGGCCGGAGCGCTCGACATGCCGGTCACCGCGCTCTTCCGTGGCCTGGCAGAAGAGCGAGATGCGATCTTCGTAAAGGCGGGCAGCGGTCCCGAAATAGTGCGCAAGGGGACACGGGCCGGCCACACCTATGAGCTGCTGGGCAGCCTGCGCGGGCCGTACAAGAGGGTGGAGCCGCTCCTTGTCAAGCTGGACAACGAGACAGAGGTCTTTCCACTCTTTCAGCACTCGGGGATCGAGATCCTCTACATGCTCAGCGGCGTCATGGAGTACGGCTTCGGCCGTCAGCGTTACAAGATGGGGCGGGGCGACACGCTGCAGTTCGAGGCCGACATCCCCCACGGACCGACCATGCTGATCAAGCCGCCGATCCGCTTCCTTTCCATCACCATCTACAACGGCGAGCGCCGCTGAGCCGGGCCTCATCCGGAGCGTGAAGAGCAATGACGTGTAAGACGACCTCGAAACATCGCCGTGAGCACCACGCCGACCGCCCGCGGCTACGGCCGCGCGCTCGTGTTTCAGCATCTCCCCGACGAGCACCCGGGTACGCTTAAGCCGTTGCTCGAGGACGCCGGCCTCAGCCTGACGACGGTCGAACTCGACGCCGGTCAACCGATCCCGGACCTGGAACCCTTCGACCTCATGGTGGCCACGGGCGGCCCTCAGCACGTTTGGCAACAAGAACAGCACCTTTGGCTGGTCGTGGAGAAGGCCGCCATCGAATACTGGGTGACCGAGCTGGATCGGCCCTTCCTGGGCGTCTGCCTTTGGCCACCAGCTTCTGGCCGCCGCCCTCGGCGGCGCTGTGCAAGAGATGAAGACCACCGAGATCGGCGTGCACGACATCGAAACTGACCGCGCAGGAGGGGGCGACCCGCTCTTCGGCCACTTGCCGTCCACCCTGAAGGGCTTGCAGTGGCACGCGGCCGAAGTTATCGAACTCCCGCCAGACACCACCGTCCTGGCAACGGATGAGTAGTCGGCTATCCAGGCCATGCGTGTACAGCGTGCAATTCCACGTCGAGGTCGGAGTCGATACACCATCCTCAAATGGCGGCGATCCCTGAGTACGAGCACGAGCTGGCCGACCACTTCGGGAGCGCAGAGACGCTCTGGCTCGAGGTCGCGGAGCACTTTGACGCGTTGACGACCCGGGTGAACTTACAGATGCCAGCCCCGTTCAGCCGCATCCACCTGTCAGCTGACGACCGTCTCCTCGGGCACCCGCGACGCGAGCTCAAGCCGGTGGCTGACTTTGCGTCCGAACTTGAGTGGCGCGGGAGCCGTGAGAGTGGGCAGGCCGGTCAGGACGGTCACCCGCTCCCGCATACCCGTGCCGAACCTGGGCAGGAGGCGGCGGCGCTTAGAACCAAAGACGATCACGTCGGCGCCCCACTCCAGTGCGGATTCGGCGATCCGGGAGTCGATAGTGAAGCAGTTGGCCAAATAATGGACTCCGTCGGCCGGGACCCCGGCGCCACGCAGCCGGGCGGTGGCCGTGTCGACAACATTCATGGCCTCGAGCTCAGTCTCCGCGGCGTAACCGCGCCCGCCAACCAGGAGCTCGTTGACGTGAACCACCCGCACCTCACTGTCAAGTCGGCGCGCTAGGGCGGAGGTGAAACTCACCGCCGTGTCGCCGGACTCGGCGTTGTCCAAAGCCAAGAGGATTCGATCGAACACTCGATTCACCTCCTTCCACCGCTGGTGGCGGTGGTCTTTTTTCTCTTTGTTTCCAACATGTTAACAGATGGGATTGTGTCCTGGTGGGAATCAGGGTTTCTCATCAATAAACCCATGCAGCCAGCTCCAGGAGAAGGCCGACGCCTGGCTGATCACCTTCAACCACCGCCGGCGCCTCCACGGCGACTACATGCGGGGCCGCACCCCCCATCGGGTGCTCGACAACCACAAAAAGAACAAGGCACCATGACAACCATCAACCACAGAGCCCATCTGTCACCTCGAATCTCGGCCCGGCTGAACGGGGTCAAGCGGCGTCGGACCCCTCTGGCCCACCGACCGGTGGCTTTTCGGTCGTTCATGTTCGCTGCTCCCTAAACCTGGCTGACCAGGCATGACGAACGTATGGCGGTTCGAGAGCCCAAAAGGAATCGGCCCAACGACGAGTCAGGTGACGTCCACAAAGTCCACCGCCGGGTCGTCTCCTTGATCCTGCTCGACGGCAGTGCCTTACACCAATGAGCGCGCCCGTGGTCTCCGTCCTTGGATCCCTGGCTGAGCATTGCAAGGAGTACGTGCCGGACGCTCGTAACCCACCTGTCTTGCTCAGTTGTCGGCAGTGCGCTCCGACAATCACCTCGACACCCCCGCATTCGTGACAGTGGGCACCGCCGCGCCGTGGCCGCCCCCGGGTGGAGCTATACTGTTACCCCATGAACACAGTACAAGAGGTTAGCTCGTCAGGTGACGCTTCGGGGGCACCGGAGGGCAAGCCGGTGTCTCCGATCCAGTTCGGGCTCGATCCCGGCTCGGGCGTGCCGACCTACCTGCAGCTGGTCCACCAGGTCGAGCACGCGCTCCGCCTCGGCTA